>NZ_JAIXTJ010000005.1 GCF_027483985.1 Flavobacterium sp.
CGTCGCTGGACAAGAAATTGTACTTGGAGCTGGTAATGCTGCAATAACTGGTGCTGTTGTATCAGTTACATTGATTGTTTGAGATGCTGTTGATGTGTTTCCACAAGCGTCTGTTGCTGTCCAAGTTCTCGTTACTGAATAACTTGAAGCACATTGTCCGTTGGTTGTTACATCATTGAATGTTAATGTAACATTTGATCCGCAAGCATCTGTTGCTGTTGCTGTTGCAAAACTCGGCGTCGCTGGACAAGAAATTGTACTTGGAGCTGGTAATGCTGCAATAACTGGAGCTGTTGTATCGGTTACATTGATTGTTTGAGATGCTGTTGATGTGTTACCATTTGAGTCTGTTGCTGTCCAAGTTCTAGTTACTGAATAACTTGAAGCACATTGTCCGTTTGTTATTACATCATTAAATGTTAAAGTAACTGAGCCACAAGCATCTGTTGCTGTTGCTGTTGCAAAACTAGGCGTCGCTGGACAACTGATTGTTGATGGCGATGGTAATGCTGCAATAACTGGAGCTGTTGTATCTACAACATTTATTGTAATTGTAGCTATGTCGCAATTAGATGGATTTGCAATTTCACATATTCTATAAGTAAACGTGTACGATCCTGCGCTTATTCCGCTAGCAATAGTTATATTGCCAGAATTATCAAAAGTTATATTTGGATTACTTCCTGTTAATAATGTAAATGTTACTTGATTAGATGAAACTGGAATATTATTTAATAAATCATTTGAAATAACGTTTCCAATCAAACCAGAAGAAGAACAATTTATATTTGAATAATTGTCATCTATCGCATTAATCGCTCCACATCTACTAATTGTAAATGGGAAAAAACAACCTGAAGTATTTGGAGGAACTGCATAATAGGTTACTGTCGATCCTGCAATTGCTGGAAACGGTGTATTAACATTATATTGAATAGACGTAGAAGTAATTGGATATTCGTTGTAAAATAATGAACCTAAAGGAAAATTTGAAGCTATTTGAGAAACAGCAACAGTTGTACTAGAATTGCAAATATTAAAATTTCTAACTAATGGCGTATTTTGACAATTCGCATTTACGTAATTAGTACCATTAATATCTACATTCAAAGGTTGACTTATTGGCTCACCAACACAGTTCCCATTTTGTGTATAACCTTTTATATATCCCTTTCCATTAAAACTAACTCCTGTTATTCCTCCAACACCAGACGATGTTCCATTAACAGAGATAGGAGCCAAACAATTTGGATTACTCAATATAGAACAATCAGTTGTTGCACTTAATTTAAATGTTAATGAACCTAATAGTGTACTTGGATCAGCTGGCAAAGGTAAAGTACCAAAATCCCATACAAGTGAACCTGTTGCACCTAAAGTAGGATCAAAAAATATTGTATTTGGAGTTGGTAATGGTGAAAATAATATAGTACCAACTGCACTTCCTGCCACATAAGTTGCATTAAAAGGCATCGGAATTATAAGTTTGTAATTATTAATTGGTTCTGTTCCTAAATTTTTGATTGAAACATTAAAAGTCATTTCTTGTCCAGGTAAAACTGTATACGGAGCAGCAACTACAGGAACATTATTTATTGCTGTTGTAGTTAACACATTTTCAACATCTGGAATATAAGCGTCAACCGACATTACAGCTGCGAAAATCACATAAGTATCTTGGGTTGTACCATATCTAAACCTAGTAACCGTTTGATTGTTTGTTAAAACAGTATTATTAGAATTTGGAATATCAAAAACACTAATATCTAAACCCGTGTTATTAAGTAAATTTGGATTTCTAGTATTACCACCTGTTTGAATTGATGAATTAAAGAAATTATCTATCGCATTTCCTGAGTGATTTAATGTTACCCAGCTTGTATTGGTATGGTTTCGTATTTGAAAGTAATCACCTGAAATTCCTCTATCACCTTCACCTGCCATTAAACCTAATTTCATATTTACTGGTCCAGATTGCACCGTATTGAATCCCGAAACTGGAATTTCAAAATCAGCTGTAACACTACCCGCAACATAAGCGTGACCATCAAAGATTGTTACATCTCTGTATTTCATTTTAGAATTTTCATAAACAACTACCAAACTCCATCCGCCGTAGAAACCAGTTCCTCCGCCATTACCTTCAACTAATGCTAAATCAGCAGCAAAATAATTTCCTAATCCATTGTTTCTAACATAATCTGTAACTTCGGCGTAAGCTGAATACATATATCCATCTGTAGTTGTAGGATAATAAATATCTGTAGCTGCAGCTGTAAACTGAGTATAGGTTGATGATTGTGGTCCTTTTAAAGATATAACTCGTTTATCATATGTTTTCGTTACTGATACAGTACCCAAAATTGTACCTGATACATTAACATTAGAAAATGAAGTAGTCTGAGTATTAGTTGTAGTTAAGCTTGTAGATGTGTCTCTAACTAAATCTTTAATTGTTAAAATTACAGATCCGTTTGTAATAACATAAGGAGTATTTAATGTTGCTGTTGAAGTTGATCCTGTTGTTGAAACAGTAACTGGTACATTAACAGCAGCGGCACCATTCACAGATAAAGTAACCATAGCTGCTCCAACTGCGTTAGTATAATTGAAAACATAACTATTAGTGCCGTTTGAGAATGTATAGATTGGATAACGATTACCTGTTCCTCCACCTCTAGTAATTCCTAAAGAATAGTTGGTATTTGTAATCGCGTTACCATTTCCAACATTATAATTTGTATTAATTGCTTGATTGCCAGGAACCGACTTTGTTATCGTAAAAATATTGTTACTTGGGTTAGAATCCGACGATCTTCCTGTCCAATACAATCCTGCATAAACTATTTTCGAACAAGATGGCAAAGCACCATTTTCAGTAGAAAATGTCAAATTTGCTGATGATGAATTAAGTGTATTTACATCTCCATCAATATCAACATAAACCATTTGGTTGTTGTTAGTATCGGTGTCGTTATAACTTTGAAGTGTTAGATTCGTATTTCCAACCATTGCAAAATCACCTTTAATGTTATAAACATTTCTTGATGGTGTATATTGAGAAGTCCTTTGCGTAAAAGGTACTCTAACTTGTGCATTAGCAGAAAATAATAACCCTAGCAAGAACATTGTCTGGATAAAGTAAAAGCTAATTCGATTATTTGTATTTGAGTATGATTTTTTCATAATAAATAGGTTTATTTTATTCAAAATAATAACTTAAGATATTTTTTCAACGCTGAAAAAAACAACGCATTTCGGGTTACAGTTTTTAATCAATCTAGCCAATTGAGTTGCTTCCATATCAAAATTTAATTTGATGTGAATGTATTTTACGTTTTTGTAATTACAGATTGTTGTTAAATCTATCGGACCACTAATATCAGACGCTCTTGCAATCTTTATTGTCACTATCTGAATATCATTAGTTGGTAAATCAGGTCGATCTGCAATGCTAAGTGAAGTTAGGTCAGTGTACATACAAACTGGCATTTGCCCGAATGTTCTAGCTTGACCATTACTTAGATACAAAGACGCATTTGAATTATTTAATAAACCCAGTACTGTATTATACTCTGCTGAAGAACTTCTAGTGTTTGAAGTAGATATAGAATTCAAAAAAGCATCTTTTGTAATGATTTGATTCGCTTGTGCAGTTCTTTGTGAATGAACGCTGGAAATTGAAAACATCATCAATAAAATTACAAAAGCAATCTTAAGAGTTCTTACAAATCTTTTAGATTGTAGAACAGACGATTTTGTTAATTGTTTTACTTTTAAATTACTCATAATATTATATTTTAAATGTTTTTTATTATTAAAATATAGCACTAATGAGATTTAAACAAGGTTTAAATTTCTTTCGAGGTTAAGTTTATTTTATCTTTAGTTTCGGGGCAGAAAGCTAAGATCAACTTCACAATATATTTTAATTTCTTTTTTATCTCTTCGATTTTAGTCGAATTAATTCTACAGCAAACCTAAATTATAACTTTCCTACAAAAAATTAAAAACGTTGAAAAGCATTGAAAATCGTTCAGCTACACTTTTGGACTATTTTTTGTTAATTTAAACTTAAAATTTACTTAAAATTTTATTATATAAATATAAATATTTGACAATCAATATTTTAAATTCAAATTAAATGATTCAATTTGCAAAAATACATTTCACTCAATTGGTCTAACGATAAATTCTATGAAACACCATTTTGACTTCACAAACTTATAAAGTTAGTTCATAAAACTATACCCGTAGAAATACGTGTTTTTACTCTCTCTTTATGTAACAATTAAACGGCGATTTCTTAAACCTTTTAACAAATGCTATTTACTTTGTATCTTTGCAGAATAATACATAGTAAATGAGAATAGACATTATTACATTATTACCTGAATTACTCAGAAGCCCGTTTGAGGCATCAATTATGAAACGCGCCATCGATAAAGGATTGGTTGAAGTGCATTTTCATAACTTGAGAGATTACACAACTAACAAACAAAAATCGGTAGACGATTATCCGTTTGGTGGTGGTGCAGGCATGGTTATGATGATTCAACCTATTGATGATTGCATTACTCATTTAAAAACTCAAAGAAATTACGATGAAATAATATATATGTCTCCTGATGGTGAAACTTTAAATCAAAAAATGGCAAATACAATGTCAATGTACGAAAACATCATCATTTTATGTGGTCATTATAAAGGAGTGGATCAACGAGTACGTGATCATTTTATTACAAAAGAAATATCAATTGGTGACTATGTACTTTCTGGCGGTGAACTCGGTGCATTAGTTTTATCAGATGCTTTAATAAGATTAATTCCGGGTGTATTAAGTGATGAAACCTCTGCCTTAACCGATAGTTTTCAAGATGGATTACTTTCAGGACCAATTTACACAAGACCAGCCGATTATAAAGGATGGAAGGTTCCAGACGTATTAACTAGCGGTCATTTTGCTAAAATTGACAAATGGCGTGAAGATATGGCCTATGAACATACCAAAAACAGAAGACCAGACTTATTAGAAGAATAAACTACTTTATTTTAGTTTAAAAATCATTTAAAACTAAAAACAAAAACTTGTTTATTTAAAATAAATTTGTACTTTTGCACCCTCATTTGATTAACCTCTGGCGAAAACCGTGAATGTTACTCAGATTTAAACCATAATAGAATTAAAAATGGCAAATTTAGTAGATTTCGTAAATAACGAATTATCAACAAAAAAAGATTTCCCTTCATTTGGAGCTGGTGATACAATCACAGTTTACTATGAAATTAAAGAGGGTGAAAAAACAAGAACTCAGTTTTTTAAAGGAGTTGTTATTCAAAGAAAAGGTTCAGGTTTAACTGAAACTTTTACAATCCGTAAAATGTCTGGTGCAGTTGGTGTAGAGCGTATCTTCCCAATCAATATGCCAGCTTTACAAAAAGTTGAAGTTAACCAAAGAGGTAAAGTTAGAAGAGCTCGTATCTATTACTTTAGAGAACTTACTGGTAAGAAAGCAAAAATCAAAGAAAGAAGATACAAAAACTAATTCTTTCTTGAAAATGAATAGAAAAATCCTTTTGATAAAACAAAAGGATTTTTTTTTGCAATAAAGTCAACTTCAAATTATCAAATTCACAATTTAAAATCTTTAAAATAATAAATTCATAATTCAATCGATTTCGTTGTAAATCATTACCTATTTTATCTCATTTTCATATCTTTGCTATCCGCGAAATTTATTTTACAACATAAACGAAAATATCGTTTGATATAAAAACAAACAACAAAATGTCAAAGTCTAAAATCATTTACACTATTACTGATGAGGCGCCAATGTTAGCCACATTTTCATTACTTCCAATCATTAAATCATTCGCTGCAACAGCCGATATTGATGTAGAAAGTAGAGATATATCATTAGCAGGAAGAATCATTGCGAACTTCCCAGAATATTTAACCGAAGAACAAAAACTTGGCGATGCATTAAACGAACTTGGAGCATTAGCAAATACTCCAGAAGCCAACATTATCAAACTTCCAAACATTTCAGCTTCTGTACCACAATTAAAAGATGCTATAGCAGAATTACAATCTAAAGGATATGCACTTCCAAATTTTCCGGAAGAAGCACAAACTGACGAAGAAAAAACTGTTAAAGCAAAATATGCAAAAGTATTAGGTTCAGCAGTAAACCCTGTTCTTAGAGAAGGTAACTCTGATAGAAGAGCACCAAAAGCTGTAAAAAATTACGCTCGAAAACATCCACATTCAATGGGTGCATGGTCTTCTGATTCTAAAACACACGTTTCAAGTATGGAAAGTGGCGATTTTTATGGAAGCGAAACCTCAGTTACCGTTACCGAAGCTACTGATGTTAAAATTGAATTTGTTGACAACAGCGGAACTACAACTGTACTAAAAGCAAGTACTCCATTAAAAGCTGGTGAAATTATAGATAGTTCTGCTTTAAGTATTTCAAAATTCAAAGAGTTTATCGCCAAAGAAATCATCGACGCCAAAGAAAAAGGTGTTTTGTTTTCAATTCATATGAAAGCTACAATGATGAAAGTTTCTGACCCAATTATTTTTGGGGCTGCTGTTGATGTTTTCTATAAAGATGTTTTCACTAAATATGCTACACTTTTTGCAGAATTAGGAATAGATACCAAAAATGGTTTAGGTGATGTTTATGCTAAAATCGCTGGCAGACCTGAACAAGCTGAAGTTGAAGCGGCAATAAATGCGGTTTATGAAACTGGTCCAGCCATTGCAATGGTAAATTCTGATAAAGGAATAACTAACCTTCACGTTCCTTCTGATGTAATTATTGATGCCTCAATTCCGGCAATGATTAGAACTTCAGGTCAAATGTGGAACGCCGAAGGAAAAGGACAAGACACTAAAATTATTGTTCCAGATCGTTGCTATGAAGGACTTTATACTGCAACAATTGATTTCTGTAAAAAACACGGAGCATTCAACCCTGTAACAATGGGAAGCGTACCAAACGTTGGACTTATGGCTCAAAAAGCAGAGGAATATGGTTCACACGACAAAACATTTCAGTTGGCTTCCGATGGAGTTGTAAAAGTTACAGACGTTAACGGAAACGTATTAATGGAACAAAAAGTACAATCGGGAGATATTTTTAGAATGTGTCAAACCAAAGATGCTCCTATTCAAGACTGGGTAAAACTTGCTGTTAACAGAGCAAGATTGTCTAACACGCCTGCGGTATTTTGGTTAGATGAAAATCGCGCACACGATAGACAATTGATAGAAAAAGTTACAACCTATCTAAAAGATTATGATACAACAGGTTTAGACATAAGAATTTTGAATCCTGTGGCTGCAACTAATTTCACTCTTGAGAGAATCGTTAAAGGTGAAGACACTATTTCAGTAACAGGAAATGTACTTCGAGATTATTTAACCGATTTATTTCCAATATTAGAAGTTGGAACCTCAGCTAAAATGCTTTCTATCGTTCCTTTAATGAATGGTGGTGGTTTATTTGAAACTGGCGCTGGTGGATCTGCCCCAAAACATATTGAACAATTTATTGAAGAAGGTTATCTACGTTGGGATTCACTTGGCGAATTTCTTGCACTTGGAGTTTCTTTAGAACATTTAGGTCAAGTTTTTAATAACAAAAAAGCACTTGTTTTATCTGAAACACTTGATTCTGCAACAGAAAAATTCTTAGATACCGACAAATCGCCATCAAGAAAAATCGGCAGCATTGACAATAGAGGTTCACATTTTTATCTTACACTTTATTGGGCGCAAGCGCTTGCAGCTCAGGATAAAGATTTAGAATTAAAAGCTAAATTTGAACCTATCGCAAAACAATTAACTGAAAATGAAGAGAAAATCAATGCTGAACTAATTGGTGCTCAAGGAAAACCTCAAGAAATTGGAGGTTACTACAAACCAAACCAAGAATTAATGTTCAAAGCAATGCGCCCAAGTGCAACCTTTAATTCAATATTAGAGCAGTTGAATTAATAATAAATAGTATTCAAACAAAAAGACGACTGAATTAAGTCGTCTTTTTTTATTCATTTGTTGGTTCTTTGTCCAAACCTTTCTTTTTGTAAACTTTAATTATTGCTCGATAACCTTCGTTCAAACCCCAAAATTGCTCCGTGATTATTTTTCCGTTACCATCAACAAACGAGAACTGTCCGGTATTTGGAAAAGACAAACCAATATTCAAGGCTTCAATTTGAATAATATTCAATCCTTCTTTAAGATTGTAATCATATTTTTGATATCCTGAATCTAAATCAATAACCTTAGTTACAATTTCTCCATTCAACCAAATTCGAACCATATCGCCATCAATAGCACTATAATCTCTTGCTGAAATTTTAATTTCACTAGTATAAACAGTATATTCTCCAAGAAAAATATCACTATTGAGGATTTCTCTAGTGATACCTTCTTTAGCCATTTGGGATTGAATTTTTTCAGTATAAATTTCGGAAGCTGGTCTTACATCATATGTTTTCGGGCTTTGAACCTCGCCTACTTTTGGTAGCTTCGGCAAATCTCTCAACAACTTATCGTCATTAGATTTAAAATATTGACTTTCAAATTTTATCTCTGGTGCAATTGTTTTTGGCGGAGTTTCTGGCATAACAGCTTTCTTTTTCGCTGCTTTTTCTGGCATTGCACTAATGTTCACTTTTCTTTTAGTTTGCTCAAATTGGGCTTGAGAACTAAAGGAAAAACAAACTAAAAAAGTAACTAAAAATATTATCCTAACCATACTACTTTAAAGTGTAAATATATTTAAAAAAGAAATACAACTCCTTAATTATTAACCATACATTAACATTCGTTATCTAAAATTAAAGATAATTAATCGTCAAATTTGCAAATCTAAATCAAAGAGTATGCCTTTTAATAAATTAACGTCTTTAATTTTATTTTTATTACTGTCGTTTTGTGGTTTTTCACAAGAAAAATTCACAATAAGCGGAACCATTTCTGATAAAAAAAATAACGAAACGCTAATAGGCGTCAACGTGATTGTCAAAGGCACGAAGTCCTTTACTATCACCAACGAATATGGTTTTTATTCTTTGACCTTACCAAAAGGCAATTATGAAATAAGCATTAGTTATATCAGTTATGAAACTATTGATGAAAAAATTACATTAGATCAAAATATCAAGAAAAATTTTAGCCTTTCAGAAAGCGGCGAATTACTAGAGGAAGTTGTAATAAAAGAAAAAATTGGAACCAACACTCGAAAACCTGAAATGAGTGTCAATAAAATGTCAATTGCAACTATTAAACAAATGCCAGTTGTTTTGGGCGAAGTTGACATCATTAAATCAATATTATTTCTTCCTGGAGTTACTAATGCTGGCGAAGGTCAATCAGGATTTAATGTTCGTGGTGGTGGCGCCGACCAAAATTTAGTTCTTCTTGATGAAGCTACCATTTATAATTCTTCGCATTTATTTGGTTTTTTCTCAGTTTTTAATCCTGATGCCATAAAAGATCTAAAACTTTATAAAGGCGGAATTCCGTCGCGCTTTGGCGGAAGAGCATCGTCTGTTTTAGATATTTATCAAAAAGATGGCAACAGCAATAATTTTCATATGAATGGCGGCATCGGATTAATTTCTAGTCGATTGTTAGCTGAAGGTCCAATTGTCAAAAACAAAGGTTCGTTTATTGTTGCCGGTCGTGGTTCTTACGCACATTTGTTTTTAAAATTATCCAATAACGAAAACTCGGCTTATTTTTATGATTTAAATACTAAATTAAATTATAAAGTCAACAAAAACAACAATTTATACTTATCTGGATATTTTGGTAGAGACGTTTTCTCACTAAACCAAAGTTTTACCAATACCTACGGAAACTCCACATTAAACTTGCGTTGGAATCACTTATTTTCAGACCAGTTATTTTCTAATTTATCTTTAATCTATAGTGATTATTATTATGGTTTAAATTTAGATTTCGTTGGATTTAATTGGGATTCAGGCATTAAAAATTATAATATCAAATATGATTTTAAGTACTATTTAAACGATAAAATCAAATTAAATTTTGGTGCTAACGGAATTTATTATGATTTCAATCCGGGAACTATCGAACCTTCAAGAAGTGATTCCGGGATAAATTTTCGTCAATTAGAAAAAAAGTATGCTTTTGAACCTGCATTTTATGCTGGCGCAGAACAAAAAGTTAGCGATAAAATAAATATAGAATACGGTTTGCGCTACAGTTTGTTTTACAGATTAGGTAGTTCGACTCGAAATATCTATGCTAATAATCAAGCGGTAACATTTGATAATGATTTAAAAATCTATGAGAAAGCAACTCCAATAGGAACAGAATTTTTTAGCAAAAATCAAGTCATTGCCGATTTCAACAACTTTGAACCAAGATTTTCCGTTGCCTATGAATTAGATGATAACAAATCGGTTAAAGCTAGTTATAACCGAATGGTTCAATATTTACAACTTGTCACCAATACGGCGTCACCTACTCCACTTGACGTTTGGACACCAAGTGATAATTTCATCCAACCTCAAATTGCCGATCAAGTTGCCCTTGGCTATTTTGCAAATTTTAAAGACGATGCCTATTCTATTGAAGTAGAAAGTTTTTTCAAAAAGGTTAAAAACAGAATTGACTATATCGATGGTGCCGATTTGATTGCAAACGAAGCTATCGAACAAGTGATCTTAAATGGCGAAATGCGTTCTTACGGATTAGAGGTAATGTTCAAGAAAAATACAGGCAAGTTCAACGGCTGGATTTCATACACACTTTCGCGTTCTGAACAACGAACTCCAGGTAGAACTCCAAATGAAACCGGAATAAATAATGGCAATTGGTACCGTTCTGCTTATGATAAAACCCATAATTTAGCCGTAACCAGTTCGTATAAATTAAATAAAAAATGGAATTTCGGTGCCAATTTTGTACTTCAAACCGGACAACCAGTAACCTATCCTAATGGGCAATATACTTATCAAGGAATTAAAGTTCCTAGTTATGGATTGCGAAATGAAAACAACCTTCCGCTTTACCATCACTTAGATGTTTCAGCAACTTTAACGCCCAAAAGCAGTGAGAAAAAACGATGGAAAGGTGAATGGGTTTTTAGTATTTATAACTTATATGCACGAAAAAATGCTGCATCAATTAGTTTCAGACAAAACCAAGACACTGGACAAAATGAAGCCATTAAGTTATCCATCTTTGGTATAGTTCCTGCAGTTTCTTACAACTTTAAATTTTAAAAAAATGAAAAATATAATCTACATTCTAGCACTTTTATTTTTAGTAAGTTGCGAAGACAAAGTCGATATTGATTTAGATACCGCAGCACCAAAATTAGTAATTGATGCCAATATTTTATGGCAAAAAGGAACAATCGGAAACGAACAAAAAATCAAACTGACTTTAACCACTGATTTTTATAATAGTACCATTCCAGTAGTTTCTGGTGCTACAGTAACTGTCACAAATAGTTCAAATACCGTTTTTAACTTTGTTGAAACACCCAATACAGGCGAATACATTTGTTCTAATTTTGTTCCTGTAATCAATGAAAATTATACTTTGTCGGTTATTTACGAAGGTCAAAATTATACTTCAACTGAAAAACTATTGGCTACACCAACTATTGACACGACACAACAAACAACCGTTCAAGGATTTGCTGGTGATGAAATTCAAGTAAAATTTTTCTATCAAGACAATGCTTTAGAAGACAATAATTATTTGATTGGAGTGAAAAATTCTGATAAATTACTTCCTGAATTTGGTGTCATAAAAGATGAATTTTTTCAAGGAAATCAAATGTTCGGATTTTATACCAATAGCGATTTGAAAGCGGGTCATATTTTGACCTTTAGTTTGAAAGGAATTTCAACTCGTTATTTTAACTATATGAATAAGTTGTTAAATATTGCAGGCAGCACCAATGGTAGCCCTTTTGCAACGCCACCAGCAACTTTAAGAGGAAATATTATTAATCAAACTAATGAAAGTAATTATCCACTAGGATATTTCCATTTATCAGAAACCGATACTTTAAGTTATACAGTGCAATAAATTTAGAGTTGTCAAATAAAGTAGTACTTTTGAAAATAGACTTGCAATTTTACATCTAAAACTTTAAACTACTTTATTTAAATGTCATCACATCATATTGTTCGCGACGATCAAGAACCTGCATTAATCATAGCAAATGGTGCTTCGTGCAGTTTTGAACTTTTAGGCCAATTATTAGAATGGTCGCCAATTGTTGTAGTCTTAGACAATGCCATTGATCGAGTTTTGCAATTAGACATTAAAATTGATGTACTTTTAGGAGACTTTGATGATGATTTTGATGCCGAAATTTATAAAGAAAAGCAGTTTCCGCTTGAAATTGTTCATACTCCAAACCAAGATAAAACCGACTTAGAAAAAGCATTTGATTATTTAATAGATAAAGGTCATAAAGCTGTTAACGTAGTATGGGCAACAGGAAAACGCGCAGATCATACCATTACCAATATCACAACTATTGTTAGTTATAGAAATAAATTAAAAATTGTAATCCTTGATGACCATTCCAAAATATTTTTATTGCCCAATAAATTTGAAAAATGGTACACAAAAAACACTCCTATTTCGTTAATTCCAATCGGACAAGTTAATGGAATTACAACCCATAATTTATTTTATCCTTTAAATAACGAACAGCTTACCCTTGGATATCGAACCGGAAGTAGCAATCACGTAGCGAAAGATGGAATAGTAAAAATCGAGCATCAAAAAGGCGATTTACTTTTAATGGAATGTTTTGACTAAAACTTTGGTTATCTATAATCAATTTCCTATATTTGAAATAGAGAAATGACAAAATGAAGAATAAAACAAGTACCGAAAAAACGACTTTACACCCAAGAAATAAACATAGATTTAGATACGATTTTGAAAAATTAATTTATAATTATCCCTTATTAAAAAATTATATTTTCATCAACGAACACGATATTGACCCGAGCAAGAGCGAACAGGAGAAGCAAACTATTGATTTTGCAAATCCAGATGCTGTAAAAGCGCTAAATAAAGCACTTTTAATTTCCGATTATGGTGTGGAATATTGGGACATTCCTAAAAACTATTTGTGTCCGCCAATTCCCGGTAGAGCTGATTACATTCATTACATCGCCGATTTACTAGCCGAATCTAATAATGGAATCATTCCTAATGATGAATCTACCATTGGCTTAGATGTTGGTATTGGTTCTAATTGCATTTATCCAATTATTGGAAATAATGAATACAATTGGAGCTTTGTAGGAACTGATATTGATGAGAAAGCGCTTCAAAATTGCAAAAAAATCATTGCAAACAATCCGCATCTGATTGAAGCAATAAGTTTACAACTACAAGTTGAACCTAGATATATTTTCAAAAATATTATTCTGCCAGAAGATAAATTTGCTTTCACAATTTGTAATCCGCCATTTCACGCCTCACAAGATGAAGCAACGAAACAAGCTTTACGCAAAGTAACTAATTTAGAAAAAGAAAAAACGCTAAGTCAAGACAAATCTAGAACAAGCGAAGCTAAACTTACTTTAAATTTTGGTGGTAAAAACGCAGAACTTTGGTGTTCAGGAGGCGAAATTGGCTTCATTACTCAAATGATTTATGAAAGTGTAAAATATCCATTACAAGTTTTTTGGTTTACGACTTTGGTTTCTAAAAAAGATAATTTAAGAAGCATTTATAAAACCTTAAATAAAGTTGGAGCCGTTGAAATTAAAACTATAGAAATGGCACAAGGACAAAAAATAAGTCGTTTCGTTGCTTGGACTTTCTTGAGCGAAAAGCAGCAGAAAGATTGGAAGTTCACGGTTTGATAAAAACTTTTGCTTAAATTTGTATAAAACTAATATCTATGGGTACAATTGATTTAAAAAACATTGTAATTTCTAAAATTTCAGAAATCAATGATGAAGCTTTTTTAGCTGCAATTAATACTATTTTGGATAGCAAATCGGAAAGCATATTAATGGTCTCTGATGACCAAAAAAGTTCTATTAAAAAATCTCAAAAAGAATATTTAGAAGGCAATTATTTTTCAAATGATTCCGTAAACGAAGAAATGGAAAAATGGCTGAAAGAGTAATTATATGGACATCAATTGCTAAAATTGAATTAAAACATATTCTAGAATTTTATAATTTTAGGAATAAAACTAAAACATACTCTCAAAACCTTTTTAGAAAAATACAATCTGAAATAAATCTTCTAATCCTTTATCCTACAATTGGTAAAAAGACAGATATAATAAATGTTAGAGGTTTAATCATTGAAAATCATATTGTTTATTATGAATTAAATGAAAATCAAATCATTATACTATCAGTTTGGGATTCAAGACAAAACCCAGATAGATTGAAATTATAATAAATGAAATTCGAAGTAATCTCCGCATACGAACCTACAGGTGATCAGCCACAAGCTATTGAAAAACTTTCAAATGGTATTTTAATTGGTGAAAAATACCAAACTCTTGTAGGAGTTACGGGTTCAGGAAAGACTTTTACTGTAGCTAACGTTATTCAAAATGTAGACAGACCAACGCTGGTTTTGGCTCATAACAAAACGTTAGCCGCACAATTATATTCTGAATTCAAACAATTTTTTCCTAATAATTCGGTGCAATATTTTGTTTCGTACTATGATTATTACCAACCAGAAGCCTTTATTCCTGTAACTGGAACTTATATCGAAAAAGATCTATCCATCAATGAAGAACTCGAAAAATTACGTTTAAGTACTACTTCTGCCCTACTTTCTGGTCGTCGTGATATCATTGTAATTTCCTCCGTATCTTGCCTTTATGGTATCGGAAATCCAGTTGAATTTCAAAAAAATGTGGTTACTGTTGAAAAAAATCAAGTTATCTCAAGAACCAAACTTTTACACCGATTAGTTCAAAGTTTATATTCTAGAACCGAAGCTGAATTCACGCCTGGAACCTTTAGAATTAAAGGTGATACTGTAGATATTTTTCCGAGTTATGGCGACGAACCATTTAGAATTCACTTTTTTGGAGATGAAATTGAAGATATTGAAGCTTTTGACGCAAGAAGTTCTAAAGTTTTAGAAAAATATGACAAGTTAACGATTTATCCTGCCAATATGTTTGTTACATCACCAGATGTTTTGCAAGCAGCCATTTGGGATATTCAACAAGATTTGGTAAAACAAGTCGATTATTTTAAAGAAATTGGTAAACATTTAGAAGCCAAACGACTAGAGGAACGCACTAATTTCGACCTAGAAATGATTCGTGAGCTTGGTTATTGCTCTGGAATTGAAAATTATTCACGCTATTTAGACCGTCGTTTGCCTGGCACTAGACCTTTCTGCTTATTAGATTATTTCCCAGATGATTTCTTGATGGTTGTTGATGAAAGTCACGTAACCATTTCGCAAGTACACGCTATGTATGGTGGCGATAGAAGTCGTAAAGAAAACCTTGTCGAATATGGATTTCGTCTTCCGGCAGCGATGGATAACCGTCCGTTGAAGTTTGAAGAATTTGAATCAATGCAAAATCAAGTCATTTATGTTTCTGCAACGCCAGCCGATTATGAATTACAAAAATCGGAAGGAATTTATGTAGAACAAGTTATTCGTCCGACCGGATTACTTGATCCAATAATTGAAGTACGTCCGAGTTTGAATCAAATTGACGATTTGATTGAAGAAATCCAACAACGTTGTGAAGTCGACGAACGTGTTTTAGTAACAACTTTAACCAAGAGAATGGCTGAGGAATTAGCCAAATATTTGACAAAAGTTTCAATACGTTGTCGCTACATTCATTCTGATGTAGATACTTTGGAGCGTGTTGAAATTATGCAAGATTTACGAAAAGGTTTGTTTGACGTTTTGATTGGTGTGAACTTACTTCGTGAAGGATTAGATTTACCCGAAGTTTCTCTTGTTGCCATACTTGATGCTGATAAAGAAGGATTTCTTAGAAGTCATCGTTCGTTAACGCAAACCGTTGGACGTGCCGCAAGAAACGTGAATGGAAAAGCCATAATGTATGGTGATAAAATTACCGATTCTATGCAAAAAACTATCGACGAAACCAACTACCGTAGAGAAAAACAAACTAATTACAACACCAAACACGGACAAGAACCTAAAGCCTTGAATAAAAGTTTGGGAAGTGCATTAGGAAACAATTCGGTATCAACAAAGTACTACGAAAATCAAGTCTTGAAAGCAGCCGAACCTGAAAGTTTGTACCTGTCAAAACCTGAAATTGAAAAGAAAATTCGAGAAGCCAAAAAAGCAATGGAGAAAGCTGCAAAAGATTTAGATTTTATGCAAGCCGCAAAATTCCGAGATGAAATTAAAGCGCTACAAGAAAAATTATAAAAAAAACGCAACTTTTTAAGGTTGCGTTTTTTCATACCAATCAACAATTATTAACCAATTGCAATCGTACGTTTTGGTTTTGGAAGCGCTTCTTCTCGCTTCGGAAGTGCTACATACAAAACACCATTTTCATAAGTGGCATTGATGTTTTCTGTATTAACTGTTTCAGGCAAAGTGAATGCTCTCCTGAAAGACGAATAACTGAACTCTTTGCGAGTATACTTTCCTTCGACTTCTTCTTTTTCTGTTTTCATTTCAGACGAAATAGTTAACACATTGTGATCAATTTCGATATTGAAATCTTCTTTATTCTTTCCAGGCGCAGCTAATTCAATGCCGAAACTTGTATCGGTTTCTTTGATATTTACTGCAGGAACATTGGTATTAAAATTTTGAATTCCTCCCAACCAATCTGGTTTTAATAATTCATCGATAATAGATGGAAATGGTACAGTGTTTCTTTTAATTAAGTTCATAATTGTTATATTTTAAGATTAAACATTTAATATTTTATTGACATTAAAACAAATTATATACCAACACCAAAAACAAGTCATTTTGACTGAATATCAATACTTTAAACTGAAATATTGGCATTTTAAGAAGTTTTTAACTGACGAATTTTCAGAGAAGAAATAGTATTTATAATTTATAGCAGCATCTCAAATAATGAATTATAAAAGATAATCAACACTAGATAAAAACTTACTTTCGTTGTAAGATAAATTTTAGTTTTGTAGCTTTGGGTAAAATAAGAAACCAAATAGCGCTACTCCTAACTTTATTTGAGCGCATTTAAGTCATAACGCAAAGTTTAGACGCAAGTTAGTGTTAACTTTAGCAGTAACCAATTTAAAAAGATGACCTCATTTATCAATAAAACTCAAAAAACTATTTATGTATCTTCAATTATATTGACTAGTGCTTTTTTGATAATTTCAATATATTCGTACCTAAATGTTTATTTAACATTCGGGATGGTACCATTATCAGAAGATTATACACCCGAACTCATTAAAAGCACCGGAAAATCATTTAATATTTTTCCATTCTCTATAGGAATAAGAATTGTATGGAGTTACTTATATTTTTACTTATTTAATATTTTCTATATTCCAATTATGATTTTACTAAGATATTTCATTCCAAAAATAAATGTGCATAAAAAATTATTTTTCTTATACATTGGATATAACTTATTAGTTGTAGTACTTTTATTTTCTGAATTGAAAATAGTTAATTGGTACTACGGTTATGTACTTGATTAATATAAAGCTACTGCTAGCACACGTTCTGCGCTATTGCAAGAAAAGTGCGAAATTCAAGTTTATCTTTCGTAAGAAATTTTATCTATAACAGAAAATAAAAAGTTCCGAACTTCGCAACAGCTCAAAGCTTGGGAACGTTGATGACAACCAACTAACGAGAACAAAAGACAATGAAAACTCCCGACCTAATTTATAAAATTAATTGGAGAATAATACTACTTCATAGTATTGCGACAATTTTCATTATTCTCTGTACTCAACAATTTGTAAAACTTAATGACATAGAAATCATTAAATTAATTGATAAATATGGTGCTGAAAACTCTTTAAAACAATTGCAAAAAGATACTAATGGCATTAGTAGAATTTCAGATTTTTTACTTTGGAATAGTATGTCCAATATGATTGGATTATTAACAGGATTTATATTATCCTTAATAATCATTATAAGAAAGAAAATGTTTTGGCTAAACTCATTAATTATTTTTTTTATTGGGCTATTATTTATAAAACTTGGGCTATTCAAAAACCACATAATTAATACACTATTTTATTCTTTTGACGATATATTTCCCAAACTTGGACTTCTATACAAGTACATTATTAAAGGAACAATATTATTAAGTATTACATTACTTATATTTTTTAATAAGTGGATAAATAATTTTGCATTGAATTATATGTCGAAGAAAAAATAAACCGACACGAAACTAATATAAATTAGCTCCATTTAAATATAGTCTCAGTAAAAAGCAAGGCAATTGCTTTATTTGAAATCGAAAAGGCCTTTAATTAAAAGTTTTGTTTATATTTGTTAATGCTTGGTCTTGGTTCATCGCCACTTCTTGAAGCCGCTGCACGTTATGTGCTATTTTCTCAAAAATCACGATAAAATACAACTATGAAAAAATGTTTATTTATATTTTTCATAATATTTTGGAACTCAAATTTTTCTCAAAATGCAAATCTTGTTTTGGAAAACTATATTCAAAAAAATTACTCGACGAAAGATATATCAAGATTACCTATATCAAACGAAATTCTTACAAACTATATTAAAATTTATATAGAAGATGAAATTAATTCAATGTATGAAGGAGAAGAAGCATATAATATAGTGGTCAATAAATTTGATTGGAAAGAATTGAAAAATTCTACTCGAAAACTTCATGAATTTACATTTAAAGCTGGAAAGCGTGAGTTTAAAAAACAAAGATTTACCGAACCAATTTTTTCAAGGGATGGAAATTATGCTATTTTCTATGAAACAGAGAAATGCAAAGAAGGTTTATGTGGAAATGGTAGCTTAATTTTAATGGAAAAGATTGGCGAATTATGGAAACAAAAAGCTGTGTTACTTGCATGGATGGGTTAATAAAACAGCACATATCAGCTATTTCAAAAAATGGCAAGGCAATTGCTTTATTTGAAATCGAAAAGGTTTTTAATTTAAAGTTTTGTTCATACCTCTAAAGCTTTCGTCTCGGTTTATTACCAAAAAAGCAAAGCGTCAAACGTCAAAAACCTATTTAAAGATACTCGACATTTGTGAGTTTAATTCATTTGTTCTTGAAAAACTTCTAATAAATAATCGGGTGACACCATTCGGGTTGGTGATTGCTGCATCGCTTTTAGAACGCGCTTCATTGCGAAAGGGTTTAATCCCATATTAATTCCGATTTCGTGGATTTTTATTTGTTCTCTTTCGTGCAAAACACCATCGCAATGCATTAACAAGGCTAAACGGTAAAATTGCTGAATGCGTTCAAACTCACTTTTAATGATTTCACTACGACTTTCATCGTGAAAAAGTTGTTTCAGCTCGTCGTTATTCACACCAAGTTCTATTGCAATTAGTGATAAAAATCTATATTCTCTCTCGTGCAATTCGCCATCAACTATCGCAAAGGCAATCATATCTGACAATAAACTTAATTTTTGTTCTTTAGTGTTCATCAAAATGTTTATTTTTAGCTAAAATATAATTATTTGTTAAATTCTAAAAATAAAATCACTTGAAATTTATTTTAACTTTTTTCCTTTGTATAGGATATTTGACTTTAAATGCGCAGCAAAGTACCGCTAGCAAACAAGTTACAACGTTTACTATCGATGCACCTCAATTAAAAACGACCAAGAAAATTTGGGTATATCTTCCAAAAGAATACGACTCCAATACCAAGAAAAAATATCCAGTAATCTATATGCACGACGGACAAAACTTGTTTGATGCCAAAACATCTTACGTTGGAGAATGGAATGTTGATGAAACACTTGATAGCATTTCGGCGCAAGTCATTGTTATTGGAATCGAACACGGCAACGAAAAACGTATGGACGAACTTACACCATTCAAAAACGAAAAATATGGTGGTGGCAACGGTGAAGCTTATTTAGATTTTATTGTACAAACCCTAAAACCTTATGTGGATAAATCTTATCGAACAAAAACAAATGCCAGCAATACAGCACTTTTCGGCAGTTCGTTAGGCGGCTTGATTTCGTTTTATGGTGCTTTAAAATATCCAAAAGTATTTGGGAAAATTGGCTGCTTTTCACCTTCTTTTTGGTTCAACAGAAAAGAAATTTTTACATTGATGGAACAAACAAAGACGTTTAAAACTAAAATATATTTTTTGTGCGGAGACAATGAAGGCGATGACGATATGGTAAAAGATTTAAACGCGATGGAATATCAAATTAACACCAAACGCTGTGAATGCAAGCTGCTAAATAAAAAAACAATTGTACAAGGAGGACAACACAATGAAAAATTATGGCGAGAAGGTTTCAAAAAAGCGTACCTTTGGCTTTTCTAACTGTTAGTAGTTTATGGTTCATAGTTAGTAGTTAGCTTAACAACAAACCATAAACAACAAACTATAAACAATAAAAACATTGAACAACAACGATATTTTCAAAAAACTACGAGTAGCTTTAATGCTTCGCGACGACCAAATAGAAGAAATTTTAAAATTGGTAGATTTCAGAATGTCTAAAGGTGAAATTGGCAACTTTTTTAGAAGTGAAGACCATCCTAAATTTATGGAATGCGGTGATCAAGTGTTGCGTAATTTCTTAAACGGATTGGTAATATATTTGCGCGGTACAAAAGAAAATCCAAAAAATCCAGCAGATGTAATTGCAATTCACAAAAAAGAAGCACAACCAAAAGAGTTTAAAAAAACAGAAGTTGCAGCTCCTAAAAAAGAATTTAAGTCTGGTGATTTCAAGAAAAAACCAGCTTCTAAACCAAATTATAAAGACAAAAAACCGGTAAAGAAAATTGAAATTGTAGAAAAAGTAAACTACAAAAACGGAAAGAATACCAAAGGATAATTTCAATGAATTATAAAATAGTAAATAAGATTTTTGGTTTAATCATCATTTCATCAAACTTACTAGTTTTTATTCCGTTAACCATTAAAAACTTTATAATGGTGGTGGTCCAATGGGTTTTGGTTTTATTGCTATTCCTTTTCTTTTGCTAATTCATTCTTTTTTAATTCCGGCTTGTTTAGCTTTTAAAACTAAATACAATACGAAAACGTTAACCATAATAAATGGAATTTGTTTAGCTATAATTGCACTATTTTTTCTTTGAACGATATAAAAAAATCCCGAGCATCAAACTCGGGATTTTCTATCTTTATTCTGAATTTATTTCAGAAACTAATTTCTATCTAATTAAGAAAGTGCAGCTTGTACTTGATCAGCAGCTTCTTGAAATTGAACAGCTGATAAAATTGGCATTCCAGAATTATCAATTAATTCTTTAGCAATTTCAGCATTTGTTCCTTGAAGTCTTACAATGATTGGCACTTTAATTGCATCACCCATATTTTTGTAAGCATCAACAACACCTTGAGCCACACGGTCACAACGAACGATTCCTCCAAAGATGTTAATCAAAATAGCTTTCACGTTTGGATCTTTCAAAATGATTCTGAAAGCCAATTCCACACGTTTTGCATCTGCAGTTCCACCAACGTCCAAGAAGTTAGCTGGTTCAAAACCGGCATACTTAATTAAATCCATTGTTGCCATTGCTAAACCAGCACCGTTAACCATACAACCTACAGTTCCATCAAGGTCAACGTAGTTTAATCCGGCAGCTTTTGCTTCAACTTCGATTGGATTTTCTTCACGAACGTCTCTGTATTCTGCTAAAGCTGGGTGACGGTATAAAGCATTATCATCAAGATTTACTTTAGCATCAACAGCGATGATTTTATTATCAGATGTTTTTAAAACTGGGTTAATTTCAAACATAGAAGCATCAGAACCAACGTAAGCTTTGTATAATGCATCAATAAATTGAACCATTTCTTTAAAAGCATTTCCAGAAAGACCTAAATTAAAGGCAATTCTTCTAGCTTGAAAACCTTGTAATCCAACATTTGGATCAATTTCTTCATTAAAAATTAAGTGAGGTGTGTGTTCTGCAACTTCTTCGATATCCATTCCACCTTCTGTAGAATAAACAATCATATTTTTAGCAGTAGCACGGTTCAATAAAACCGACATATAAAACTCACTAGTTTCGCTTTCACCAGGATAATAAACATCTTCAGCAACTAAAACTTTGTGAACTTTTTTACCTTCAGCACTTGTTTGTGGAGTGATTAATTGCATACCAATAATTTGCTCTGCTAATTCCTCAACTTGTTGCAAATTTTTAGCAAGTTTAACGCCACCACCTTTTCCACGTCCACCAGCGTGAACCTGAGCTTTGATAACGTGCCAACCTGTTCCTGTTTCAGCAGTCAGCTGTTTTGCAGCAGCAACCGCTTCTTGAGGATTGTTTGCTACGTGACCACGTTGAATTTTTACACCATAACTGGCTAATATTTCTTTTCCTTGGTATTCGTGTATGTCCATAATGAAGATTTATTCTTTTATAAAGTGTCACAAAAGTAATTAATTTCAGTGAAACCAAAAAGAAATGTATACCAATTTAGTAACTTTATTTGATATTTTTTTCGAGCCAATATTCTGACTGTTTTATCCTCTTAAGGAAATCCACTAATCAATTCTGTACTAAATGTTTATTGCCATAATAAAGCAACTGCTTTCACAAATATAAATTCTATGCTAATTTATTGAGATTTTAAAAACAAAATAAGTTGAAAATTATCAATTCCTTAGAAATACTTATCCCTTTGGCATTGCTAACTCTAAGACTTATCTTTGCAAAAAGTTCAAGTCTTTATTAAACGGCTTTGTTAGTACAAATTTTGTTCAATAGCGAACTTTCTGATTTAAAATATAAACAATAAATATAAATTTTATGCAACCAAAAGAGTTACTTACGCTTGCCGAAGAATTTGGCAGTCCGTTGTACGTTTATGACGCTACAACCATTGAGCATCAGTATAACCGTTTGACAGCTGCATTTTCTAAGGTGGAACGTCTTAGAATTAATTATGCAATGAAAGCTTTGTCAAACATTACGATTTTGAAGTTGCTAAAGAAGTGCGGCTCAGGATTAGATACTGTTTCGTTTCAAGAAGTGCAATTAGGATTGCACGCCGGATTCACACCAGATAAAATAATCTTCACACCCAACGGAGTTTCCTTTGAAGAAATTGAAGAAGTTGCTAAATTGGGTGTTCAAATTAATATTGACAATCTTTCTGTTTTAGAGCATTTTGGTGCAAAATATCCGAATATTCCAGTTTGTATCCGAATCAATCCGCACGTTATGGCTGGTGGAAATCAAAACATTTCTGTTGGACATATTGATAGTAAATTTGGTATTTCGATTTATCAAATTCCGCACATCCTTCGAATAGTTGAAAATACTAAAATGCACATCAACGGAATTCACATGCACACAGGATCAGATATTTTAGATATCGAAGTTTTCTTATATGCTGCCGAAATTTTATTTGATGCTGCAAAACAATTTAAAGATCTAGATTTTCTCGATTTTGGTTCAGGATTCAAAGTCCCTTACAAAAAAGGTGACATTGAAACCAACATTGAAGAATTAGGAAAAAAACTAACTAAACGTTTTTTAGCTTTCGAAAAAGAATATGGTAGACCATTAACATTAGCCTTTGAACCGGGAAAATTCTTGGTTAGTGAAGCTGGTTATTTCTTAGCAAAAGTAAATGTCGTAAAACAAACAACGTCAACGGTTTTCGCCGGAATTGATAGCGGATTTAATCATTTAATTCGTCCGATGTTTTATGGCTCACAACACAACATTGAAAACATTTCAAATCCGAAAGGAAAAGAGCGTTTTTACACCGTTGTAGGATATATTTGCGAAACAGATACCTTTGCAAACAACAGACAAATTGCGGAAATTAAAGAAGGTGATATTTTAAGTTTTAAAAATGCTGGAGCTTACTGCTTTTCAATGGCATCCAACTATAACTCACGCTTTAAACCAGCCGAAGTTTTATGGAAAGATGGAAAAGGTCACTTGATTAGCAAACGAGAAACCTTCGAAGACTTAATCAAAAATCAAATTGAAATTGATTTGTAATTTTATAAATTTTATCAAATAAAAAAAATCCACTAGTTTCTTCTAGTGGATTTTTTGTTGATTTATCTTTTGTTAAAAAGTTCTGTTAGTACTTCACTTTTTGTGCTATTTGGCATTGTGATTTTTAGTAATTGCGATACTGTTGGTGCAATTTGAGTGATTACTTTTTTATCGTGTGAAGCACCTTTTTTAATATGCCAACCATAAAAAATTACTGGAACGTGCGTATCATAAGAATAAGGCGATCCGTGCGTCGTTCCTGTAATTCCATATTCCATATAACCTGGTTTGTAAACAAAATACAATTCGCCATTTTGGGTCGGATCGTAACCTTTTGAAATAAATCCTAAAAGTTCATCGTTGGGTGATGATGCCAAAATTTCTTCTTCTGTATAAACGCGTTTTACATATTCTTTGGTGTAGAGAAATTCCTTGAACGATTGTTTCACTTTAGTAAAATCAATACCTTTAGATTTGATTAAATCTTTATCAAAAAACACATTAAAACTGTCGTATTTCAAAATTAAATCTTCACCAAAAGTCGTTTTAGAAAATTCCTTTAAATCACTTTCGACATTCTTATAATTTACATTGGTTACATTATATTTATTATCTCGAAGATGTGCAACATTTTCAGCACCAGCGTGATCGGCAGTAAGAAAAATTAGGTAATTATTTTTTCCAACAGTTGTATCTAAATAGTTTAAAAACTCTGCGATAGTTTCATCTAAGCGCAAATAAGTATCTTGTATTTCAACTGAGCGAGGTCCAAATGTATGTCCAATATAATCTGTAGAAGAAAAACTTATGGCAAGGAAATCAGTAATTTCATCTTTACCCAAAGCTTCTTTTTCGATTGCTCTTTTAGCAAAATCGGCCACCAAGTTATTTCCGAAAGGACTAACTCTTAAAACGCCTGCATCATTGTTATCAAGCAATTCTTTCATATTGTAAGGAAAGAAAGGCGTTTTCTTATATAACTTTCCTTCATATGGATTATCGTCAGAAAGGCTTTCGTTGTAGGTTGCTTTTGGTTTTAACAAACTCCAACCTTTATTGGCATAAGCTATATAATTTTTTTCTTTATTAAAATCGTCAGCCCAAGATGGAAGTTTAGTACCATAATAAGAACTTGATATAAATTCACCTGTTTTAGTATACCAAAAAGCCCAATCTGCAAAATGACCCGCTGGAAGAATAGCACCTCTATCTTTAATACTTATTCCGATGACTTTGCCTTTAAAATTAGTTGACAACTTTAACTCATCAGTAATTGTAGTACTTTGAAGATTCTTTGGCGACATTTTTCCTTCGTTTTCAGTTCCAGGAACTAATGTTGAAACTGAGGCATCATCAGTGCAATACACTTCTTTTTTGAGTGTTCTATGATACCATTCATTACTTACAATTCCGTGCATTGAAGGCGTTGTACCTGTGTAAACAGACGCGTGACCTGGCGCAGTGTACGTTGGCATATAATTATAATGAGCATTATGAAAAGTATATCCACGGTTCATTAAACGTTTAAATCCGTTGTCGCCAAAGTCGCTTTCAAAACGGTACAAATATTCCATTTTCATTTGGTCAACGACAATTCCAACAACCAATTTCGGACGTTCTTGCGCTTGACTATTTAAAGAAAAAATAAACAGCACCACAGCAAAGAGTAGCTTTTTCATATATGTAAAATTTGATTTGTTAGCGGTCATATACCTGTCTGCCGACAGGCAGGTGGTAGCGCCTTTTTATTTATTGGTGTTTATCTCACAATTGATTTTATTTTTCATCGGAGTTCGATGATTTTTCAATTGCTTGCGCAAATTTGTTGTTAATGGCGATTTCATAAGATAAAAAATTTCGGTAAAAATAAGGAATAGAAAATGATTGTTTGTGAATGAACTATTAAGAATTTCTAAAAGTTTAATACTTCTTTTTTAGCCACCTCAAATTCTTCAACAATTTGATTTATAATAGTGACCACAGGTTTTATGTCGTGAATCAATCCTGCTATTTGCCCGATTTCAAGCTCGCCTTCAATCAAATCACCTTCAAACATTCCGCGTTTTGCTCTACGTTTTCCTAAAAGATTTTCTAGATCTTCTTTACTAGGACATTTAGCATACAAATCTTGAACGTCGTTAAAAAATTTATTTTTAATTAAACGAACTGGAGCCAATTCTTTTAAAGTCAATTGCGTTTCACCTTCACCTGTCTCAATAACTGTATTCTTGAAATTATCGTGTGCTGAACTCTCGGTAGAAGCAACAAAACGACTTCCCATTTGAACACCATCAGCGCCGAGAATCATAGCTGCGAGCATTCCGCGACCAGTTGCAATGCCACCAGCAGCAATTAACGGAATTGAAATATTTTCTTTAACCATCGGAATTAATGTCAACGTGGTTGTTTCTTCTCTACCGTTGTGTCCGCCAGCTTCAAAACCTTCAGCAACAACTGCATCAACGCCAGCTTCTTGGGCTTTTAAAGCAAATTTAGAACTACTAACAACGTGAACAACTATAATTCCGTTGGCTTTTAAATGTGAGGTCCAAGTTTTAGGATTTCCAGCTGATGTAAATACAATTTTGACTCCTTCTTCAATTATTATTTGAATGATTTCTTCGACATTAGGATACAACATTGGGATGTTTACACCAAAAGGTTTATCGGTAGCCAGTTTACATTTTTGGATGTGTTCTCTTAAAACATTGGGATACATTGATCCTGCGCCAATCAAACCTAAACCACCAGAATTACTCACGGCACTTGCTAATTTATAACCTGAATTCCAAATCATTCCTCCTTGAATAATTGGATATTTTATATTGAAAAGTTGGGTAATCCTGTTCATTAAAATGAATTATTGTTTGATGATTTTTCCTTGGAATACTTTATCTGAACTAAAAATTGTAAAATAATAAATTCCTGAACTTAAACTTTCAAGTGGAAGATTTTGAATGGGATTATCAATAGCTTTTGATAAAACCGTTTGACCAAGATTATTATAAAAGACAACAGTACTACCAACAATAGTATTTGGAGATACAAATGTAACCGAAGTACTAGTTGGATTTGGGAAAAACTGAAGTTGATCTATAGTATTTTCTCCTGCAGAAAGAAGAGCATTTTGAAGCGCTAGCTGAAAATCAGGTATGCCGTAACCAAATTGGTTGTTAGGATTTGTAAATCTATCGGATGATTGTTTTACAAAATCTACGATTTGTTGGTTTGTCAAATTAGGAACAGCTTGCCAAAAACTAGCAATCATTCCTGCCATAACAGGACAAGAAAAAGAAGTACCACTCGCTGTACTAATATCACCATTAGTGTTTGAAATAGTTGTTGCTTGTCCTTTCGCCATCACATCGGGTTTTACTCGACCATCAAAAGAAGGTCCGATTGAACTAAATGTAGCATAAGTTTCATCAAATCTTACTGCTCCAACTGCCAAAACATTAGTAGCTTCTGCTGGAACTCCGATATGTGGATAAGCTGAATTTCCTGAATTTCCTGCACTTGCTACAACAATCATCCCTTTAGAAAATGCAATATTAGCACCTCTTGAAGCGAAAGCAGTATTTCCGGTCATTTCAGAATACGTATGACTATAATTAGGATTGTCGTATCCAAAATATCCTAATGATGTTGAAATAATATCGGCACCTAATCGGTCGGCTTCTTCGGCTGCTTCAACCCAGTAGCTTTCTTCCACCGGATTTTCTTCAAGTACATCTTCGGTAATAAATAAATAATATTTAGCATCAGGCGCAGTACCAACCAATTGTCCGTCTGCAAAACCACCCATACAAGACAAAACTAATGTACCGTGATTGTGCAAAGCATAAATATTGGTATTTTGACTTACATAATTATAACCACCAAGAATTGAATTATTAGCAAATAATCGCTGAAAAGGCTGCGCAGTATCGACATTTAAAAATCCAGAATCTAAAACAGCAATGATTTTGCCAGTTCCGGTATAATCCGCTTGATGCAACAAATGTCCGTTAAGCATTTCTATTTGATTAGCGGAATTTCCATAAGCAAAAGTTGCCTGCACGTTCATTTGCTTGTTAATGGGTTTCACCATTTTAGGTGACGAACTTCTCGCATTTAAAGAAGCATCAGCGAAAATAACCTGACTAACAAATGAAAGATTTTCTAAGGCATTGATATCCGATTGCAAACCTCTAACGTGCACACAATTCAACCATTTAGATTTTGCTTTAACGGTAATTCCTGGAGTTGCCGCAATGGCGTCGATATAGGATTGTTCGACTGGAACATCATTAAAACCAATACTTATTCCTTGAGCAGCTCTTCGGTCTAACGCTCGTTGAGTAAGCATCGTTAACGGATTATTCAAATAAGTTTGTGCGTTGGGTTTTCCATTAAAATAAACCCACGCATCTTCTTGTGACAAAGAGGCAAATGTCACAAAAAAAGCTAGTACTAGTAGGATTTTTTTCATCTTGATAACTTTAGAATGTACTAAATTACGAAATTACTCCCGAACCAACTAATTCATCTTCAATATTCCATGCAACAAATTGCCCTTCGGTGATAGCTGATTGAGGATGATTGAAATGCACATACAATCCGCTTTCAAATTGATAAAGTGTTGCTTCTTGCAATTCTTGTCGGTATCGAATTCGAGCCATAACGTTCATCGAATCGCCATTTTTTAGCTTTAAATCTTCTCTAATCCAATGAATTTCAGATGGATTAATTTTTAAAGCTTTTTTGAACAATCCGGGATGAGTATGACCTTGTCCAGTGTAAATAGCATTTGAATTTACATCGGTTGAAATAATAAAAAGTGCTTCTTTTGTTCCACCAACATTTAATCCTTTGCGTTGTCCGATGGTGAAATAGTGTGCGCCTTGATGTTTACCAACAACCTTTCCATTTTCGGGCTGGTATTTTATGGAAGTTGATTCAAAAATTAACTCTTCTTCAAATGACTTAAAGACTGGTTTTTCTTTTCTATAAATGTCATTATCTGAAGAAATTTCGTAAATCAAACCTTCTTTGGGCTGCAATTGTTGTTGTAAAAACTCTGGTAATCTTACCTTACCGATAAAGCAAAGTCCTTGAGAATCTTTCTTTTCGGCTGTAACTAAATCTAATTGTAAAGCAATTTCGCGAACTTGAGGCTTAGTCAACTCTCCGATTGGAAATAATGATTTGGCTAATTGTTCTTGAGATAATTGGCATAAAAAATAAGATTGATCTTTGTTATCATCTTTTCCGGCTAATAATTGATAAATAGGATTACCTTCAATTTCGAGTGTTCCTTTTCTGCAATAATGTCCGGTAGCCACAAAATCAGCACCAAGTGACAAAGCAATTTTCATAAAAACATCAAACTTAATCTCTCGGTTGCAGAGTACATCAGGATTTGGCGTACGACCATTTTCATATTCTTTGAACATGTAATCCACAATCTTCTCCTTATATTGTTCACTTAAATCAACCGTTTGAAAAGGAATTCCTAACTTTTCGGCTACTAAAAGTGCATCATTACTATCTTCTAACCACGGACATTCGTTTGAAATAGTTACTGAATCATCGTGCCAATTTTTCATAAAAAGACCTATGACTTCATAGCCTTGTTCTTTTAAAAGATAAGCAGCAACACTTGAATCAACACCACCAGAAAGTCCAACGACAACACGTTTCATTATCTATTTTTTATTTGATGCAAATTTACATTAATAAAAATAAAAAAAGTATATGCTTTAATTGTTAAAACATATACTTCTGTAAATAATATTTATTTGAATATTAGTCTTCTTCTCTGGTAATTGGTTTTTTTACGAATTTTCTAACTTTTTGTTTAGACATATTTTCCTTTACTCGTTTTCCGTTTTTGAAAAATTCCCAAATTCCTTCTTTTTTTCCATTGACAAAATTTCCTTTTGCCATAACTACATTATCTGAACTTTTAAAAACCGCTGGTCCATCAAATTCTCCATTTTTATAATTACTCTCTTCTATGATGATACCAGTTTCAGTATATTTTTTGTAAACTCCGTTTTTGACTCCAGCAGTGTAAAAACATTCTTCTGCAATTTTACCGCTTACATAAAACACCTTTCTCATACCATCTAATTTGCCGTTTTTATAAAATTCTTGCGTCATTATTTGAGGCGAATCTTCGTGATAGTAATTCCAAACTCCTTCATATTTTTTATTAACGACTTTGCCTTCGCTTACTTTATTGCCTTTTTGATTAAAAAAAATAGTGTAGCACGAATTGTCTTTAGCATTAAACTCACGTGTTGCAATTACGGTTCCATCTTTAGTATCGTCAAAAAACTTGAAAGTGCCCGTTTCTTTTCCGTGATTAAAAGTACCTTCATATCGTGGTCTTTTAGATTCTTCATAAACGCCTTTCCACAAGCCGTGCTTTTTACCTTTTTCATCAAGTTTATTTAATTCCTGTGCAAAAATTGATGTTGTAAAAAACAGTAATAGTACTACGTATTTCATAAAGTAATTAGTTTAAAGTTTCTATATAACTAAATAATCGTTATTTTATTATTACAAATGTACTTCCAAAAATAGGTAGTGCAAAAATATTGTTTGCAAATTAAATAATTTGTATACTTTTGTTGCTGATTTTTAATTAATAAGAAAAAACATAATTAAACATATGAAACATTTAACTACTTTAAAAAACAGTTTATTGGTAATCTTTTTTGTAACTATTTCAACTTTACTTTTTAGTTGTAGTCAAGAAGATGATGTCAATGCTAAGAAAACTACTATTTCAGGTTTTGTACAATCACAAAATAACTTGTCAATTTTAGGAGTTGCTTTAGAACGAACCAACCTACTTGCTACTTTGGATGGCGGAACTAAATACACTCTTTTTGCTCCAACCAATGAGGCGTTCAATTCTTTTTTATCAGATAATGGATTTGCTAACATCAATGCGGTTCCAACAACTATTTTAAGAGAAATTCTTTTAAATCACGTTATCACTCAAGTAAAAACCGCAAACGATTTGCCATTTTCTGGCTATGTTAAAACTTTGGCAGTAGGAAATGTATCGGACAATAATTTGAGTTTGTATGTAAACAAAACCGATGGTGTAATTTTAAATGGTTCTTCTGAAGTTACCGTAGCCAACTATAACGTTAGTAACGGACTTGTTCATATTGTTGATGGTGTAATTGGTTTACCTACAATAATCACACACGTAAATGCTAATCCAAATTTTAGTTCATTATCAAGTTTATTAACTACAACAGGACAGCCAAATTATACAGCTACATTATCAGGATCAGGAGCATTTACTTTGTTTGCACCTTTCAATACTGCTTTAGAAGCTTTGGATAATGAATTACCTGGTGGCGTTGCAAGTTTAACTTCAGCGCAATTAACCAAAGTTTTAAATTATCATGTTGCAAACGGAAATAATTTAGCTTCTGGATTATCAGAAGGACAAATTCTTCCAACGTTAGAAACACCTCAAACAGTGAAAGTTTTATTGAGCACTGGTCCAAAATTAAAAGACAGCAACAATAGAAACTGCAGTATTGTAATCACTGATATTCAATGTACTAATGGCGTAATTCACGTTTTAAGTCAAGCATTAAAACCTACAATGTAAAACAAAAATACCATTATAAAGCTGTCCACTTGGGCAGCTTTTTTTTTGGAAAAATTATATTTTATCAGAAAATAATTACAAATAATTTAAACAAATTATATGTTTTGTTTAATCGTCAATAAGACAAGTAGTTATAAAATATAGTAATATTCCGTCATCTTTATCTTATAATTTTACTTTATAAGTTAAACAAAAAAGTTAAACATTAGCAAAATTTGATTTTTTTGTTTAGTTATTTATTTACTTCGTTAAACAAAAATAACAACTTTAATCAAAAATTATTATGAGAACAAACAAAATCAAACTGATGGCATTGATTGCCTTTATGGGATTATCTTTAACATCGTGCAGTGATGATGACAATCCACAAGTTGCACCAGACAATACCGTAACTGGTATTGCTTCTAAAGCAAGTGACTTAACATTATTAGTAAAGGCACTTAAAAAAGCTGATTTAGCTACAACATTGCAAGGTGCTGGACCATTCACCGTTTTTGCCCCAACTGACCAAGCCTTTATTGCTGCTGGACTTACAGCAAATGCAATTGACAATTATCCTGCAGCTGACATTCCTGTACTTAGACAAATTTTGTTAAATCATGTTGTTAGTGGTGCTGTACAATCATCAGGATTAACAAACAACTCTTACATCAAGACATTAGCTGTTGGATCTGCTTCAACAACTAATAAATTAGATATGTATGTAAATACAACATCTGGTGTTAGATTAAATGGAGTTTCGTCTGTTATAACTACAACAGCTGGAGGAACTTTTAACATTATTGCTACAAATGGTGTAATTCACAAAGTTGATGCTATTATTGGTTTACCAACTATTGTTACACATGCTGTCGCTAATCCTAATTTTAACACTTTAGAATCGTTATTAATTGCTCAAAACTTAACTGGAACATTAGGTGGAACTCCTAGTTCACCATTTACAGTGTTTGCGCCGTTGGAAAGTGCTTTTGATACTGCGACACTAGCACTTTATAATGGTTTATCATCAAGCGAAAAAAGAACTGCAGTCTTAAAATACCACGTAGTTACTGGCGCTAATGTTTTATCAAATGCAATTCCTACTAGTCCTATTACTACTTTTGAAGGTGGTACTTTCACAGTAGCAGGAACAGTTATTACTGATGAACAACTTAGACAAACCAATATTGTATTAACTGATGTACAATGTGCAAATGGTGTTATTCACGCTGTAAACAAAGTACTTTTACCAAATAGTGTGCCTTAATATTCTTTAGACATCAAACAAAAAGCCGTTTCAATTGAAACGGCTTTATTTGTTTTATAAATTACTCTTTATTTCTTATTTAATTTCTTTTGCTCTTCGGCTTGTTCCATCATTTCTCTCATCTTTCTTTGGAACTTACTTTCAGTTTTTGGCTTGGTTTTATTCTCTTGAATTTGAGCGTGAATCTTATCACTATCGATGAAGTACTTCTTGATAACTAACATAATTCCGATGGTAATCAAGTTTGAAATAAAGTTATACAAACTCAATCCTGAACCGTAGCTATTGAAGAAAATCAACATCATAATTGGTGACAGGTAAATCATAACTTTCATAATTTTACCCATATCTGGCATACCTTCTTGTGGTGGTTGCGCCATAGCTTGATCGCCAGAAGTCATTTTCATATAAAAGAAAATAGCTATTGCAGCCAATATCGGAAACAAACTCACGTGATCACCATATAGCGGAATGTTGAATGGCAATTTGAAAATTTGGTCAAATGATGATAAATCTTCTGCCCATAAGAATCCTTTTTGCCTCAACTCAATTGCTGATGGAAAAAACTGGAAGGAAGCATACATAAAAGGCAACTGAATCAATGCTGGAATACAACCTGCCATAGGATTAACCCCAGCTTTGTTGTATAATTTCATTGTTTCCTGTTGTTTTTTCATCGGATCTTTTGCAAACTTCTCGCCTAACTCTGCTATTTCAGGACGAAGGACTTTCATTTTGGCTTGCGACAAGAACGATTTGAAAGTAATAGGCGACATTGCAATTTTGATAATAATGGTAAACACAATAATAGCAATACCTAATCCCATAAATGAACTCAAGAACCCGAAAAGTGGAATGAAAATTAATTTGTTAATCCAACCGAAAATTCCCCATCCTAATGGAACGATGTCTTCAATATTCTTCTTGTATTCATTTAATATCTTATAATCCGTTGGACCATAATACCAATTCATTTTATAATCTAACTCGCCGTTTTTAAAAGCTAAAGGCAATGTCGATTTAAACTGCTTGGTAAAAACAGTGTCAATTTTTTCGTCTCTAATTAGATTTGTAGAGCTAACTTTTGCATTCTCAATTGGAGTTTGAGATAATAAAATAGAACTAAAAAAGTGTTGCTTGTAAGCTATAAAAGTGGCTTTTTCTAGAGTTTCATCTTCTTGTTGCCCTGTTCCCGCATAATCAACTTTTCCGTCGTTTTCAAAATAGATTTCAGCATAACGGTTTTCATAAGAAATACTTTTCTCATTTCTGTAGGTCTTTATATCCCATTGCAAATCGGCTGCTTTTGCTGTATTCAAAACTTTACTTAACCCTTGCGTACGAACATCAAAATCTAACATATAATCGTTAGCTTTTAGAACGTATTTGTATTCTAAAAATTCGTTAGCTCCAGATTTTAACTTCATAGAAAGAATTTGATCGTTTCCGTTTTTTGTTAAAGTTGGTTCAAAGAATAAATCTTTAGTGTTTAAAACTCTATTGTCTTTGGTTTGAAGCTCAAGATTGAAGTTGGCGTTGTTGTTTTTTATTAATTCAACAAACTGTCCTGAATTTTTATCAAATTTCTTGTAGTTTTTAAGAATTGCCTCGGAGATATAGCCACCTTTATTTGCAATTTTTAAAGTAACTAGTTCGTTTTCGATAGTTGTAAAACTTTCTTTTGCTGATGGCAATGTTGCTGAATAAGCAAAACTTCCTAAAGCTGAATTTAGTTTTTGAAGTTTTACTGTATCACTCACAGTAGTATCAACAGCCGTTGCTAAAACTTCTTTAGTAGCAACTTCTTTAGCTTTTTTAGCCTTATCAATTTTTTCTTGTTTTATTTTTTCGGCTTGCTCTTTTTTGGCCGTTTGTTGACTATTGTACATAATCCACATAATAATCCCGAAGATTAATAGGAAACCAATAATCGAATTTTTGTCAAACTTCTTTTCTTCCATAATAGGCTGAACTTGTTTCAGTATCTTTAATTAATATATAGGTTAGTCGTTGTGTTGACTTCTTTGTTTCAAATGTTAAAAATAAAGTTTTAGAAACTCTATTTTAGTGACCTTAAGTTGGCTAGCTAGCCCTGATTGGAGCAAGTATCCTTTTTTGTTTGAAATTTCCCTCGACTGCACTCGGGATGACAAAAAAGATACTGCGGAAAGCAGGAAAATGGATAACCAAAATTACTACTGATTCGCTCCTAACTTCTATTTTTTATTCTTTACCATTGCGGCCACAAAGCTAACAAAAATTGGCTGTGGATTAGCAACGGTACTTTTGTACTCCGGATGGTATTGCACACCGATGAAAAATGGATGATTTTGAATCTCTACTATTTCAACCAAACCGGTGTCGGGATTGGTTCCGGAGCTGATTAATCCTGCTTTTTCTAGTTCGGCTGAGAACTTATTATTGTACTCGTATCGGTGACGGTGACGTTCTGCTATTTGAGCTTTTCCATAGATTTGATGAGCTAAACTACCTTCTTTTATATCGCATTTCCACGAACCTAAACGCATTGTTCCACCTTTATCGGTGATGGTTTTTTGTTCTTCCATCAAGTCGATGACCGGATTGGTTGTGTTTGGATTCATCTCAGTAGAATTGGCATCGGCTAACCCTAAAATGGTTCTAGAATATTCGATGACAGCCATTTGCATTCCCAAACAAATTCCGAAGAACGGTACATTATTTTCACGTGCATAGCGAACGGTTTCGATTTTTCCTTCGATTCCTCTCTCACCAAAACCTGGTGCTACAAGAATTCCGTCGATACCGCTTAATTTTTCGGCTACATTTTCTTTGTCAATAAATTCTGAATGTATGCTGATGATATTAACTTTAGTTTCATTAGAAGCTCCAGCGTGAATAAATGCTTCTAAAATTGACTTATAAGAATCTTGCAATTCTACATATTTCCCAATTAAACCAACATTTATGGTATGTTTTGGATTTTTCAATCGGTGTAAAAAAGTATTCCAGTTTTCTAAATCTGGTGTGTTTTTTTGAGGTAAATCTAATTTTTTTAGAGCCACAACATCTAAACCTTCTTCTAACATCAATAAAGGCACCTCATAAATGGTTGAAGCATCAATAGATTGGATAACAGCTTCGCGTTTCACATTGCAAAACAAAGCTAGTTTTTGACGAATTTCATCCGATAATTCGTGTTCAGTTCTACAAACCAAAATATCGGCTTTGATTCCGCTTTCCATTAATGTTTTTACAGAATGCTGCGTTGGCTTGGTTTTTAATTCACCAGCTGCTGCCAAAAATGGCACAAGCGTTAAGTGAATTACGATTCCGTTGCTTTCGCCCAATTCCCAAACTAATTGACGTACCGATTCTATGTACGGAAGTGATTCAATATCACCAACTGTTCCACCAATTTCAGTGATAACAATATCAAAATCGCCTGATTTACCAAGCAATTGCATTCGTTCTTTTATCTCATTTGTGATATGAGGAACTACTTGTACTGTTTTTCCAAGAAACTCTCCACGACGTTCTTTTTCAATAACTGAAAGGTAAACTCTTCCTGTAGTAACGTTGTTGGCTTGCGAAGTTGGAACGTTTAGAAATCGTTCGTAATGTCCTAAATCTAAGTCAGTTTCTGCTCCATCATCAGTAACATAACATTCGCCGTGTTCATAAGGATTCATAGTTCCTGGATCTACATTGAGATAAGGATCAAATTTTTGGATAGTAGTTCGGTAACCTCGTGCTTGTAATAATTTTGCCAAAGACGCCGCGATAATTCCTTTACCCAAGGAAGAAGTCACACCGCCAGTAACAAAAATGTATTTCGTTTGATTCATTTTATTGTTTGTTGTAGTTGTGTTGTTGTAAAAAACGATGCAAAAGTACAATTTAATTAATCAATGTGAAAATATTTCAATGTGTAAATACTGAAACATAAAGACAAGACAATTGAGTAGAAAAGGAACAATAAAAAGGCTTTAAAATTTTACGAAAATGGCTTTGGATATTGCTTTTTTATGTTGCGAATTAGCTCTTCTAAACCGTTTAATTTGAGTTCATAAACGAGTTTGAGTTGTTCGCCAAGCTGACCATTTGGTAAACGATTATTGTGTATCCAAACCAAATAATATTCTGGTAAATCAATTAAGTATTTGCCTTCATATTTACCGAAAGGCATTTTGGTGTGCGCTAATTTGATTAAGGATTTTTGTTGGTCGTCCATTTATTTAGAAAATAGATTAAAGATAATAGAATATAGACTTTTTAGAACATCTATATTCTATGTTCTATTTTCTTAATTCTAATATCATTTCCAATTGAAAACAATTTCTTTTTTAATATCAGGATGCAAACTATTAAAAACTGGGCAAGTCATTGCGGTTTTTTCAAGTATGGTTTTGGTTTTATCGTCGGCAACCAAATTCATATTGAAAGTAACGTGAATTTCAGTAATTCTTCTTGGTTCAGTGCCCATAACTTTGGTTACCTCAGCAGTTGAATCTGAAAAATCTACTTCTAAATCGCGTGCTTTTATTCCCATAACGGTCAACATACAACTGGCTAATGCATTGGCAACAGTATCGGTTGGTGAAAACGCTTCTCCTTTTCCGTTATTATCAATTGGCGCATCTGAAATAATCTCTGAACCCGATTGTAAATGAATGGAAGATGTTCGTAAATCTCCTAAATAAGTAACTTTAGATGTGGCCATTATTGCGCTTGTTTTATTGTTAAATCTTCGTCGTAATACAAAATGTAAATTCCGTTATTGGCAAAACCACCTGAAATTTTCTTGGCATAATCAAACTTGCTTTCTACTTGTTCAGTAGCATCGTTATTGATAGATTCTTCAAAAGGTTTGTCTTGAACTAATCGCAACATTGTATCGAATGTTAAATCAAATCCACGAACAGCATATTGATTTGGAAGTATTTTATTTTTCTTTTTAAAAGCTCTTTCAAACCTTAATGCTTCATCAGAATCGTTATCTTTCGTTGCTGAAGGATAAGCCATTTTTAATTTGGTCAATCTTGAAAGAGCAATTTCCTCGAAATCAAGTGTTTCGTTAGGTTCTAAAATTACCAATTGTACTTGATATTCTTTCATTGCACTTGACATTGCTGATGTTGTTGTAAAAATAGTTCCGGTTTTTTCAGAAGCCATAACTACATAATTTATTCGGTCTTTTACAAAATGTTTTTTGATACTGTCAGCAACAAATCCACCTTTTTCGGTAACGCCAACTATTTTAACTTCTTTTTGAAAATCTTGTATGTACTCTTTTATCGAAGTCTTTTTAGGATCAATTACTGCAATTATATTTCCGTTTTTGGATTGCATATAACTAAACATTGCACCTTTAACCGCATCAGCGTGTGGCATAGATTGATACAAATTTTTATATGATTTACCTTCATCTCTAGACAAAGGTGAAATGACCGGAATGTTTTTGTTTTCTAAAGCATCGGCTACTTTTTCGACATTTACTTGATAAAACGGACCAATTACAGCATCGGTCGAGGAAAAATCATTATTTGAAATTACTGAAAGTGCACTTGTTGAATTTTTAGTTTCTTGCGAATCATAAATTTTTATATCAAGATTCATCCCGAGAACTTTAGCAGAATCTATGGCCATCAAAGCTCCAGCATAAAAATCTAAAGTCATGTTAAGAAATTTATCTTTCTTTAATCGTTCTGAAATTGAAGTAACTGTATCGTTTTGAATTTTTGAAGCGTTGAAAGGCAAGAACAACACCAATTCTTTTCTTTTTTGACTAGAAATAGATTTGGATAAATCTTTCAAACTGTTTTTATTTTCTTTGGTAAATGATAAAGTAGAAGGCACTTTTAAAATCATTCCTTCTTTTACTCCTTCTTTCAAATCAGGGTTTAAACTAATTAATGAAGCTTCGGATAATCCTAAAAGCCTAGTTAAACTGTACATTGTTTCGCCTGATTTTACTGTATATTCAAGCGTGTTTTTTTGAGAAACTTCAGCTTTTGGTTTTACTACTTCAGTTGGTGCAACAGTTTTCTGACTGCTGTTTATTTTTAATTTGAAACCAACAGGAAGATTGTCTTTAATCTCTGGATTTTGTTTTTCTAATTCTTCAACCGAAATTCCATATTTTTTTGAAATACTATATTTAGTGTCGCCTGCGAGCACTTCATAAGTTGAGAACATCTTTGTTCCTGCTTGTACTTTTGGTGGTTCTTCATACTTCAATATTTTCAAAACTTGGCCAGGTTGCAATCCATCTGTTTTCAAAAATGGATTTGCTTCTTCTAAATCTGAAATTTCTACATTATTCTCTTTTGCAATACTATAAAGAGTTTCCTTTGCTTTTACTACATATGTTTTTTCCTTAAATGGCACCTCCTTTGAAGTTACTTTTTCAATACTTTTAGGAATTAGTAAAATAGCATCAGGCTGAATCCCGTTTTGAGAATCTGGATTTAACTTATAAATATCATAAGGTGTCACTTTGTACTTTTGAGCAATTTGAGTAATCGTCTCGCCTTTAGCCACTTTGTGCTTAGTATAATTCTGTCCGAAAATAGAAGTCGCAAACATCAATACAATTATACAAATTACTCTTTTAAACATATCTTTTAAAATATTAAACCATTAAGAAATTAAATTCCAATTAAAAAATTCCAAATCCCAAACTGCAAATTGATCACTACCAAATGATTATTCCCACTCAATAGTTGCTGGTGGTTTTGAGCTAATATCATATACAACTCTATTCACACCTTTCACTTTATTGATGATTTCATTTGAGATTTTCATCAAAAACTCATAGGGTAAATGCACCCAATCAGCGGTCATTCCGTCGGTAGATTCTACTGCGCGAAGTGCCACTACTTTTTCGTAAGTTCGTTCATCGCCCATTACTCCTACACTATTTACTGGAAGCAAAATTGCTCCTGCTTGCCAAACTTTATCGTATAATCCGTGTTCTTTTAATCCGTTGATAAAAACGGCATCAACTTCTTGCAAGATACGCACTTTTTCTGGTGTAATATCGCCTAATATTCTAATTGATAATCCTGGACCAGGAAAAGGATGTCTTCCTAATAACTCCGGATCAATTCCTAAAGTTGCGCCTACTCTTCGCACTTCGTCTTTAAACAACATTCGAAGTGGTTCAACGATTTTCAACTTCATAAAATCAGGCAAACCGCCAACATTATGATGCGATTTTATAGTCGCACTCGGACCTTTAACCGAAACCGATTCGATAACATCCGGATAAATGGTTCCTTGTGCCAACCAAGTTACGTCTTCAATAATTTTCGACTCATCGTCAAAAACTTCAATAAAGACGCGTCCTATTATTTTACGTTTAGTTTCAGGATCATCAACTCCAGCCAATTCATCCAAAAAACGTGCCGAAGCATCAACACCTTTAACATTCAATCCCATTCCTTTATATTGTTCTAGAACGCTTTCGAATTCATTTTTGCGTAACAATCCGTTATTCACGAAGATACAATATAGATTTGCTCCAATCGCTTTGTGTAATAAAACCGCTGCAACTGTAGAATCTACACCGCCAGAAAGTCCTAAAACTACTTTATCATTTCCAACTTTTTCTTGCAAATCTTTAACGCAATCGTCAACAAAAGCATTCGGAGTAAAATTTTGAGGAACTTCGGCAATTTTTACCAAGAAATTCTCAAGCATTTGTTTTCCGTCAGTCGAATGATATACCTCTGGGTGAAACTGAATGGCGTAAGTTGTTTCGCCTTCAATTCTATAAGCCGCATTTTCTACGTCGTTGGTACTTGCTAGTTTAACACCGTTGGTTGGTAAATGTTTAATGGTGTCACTGTGGCTCATCCAAACCTGTGAATTGAGGTTTACATTTTCAAAGAAAACTTCGTCTTGTTTAATGTAAGTCAAATTTGCTCTTCCGTATTCTCTAATGTTCGAAGCTGCAACTTCACCACCAGAAAAATGGGCCAAATATTGCGCACCGTAACACACGGCAAGCAAAGGTAATTTGCCACGAATGTGCGATAAATCTATCTTCAAAGCATCTTCAGCGCGCACCGAGTATGGGCTTCCGCCAAGGATAACCGCTTTGTAAGACGATAAATCAGTTGGATAATTGTTGTAAGGAAAAATTTCGCAGAATATATTTAATTCGCGAACGCGGCGTGCAATAAGTTGTGTGTATTGCGAGCCGAAATCTAAAATAAGTACGTTGTGTTGCATGTGCAAAAGTACTATTTTTAAGAGAAAATAAAAAGTAGAATATAAATTTATTATTGTATTATTTTACTTACTTTAGCTACAAACAAATTTATATGGCTGAGTATATCATTGAAACAGAAAACTTAAACTTTGAGTATTCCAAAGGCAGAAAAGTATTAAATAACATTTCAATTAAAGTTCCAAAAGGTTCTATTTATGGCTTTTTGGGTCCGAATGGCGCCGGAAAATCAACTACAATGCGACTGCTAACCGGAATAATTCCTGAACAAGGAAATGCCATAAAACTGTTTAACCAAGCGTTGATAGAACAATTGCCTTTGGTTTTTAATAAAATTGGTTCGTTAGTAGAATCACCTGCATTATATCTGCATTTAAGTGGTTTAGACAACCTTCGCTATATTGCAAAACTTAGAGGAATATCGGAAGATAAAATCAAGGAAACTCTTGAATTGGTTGACTTAGCAAAAGATGGCGACCGAAAAGCTAAGCAATACTCTTTAGGAATGAAACAACGATTGGCTATTGCGATGGCTTTGTTGAGCGAACCCGAATTGTTATTGCTTGATGAACCAGTTAATGGTTTAGATCCGAACGGAATAATTGAAATTAGAAAACTACTTGTAAAACTCAACAAAGAACGAGGCGTTACGATATTTGTTTCAAGTCATTTGCTTAGTGAAATTGAAAAAATGTGCACGCACGTTGGGATTATCAATAAAGGCACTTTACAATTTGAAGGCACAATGGCAGCTCTTTCTGAAAAATCAAGTTTTAGCAAAATACAAGTTACTATTGATGACGCCGAACAATGGTATGAAAAATTAAAAAGCGAGTATCCAACAATACAACTGATTTCCAATCATCAATTTACGTTAGAAATTGGCAGCAAAACTCAAATTCCAGGTTTTATCAAAAATCTGACGGAGCAAAACGCTTTGCTGTATGAAGTTAAAATCCTTGACGGATTGGAAGAATGGTTCTTAACAATAACTGATGAAAAAAACTAGCCATGAAAACTAAAATAACCAACTTTATAACTGCGCTTAAAGCAGAGCATATCAAGAAAAGAGGCACCGGATTTTATTGGACAAGCCTTGTTATGGGAATTATTTCACCAATATTATTTTTTATCGTACAGATAATAAACAATACCGACGAAACCAAAACCGAAATTCCTTTCAATATTTATAGTAAATTCATTGAGTCTAGTCTGAATCCGTTTACGTTTTTTTTCTTTCCCTTATTTATCATCATTATGGTGAGTCGAATTACTCAAATTGACCATAAAAATGGCGGTTGGCAATTGATGGAAACACAACCGTCGTATAAATTCTCCATCTATTTTTCGAAATTTACGACCATATTGATAGCCAATTTAATTTCGATACTTTCTTTTTTGATCTTTTCCATTGTTTGTTCTTGGTTGTTAAGTCACATTATAACGGTTCCGAAAATTGCAACACAAGAACTTCCTGTTACACTTTTCTTTTCTCTGCTACTTCGATTGTTTGTAGCCTCTTTATTGATAACTGCTATTCAATATTTTGTATCGGTTGTAATTTCTAGTTTTATTTGGTCGATACTTATCGGTTTTTTCGGATTATTATTGACTTTATTTTTAACGCCTTTGCAACTTGCACCGGTTTGGTATCCTTATGACATTTTATCAAAAGTAACTTCAACTACTACTGGCAGTCAGCTTGGATATTTATTTCTTTTTACAGAATACATTAGTCTTATCGGAAGTATAATTGTCTTGTACATTGGTTTTGAATGGTACAAACACAAAGAATTTAAATTAGCATTTTTCGGAAATTCCAAAAGAATAATCAGTGTTTTAGCGGTACTACTTCTTGGTGGCGGATTATTATTTTGGCTATTAGTTCCAAATCAAATGAAAAATCACAACCGAACCATTATTTGTGGAACCATTGAAAGTAAGCAAAAGTTTCAAAATATTTACATACGAGATGCTATTGTTAATGATACCATTGCGATTATTCCAATAAAAAACAACCAATTTCATTATGAAATAAAAGAGAATGTCATCACTGACTATTATGAATTTAATTTTGATGGTCAGTATACTAATCAATTATTCTTTGGTACCAAAGACAGTATTAACTTAAGTGCAAAATTATATGGTCGTAACATCGAGCTTACTTTTAAAGGTACAAGATTAGCCGAAAATCAAACAAATCCGAATTCGATATTCGATTGGAGTATGGTTGAATATTCAATAAAAGAAAATCAAAATCTTGATGAACCAGACAAAATCATTAGAGGAATTTACACCGAATGGAAAGAAGAATTAGCCAAACCAAGTAAATTTAGAACTATTGACAATTATATCGCCAAAGAAGATTTTAGGGAACGAAGTGAAAAATTGGTTACCACAAGATACTTGAATTTTTGGAACGACTTAGTTAAAAAACGAGCTGCACTTTATCCTGACGAGAAGACAACAGCAAGTCCTGGTATTAAAGAAATGCAAACTAAATTATCTCTTCAAGATGAAAGTTTATTGAGTAATGAAAGCTATTTTAATTTTGTAAAAAGTCAATTAATTCAAAAAAACAACCAAGAAGTTGATGACAATACTAAAGCTATTACTGAAATATCAAAATTAAAACCGAGTAGCTTTAAAGATAAATTATTGTTTTGGCAAGTGCGCAAAAGTCTTGAAGACGCGACTAGTAGCGAAGAACGAAACAATCTAATAGTAGCTAATCCGTCAAAATTTGAAAATAAAAATTACCAAAGCAAAATAAAGAATGTTTACAAAGAAATAGAAAGCATCGGAAGAGGAAAAATAGCACCTGAATTACTTGCAAAAAATATTGATGGAACAGCTGTAAAATTATCTGATTTAAAAGGAAAATATACAGTAATCGATGTTTGGGCAACTTGGTGCAGACCGTGTAGAGAACAAGCACCGTACTTTGAAAAAATGGCTTTGAAATACAAAAAAGAAAAGGTTCAGTTTGTGAGCTTGAGTATCGATGACGATGTGAAAAAATGGTATATCGAAACCAAAACTAAAACTAAATCCATAGCTAATTGGCACATAAACGATAAAGAATTGTTTTGTAATGAATATAATGTTGCTTCTATTCCGAGGTTTATCTTAATTGACCCAAACGGAAAATTTGTAAATTCAAAAATGCCACAACCTTCAGACGATGCCTTTGAAATTATACTGAGAAAAACGCTAAATTTGCCTGATGAATATTAATCTAAAATGTTGAAAACCATTCTTTACATAGCTCTTGGTGGCGCAATAGGAAGCGTTTTACGATACTTAACAGCCGTTTTTGTCAATAAATACTGGTCAAATCATTTTCCGTTAGCTACTTTTATTACTAATGTTTTAGGATGTTTTTTAATTGGATTACTAATTGGAATTTTAGAAAAAAACAATGTAGCTAATAGTAATTTGAAATGGTTTTTGATCACAGGATTTTGCGGCGGTTATACCACTTTTTCAACTTTTGGTTATGAAAATTTTTCGCTTTTACAAAACAATAATTCCATAGTAGCTTTTGGTTACATTGGATTAAGTATATTACTAGGTTTGATGGCTGTTTGGTTTGGTCTAACACTCACTAAATAAATACAATTTAAATAATGAATTCCTCTAAAATTATATCTTTTGTTTCTTTAACGATAACACTTATTGTGAATACAAGTTTGGCTCAAAACAAAACCAAAAAAGAAGAAAATTGTTTGATAAAAAATAGCAAAGACTTAAAAAAAAGCACGATGAAACCGAATCAATTAAATGTTCTTGGAACCGAATTACAGCTGGCAAGTTTAGATCCTCTAACAGGTTTCTACAGAAATGGTTATTGTTCAACTGATGCCAATGATCGTGGCGTGCATGTCATTGCAGCAGTAGTTACTGACGAGTTTTTAAAATATTCTCTTTCTAAAGGAAATGATTTAATTTCAGCCTATCCGTCTAGTGGATTTCCAGGTTTAAAACCAGGTGACGTTTGGTGTTTATGTGCATTGCGTTGGAAAGAAGCACTCAATGCAGGAGTTGCTCCACCAGTTTTGCTTGAAGCGACTAATAGCAAAGCTTTAGAATATGTAACACTTGAGGAATTAAATAGTAAAAAATTTGAAAACTAAAACCTGTGAATTGTGCAAAGCAGAAGAATCAGTGCTGTTTAGAATTCAAATTCAAAAAGGAAAAACTTGGCTTTTTGTTTGCCGAATATGCTGCGAAAAATCGCAAAAATTAGAACACTACAAATATGGCGGAACTTGGAAAGGAAACCGCCATTAATTTTTAAAAAAAGAGATTATATTTAGATAGTAAAACTTAAAATTCTGTGTTAATCTGTAGTTAGATTGTGTTAATTTTTAGTATTTTCGCAACCTATGAATGAAAAAGATATTTTACTCCTTCAAGAGTTATTAAGCACACCAAAAAAAATTGCAATTATTCCACACCGAAGTCCCGATGGCGATGCTATGGGTTCTACTTTAGGTTTAAATCATTTTTTACTAAAATTAAATCACAAACCAGTAGTTATTGCGCCCAATGATTTTCCAGATTTTTTGGCTTGGTTGCCATCGTCAAAGGAAGTTCTTATTTATGAAAATGACAAAGTAACTTGCACTGAAATTCTAAAGGAAGCAGAGCTGATTTTTACTTTAGATTTTAATGCATTGCATCGCACTGGTGAAATGGAACACGTTTTAAGTAAACTTGAGGCACCAAAAGTAATGATTGACCACCATCAATCTCCTGATTCGTATGCTGTTGTAACTTATTCGGACACCTCTTTTGGTTCTACTTGTGAAATGGTTTATAATTTCATTTCCTATTTAGGAAAAAAATCATTGATTGACAAAACGATTGCCACTTGCCTTTACACTGGAATATTAACTGATTCTGGCGGATTTAGATTTCCGAAAACTACGGGAACAACGCATCGAATTGTTGCTGAATTCATAGATTTAGGTGTTGAAAATACTGAAATTCCTACATTATTATTTGACAATAATTCCTATGATCGATTGCAACTTCTTGGTAGAGCTATGCAAAATATGAAAGTGATTTTTGACAAGAAAACCTCTTATATTTCGCTTTCTCAAAAAGAACTCGACGAATTCAATTATGTTAAAGGCGACACCGAAGGTATTGTAAATTATGGCTTAACGATTAAAGGCATTGTTTTTGCAGCTATATTTATCGAACATCGTGATGAAAATATTATTAAAATTTCGTTTCGTTCGCAAGGTGACTTTGATGTAAACCAATTTGCAAGAGAACATTTTAATGGTGGTGGACACATCAATGCAGCTGGAGGAAAATCAAATGATTCTTTAGCAAATACTATCAAAAAATTTGAACAAATTATTTCTAAAATCGCACTATAACTATGAGAAATATTAAAACAATACTAGTCTATTTGTTACTTCTTACAACCTTAATTGGATGTAAAGAACAGCAAGCAAGAATGCCTATTTCAAGGAATTCAGGTGCTTTTATGAATGAATCGGTAGAACGTAATAAGAAATTAATCAAAGGAGAAGAAAAACAAATTGATTCCATCATTAAAAGCAATCCTCAAATCAAATATTTAACCTCTCAAAAAGGTTATTGGTATCATTATGAAGTGAAGAATGATCGCGATACCTTACGTCCTAAAAAAGGAGATGTTGCATTTTTTGATTATGAAATAAAAGACATTGCAGGAAACATTATATATTCGCAATTAGAACTTAAACCACAAACTTATATTGTTGACAAACAAAACATAATGTCTGGTTTGCGTTTAGGAATCAAACAAATGCACAAAAACGAAAAAGTTACGTTCTTGTTTCCATCGCATTTAGGTTATGGCTATCACGGCGATGACCGCAGAATTGGAACCAACGAACCATTAATATGCACCGTAACTTTAAATGATTTTAAACCCGAAAATAAACAATAGAATAATAATCAGAATGAAAAATAAAATTTTAATAGTAGTTGCCCTAATTTCATCTCTTTTGGTAGGATGTAAAGACGAACACACTAATTTGAAAGACGGATTATATGCAGAAATTGAAACTTCAAAAGGTACTATTTTAATTGCACTAGAATACGAGAAAACACCTATTACAGTTGCTAATTTTGTGACTTTAGCAGAAGGAACCAATACCTTTGTTTCAAGTGAATTAAAAGGAAAACAATTATTTGATGGATTGGTATTTCATAGAGTAATTTCAAAAGCTAACGGAGACGCAGAAGATTTTATGATTCAAGGTGGTGATCCATTAGGAAACGGCTCTGGAGATGCTGGTTACAAATTTAAAGATGAAATTACCGATTTAAAATTCAATAAAGGCGGATTATTAGCAATGGCTAATTCAGGACCAACTACAAACAGCAGTCAATTTTTCATCACCATTAAAGAAACGCCTTGGTTAGACGGAAAACATACCATTTTTGGTCACGTTGTTGAAAACGGAATGGAAGTTGTAAATACAATTGTGCAAAATGATGCCATCAATTCTGTGACAATTATCCGCAAAGGTGAAGCTGCCAAAAAATTTGATGCAGTAAAAGTATTTAGTGATTATTTTAAAGTAGAATCCGAAAAGCAAAAAAAACAAGCCGCAATTGACGCCGAAGCTCTTAAAAAAGCGATCACCGATAAAATTGCCTTTTTTGCACAACAAAAAGCGGCTGCTACAAAGTTACCATCAGGATTACAATATGCTATTTTGAAAAAAGGCACTGGTAAGAAACCTGCTGATGGCACAGAAATTTATGTTCAATATGCTGGATATTTAGAAAACGGAACATTATTTGATACAAGCTTGGCAGAAATAGCAACTGCCTTTGGTAAATTTGATCCGCAAAAAGCATCACGAAATGAATACAGCCCATTGCCATTTGTTTGTGGTTCAAAAGGTGCTGCTATTCCTGGATTTGAAGAAGGATTATCTAAATTGAATATTGGTGATAAAGCAATTTTATTCATTCCTTCTAATTTAGGATACGGTGAAAATGGTGCCGGAGATGTAATTCCGCCAAATGCAAATATTATTTTTGAAGTAGAAATTTTAGATAAATTATAAAGCAATTAAACATTAAACTTGTTACAATGAAAATGAAATTTAAAATCATGTTGTTACTCTTTTTAGGATTAACAATTACAACAAATGCCCAAACCAAAAAGAAAGCGACCGTAAAAAAAGCAGTGGCACAAACCGCTCCTAAAGTTGCCAATCCAAATGATGGAATTTTTGCTGAAATTGAAACAACAAAAGGCAAAATTGTATTGCGTTTAGAATACAAAAAAACACCTGTTACAGTTGCGAACTTTATCTCGTTAGCAGAAGGAACAAATCCGAAGGTATCTGAAAATTATAAAGGAAAAAAATTCTATGACGGATTAAAGTTTCATAGAGTAATAAAAGATTTTATGATTCAAGGTGGTGATCCACTTGGAAATGGTACTGGCGGACCAGGTTATGCTTTCAAAGATGAAATTACAGACCTAGTTCACGACAAAGGCGGCATACTTTCTATGGCTAATTCTGGACCAAAAACAAACGGTTCACAATTCTTTATTACCCACAAAGAAACTCCTCACCTTAATGGTAAGCATACCGTATTTGGTTCAATTGTAACAGGAATGGACGTTGTTAATGATATAGAACAAAATGATGTGATTACCAAAGTAACAATTGTTAGAAAAGGTCAAGAAGCTACAAAATTTGATGCTCCAAAAGTTTTCAATGATTATTTTATCAATAAAGCTGCTGAAGAAGCTAAAGAAGCAGCTGATAGAGCTGCTGCCAATGCTGTAATCTTAAAAGAATTCGATGAAAAAGGAAAAACTACCGCAAGCGGAATTAAATATATAGTTTTAAAAGAAGGAACTGGAGCAAACCCAACAGCAACTAGTAATGTAAAAGTCCATTACACAGGTACTTTTTTAGACGGAAAAGTATTTGATAGCAGCGTACAACGTGGACAACCAATAGACTTCGGATTAAACCAAGTAATTCCGGGTTGGACAGAAGGAGTTCAATTGATGAAAGAAGGTGCTAAATACAAATTTTTTATTCCTTATAAGTTAGCTTATGGTGAAAGAGGTGCTGGTGGTGTTATTCCTCCAAAAACCGATTTAATTTTTGAAGTTGAATTATTAAAGATTAATAACTAATACAACAACACTTTTGTAAAAACACCCCAAATAGTACAAAACTTTTTGGGGTGTTTTTTTGTATAATTATTTTTTAAATTTCCATTCAAACTCGTCATTATCATTGATAATCGCACCAAGTTCTACTCTTATAACTTTATTATATTCTGATTGTAAGGTCAACCAATTACTTTCGTTAAAATGATTTTCTGTAGAATCAAAATCTTCTTTCTCCCAAGAATTAAATGGTAATGAGGCGATTAATTCATCTGTATTAGTATCTATTACTTTTTTATCTAACAAAACAGCGTTGGCATTCGAAGTAATAATATATCCCAAACGAAAATCTTCATCTTCATAAAATGTTAATCTCATTTTGTATTGATTGTATAAAAAGATTCGATTGGCATCATCATCTTCAAATTTTTTGTCTGGATTACCATAAATTGAAATAACATCTTGTTCTTTCATTCCAAATAGTAATTGATCAATTCCGTTCTTAGGATTTATCTTCATAAAATTAGCGTCTATTTAAAAAGTAAAATTTATTTTTTTTTACAAAAATAAGTCGATTATTTTAATTTAAATACTCCGCGATAACAAAGAAATAATAGAATCCACAAATAATTTTGGAATGTTTATTTGAAATCAACAACCTACTAATTAATAGGATTTTAGATAAATTTTGAAAAAAAATAAAAAATAAAAAACCAAGGAAAATTTCCACTCGTATATACTAACTTATTAACTTAAACACTATATCATGAAAAAAAGATTTACTTTGAATTCGTTTGTTTGCATGATGGTTATCTTCTTCGGAAGTGTAACTGCATTTGGACAAACCGTTACGAGTAGTGCTGACGATGGTTCCGCCGGAACATTAAGAAGTCAGATTGCAGCCGCTTCACCGGGCGCAACTATTAGTATTGATCCTAGTGTTACCACGATCCTTCTGACCCAAGGACAAATTTCAGTAGACAAATCTCTAACTCTAAACGGAAACGGAGCAGCGAATACTACTGTAAATGGTAACGCCAATGGACGAATTTTTGATGTGACTGCTGGCAGTTTCTTCATCAACGGACTTACACTTACTAATGGTGCTGCTGCAAATGGTGGAGCCATACAATTAGTTGGTGCAAACCTAACTTTAACAAATTCTACAATTTCAAGTAGTGTTGCCAATGCAACAAACGGAAGTGGTGGTGGAATTTTTGTTGGAGCAGGAGCCAATTTAACAGCAGAGAATACTTTATTCTTTGGAAACATTTCAAATCGTGCAGGTGGAGCAATTGAATCTACTGCAGGAACATTGACTACATTAACAAATGTAACTTTAACTTCTAACAATACAGGAGTTGCACCAGCTACTGCTGCGCCAGGAAATGGTGGTGGTCTTCACATTACTGGAAATGGTAATGCTATTATTAGCGGTAGTACAGTAACCAATAATATAGCTGCTGCTGAAGGTGGTGGATTATGGAACGGAACTGGAATAATGACTGTTACAACAACTACAATCACAGGAAATACTGCTTCAGGTAATGCTAGTGATAATGGTGGCGGCGGATTATATAATCTTAATAATGGTACTTTAACTATTTCAGATTCTACAATTTCTAATAACGTTGCAAACGGTACCGCAGGTTCTGGAGGAGGAATCTTAAATGATGTAGGTTCAACGTTAAACTTAACAAATACAATTATTACTGGGAACACAGCAAATAGAGCTGGTGGTGGTATTGAAGGAAATGCCACTGCTGGCTCTTCTACTATTAATATGACAAATGTTTCTTTAAATGGTAACACCGTATTTAATGCACCAGGAAATGGTGGTGGATTACACATGACTGGCCCTGGTACTATCAACATCACTGGTGGAACAGTTAACAATAACCTTGCTGGTTCTGAAGGTGGTGGTTTATGGAATGGTTCTGGAACAATGACAATTAACGGAACTACCATCAATGGAAATACTGCATCAGGAAATGCCGCTGACAATGGTGGTGGTGGTATTTATCAATTAAATGCTGGAACTTTAATCATTCAAAATAACACCATAATTAGTAACAACATAGCAAATGGTACTGCAGGATCTGGTGGAGGAATTTTATCAGATGTTGGAGCTACTGTTACAATAACTAATTCTTCTATTACTGGAAATAGATCGAATAGAGCTGGTGGTGGTATTGAAGCTGTTGCTGGTACAACAACAAACTTAAATAACGTTACATTAACAAATAACAATACAGGAGTGTCTCCAGCAATTGCGGCTCCAGGTAATGGTGGTGGTTTCCATATCTCTGGTTCTGGTAATGCAACTATCGTTGGTGGAACAGTTAACAATAACGTAGCTGGTGCTGAAGGTGGTGGTTTATGGAATGGTTCTGGAACAATGTCTGTAACTGGAACAACTATTTCTGGAAACACTGCTTCTGGTAATTTAGCTGACAATGGCGGTGGTGGTCTTTACAACCAAGTAGGTACTTTAAATGTAACTGATGCAACTGTTTCTAACAACAATGCTAATGGTACTTTAGGTCTTGGTGGTGGTATCTTAAATGATGGTGCTGCGGTAAATATCAGCAATACAACTATTGCTAATAACTCTGCTAACTTAAAAGGTGGTGGTATCACAAATACAAATGGTACAATCACCATAAATAATAATTCTGCAATCACTTCTAACATTTCACTTGGTGCTGCTGCTCCAACTGATGGTGGTGGTGGTATTTATATCGCTGCAGGAACTGTAAATGTAACTGGTGGTTCTATTGCTTCTAATCAAGCGGTAACTGGTGCTGGTTCTGGTGGTGGTGTATTCAACTTTGCTGGAACTTTCTCTGCAAATGGTACATCAATTACGCAAAATAGTTCAAGAAGAGCTGGTGGTGGTATCGAATCTGCTCC
>NZ_JAIXTJ010000035.1 GCF_027483985.1 Flavobacterium sp.
AAAGGTTCTACGCATTTACATAGAGAAAAATTTATTGAAAAAGGCGGTCCAGATGGTGGTGATGGTGGTCGTGGTGGACACGTTTATATAAAAGGAAACAAAAATCTTTGGACATTATTTCATTTGAAATTTGTAAAACATATGCGTGGTGGTCACGGTGGCGATGGAGGAAGTTCAAGAAGTACTGGTCACGATGGAGAAGATAAATACGTTGAAGTGCCATTAGGTACTGTTGTAAAAGATATCGAAACAGGAGAAATTCTTTTTGAAATCACAGAACACGGTGAAGAAAGAATTCTAGCTCAAGGAGGAAAAGGAGGTTTAGGAAACTGGCATTTTAGAAGTTCAACTAATCAAACGCCAAGATATTCACAACCCGGAATGCCTTCAACAGAATTGGATGTTATTCTGGAATTAAAAGTTCTTGCAGATGTTGGTTTAGTAGGTTTCCCAAATGCAGGAAAATCAACTTTACTTTCAGTTTTAACTTCTGCTAAACCTAAAATAGCGGATTATCCGTTTACAACTTTAAAACCTAATTTAGGAATTGTTGCTTACAGAGAATTTCAATCGTTTGTAATTGCAGATATTCCTGGAATTATTGAAGGTGCAGCCGAAGGTAAAGGTTTAGGTCATTATTTCTTACGTCATATTGAAAGAAATTCAACTTTATTATTTTTAGTTCCAGCTGATGCTGATGATATTAAAAAAGAATACGAAATTCTATTAGACGAATTACGTCGTTACAATCCAGAAATGTTGGATAAAGATAGACTTTTAGTAATCTCAAAATGCGATATGCTAGATGATGAATTAAAAGCCGAAATGAAACAACTTCTAGATAAATCTAAACTCGGTATTCCATATATGTTTATTTCATCAGTTGCGCAACAAGGTTTGACAGAGTTAAAAGACAAACTTTGGGAAATGCTAAATGTAGAAGATGAAAAACCTGAGAACAGTCACGGTTTGTAAGATATTTCTAAATAAACTAAAGCTTCGATTTTTTCGAGGCTTTTTTTGTGTTTTAAATTTCCTAACGTAAAGTTAAATTTCACTTTAAAGACTAGGTTTTTGTTTCACAGTTTTAATAAATCCTCAAAAATCACTACTTTCGCAAGGCTAAAATTAGCAGATATGCTACAAATGATGTAACAAATTTGCTTTTTGATAGACTATTATAAAATCTAAATTAACCTTTTACATTTCAATTATGAAAAAAATTATGTTATCCTTAATTGCAGCCATAATGCTTATTCCTACAAGTGTTAAAGCTGACGAAGGAATGTGGTTTTTAATGTTCATCGAACGTTTAAATCACCGCGATATGCAAAAAATGGGCTTGCAATTGACTGCTCAAGAAATTTACAGCATCAACAATCACAGTTTGAAAGATGCCATCGTTCAATTCAACGGAGGTTGTACTGCCGAAATCGTTTCTAAAGACGGTTTAGTTTTAACCAATCACCACTGCGGATATGATGCTATTGCTGAATTGTCTTCTGCAGAAAAAAATTATTTAAAAGATGGTTATTGGGCCAAAGACAGAAAGTCAGAAATGAAACCATCAAGTTTATATGTGCGTTTCTTTGTCCGTATGGACGATTGTACAAAAAGAATTTTAGCTGTTGTAAACCCTTCAATGTCTGAAGCAGATAGAGAAAAAGCTATCAACCAAGAAATTGCTAAAATTGAAAAAGAAAACAACGAAGGCGGAAAATATACAGTTTCTGTTCGTCCGTTTTTTCAAGGAAATGAATACTACTATTTTGTTTATCAAGATTATAAAGACGTACGTTTAGTTGGAACTCCACCAGAAAGTTTAGGAAAATTTGGTGGTGATACGGACAACTGGGAATGGCCACGTCACACAGCAGATTTCTCTATGTTTAGAGTTTATGCAAACGCTGATGGTTCGCCAGCAGAATATTCTGAAAATAACGTTCCATTAAAACCAAAACATTATTTACCTGTTAATTTAGGTGGAGTTAAAGAAAATGATTTTGCAATGATTCTTGGATATCCAGGAAGAACCAACCGTTGGATGCCAGCAGCTGGAATTGAGCAAAACGTAAAATTTGCATATCCTGCATGGGTTGAAGGTGCTAAAACAGGTATGGATGGAATGAAGAAATACATGAACCAAAGCGATGCTTTAAATTTAGTATATGCTTCTAAATTTGCTTCAACAGCAAACTACTGGAAAAACCGTCAAGGAATGATTGACGCTTTATCTAAATTTGGTACTGCAAAATCTAAAGCTGCTCAAGAAGCTAAGTTTGATAAATGGGCTAACAAACCAGCTAACAAAGCTAAATACGGAAACGTAGTTTCAACGATCAACAAGTTTTATGCAATGACTAATGAAAAGTCACGACACGATAATTACCTACAACAATTATTCAGAACATCTTCTTTTGGAACAATCGGAAGAAGTTTAGGAAGACAGTTAGATGCTTATGTAAAAGCCGATGCGGCTAAACGTGCTACTTTAGCTCCACAGATTACTGAAATGGCAACAGAAATGTTTAAAGAATTACACATTCCTGCTGAAAAAGACATCCTTGCTGCTCAATTAAAAACTTATGCTACAAAATCAACAGGTTTTGCAATTGCTCCAATGGTAAAACAAATTGGAGATGCTAACAATAACGATTTTACTAAATATGTAAATGCAGCCTTCGATTTAAGTATTTTTACTTCAGTTGATAGAATTAAAGCTTTCTTAGATTTACCAAGCGAAGCTATGTTGACAAACGATCCTTTATATGTTTTATCAAATGATATGGTAGCACATTTCGGAAAAAGAACAGATGAATTGACTAAAGCTCAAAATGATTATGCTTCTTCATTCCGTTTATTGGTGGAAGGTTTGAGAGAATCTAAAATTGGTGCTATCAAATATCCAGATGCTAACTCTACTTTACGTTTAACTTACGGAAAAGTTCGTTCGCTTCCTGCTGACAAAAGAAATGACGCAACAATAAATAATTATACAACACTTGCTGGTCAAGTAAAAAAATACAAAAAAGGAGATCAAGAATTTGATTTACCAGCGCGTATTATTGAAATGAATAAAAACAAAGATTTCGGTCGTTATGCAGATAAAGATGGTTCACTTCACGTGAATTTCTTAACAGATAATGATATCACAGGAGGAAACTCAGGTTCGCCAGTTCTGAACGGAAAAGGAGAATTAATCGGTTTAGCTTTTGACGGAAACATTGAAGCTATGGCAGGTGACGTAATCTTTGATAACAAATTACAAAGAACTATTAACGTTGATATTCGTTATGTACTTTGGGTTATCGAAAACTTCTCAGGTGCTAAACACATCGTTGACGAAATGACTTTGGTGAAGTAAACCATTTTGTCATTCCGTAGGAATCTCAACTCCGAATTAAGAAATTAGTTCGGAGTTTTTTTATGAGCGAATGGCTCGGGAATTCTTGGTGTCCATTTTCCTGCTTTTCGCTACAATAAAAATGCCTTGAAACAATCAAGGCATTTTTATTTTCACTACAATCAGGGCTAAGTAGTAATTGTATCGAACAAATGTTAAGTTCTTTAAAACACTTTCATCTTTAATACATAACTTTTATTACTTTTGAAAAATAATAACAAACCAATGAAATTTCTCTCTTTTTTAATACTTCTAATTTCCTTCAATATGATGGCAGATTCTGATTTTGATAAGGCAGAAAAATTGTATCAACAAGAAAAATATCAGCAAGCCAAAGTACTTTTTGAAAGTTATTTAAAATCTAATCCCAATAATTATAAAACCATAGAGTATCTTGGAGATATTGCAGGTCATCAAAAAAAATGGGACGAGGCAATAAAGTACTATAAGATTTTAAAAACGCAATTTTCAAAATCTGCGGATTATTGGTATAAATATGGCGGTGCTTTAGGAATGAAAGCTAAATCAGTCAATAAATTCAAGGCTTTGGGAATGATTGATGATGTAGAAAATGCCTTTCTTACTGCTGCAAAATTAGATGTAAATCATATAGATTCTCGTTGGGCATTGGTGATGCTTTATATTGAATTGCCTGGAATTGTTGGCGGTAGTGAAGTTAAAGCTGTAAAATTTTCCAATGAGCTTATGGAACTTTCTAAAGTTGATGGTTATCTTTCCAAAGGATATATTGATGAATATTTTAATCGTTATAAAAAAGCAGAAGTTAGTTATATAAAAGCGCACGAAATTGGTAATTCTAAAACCACATTTCAAAAGTTGTACAATTTATATTTGAATAAATTTAAAGACAAAGCGAAAGCTACTAAGTTAAAAGAACAATTCGAAAAATAATATGTTACTAGTTTATTGTTTGTAGTCGATAGTTAACCAAAAACAATAAACCATTAACCACAAACAAGAATAATGAGAACACATTTCATAGCCATTGGCGGTGCAGCAATGCATAATTTAGCATTAGCTTTACACAATAAAGGATATCAAGTTACAGGAAGCGATGATGCTATCTTTGAACCATCAAAATCACGATTAGAAAAAAAAGGTTTATTGCCAGTAGAATTAGGTTGGTTTCCTGAAAAAATTACGAATGATATTGAAGCTATTATTTTAGGAATGCACGCCAAAGCTGACAATCCTGAATTGTTGAAAGCCGAAGAATTAGGGTTAAAAATCTATTCTTATCCAGAGTTTTTATACGAACAATCTAAAAATAAAACACGAGTTGTTATTGGCGGTTCGCACGGAAAAACAACTATAACTTCAATGATTTTACACGTGATGCATTATCATAATATCGAAGTTGATTATATGGTTGGTGCGCAACTTGAAGGATTTGATACAATGGTTCATCTTACAGAAGATAATGATTTTATTGTACTTGAAGGCGATGAATATCTTTCTTCACCAATTGATAGACGACCAAAATTTCATTTGTACCAACCTAATATTGCGCTACTTTCCGGAATTGCTTGGGATCATATAAATGTGTTTCCAACCTTTGAAAATTATGTAGAGCAATTTGAAATTTTTATAAATCAAATTACAAAAGGCGGTATCCTTGTTTATAACGAAGAAGATGAAACTGTTAAAAAAGTAGCTGAAGAAACTACAAATACCATAAGACGTTTACCTTATTCAACTCCAAATTATTCGGTTGCGGACGGAACGACAATGCTAGAAACTCCAGAAGGACCAATGCCAATTGAGGTTTTCGGAGCACATAATTTAAATAATCTAGCAGGAGCAAAGTGGATTTGCCAAAATATGGGTGTTGACGAAGCCGATTTTTATGAAGCAATTGCAAGCTTTAAAGGCGCAAGCAAGCGTCTAGAAAAAATTGCTGAAGGAAAAGGAAAAGTAGCTTATAAAGATTTTGCACATTCACCAAGTAAGGTTTCAGCAACTACAAAAGCGGTTAAGAATCAATATCCAGATAGAACTTTAATTGCCTGTTTAGAATTGCACACTTACAGTAGTTTGAATGCAGAATTCTTAAAAGAATATCAAGGCGCACTCGACGCTGCCGATGTTGCTGTAGTTTTCTATTCTCCAGATGCAGTAAAAATCAAGCAACTTGAAGAAGTAACTTATGAGCAAATTGCACAATCTTTTCAAAGAGAAGATTTAATTATTTATACCAATCCAGCCGATTTCAAGAATTTCTTATTCAGTCAAAATTTTGATAATTCTGCATTACTATTAATGAGTTCAGGAAATTATGGAGGATTGAATTTTGATGAGGTAAAGGAGTTGATGAAGTAAAAATATTTAATTAAGATTGACGATTATTGAATCATTGTAAAATCAGAAATCGTTAGTCTTAATTTTTAAATAAATAATGCCCAACAATTTCATAACTAAACAAGCAATCTTCCAACACTTGTCCACCACCAACATTGTGAACTAATAAAGGTCGTTTCCCATCAGCTGATTTTTTATGAGTTACAATTCCGATGTGAGGCAACTTTCCTCCAATCATCCAAGTAACAATTTCACCTGTTTTATAATCGTTGGGATTATTTGAAACTCCAAGTTTTTTACCTTTTCGTTCAAAGAAAATTTCAAGATTTGGTACTCGTCTGTGATCAATATTAGTGTCTGTTTTTTTCAAACCCCATTTCGTAGGATATTTTGAAAAGTTAACTTTCATATCTTCGTGAACTTCTTTTTGTAAATCAATTCCAAGTTTTCTGTAGGCACGAATTACAACATCACTACAAACTCCGGTTTTGGCAGGAACATCACCATTAGGATATTTTAAAGAAACATAATCCGGTGTGTAAACCACATTTGCATCTATGATGGAAAGTGCAGCATTTGATAATTTTTCTTCAAATGTTATTGGATTTTCTATCAAAGAAGTAATCGAAGAAGTTTTATTTAAAGCTAGTTTTTCAGATTTTTTACAGCCTAAAGAAAAACAAATAACTAGAATAAATATCAAAAATTTCATAGGTGCTTTTTTATACAAACGAAATTTCTAATCATTTTATTTTGAAGTCATTAAAAAAATATAGTTATTTGTACTTTAATAAACGCCAAAATAAATATGTACACACCTATCAATCAATGGGCTGAAGACGATCGCCCACGAGAAAAATTTCTACTAAAAGGAAAATCTTCCTTATCTGATTCCGAATTACTTGCTATTTTAATTGGTTCTGGTTCACGAAACGAGAGCGCTGTGCAACTTTGCCAACGCATTTTATTTTCAGTCGATAACAATTTAAACCAGCTTGGAAAATTATCAATTCAAAAACTTACCGAATTTAAAGGGATAGGCGAGGCAAAAGCAATCACCATTGCTGCTGCTTTAGAATTAGGCAGAAGAAGACGAACCGAAGACGCTGAAGAACTCAAAAAAATAACTTCAAGCAAAGCAGTTTTCGAAATAATGCAACCTATTATTGGTGAACTGCCTCACGAAGAATTTTGGATTTTGTATCTAAATAATTCTAATAAAGTCATTCATAAAGCGCAACTTTCAAAAGGCGGAATTACCGGAACCGTTGTCGATTGCAGAATTGTTTTCAAAACCGCATTTGAACAAAATGCAACATCCATTATTTTAACTCATAATCATCCATCAGGAAAATTAGTAGCAAGTGATGCCGATAAGGAAATAACTCAAAAATTAAAAATTGCTGGCAAACAACTTGATGTAATTGTAATTGATCACATTATAATCACTGAAACAGGTTATTATAGCTTTCAAGATGATGGAATTTTTTAAGAAAATAGTAAGAAAATAAATGATTTTGTTTAAGTAACTTGCAGCATATTTTTTTAAAATGCTAGAAACAAAAAATTTAAGTTTTTTATACAATAAAGATACCCAGTTTGAATTTCCTGATTTGATTTGTAATCCGTCTGATGTATTACTTATTACAGGTAATTCCGGAAAAGGTAAAACTACTTTATTGCACCTTTTGGCAGGATTATTAAGGCCTAAATCAGGAGAAATCATAGTTTCTGAAATCAATATTAGTTCGTTTTCCGAAAAGCAATTAGATCAATTTAGAGGTCAAAATATTGGTTTGATTTTGCAACAATCTCATTTTATTGCATCGATGACCGTTTTAGAGAATGTGGTTTTAGCTTCGTGGTTAGCTACAGGTAAACAAGCCGTTGCGAAAGCTGAAAAATTATTAGCAGAATTGGATTTGGAAAATCAAAAGCACAAATTACCTTCTCAGTTGAGTATTGGTCAACAACAAAGAGTTTCTATAGCAAGAGCTTTAATAAACGAACCAAAATTACTTTTGGCTGATGAACCAACATCAAGTTTAGATGATGAAAACGCCCTTAAAGTTGCAGATTTATTAGAGAAATTATCTAAAGAATATAAAGCCGCATTGGTAATTGTAACTCACGATTCTCGATTAAAAAACAAATTTTCTAACCAAGTAAATCTTAATTAAAATGATTGCAAAATTAGCTTGGAGAAACATTTGGTTCAAACCTTTAAATACACTTTTGAGTATTATATTATTATCCTCTAGTGTGGCAATTATTACGGTTTTGATTTTGTTACAAAAACAATTTGAAGAGAAATTCTCTAGTAATATTGATGGCGTAGATTTAGTTCTTGGCGCACAAGGAAGTCCAATGCAGTTGATTCTTTCATCGGTCTATCATATCGATAATCCTACCGGAAATATTAGCTATGATTCGGCTAAAGTATGGATGAATCATCCGTTTATCGAAAAAGCAATTCCGTTAGCATTTGGTGATAATTACCGAGGATTTAAAATCGTTGGTACCAATTCAGATTATCTCGATAAGTACCAAGCCAAAATTGCTAAAGGAAAGTTATTTGATAAAAATTTTGAAGTGGTTATCGGAAGCGAAGTTGCTCAAAAATTAAACTTGAAAATTGGCGATAAATTTCAAGGTACACACGGCTCAGCAAAAGAAGGCGAAGTACATGAAGATGTTGATTATAAAGTTTCTGGAATTGCATCTCCAACCGGAAGTGTCGTTGATAATTTAATTCTTTCAAATATTCCAAGTGTATGGCAAATGCACGGATCGCACGAAGAAGAAAATCCAGCGCACGGTGAGGAAGGGCACGTTCATCAAGAAGGTGAGCAACATCATCACGTTAAAGAGATGACCTTGAATGAACCAAATATGGAAATTACAGCTGTTTTATTAAAATTCAGGAATAAAATGGGAATCGTAATGTGGCCAAGAATTATTGCTCAAAATACTAAAATGCAAGCGGCTTCTCCGGCAATTGAAGTGAATAGAATTTTTAGTTTGTTCGGTATAGGTTTGAAGGCTTTAGAATATTTGGCTTATGCGATAATGATAATTTCAGGAATATCAATTTTTATAGCGCTTTACAATAGATTGAAAGAACGAAAATACGAATTTGCTTTAATGCGAATTAATGGCGCGAGTCGTTTTCAGTTACTCTCTTTAATTTTAATTGAAAGTCTTATTTTGTGCTTTTTTGGATTTTTAATTGGAACAATTTTTGGTAGGTTTGCATTAGGTTATATTTCCAATTCAGCACAAGATGATTTCAAAATGGCTTTTAATCCAACCGAAATTATCTGGCAACAAGAAGGATTATTATTGATTGTAACGTTGGTAGTTGGAATAATTGCCGCGGTCATTCCAGCAATAAAAGCATATAATTTAAACATTTCAAAAACATTAGCAAATGCATAACAAAATCAAATTAGTAATTGTATTCTTTTCTGCAATTATGTTCTTTAGTTTTTCAAATAAAGAAGAATTTAGAAGCAATTCATCACCACTTACAAAGGTAGCAGGTGATACTTTAACTTGGAAAATATTGGGAGAAATTAAATATGTAATGAAAAAACATTCCAAATATGGAGAGGTTCAGTTTCCTGTTGTTAATGAAAAAGTCAAGTTAAGAGGAAAGAAGAAAGTTTATATATCAGGATTTATTGTTCCGATCGATAATAAAAGTTATGCCTTGAGTAAAAATGTTTTTGCTTCATGTTTTTTCTGCGGAAAATCAGGACCAGAATCAATTGTTGGGTTGCATTTTAAAGGAGCAACGCCAAAATTAAAAACCGATCAATATGTAACAATTGAGGGTATTTTTAGATACAATGAAAATGATGTTGACGATTGGATTTACAATGCCGATAATGTTGTAATTGTTAAAGGAAATTAAATGATTAAAAGTAACATCACAGATATTTTTTTTGATTTAGATCACACGCTGTGGGATTTTGACAAGAATTCGGAATTGGCATTTGATAAAATTTTTAAAGAAAGCCATCCTTCAATTGATACCAAATTATTTGTTGAAATTTATGCGCCAATTAACCAAGCTTGTTGGAAATTATATCAAGTAGATAAAATTTCTCACGATGAATTGCGATACAAACGGCTGAAAGATTCTTTTGATGCAATGAAATATTCAATTTCTGATCTAGCAATTGATCAAATGAGTGTTGATTATATAAATTATCTACCAGAGAATAATATCCTTTTTGACGGAGCAATTGAAGTTTTGAATTACTTAAAGCCAAATTTTAATCTGCACATTATCACTAACGGATTTGCTGAAGTACAGTATAAAAAAATAGCCAATTCAGGTTTAACCGATTATTTTTCAACTATTACTAATTCAGAAATGGCAGGAGTTAAAAAGCCAAATCCGATAATTTATCAACACGCCTTGAATTTGGCTAAAGCAAATAAACAACAGTCCATAATGATTGGCGATTGTATTGAAGCTGATGTTATTGGTGCGTTAGATTTTGGTATGGATGCCATTCATTTTAATGAAAATAAAACAGAAATTCCGCCAGATATTAAGCAAGTTCATCATTTATTGGAATTAAAAAAATACTTGTAATGAAAAAATATATTTTCCTTTTTTTATTAGTTTCTTCTATTGGGTTTGGTCAAAACTTAAACGATTATAAATACGCATTAGTTCCGGCAAAGTTCAGTTTTCTTAAAGAGGAAAATATGTATAATTTAAATGCTTTGACCAAGTTTTTTATGGAAAAGTATGGTTTTGAAACCTATTTAACTGGCGCAATTGCACCGGATGATTTTGTTTCGAATAATTGTAATAAAGTATTTGTTGACCTTGTTCCCAATAATAATTTTTTTACCACGAAAGTAAAAATAGTTTTGAAAGACTGCAGAGGAACCGTTTTATATACATCTGAAGAAGGATCAAGTAGAGAAAAACAATATAAAGTTGCCTATAATGAAGCATTAAGAATGGCTTTTGAAAGTTTTAGTATTTTGAAATCTCATAAATATCAACCTACAGAAAAAAATCAGGGAATGATTGGCGAGCCAGCAGCAGTAAAACAAAATATAGAAAAAGTTGTTGATACAACAAATGATGTGAAGGCTATTGCAACTTCGGTTGATAAGGTTGTTTTATTTGCACAACCAATAGCAAATGGTTTTCAGTTGATCAATTCGGAACCTAAAGTGATTTATAAAATCTTAAATACTTCTACTAAAGATTTTTATATTGCTAAAAAAGATAGCATTCAAGGAGTTTTTTTTGCAAGAAATAACGAATGGTTTTTCGAATATTATCAAAACGATAAATTAGTTTCAGAAAAAGTAGAGGTAAAGTTTTAAACTGAGTGCTGAACACTAATAACCATACTTGTTCTTCCAACGATTTTTCAAGAACTCTCTTGTTCCGTTTTCTCTTGAATTATTTCCCGGATCATAGAATTTAGTTTCCTTGATGGCGTCAGGTAAATATTCTTGTTCGCTAAAATTATTGGCATAGTTATGTGAATATTGGTATTCATCACCATATCCTAATTCTTTCATCAATTTAGTTGGCGCGTTTCTCAAATGAATAGGAACAGGTAAATCGCCTGTTTGTTTCACAACGGCTTGAGCTTCACCAATAGCCATATAACTCGCATTACTTTTAGGCGAAGTTGCCAAATAAACCGCACATTGACTCAAGATAATTCTACTTTCAGGATAACCAATTGTAGCTACTGCTTGAAAGGTATTGTTTGCCATAATAAATGCTGTTGGATTGGCATTTCCAATATCTTCACTTGATAAAATCAACATTCTTCTGGCTATAAATTTTACATCTTCGCCACCTTCAATCATTCTAGCCAACCAATAAACAGCACCATTTGGGTCGCTTCCACGAATTGATTTTATAAAAGCTGAAACAATATCATAATGTTGTTCGCCAGTTTTGTCATAAAGCACCGTGTTTTGTTGTACTAGTTCTAAAACTTTTTTATTGGTAATTGTAATTTGACCTTCAGGGCTTGCGTTTACCACCAATTCAAAAATATTTAATAGTTTGCGTCCATCGCCACCAGAAAGTCGCAGCAACGCTTCTGATTCTTTGATTTTTATTTTTTTCGAAGAAATTATCGTGTCCAATTTCATGGCTCTATCTAAAAGTGCCAATAAATCTTCCTTAGTAAACGAATTTAATACATAAACCTGACAACGTGACAATAACGCTGGAATAACCTCAAAACTCGGATTTTCCGTTGTTGCACCAATCAAAGTTACCCAACCTTTTTCAACGGCAGCCAAAAGAGAATCTTGCTGCGATTTACTAAAACGATGAATCTCATCTATAAATAATATCGGATTTTTAGCTGTGAACAATCCGCCGCTTTGTTTGGCTTTTTCAATAACATCGCGAATGTCTTTTACACCACTATTTATTGCGCTCAATTCATAAAAAGGACGATTACTTTGCTTAGCAATAATCTGCGCCAAAGTCGTTTTTCCAGTTCCAGGCGAACCCCAAAAAATCATTGACGGAATAACGCCACGAGCAATCTGTTGCGTCAACGAACCATTTGGTCCAACCAAGTGCAACTGACTAATATAATCTTCTAATTTTTGCGGACGAATGCGTTCGGCTAAAGGTGCTTCCATGTGGTAAAATTACATAAAATTTAATTTTTTAGGAGCGAATGTTTCGGTCTTTTTTTGTAATCCGTTTTCCTGCTACAAGAACTCGCTTTGTCTCGTTTTTAAGAACGAGACAAGAGCTCAAACAATTCTTGTATCAGGGCTAGTTAGCTATCCTTTTTTGTAAAAATCAATTATCTCAAAAACATTTTTCAAAATAGAAAGGCTGACAATTTAGCATTAAATAACTATTGGTTGTATTTTTGATAAATGATTTGATATTATGATACACAATAACGAATTAAACCATTTTAAATTTTCACCTTCAACCTGGATTATTCCGTCTTTTTTGTTGGTTGTGATTTGGTTTGTGTTTTATATTGATAATGCTTTCAACTTAGATTTAAATACGCACGGGATTTTTCCAAGAACACTCTCCGGTTTGCAAGGTGTTGTCTTCAGTCCGTTTTTGCACGGTGATTTGAATCATATTGCCAATAATTCGTTGCCTTTATTTATTTTAACAACAGCTTTGATTTATTTTTATAGAGAAGTTTCGTTAAAGGTTTTAGTTTACGGAATTCTTATTTCAGGAAGTATAACGTGGCTAATAGCTCGAGATTCTTATCATATTGGCGCTAGCGGATTGATTTATGTTTTGGTTTCTTTTATTTTCTTTAAAGGATTAATGACTAAATATTACCGATTGATGGCATTATCGTTTGCAGTAGTTTTGCTCTATGGCGGAATGGTTTGGTATGTTTTTCCACAGCCCAAAATTTTAGGCGAAAGTTCCATTTCTTGGGAAGGTCATTTAGCTGGATTAATAACAGGTTTTGCTTTCGCAGTAAGGTTCAAAACGCCTGATTATGTCAAAGACATACAATATGATTGGGAAAAACCTGATTTTAATCCACAAGATGATGCTTTTATGAAACGATTTGATGAAAATGGCAATTTTGTAAATCCGCCAAAGCCTGAAGAAATTTTGGAAAATCTAGAAGACGAAAAACGTCTTGAACCAGTGAAATATGTTTATGTATTTAAAGAAACGACTGACGATGATAAACAGTAAAATGGTTTGCTAATTAGCCCCGATAGTAATGAAAATAAAAAATGTCCCGATTGTTTCGGGACATTTTTTATTGTAATGTATAGCGGGAATAGGGAATACTGAAAATGCCCAAGCCATTCGCATCAAATATTAGATATTAAATTTTAGATTTGAAATATATCTTTAAAATGTTAAAATATTTAAAATTTAATATCTAAAATATAAAATTATTTTACTGTCTTTGGCGAACTGTCTCATACAAGAAAGCTCCACAAGCGACAGAAACATTTAGCGAACCAATAGTTCCGAACATAGGAAGTTTACCTTTAGCATCAACAATTTTCAGAACCGATGGGTTGATTCCGCGATCTTCACTTCCCATAATTATGGCAATAGGTTCGTTTAATGAAATATCATATATACTATCTTCGGTTTTTTCGGTTGCAGCAACGGTTTTGATTCCGCTTCCTTGAAGATAGAAAATGGCATCTTTAATATGGTCAACTTTACAGATTGGCACATTAAAAACGGCTCCAGCCGAAGTTTTTACTGTATCACCATTCACTGGTGCGGAGCCTGTTTTTTGAACTATAATTCCGTCAACTCCAGTACATTCAGCAGTTCTAATTATGGCGCCAAAATTTCTAGCATCGCTCAATTGATCAAGGATTAAAAAAAGAGGCATTTTTCCGCTTTCTACAACGCTGTCAACAAGAGTTTCAAGTTTTACAAACGAAATAGGAGCGATGGTAGCCACAGCACCTTGATGATTATTTGGGGTTAATCGGTTTAATTTTTCAACAGGAACGTAAGAGAAATTGATGCTATTTTTTTTCATAGCTTTCATCAATTCCTGCATCAATTCGCTTTGGGCATCGCTTTGAACGAATACTTTATCGATTTCTTTTCCTGCATTTATAGCTTCTATAATTGCTCTAATTCCGAAGATTTGGTTTTCTTTTTCCATAGTGCAAAGGTATAAAAAAACCACCACTTTTAAAGTGATGGTTTTTAGAAATATAACTAACTTAATGAATTATTAATTACCAACCTGGATTTTGTTGTGCCGCTAGTGTTGGATTACTAGCAGTTTCTAATTGTGGTATTGGCCATAAATATTTAAAATCTGACGCTGGAATATTTGCTAAACCTAGTGGTCCAGTATAAGGTGTTCCTAAAGTAAATGTTGATGCAGCTGGATTTCCATTTGCAATTTTGGCTGGAATTCCATCAATTGGAAATAAATTGTCTCCTTGAAGTCTATGAATATCACCCCAACGACGTCCTTCCATTAAAAATTCAATTCTTCTTTCTTTAAGTATAGCCCCAACCATTAGAGATTGTGACGATAATGTCGTCGAAGTATATGCTTGTGTTGTTGGATTAGCTAATGCTCTATTTCTAACACTGTTTAATAAAGTCAATGCAGCATTTAGATCAGGTGTTGATTTTCTTGCTTGGGCTTCGGCCATATTTAGTACAACTTCAGCATAACGAATTACCGGAGCAGCATCAGTATAATTTACATCGTCTGTATACTTGTTTGTATATTTTCTTCCAGCATTAGTAAATACCATACCAGTTCCAGGACTCGCTGAAGTAGAATTGTCTTCTCTTCTTTTGTCATCTGCTAACCAGCTTGGATCTCTCCAAATGATCGGACTAATACAAACTAATAATCTTCTTCTATATTGAGAAGCTAAAGCGCCGTTAACTCCTGCGTTTTGGCCAGCTGCAGGTCCTTGTTGAATAGAAAATATTGTTTCTGTATTGGAAAGATTATTCGCTAACACAAATGGATCTTTAGGATTTGCTGTTAAAGCTACTCCACTACCAGTTAGTTTATTACCTTCTACAATTACATTATCCCAATCTCTTTTGTGAAGATATACTCTAGTTTTGAACGCAATTGCAGCATTTTTAGTGGCTTTGAATTTTGCAGTGTTAGTTATTTTACTTTCTGCATCATTCAAATCATTAATAATTTTTGTGTAACATTCTGCAACTGTGTTTCTTCCTTTTAAAATTTCAGAATCGATTTCAGATTGTGTGTCAATACCAACTTCTCTGTATGGAATTCCTGCGTGAGTTGCACCACTTGTAAATTGGTATGGCCTTGCAAAATGCATCAATAATTCAAAATGAGTAATTGCTCTTAAGAATTTTGCTTGTCCGATATAATCATCACCTATAGCGCTTGAAATTACACCGTTGCTAACTGCATTCGTTACACCTTCAATTACTAGATTACATCTGTTAATTAAACGATATCCATCTACCCAGTAATAAACATTATTAGCGGTTCCAGTATCGTATGTTGTCGTGTACGTAAGTTGGTAAAAAGCTTGAGTATTTACAACATCTTCACCTCTACAATCATTTTGTTGAACAAACGCAGCACCCCAAACGTATCCTCTACCACCATTCGGATTTGTTGTGTTAAATTGACCAACTGCGGCTGCATTATACATACCGTTAATTGAACTGGCAATTAGGGTAGGAGTAGAAAAAGAGTCGTTAACAGAAATTTGATTAATTGGTTTTAAGTCAAGTAAATCTTCTTCGTTACAAGAATTTAATCCTAAGGCTATTGAGCCTAACAAGAATAATTTAATATATTTTTTCATCTTTTTTTTACAATTTTACATTAATACCCATTGAAAATATTTTACCTCTTGGAGTTCCATTGATATCAACTCCTGCTGTTTCCATTTCAGGATTTAAACCTTTATAATCTGTGATCATAAATAAGTTTTGTCCTTGAACAAAAAGACGAATATTTTCAACTTTAATTTTTTCCATTAATTTTTTAGGAAAATTATAACCTAAAGTTATGTTGTCAAAGCTGATAAAGTCACCATCTTCCACAAATCTTGTAGTTGCATTACTTGATTGATTTAAAAAAGTATTAGAGTTAGCATATAAAATAGGTGTCCATCCGTCCCCAGGATTTGAAGGACTTTGCCATCTTCCTAAAATTTCAGTTCCATTATTGTTTAAATTCATGTTCATCAATTCACGTCTAGTTGAGTTGAAAATTTTGTTTCCACCACTAAAACGAATTAAGAAACTTAAATCAACATTTTTGTAAGACATTCTTGAGCTGAAACCACCAAAATATTTAGGTATTGTATTTCCTAATATTTTTTTATCAGCTTGAGTTAACGTTGCACTAGTTGATGTGTTTGAAGGGTTGTTCGGATCAAATACCGAATAAGACTGACTTGCAGGGTTACCCTGAACCAATGTTCCATTAGCTTTGTAATATACTGGGAATCCGTTGGCAGGATTTACTCCCCAATATTGAAAACCATATAATGAGTTCAATGACTCTCCTTGTCTAATAATGATGTTTGGTGCAATATTTACATCTGTTGAAGAACCTCCAATTAAATCCACACCATTAGGCGTACTTGTAACTTCATTAGATTGAAGTGTTAAGTTAGCATTAACATCCCATTTGAAATTTTGGTTGTTAATTATACTTACGTCTAAACCAAATTCGTATCCATCATTCAACATCGATCCAATATTTTTACTAATTGAATTATTAGGTACACCTAAAGAAGGCGGTACAGGTGAGTTTAATATCAAACCATCAGTATCATTTTTAAAATAATCAAATGTTAGTTTTACTTTGTTATTAAATAGAGCCATATCAACTCCAAAATCAAACTTTTTACTTGTTTCCCATTGTAATTGATCATTTCCGAATTGCGTAAATGCTATACCATTTAATGTTCCGTATTGTGATGCAGAAGTAAGTCCTAAGTAAGGATAAGTTCCAATTTCTGTATTTCCAATTTCGGCATAAGATCCTCTTACTTTGAATTCAGAAATATATTTATTTAAGCTAGACATGAAATTTTCTTTTGCAATATTCCATCCTCCAGAGTATCCTGTAAATGTAGTCCATCTTGTTTCAGGAGCAAGTTTTGATAATCCATCTCTTCTTAATGATCCTTGTAAAAAGTACTTTTGTTTGTAGTTGTAGCTAAGTCTTCCTACGTATGACATTATCCCAACTTCTGTAATTCCTCCGCCAGATTCTTGTGTTCCATATGATCCAGTAACTAAGTTTTGATTGTAAAATTCATCCAATAAATTAGTTCCTACACCAAAAAAACTTTCATTTCTTTCCTTTTGATATTCAACAACTGCAGTTGCAGATATGTTGTGATTATCAAATAAGGTTTTGTTATAATTTAAGATGTTTTGAGTATTCCATCTCATCAAATCTGTATTGTTGTTTTGTAGTCTACCATTAGATCCACGTCCGTCTCCGTGCACAGGATTCCAATATAAGAATCCACCAGTTATAGCGTTGTCTGCACTTGCTTGAAATCTGTAATTAAGTCCTTTAGCAATATCTACAGAAGCAAAAGCACTGATGATCGTTCTATTAATTTTCGATTTAAATTTATTGAAATTTAAAACATAAGCAATATTTGAAATATTATCTCCAACAGGTTGTAAGTTTGTTCCTTGACCTACGTTTCCAGTTGATAAGTTTATATTGTATCCTGTTGGGTTTGTGCTATCGAAAATAGGTGTGTTTGGCAATTGTCTTATGGCATTAAACATATTTCCTGACAATGAATTTCTACCAGTATTTAGTCCTTCATATTCGGTTCTAGTCAGTCCAATGTTAGCTCCAATAGTTAACCATTTTGCAATTTGGTGATCAAGACTACTTCTAAATGTATATCTAGTCATTTCGTTTGAAACGGCAATTCCTTCTTGAGTAGAATAACCCATAGACATAAAGTATTTTGTTTTTTCGTTACCTCCATTAAAAGATAAACTGTGGTCCATTTGGAAAGCACTTCTGTTTAGTACAGCTCTTTGCCAATCAGTATCAAAATCACTTCCTGCAGCCCAAGGAGCTTGTCCAGCATTAGTTCTTTTTTCGTTTGAAATAGTTAAAAAATCTGCAGTTTTAAGTAAGTCAAATGTTTTAAATGGAGAGGCAAAACCACTAGTAGAACTATAATCTACTTTCATCGTGCCTTTTTTTCCTTTTTTTGTCGTAATAATGATTACACCATTTGCAGCTCTAGAACCATATATTGCTGCTGCGGCTCCATCTTTTAATACTTCAAATGATTCAATATCGTTTGGGTTAATATCTCCTAAAGCATTTGCATCAGCGTATCCACCTAAATCTCCTGAATACATTGGAATTCCATCAACGATATATAATGGTTGTGTTCCAGAATTAATTGAGGCAACACCTCTAATTCTAACTCTTGGAGCAGCACCAACGATACCTGTAGAGGTTGTTACTTGAACACCCGAAGCACGTCCCGCCAATTGACTTTCAAAACTTGGAGTTATCAAACCTTGAATGTCTGATCCTTTAATTTTAGACACTGAACTAGTAACTTCTTTTTTCTTTTGAGTTCCGTATCCTACAACCACTACTTCGTCCATTAACTCAACATTGCTCTGCATAACAATGTTATACGAATTGCTTTTCCCAACTGTAATGTTTGAATTTTTGTTTCCAATAAATGAAAATTCTATAGTATTTCCTTCACTGGCTTTGATGGAGTATTTTCCATCTAGATCTGTTTGCGCACTTGTTTTGGTTTGTTTTACGACGACATTGACCCCAGGTAGTGTCAATCCATTAACGTCTTTTACAACACCGGTCACAACTTTCTCTTGTGCAAATGCATTTTGAATAATTAACGATAAAAATACCGTTAATAGTAAACGTAATTTTGATTTCATATTATAATGTTTGCGTTAGTTTCGCAAAACTCACAATTTATTGCGAATAATCCAAATATAATCACAATTAAATGTGTTAATTTTAAATTCTTTTGCTTAAGTATCTAAAAGGCAGCCTTCAAGCTAATATGAACAATTGAATTAGATAGTTTTATAGCTTGTTCGTTTGTGCTTCCGTTGGCATAAATCAAGTTGAAAAGTCCGTTTTTAGTCAATAATCCAAATCCGAAACCAAGTCCAAGAAGACTGCCGCGAGAGTTCGTGGTTTTGTCTTGAAAGTATCCATAATCTATTATAGAATGCAAATAAATAGTTGGCGAAAGGACATATCGATATTCCGTAAGAATGGAGGAGAAGATGTTGCCTTGTAAACTATTTTCATTAAAACCCCTTATTGAATTAATGCCACCAAAACGATACAATTCATTTATAATAAAATCATCACTTTGTAAATAAAAATTTTGTGTTTTTAGGTTAACAATATTTTTATTATTGAGGTAAAAATTGTGTTTCAAATTCAAACTACCAAAAAACTGCGCATTACTTTGGAATTTGGATTCGCGTTTTCCTGTTCCGATTTTTATGTTGTAGTTGCTTTTTTCTTGGAATAAAATATCATCTTGCTTGAATTCAACAAACTCAAATGTTGAAGTAACAAATTGATTTTGATAATCACTCAACGCAGATGTATTTAAATTTCCAATATCACTAGATTCTGCCGATTGGTAACCAAGGTATAGCCTTGTGTTATAGTTAAAATAGTATCCTAAATCAATCGAAGTTTGAGTGTTTTGAAAGGTACTATCTTGCTTGAAAATATTAAGTTGTGCTTTCATTCCAATCGGACTTTTAAAAATATAGGGAAGCTCAACGCCAAGATTAAAGGTTTTTTGATCCTCGCCATTACTTTTCCAATAAAGAGCTATTTTTTCACCTGAATTTAAAATATTATTTAAAGTCAAATCTAAATAACCATTAAAAATTACTTTAGAGTTTTCATCATTTGAAAAACCAATAAAACCATCAAAGTTATTTGCCTTAGTTTTTTCTAAATAAACAAAAACTTTTGTGGAATCTTTTGTAAATAGAATTTCAGGATATTTGGTTTGTTTTACAAATCTATATTGTTCAATATCCTTATAAAGTTTGTCTAAATTTTGTTGATTAAAAATCTTTTTTTTGTAAAGTCGTTTCAAATTTTTCTTATGACCTTCCGGAAATTTATCATACCCATTAATTACAATATCATTTAATGATCGTTTTTGCTCTTTAATGATTTTTAGTTCAGCAACTAAAATTTCACCTTTTGTTTTGATATTATCCAATTTTACCTTTGCCATCGAAAAACCTTGAGATTCTAGTCGCTTTAATGTTGTGTTCAAAAAAGACTCACTTTCGCTAAAAGGTAGTTTCAAAGTGTCATTTTTAGCCTCATAAATACCCCAATTTTTATTTTCTATTTCATCACTAATATATAGGTGTAAAAATTTTGTCTTTATGCCTATATTATAAGTATAGTTAGATGTACTATCGTTTGTCTTTTTGTTTTCAATTAGTTGATTTGCTAGGTAGCCAATTTTTTCTAATTTTTTGATAAGTAAATTAATTTCATTAACAGCGTCCTTGTCGGAACCAAATAATTTTAAATACCCAATAGAATCAATTACTTTAGTTTGATAATCATCTTTCCCATTAATTTTCAAATACCTATTTTGCCCAAAGTAATTTTGGGAGGTCAAAAAAATTAAAGCAAAAATTAAATATTTCATCAAAGCTGAATTTAGTTCGGTTTTTAGGAGCGAATGGTTTGGGATTTCTCAGCATTCCATTTTCCCGCTTTTCGCTACTATCATCTAAATAGATGATACCGCTACAATCGGGGCTAGACGGCAAGCTATTTCAATTCTTGTTACCGTTGTAAAAATAACGTAAAAAATTAGAGTTTAATATAAAATTTGAGATGTAAAGAAATGTTATTGAAAATTAATGAATTATGATTTTTTTTATTAAAAATAATTACTACATTTGCAACCCCTAAAAAGTGGGGAATTAATAAATAAAAGAAAAATTAGTATTTAATTATGCCAACAATTCAACAATTAGTAAGAACAGGAAGAACTCAAATCACTAAGAAGAGTAAATCGGTTGCTTTAGATTCTTGTCCTCAAAGAAGAGGTGTTTGTACGCGTGTTTACACTACTACTCCAAAAAAACCAAACTCTGCAATGCGTAAAGTTGCGCGTGTACGTTTGACTAATGGAAATGAAGTGAATGCTTACATCCCAGGAGAAGGACATAATCTACAAGAGCACTCGATAGTATTAGTGAGAGGCGGAAGAGTAAAAGATTTACCAGGAGTTAGATACCACATTGTGCGTGGTGCACTTGATACCTCAGGTGTAGCAGGAAGAACACAACGTCGTTCTAAATACGGTGCTAAACGTCCAAAAGAAGCTAAAAAGTAAATCAATTACGTAGAGATGTAACTTATACGTCTTTACTTTAAAAACAACGAAGAAATGAGAAAAAGAGCAGCAAAGAAAAGACCTCTTTTACCAGATCCAAGGTTTAACGACCAATTGGTAACACGTTTTGTAAACAACTTAATGTGGGATGGTAAAAAATCTACAGCTTTTAAAGTATTTTATGATGCTATTGACATCGTAGAAGCTAAGAAAAACAATGATGAAAAATCAGCATTAGAAGTATGGAAAGATGCTTTGACTAACGTTATGCCGCACGTAGAAGTACGTAGCCGTAGAGTTGGTGGAGCTACATTTCAAATCCCAATGCAAATTCGTCCAGATAGAAAAATCTCTATGGCAATGAAGTGGATGCTTCTTTATGCTCGTAGAAGAAATGAAAAATCTATGGCGTCTAAACTAGCAGGTGAAATTTTAGCAGCAGCTAAAGAAGAAGGTGCAGCAGTTAAGAAAAGAATGGATACTCACAAAATGGCAGATGCTAATAAAGCATTCTCTCACTTTAGATTTTAATTCATAAGAAATGGCTAGAGATTTAAAATTCACAAGAAATATTGGTATTGCAGCACATATTGATGCTGGTAAAACTACTACGACAGAGCGTATATTATTTTATACCGGAAAGTCACACAAAATTGGTGAAGTACACGATGGTGCTGCAACAATGGACTGGATGGCGCAAGAGCAAGAAAGAGGTATTACAATTACTTCTGCAGCTACAACTTGCGAGTGGAGCTTTCCTACAGAACAAGGTAAACCATTACCTAATTCTCAAGATTACCACTTTAATATTATTGATACTCCTGGACACGTTGACTTTACTGTAGAGGTAAACCGTTCTTTACGTGTACTTGATGGTTTAGTATTCTTGTTTAGTGCTGTTGATGGTGTTGAGCCACAATCAGAGACTAACTGGAGACTAGCAGACCAGTACAGAGTTCCTAGAATGGGATTCGTAAACAAAATGGACCGTCAAGGTTCTAACTTCTTAAATGTATGTCAGCAAGTTAGAGATATGTTAAAATCTAACGCTGTTGCAATTACTTTGCCAATCGGTGAAGAAAATGACTTTAGAGGAGTAGTAGATTTAGTAAAAAACCAAGCTATCGTATGGCACGATGCAACGCAAGGGGCAACTTTTGATATTGTAGACATTCCAGCTGATATGGTTGATGAAGTTAAGGAATATAGAGATATACTTATTGAAGCAGTTGCTGATTACGACGAAAACTTGCTTGATAAATATATGGAGGATCCGGATTCAATTACTGAAGACGAAATTAACAATGCATTAAGAGCAGCGACAATAGATATGGCGATCATTCCAATGATTGCAGGTTCTTCTTTCAAAAATAAAGGAGTTCAATTTATGTTAGATGCTGTTTGTAAATATTTACCATCTCCTTTAGATAAAGAAGGTATTGAAGGAATTCACCCTGATGATGCTGATTTATTAGAAGAAGATCAAACTAAAATCTTACGTCGTCCTGATGTAAAAGAGCCGTTCGCAGCTTTAGCATTTAAAATTGCTACTGACCCTTATGTTGGTCGTTTAGCTTTCTTCCGTGCTTATTCAGGTCGTTTAGATGCAGGTTCATATATCTTGAATACTCGTTCTGGAAACAAAGAAAGAATTTCTCGTATCTACCAAATGCACGCTAACAAACAAAACCCAATCGAATATATCGAAGCAGGTGATATTGGAGCAGCAGTTGGATTTAAAGATATTAAGACTGGAGATACAATGTGTGATGAAAAGCACCCAATTATTCTTGAGTCAATGAAATTCCCTGATCCAGTAATTGGTATTGCTATTGAGCCAAAAACAAAAGCTGACGTTGATAAAATGGGTATGGCTTTAGCTAAATTAGCTGAAGAGGATCCTACTTTTACAGTTAGAACTGATGAAGCATCTGGTCAAACAATTATCTCAGGTATGGGTGAGTTACACTTAGACATCCTAGTTGATCGTATGAAACGTGAATTCAAAGTTGAAGTAAACCAAGGTGAGCCTCAAGTAGAGTATAAAGAAGCTTTTACAAAATCTGCTCAACACAGAGAAACTTACAAAAAACAATCTGGAGGTCGTGGTAAATTCGGTGATATCGTATTTACATTAGAGCCTGCGGATTTAGTTGACGGTAAAGCTCCAGTTGGATTGCAGTTTGTTAATGCAGTAAAAGGAGGAAACGTTCCAAAAGAATATATTCCTGCTGTTGAAAAAGGATTCCGTGAAGCAATGAAAACAGGTCCATTAGCTGGATATACTGTAGATAGTTTAAAAGTTACTTTAACTGATGGTTCGTTCCACCCTGTGGATTCTGATGCGCTTTCTTTTGAATTAGCTGCAAAAATGGGTTATAAAGAAGTTGCAAAAGCGGCGGGTGCTGTTATTTTGGAGCCAATTATGAAAATCGAAGTTATAACTCCTGAAGAAAATATGGGAGATATTGTTGGAGATTTGAACAGAAGAAGAGGTCAAGTTAATGATATGGGTGACAGAAATGGTGCTAAAACTATCAAAGCTAATGTGCCACTATCTGAAATGTTTGGTTATGTTACTACTTTAAGAACATTGTCTTCTGGTAGAGCAACATCTACAATGGAATTTTCACACTACGAACAAACTCCTTCAAATATTTCTGAAGAAGTTATCAAAAAAGCTAAAGGTAACGCTTAATTTTTATCAAGATGAGTCAAAAAATTAGAATAAAATTAAAATCTTACGATCATATGTTGGTTGATAAATCAGCTGAGAAAATCGTAAAAACTGTGAAAAGCACAGGTGCTGTTGTAACAGGTCCAATTCCGTTACCGACACACAAAAAAATATTTACTGTATTACGTTCTCCGCACGTTAATAAAAAGTCAAGAGAGCAATTTGAAGTAATGTCTTATAAAAGATTGTTAGACATTTATTCTTCCTCTTCAAAAACAATTGATGCTTTAATGAAATTAGAGTTACCAAGTGGAGTTGAAGTAGAGATTAAGGTTTAATCTTTTTTAAATATTTTCAAGAAAACCGCTAAAGTTCTAATACTTAGCGGTTTTTTTAAACTTTAAAATAATATTTGGTGGTTGCAATATAAGTTGTATATTTGCACCCTCAAAAGAGGCGGTATGTATCGTTCTCAAAATTAATTAATTAATAAATTGTTTAATATGTCTGGGTTAATTGGAAGAAAAATCGGCATGACTAGCATTTTCGATGAAAACGGGAAGAACATTCCTTGTACAGTAATCGAAGCTGGACCTTGTGTCGTTACCCAAGTCAGAACCAATGAGGTTGACGGGTATGAAGCTCTTCAGCTTGGTTTCGATGACAAAACAGAAAAACACGCTACCAAAGCTGACTTAGGTCACTTTAAAAAAGCTGGTACTTCTGCAAAAAAGAAAGTCGTTGAATTCCAAGGGTTTGAAGGTGAGTTTAAATTAGGTGACAATGTCACTGTTGATGTGTTCAGCGAAGGAGAATTTGTTGATGTACAGGGTGTTTCTAAAGGAAAAGGTTTTCAGGGTGTTGTTAAGCGTCACGGTTTTGGTGGTGTTGGACAAGCTACTCACGGTCAACACAATCGTTTAAGAGCGCCTGGTTCTGTAGGAGCATCTTCTTATCCGTCACGTGTATTCAAAGGAATGCGTATGGCTGGAAGAATGGGTGGTGAAAATGTAAAAGTACAAAATCTTAGAGTTTTGAAAGTAGTTGCTGAAAAGAATCTGCTTGTTGTTAAAGGAGCTATTCCTGGATGCAAAAACTCTTATGTAATCATTCAGAAGTAATGGAAGTAAAAGTTTTAGACATTAACGGAAAAGAAACTGGAAGAAAAGTTCAACTTTCTGATTCAGTTTTCGCAATTGAGCCTAATAATCACGCAGTATATCTTGATGTGAAGCAATATCTTGCTAATCAAAGACAAGGAACGCACAAAGCTAAAGAAAGAGCTGAAGTAGCAGGTTCTACTCGTAAGATTAAAAAACAAAAAGGAACTGGTACAGCACGTGCTGGTAGTAAAAAATCTCCTGTTTTTAAAGGTGGTGGTACTATTTTTGGGCCAAGACCTAGAAGTTATTCTTTTAAATTGAATAAAAGTTTGAAAAGATTGGCAAGAAAATCTGCCTTTTCATTGAAAGCTAAAGAATCCAATTTAATTGTTGTAGAAGATTTTAATTTTGAAACTCCAAATACTAAAAAATTCATTAGTGTTTTGAAAGCCTTAGGGTTAGAAGATAAAAAATCTTTGATAGTGTTGGGTGATTCAAATAAAAATGTATATTTGTCGTCACGCAATTTAAAAGCATCTAGCGTTGTAACTAATTCAGAATTAAGTACATATGCTATTTTAAATGCAAATAATTTAGTTCTTTTAGAGGGTTCTCTAGAGGGAATTGAAGAAAATTTAAGTAAATAATAAGCCATGAGTATCATAGTTAAACCTATTATTACAGAAAAAATCACCAAAGATGGTGAAGTTTTCAATCGTTTTGGTTTTGTTGTAGATAAAAAAGCTAATAAGGTGCAAATTAAGAAAGCTGTTGAAGCTACTTATGGTGTTTCTGTTGTTAGTGTAAATACAATGAATGTTAGACCAGATAGAACTACTAAATACACTAAAAGTGGTTTAATAAGTGGAAAGTCAAATGCTTATAAAAAAGCAATTGTTCAAGTACAAGAAGGAGAAACAATAGATTTTTACAACAATATCTAATAAATTAAGATGTCAGTAAGAAAATTAAAACCTATTACCCCGGGTCAGCGTTTTAGAGTTGTTAATGGTTTTGACGCCATTACAACTGATAAGCCGGAGAGATCATTGATCGCACCGATAAAAAACTCAGGAGGTAGAAATAGTCAAGGAAAAATGACCATGCGTTATACAGGCGGTGGTCACAAACAAAGATATCG
>NZ_JAIXTJ010000051.1 GCF_027483985.1 Flavobacterium sp.
CTACTATTGCGTGAATTAAAAATAGTTGTATTTTTGCACTCGCATTACAAAATAATGTAATGGCCCGTTCGTCTATCGGTTAGGACGCATGGTTTTCATCCATGTAAGAGGGGTTCGATTCCCCTACGGGCTACAAGTTCAAATTTTATTGAAGTATTTATCGAAAGATAAAAATGGCCCGTTCGTCTATCGGTTAGGACGCATGGTTTTCATCCATGTAAGAGGGGTTCGATTCCCCTACGGGCTACAGCGTTAGTTGTAAATTAGTTTTATAAAATTTAAAGTCAGTGTCTCGATTTTTTATTTTATTAGTTAAAACCAAAGTGATTAGAAATTAATTGTGGGAGGTTTTTCTTTTTTAACTAAGTATTATTAATAGTTACAATTAAATTAAAAAAAATGGCAAATCATAAGTCAGCTTTAAAAAGAATTAGAAGCAACGAAAAGAAAAGAGTGTTAAACAGATACCAACACAAAACAACTCGTAATGCGATAAAAGCATTAAGAATGTCTACTGTTAAATCTGAGGCTTCTGCAAAATTATCAAGTGTTATTTCAATGATCGATAGATTAGCTAAGAAAAATATCATTCACGATAACAAAGCGTCTAATTTAAAATCTAAATTAACTAAGCACGTAGCTAAGTTGTAATAGATAAAAGATAAAATAAAAAAAAGCTTCCTTTTGGAAGCTTTTTTTATTTATGTATATCACTGAGTAAGTTAAGCATTTCTTTAGTTATTGGTTTAGATAAAAAGTCCACAACCATTGTGTAAGATTTTGATTTTTCAATATCCTTAGGGTCAATTGTCGAGGATAATACTATTACTTTTAGATCTGAAAAAAATGATTGATATTTTGGGTCTGAAAATAAATCAAGAAATTCCCAACCACCCATGATAGGCATATTTAAGTCTAAAAACATTAGTTGTGGTAGAATGATGTTTTCGTTTTCTTTTAAATCGTTTTTAAGGCTGTCAAAATACTTGAGAGCATCTTCTCCATTATGTGCACTATCAATGATATTTGAAAAATTTGACTTTTCAATTACTTTTTTACACAGCATAAGTGTAATAGGGTCGTCATCAACACATAATATTTTATTATACATCTTTATTGTTTTTAAAAATTATTGTGAAAGTAGTTCCAATGCCAACACTACTTTCAATGCTAATTGTTCCTCCCATTGATTCCACTTGAGATTTAACAAGATATAATCCGAGCCCTTTGCTGTCAGGATAGTCGTGAAATCTTTGATAAAGACCAAATACTTTGTCTTTATTTCTTTCTAAATCTATTCCTATTCCGTTATCTTTAAAAGTTATTATTATCTCTTGATCAATTTTTTTAGAAGCAATTGAGATTTTTAATTGTCGTTTGGCGTCACCGTATCGTAAGGAATTTGACATCAAATTTAATAAAATACTTTCAATATAGGATTTATTTAAGAAAACAATTTGATCTTCGTTTAAATCCATTCTAATTATTGGCTTTTTTATGCTGATTAGGAAACTTAGTTGATTGAATACATTTTCAAATACGTCTTTAATCACTATTCCTTCTTTTTGAATTGATGGACTATCTTTGATAATAATTACATTAACCAAGTCATTTATTGTTTCATTTAGTTGATGAGTAGATTTAGAAAAACCGTTTATTATTTCTTTAAGTTCTTGATTTTCAATCGGAATATCTTCAACTAAATTCAAAAGACCAGTGAGGTTTGAAAGTGGTGCACGTAGGTTATGTGATGTTATATATGAAAACTGTTTTAGATCTTTATTGTTTTGAGTCAATTCTCCAATGAGGTGTTCTCTTTCTTTTTCTCTTTCTTTTTCAACAGAAATGTCTCTTTGAATTGATATCCAATGCGAATGTTTATTATCTTTATTTGTTATGGGTATCATTGTGAGATTCACCCAATATTGTTCACTATCTTTCCTCTTATTTAGTGTTTCAAATGTGAACTCTTCTTTCTTTTTTAGAATATCTGCTAATTTTCTAATATCGTTTCGTGCACTAAACTTGTTCATTAGTACATCAGCAGTTTTACCCAAGACTTCATCAGATTGGTAGCCTGTCATTTTAGTGAAGGCTGGATTAACAAATACTACTTTTGGGAGTTCTTTTTCGTTCTCACTTGTTTCGGTAATGATTACAGTATCCTTTGTTTGAGTAATAACAGTTTCTAATAGTTTTAGTCGTTGTTCTTCTTCTTTTTGTTTAGTAATGTCTTGAATGGCACCTATCATACGAATAACGTTGCGGTTATCATCCATAACTAAAAAACCTCTATCAAAAACATATTTATAGCTACCATCAGCACACATGAATCTGTAGTAATCTTGCCATTTTTCTGTTTTTTGTTCAATAAAAGAATATAGTTTAACCGACATTTTTAAACTGTCTTCCGGATGAATTTTTTCAAACCACCACTGCAGGTTATCTCCAACTTGTTCTTTTTTATAACCAAAAACACCTTGAATTCCTTTATTCCAAATAAAGCCACCTGTTTTAATATCCCAATCCCAAATGGTATCGCTTGTAGCTTTCGCAACAATATCATATCGCTCGTTGGAATCGTATAATACTTTGTTAATTAACTTTAAGTTATTTATTGACTCATTATTTTTTTTATCATTTATTTTTATTAATGAAACTAAGTATATTGGAGTACAGATGATTAGGAGAACACAGAATGAAAGGCTATAAACTATTTGGCTATTTGTGTCAACAAAATTTATGATAAAGTAATGGCTAGCCAGAGCCAAGATTAGAATTATAAAGAAATAAATAGAAATACTCTTGTAAAAAAAACTTTTCATTACTCAAAAATAAAAAAAAAATGATGAATCCATCTTTTTTAATTAAAAAATAATATTTTTTTTATCTATTAAGTTATTTATAGTTACTAAAATGTAAACTCTTGTAACTTAGGTTTTTTTTATCAAAATAAAGTGTACCTTTGCACCTCCTAAAAAAATCAGATGGAATCTATTAGAAACATTGCAATTATTGCTCACGTTGACCACGGTAAAACTACTTTGGTTGATAAAATTATGTACCATTGTCAACTTTTTCGTGAAAATGAAAATACAGGTGACTTAATTCTTGACAACAACGATTTAGAACGCGAAAGAGGTATTACTATTACTTCTAAAAACGTTTCTGTTTCATACAAAGGGACTAAAATCAATATTATTGATACACCTGGTCACGCCGATTTTGGTGGTGAAGTAGAACGTGTATTGAATATGGCAGATGGTGTTTGCTTGTTAGTTGACGCCTTTGAAGGACCGATGCCACAAACTCGTTTTGTACTACAAAAAGCTATTGACTTAGGATTAAAACCTTGTGTCGTAATTAATAAAGTTGATAAAGAAAACTGTACACCAGAAGAGGTACACGAGAAAGTTTTTGATTTAATGTTTGAATTAGGTGCAGAAGAATGGCAGTTGGATTTTCCTACAGTATATGGTTCTGCAAAAAACAATTGGATGTCGGATCATTGGGAAAACCAAACAGAAAATATTGAACCATTATTAGATATGGTAATCAATAATGTTCCAGCTCCGAAAGTTTCAGAAGGAACTCCGCAAATGTTAATTACTTCTTTGGACTTTTCATCTTTTACTGGTCGTATTGCTATTGGTAGATTAGAAAGAGGAGTTTTGAGAGAAGGAATGCCAATTTCTTTAGTAAAAAGAGATGGTTCTGTAATGAAATCGAGAATTAAAGAATTACATACTTTTGAAGGTTTAGGGCGTAAAAAAGTACAAGAAGTTATCGCTGGTGATATTTGTGCAATCGTTGGAGTAGATGGTTTTGAAATTGGTGATACTATTGCTGATTTTGAAAATCCTGAGGCATTACAAACTATTGCTATTGATGAACCAACAATGAGTATGTTGTTTACAATTAACGATTCTCCATTTTTTGGAAAAGAAGGTAAATTCGTAACATCAAGACATATTAGAGATAGACTTACTAAAGAATTAGAAAAAAATCTAGCAATGAAGTTAGGTGAAACTGATTCTGCTGATAAATTTATGGTTTTTGGTCGAGGAGTACTTCACTTATCGGTTCTTATTGAAACAATGAGAAGAGAAGGATATGAATTGCAAATTGGTCAACCACAAGTTATTATCAAGGAAATTGATGGTAAAAAATGTGAGCCAATCGAAGAATTAACAATCGATTTACCAGAAAATCTTTCTGGTCGTGCGGTTGAATTCGTTTCTATCCGTAAAGGAGAAATGTTATCTATGGAAGGTAAAGGTGAGCGTATGATTGTTAAATTCAATATTCCATCTCGTGGAATTATCGGATTAAGAAATCAGTTACTTACTGCAACTGCTGGTGAAGCAATTATGTCACACCGTTACATAGGATATGAGCCATACAAAGGTGAAATTCCTGGAAGAAATAATGGTTCATTAATTTCTATGGAAAACGGAAAAGCAATTCCTTATTCTATTGATAAATTGCAAGATCGTGGTAAATTCTTCGTTAATCCTAACGATGAGATTTATGAAGGTCAAGTAATTGGTGAAAACTCTCGTAGCGATGATATGTGTATTAATGTAACTAAAGCTAAGAAACAATCTAACGTTCGTTCGTCTGGAAATGACGAAAAAGCTAGAATCATTCCACCAATTATTTTCTCTTTGGAAGAAGCTTTAGAATACATTCAAAAAGATGAATATGTAGAGGTTACTCCTAAAACTATTCGTTTAAGAAAAATATATTTGACAGAAACAGATAGAAAAAGATTTAAAATCTAATTTTATTCTAATATAACAAAAGCCATCAGTTTAACGCTGATGGCTTTTTTATTTACCTAAATCTTTAATTAAAATACCATTTTAAGTTTACTTATAATAACTAAATGATGTTTGATGCAAAAGTCAATAATCATTTGTGATTTGTTTCAAAAAAAAACCATCAGTTTAGTTTTACTGATGGTTTTTTTGTTTTGTTTATTGTTAGGTTATCTCTTTAAAGCAAAGTGTCCTTTCGTGGTTCTGCCATCATCAAATAGTATGTTATACCAATAATCGTCAGATGGAGCAAGATTACCATTAGATGTGCCATCCCAACCTTGACCAATTGCTGATATTTGTTTGACTAATTTTCCATATCTATCATATATATTGATGATTGAATTGCTGTAAAATTGTTCATTGGCACCTTTAACATTCCAAGTATCATTGTATCCGTCGCCGTTTGGAGTAAAAAACTGTGGAACACCAAGTACTGAAATTATTTGCTCGGCAATTCCACATCCGTTTAAATCTTTGACATAAACAGTATGAATTCCCATTGGTACATTGGTGAAAATTGCAGAGTCTTGATAAGGTCCATAAGGATCTTGAATGCTGTAGACATAATCGCCATTTCCAGAAACAATAACTTCAACAGAATTGTTTTCCACTAAATCGGTGATGATAATATCGTCAATAGTTGCAATAACTGATGTAGTAACTTCGATAGTTCTAGTTTTTGGACAACCAAACGAGTTTGTTACTACTACAGAATAAGTTCCTCCTGTATTTACAGTAATTGTATAATTTGTTTCACTTGGTAGCAAAGTTCCTTCATAAAACCATTGATAGCTGTAGGCAGTTATCGGCGTCGAATCTGTGATTCCGGCATCTAGAGTAACCGTAAATGCTGGTAAATTGGTACATACTAATTGATTTGCCCATCCATTTTGATTAATGTCAATGTTAGGCGTTGGATTCACAACAAAATTTAAGGTTGTAGAAACAGGGCAAGTTGTATTAGCTGGATTGGTCAACGTTACAACTATATTTTGAGTTCCAGTTCTAAATGTTGGAGGCAAAGTTGTTAAAACCGTACCATCTTGCAATGTGAATGTTATATCAAATCCCGTTTGTCCTTGAAGTATTGTAGGTAGAATGTTTGTAGTATCAAAGTCTAGAAGTCCGTCTTGGTCTGCAGGATTGATTTCATCATCACAAAACGTTAATTGTCCTGGTAACAATGGAAATATTTGTGGTAAATCGTCAACTATAAATTGAATGGTCTTTTGATATGAACAAGGACCATCTTGAGCTAACGAAGGATTATTTGTCAATTTTACTGTAATAGTTTGATTTGTATTTACATTAAACGGATTGGTCATTGTAAATTGAACTCCTGATGCATCAAAGTAGGTAATATCAATATTGGTTTGACCTTGAAGAATATCACTTTCTAAAGTTGAGGTATTAAATCCGTAGATTCCATCGTGATCATCGTCACAGTGACGAATAACATTATTTACTCCAACGGTATTAAATACTGGAGTTTTCTCAACAATTATATCAAAAGTTTTAAATCCGTAGCAGCCATTATTAATGTTACTATCTACACGTACCCAGATTTTTTGTGTGTTAGGATAACCAAAATTCTGATAATTCGAAATATTTGAAATAGCTAACGAATTACCATTTACATCATTTTCAGCGTTAAAATCAGCTAGATTTTTATAAAATTTAATAGTATAATCAGATGTTGGAGCAGGCAATAAAGCCAATGTATTATTATAGATTTGTGTAAAGTCAAATGTGGCAATACCGTCATACTCATTATTTGTAGCATTCATATATTCATCACACTTTACTTGATCAGGAATGATGTAGCTTGGTGGTAATTGTGGTGTTGAAACTATTAAATCTAATCGGCCAATACTATAGCAATTATTTGCATTTTGAACTCTAACCCATACCGAAGTATTTGAAGTTGTGAATGCAATTGGATTAGCTATTAAAAAATTGGTATCATTTGTATCTGCAGCAACTTGATTTGTAAAAAATGTAAAAGTTTCGTTTGCCGAATTGGTTGAGAAAAAAGTATTTTTTTCTGTTAAATTGAAAGTTGAAATTCCATCAGTATCATCATCACATTGTAATAAGGATTGTGGCGTTGTCAAAACAGGTAGTGCATAAATTGACAAAGTGGCGTCAGCCGAAGTTAACCCACAAGAGTTTCCGGTTCTATTTAAGACTACTCTATATCGATAACCTGACATTGAAGAAGTAATATTATTTACAGATAAAACATCAGTAGTAACTCCAGCATAATTAGCGTTATTTACAAGATTAGTGAAGGTCAAACCATTATCTGAAGAAACTTGCCATTGGTAGGTTGTTATTGGTGTAGAGGTAACTAAAGTAAAGGTAGTTCCTTGTAATTCACACGCAAATTTATTAGCTGGTTGAGTTGTAATTGCAATTGGTGCTGGTGTGAAGAAATTAGAGTTCGGGTTCACATAACCAGTTCCACTAGTAACAACACCATTATTTGGATTTACTGATGCTGGAGATGTAGCTCCTAAAATACCATCATTATTACCATCGGTGTAACCTGCTTCAATAACATCATCACAGCCGTCACCATCACTATCTAAGTCAAGGTAATTATTTAGTGAATCTCCATCGGTATTAGCAATTGTTGCTGCAATAATTCCGCTATCGGGTGCAGTTTCTAAAGAATCTAACCATCCGTTTATACCAAAATTTGTTCCGTCAATCACTCCATTAGAATTCGCATCTACTAAAGTATATCCAGATTCATTTAAATCATATATTCCGTCATTATCTGAATCTAAATCGAAGTAATCTACAATACCATCATTATCAGAATCTACAGGTGTAATTCCTGAACCATAAGCATCATCGATACCATCGTTGTTAGCGTCAGTATTAGATAAAGCAATAAAACCTGGACCTTGAACTTCAATATAATCAGGAATTCCATCATTATCAGAATCATAGTCAAATTGATCAAATATTCCGTCACCATCAGTATCTTTAGGAACACAAGTGGCTACAATTTTGAAAGTTGCTTTGTTTGGTAATGCATCGGATAAATTTCTATGAGTAAAACTTATGGATTGCACTTGACTAGTCAAGAATCGAAATGTTCCCGTTCCTGCAGCCAATGGCGTAGTACTGTTTAATCTAAATCGGATTTCGAAAGATGAATATTCTGTAACACCACTTTCAAAAATTCCGTCATAATTGGTATCAATCAATAACTGGTTTGTAGGATTTAAAACAGTGACTGTTTTATCGATTGGTGAATTAACAATGTATTCAGCATTAGCATCTAATAGATCTGTTGAATTTGCAGTAGCAACATACTCCAAAGCTAGTGATATTGGCTGTGCAAAAGTAAGTTGATGCTTTACGGTATTTGTTTTTCCAGCCGGAATTTCAGTTACAAAACTTCCGTCTGCATTTCCAATAAAAGGCGTTGTGCTTGCTGTTGGTGAAGTTGTTGTTATTCCAGTAAAAGTATTAGAATAGGTACCAACGGCAACAGTTCCTGCTACCGGATTTGCTAACGAAACATTTTGATTTCCAAAGGATTCATTGCAATTTGTAATTCCGTCGCCATCATAATCTTGATCGATATCATCATTAGCATTATCATTGTCAGAATTTGTAGCACAAGTACTAACTGGTATTTCATCTGAAAATAAGTCAATACTACATTCTGTTAATGTTGCTTTTACTTTATAATAACCTGGTCCAAATGCAGACAAAGTAGGAGTATAAGAACTACTATTTGCACCTGGAATTGGATTGCCGTTAAAATACCATTGAAAAACATCAAAGCCACTTAACGAACTAATTTCTAAATTCACATTTGGAATACAATTCGAACTGCTTCCAGCTACAGGTTGAAACACTACTTCAGGTCTAAATGTAAAGCCAGAGTAAAATCCACCATAAGTTGCAGCACCACTAGTTCCATAGTAAGATAAGTACACTTGTTCAGAAGAAAATACAGATATATTTCCATTCAATCCATCAAAAGTATAAGTTACATAATCGGGATTTCCTATAACATTGAAAGGTCCGTTAACATTAATACTTCCAGGTAAACCTGCCAAAGTGTAATTGGTGCCATTAATAATGAAATCTAAACTTGCACCAGTTTTAGTTACGATACAAACAGTTCCTTCAAAATTGGATTGGTTTCCAACTTCGTTAATGAATGGAATATTGTTAATTGTTTTTGGTGTTTGGCAACTCAAAGGCGGTAAAAAGTGCATGTTCTGATTCGCCTGACTTGATGTGCCGCCAATTCCTTGGTAAGCAAAAACATTTTTTGAAGTGTTAACAAACAAATTACCATCGGCAGAAAACTGCGAACCATCAAGTGCTAAATATTCTCCAGCATTAAGTGTTGCAATTGGAGTAGTAATGCCGTTTGTAAAAACATCAGTATTATCTTCGTGTGCTATGATTAATGGTCTTTCAGTTACATCAACTCCAGCACCTTTAATAAATATATATTCTTTTCCAGTTCGTTCGGCAGATACAATTTGGTCAAAACCTAAATCTAAATTACTTGTAGAACCATTACTTCCGGCAAATGAGCCGCAATTTACCGCTATTGGTTTGTTAGAATTTACCAACATTCCAATTAATCCGTCTCTATTAGGATCAGATGGACCTTTTACAGCAATAACATAACTATCGCCTGCATTAAGATTGACACTTGCTGGTGTATTTCCGGCAGCAGCGTTGTTCAGTAAAGTAACTCCAGTTTTTATATCGTCAAAAGAAATTGTCGTATTATTTTCGGTTGCTAAAATGGAAGCAAAGGTGAAATAGTTTTCGGTTGAAGTTGGTGCACCAGTATTGATGAATCCTCCAATTCTAAAGTTGGTTCCTAATGCCGCACTACCTTTAGCGACTAATCCTCCAGCGTGAAGATTACTTTGTGCTGTTAATCTTACTGTTACATATATTAAATCTTGCGCTTGAACAATAAATCCTTTATTGTTTTTCACCACATTTACATCTATTTCATTTGTAAGAAGTTGTGTATCAGTACCGAAACCTATAGCGTGAATATAAGGTGTATCTCTACTAACGGTTGCATTAATAGTTGTGCCACCAATTTCTTGTATTTGAAAGTTAATTGGATCTAAACTTGGGCTAGAAATATATAGATATTGGTTCAAAGGCTCTACAGAATCTGTATGAGACAATGGTGGAATGTAATGTGTTTTGCTAAATTGCGAAAAACAATTTATTGATAATAAAACAGTTAGTAGGTTGAATATAAATCTCTTTTTCATTTGATAAAAATAGCAAATAAAATAGATTTTTTCTACATAGTTTTCAATTTTTAACACTAGATTTATATTATAAATCTCTTTTCTTTAATAATAAATGTGAAAGTGTGATAAAAATTATAGTCCAAGTGATTACAATAACAATGGAATACCAATGAACTCCATAGTCTTTTAAATTTGCTGCGCCACCAATAGTTGTTTCTATATTTTTTATAACCGAAAGTTTCGTAAATGGCTCAACAATAAGATTACTCATCGATTCTAAAGGTAAAAATTGAGTAAACATTTTGTCATGATCACTATTAGGAAATATCTTAAAATTTAAAATGCCTATTATTATTCCTTCAATAATATTCCAAACAAAAAGAAATCCAAGTGCAAATGCAGATCGTTTAATTAAGATTCCGATAAAAAGACAGAAGGAGAAAAATCCTGTCAGTTTAATGAAATAAGCAAATAAATAGTCCATTTCAGAAAAAATTATTCCAACTTCATTATAAGATGAAAATGATAATCCTAAGATTAAGGAAAGTAAAAATATAAAGACCGTTGAAAATCCTGCAAAAACAATTACGGTTAAAAACTTTGACAAAATGAATTCTTTTTTACTCATTCCATCAATTAAATTTTGTTTTAATGTTCCATAACTGTATTCATTAGCCATCATTGAAACTATAACTACGGCTAAGAAGAATTTCAAAATTGCAGCAATATAGGTGTTGAAATGCCAAATATATGGGAAGTTGAAGATTCCTTGTTCAGCAATATGCAATTGAAAACTTCCGATATTTATTTTGATAGATGCTATCAATGCAATAAAAGTTAGTAAGATAAAATAACTTAAAGTCAAAACTTTACTTGCTTTATTTTTCCAGATTTTTTGTAATTCTATTGAGAGTAATCGTTTCATTTTTTGTGGATTATTTGCCTGTTAATTGTAAAAATTGTGCCTCTAAACTGTTCTTTCTTTTAGCTAAATGCGTAAGATAAATCGATTGATCGACTAAAAATTTATTAAGTAACGCCGGATCAATATTGGAATTAGAATAGAGTAATACTTTTCCTTCTTCTTCAACTATTTTAGCAATTTCAGGATGTTTTTCAAGTGCAGCAATTAAGGCTTTGTTATCATCAGCTTGTATTTCAATATAACCATTGTTCGAAGACATTCCTTCAACTGTTCCTGAGTAAAGTATTTCTCCTTTTCGTAAAACCAATACGTGTGAACAAACTTTTTCTACTTCATCCAGTAAATGCGATGCTAACAAAATGGTTGTTCCTTGCGAAGCAATTAAACGAATAATATCCCTAATTTGATGAATTCCTTGTGGATCTAAACCGTTGGTTGGTTCGTCTAAAATGAGAATTTCAGGATCATTTAACAAGGCAGAGGCAATAGCCAAACGTTGTTTCATTCCAAGTGAAAATGTATTGAATTTACTATCTTTTCTATCTAATAAACCAACCACTTCAAGTTTTTCTTGAACTTTGTTGTAGCTAATTCCTTTAATTTTGCAAACTAACTCAAGATTTTCTTTTGCAGTCATGTAAGGATAAAAATTTGGTCTTTCGATAATAGCGCCAACTTTTTTTAATGCCTCGTGGGTTTGCATTGCGCCACCAAACCAAGAGTATTCGCCCGATGTTTTATTCACAACATTCAAGACAATACCAAGCGTAGTTGATTTTCCACTTCCGTTTGGACCTAAAATTCCGTAAACATTGCCTTTTTGAATTTCTAACGAAACGTTTTTTACAGCGTGTAATTTGCCATAACGTTTGTGAAGATTTTTAATACTTAAAATAGTTTCCACAGTTATTTATTGATTGGTTTACAAGTAAGACGAAGAACCAAACAATTTGTTACTTAACCACAAAAAAAATCCTCAATTGTTGTTATGCAATTGAGGATTCTATCTATTATTTTGGTTTATCTTATCTTAAACCATTTACGATTCCAACGAAATCATCTGCTTTTAATGCTGCACCACCAATTAATCCGCCATCAACATCTGGTTTTCCAAAAATTTCTTTAGCATTTTCTGGTTTTACGCTACCTCCATAAAGTATCGAAACATCGTCTGCAACATCATTTCCAAAGCGCTTGCGAATTGTTTCTCTAATGAATTCGTGCATTTCTTGAGCTTGATCTGGCGAAGCAGTTTCTCCTGTACCAATTGCCCAAACAGGTTCGTAGGCTAAAATAATATTTTCCCAAGATTCGTTTGCTATATGAAACAAGCCATCGCGTAATTGATTTTCAACGACATTAAAATGTTGGTTGTCTTGACGGTCTTTTAATTCTTCACCAAAACAGAAAATCACTGTCATATTATGCTTTAAAGCAGTATCAGCTTTATAAGCCAACTGCGAATCGGTTTCGTTAAAATAAGCTCTTCTTTCAGAATGACCTAGAATTACTGTATTTACACCAATACTTTGTAACATATCTGCAGAAATTTCTCCAGTATAAGCGCCATTTTCTGCTTGGTGCATGTTTTGTGCAGCAACAACAATGTTAGTAAATTCAACGTGGTCTGCCGCTGAAGCTAAATTTACAAATGTTGGAGCGACAATGATTTGTGCTTCAATATCATTTGGTAATTTTTCGATTAATTCATTTAGTAAATCTTCAGTTTCTTCGGCATTTTTATTCATTTTCCAGTTGCCTGCAACAATTTTTTTTCTCATTATTCTAATGTTTTAAGTGTAGCGTTAATTTTTTCAAAATCTGTTTCAATAGCGCGATATAATTCGATTTGTCCTTTCTTATTGATAATCATATATCTTGGAATCCAATCTAAATCAACCGATTTTCCAAAAGTACCTTTCATTCCTTTCTCGTCATTTACCCAATAGTGATCACCTGATAATGTATGTTTTTCAATGCCAGCTTTCCATTTGTCAAATGTTTTGTCCATTGAGATGAAAACGTAAACAACATTAGGGTTATTGGTTTGCATTTCTTTTACCTTAGGCATCGCTTTTACGCAATCGCTACACCAAGATGCCCAAAATTCTATCACTACGGTTTTACCTTTGTGTTTTTTTAAAATTTCTTTAAAAGTAACTTCTTTGTTATCAACATCAGTAAGTTTTCCTTTTAATGCTTCTTTCGAGAACTCTTTCTTTTGTGCATTGCTGCAAGATATCGAAGTCATTATTATTGCAAGTAGAAGTGTGATTTTTTTCATAGTTTTAATTATAATTTGGGTTGTGTTTTCTTTAATTCTTCATAGGATTTATTCAAATATTTATTCAAATCATCACCAACAAATTTATTGTCAGTTATTCCCCAATAATATTTTATTTCGTTTCCATTCCAAAGGTATTTTACACCTGGAGTGTCTTTTCCGCTTCCCAGCGTATTCCAAAACGGAATTATTTCAATAATTTTATAAGGATAAGTTGCACCAGCTTCTTTGAAAAATGCTGGAATTAAATCGGCTTCTTCATTCATAAAGATGATTGAAAGTGGAGGTAAACTTGGATCTTTCTTACGCATTTCAGTTAACTCCTTAGCGGCATCTCGACAATGATCGCAGCCAGGTACAAAGTAACAAAGCAATTTTTTTCCTTTATCTATATTCGGAAAAAGTGCTGCATTACCCGATTTAACTTTTTTAGGTTCGTTTAGATTTTGAACTTCAACTTTTTTAACAGAATCTTTTTTTACCTCTGTAGTTGGAAGCTCTTGCTGTAGTGTATTTTCAATTTTAATCATTGACGAATCTACTACTGGCATTGAAGTATCAAAATCTTCACTTGTAACTTCTTCAGAATCAATTGTTGGAACAGTTGCAGCCACTGGTTGAATTGGTGCAATCATATAGATTCCTAAAATTGTAGCAAAGAGAACAGTCGTTAAAATCCAAAAATTATGTATTTCAGTTTCCTTTGGAAGAATATAGTACAGATAAGCTAACAAACCAATGGCAACGATATTTTTTATGATTGCCTCAATTGGCGTCATTGGTATTAATTCGCCAAAACATCCGCAATTTCCAGAATCACCACCACTTAAAAAGGTAACATAAGTCAAATGCCCAACAAAAACAGCTAAAAGTAAAATAGTCATCGGAATGATAAATCGTTTTAACCAATGTTTTTGAAGTAATAAAAAACCCATTGCTAATTCAATTCCGATTAAGGTTCTTGAAAAATAAGGCGCAATATGTTCAGAAAAACCTAATGTATATAATTGTTTAACTTCAAAAGTTGAAATAGCAAAATAAGGTGATGGATACATCTTGGCAACAGCTGAAACAATAAATAATAGTGAAACTAAAATTCTAATTGACCAAGCGATGTATGATTTTTTTGTTTCCATAAATAAGATTTTTACAAAGGTAAAAAGGCTTTTAATTGTAAGTTGTTAACGAATTGTTATTGTATTGAAATAACAAAAATCAATTTATAAAGTCCAAATAAATTCTAAATATTCAAATTCTAAAACTTTTAAATTCTACTTTGATTTTTCTAAAATAGCTTAAAATATTTTTTTTAGCTCATCTGCTTCTTGAATTAATACTGCATTTAATTTTTCGAATTCAGTTGAATTTGTTGCTTTAATTATTTTGAGCCAAAATACACTTTCTTTAGATTCTTTTCTGCTAATTTTTATTCTGTAATTAAAATCTTTTTTACTCAAAGCTTCATTTGCTTCGATATAATTGGCACCAACCGAACCTGAGGATTTAACTAATTGCTTACCATCTTCACTGTTAGAAATAGTTTTAGGAAGCTTTTTCAAAAACAATCTGCAGTCAATCGCAAATTGTAAAGTTCTTTCTTCTAAATCATATTTCTTTGGTTCCGTAGTTTCGAATTTTAAATTTTAAAATTTTTGGAATTTAATTGTTTTTTGGTATTTGTAATCTGGTATTTTAAAATTTTTTCATTAAAATCAATGCAAATACACTGTAATTAATCATATCTTGATAATTTGCATCAATCCCTTCTGATACTATGGTTTTTCCTTTATTATCTTCAATTTGTTTTACTCTTAATAATTTTTGCAGAATTAAATCGGTTAAGGAACTCACTCGCATTTCTCTCCAAGCTTCACCATAATCGTGGTTTTTGTTTTCCATTAATTCTTTGGTTAAAGCAATTTTTTCGTTGTATAGATTTACTGCTTTTTCAGTATTTAAATCCGGTTGATCAACGACACCTAATTCCAATTGAATTAATGCCATAATACAATAATTGATAATTCCAATGAATTCTCCAGTTTCATCTTCGTCTACTTTTCGCACTTCATTTTCTTGAAGGCTTCTAATTCGTTGTGCTTTTATGAAAATTTGATCGGTTAAAGAAGGTAGTCTCAAAATGCGCCATGCACTTCCGTAATCAGTCATTTTTTTACTAAATAAATCTCTGCAAATGCCAATTACTTTGTCGTATTCTTGTGAAGTATTCTTCATTAATGGTATCTTTGTATAATAATTTTACTACTTACGATTCGAACCAAAGAGGTCTCGGGTCAAAAGTAAAGAATTCAAATTGAAGTACAAAGTACAATGACGATTAACTGTAAAGGACAACTTATCGATTTATCTACTCCCAAAGTAATGGGAATTCTCAATGTTACGCCCAATTCTTTTTATGATGGTGGAAAACATTTTGATGAAAAATTAATTTTGCAACAAGTTGAAAAAATGCTTCTAGATGGCGCAACTTTTATAGATATTGGTGGATATTCAAGCAAACCAAATGCTGAGTTTGTTTCAGAAGAGGAGGAACTGCAAAGAATACTTCCAGTGGTGCAAAAAGTTCTTAAAGAGTTTCCTGCAATTATTATCTCAATTGATACTTTTAGAAGCAAAGTGGCTAAAGAAACTATTGAAAGTGGTGCTGCAATAATCAACGATATTTCTGCTGGAAATTTGGATGAAGAAATGTTTGAAACAGTTGCAAATCTCAGAGTTCCCTATATTATGATGCACATGAGAGGAACACCTCAAACAATGCAAAAAATGACTCATTATGAAGATATAGTCAAAGAAATGATATTTTATTTCTCAGAGAAAGTCGCAAAAGCAAGAAGTTTGGGAATCAATGATTTGATTATTGATCCAGGATTTGGATTTGCAAAAACACTGGAACAAAATTTTGAAGTTTTAAATAAATTAGAATTTTTTAAAATATTGGAATTACCTTTATTAGCAGGAGTTTCAAGAAAATCTATGATATATAAAACTTTGGATACAACAGCTGAATTTGCTTTAAACGGCACAACAGTATTAAATACGATTTCGTTGTTAAAAGGAGCGAAAATTTTGCGGGTTCATGATGTGAAAGAAGCTGCAGAGTGCGTAAAATTGCTCAATCAATTCAATCTTTAAAATGAAAATATATTTAGCATTTTTAGTAGTTTTTGGGTTGGTGTCTTGTGAAGGAAGAAAGGAAATTCAATTACCAAAAGCAGACAAAACCATTATTGGTGATGTGAAAGAGCATTCTCCTATTTACATGTTTTTTAAAGTTGAAGGAAAAGATACTGTCGCCGATGTAAACAGAAAAAATGCCATAGTTTCAACCAATTGGATTTTCAATATCGACAAGCGATTACCTTTAAAATTAGTAGTGCCAGAACTAATAAAATTGCAAGCCAAAAAAGATAAAAGCATTCATAAAAATGAAGCTGCTGAGAATTATTTTTCGTACGCTAATGACAAGAAAAAAACATTAGCATTCTTACCTTTTGCAAGTCTAAAATTTAAACTTGAAAAGCCTAAAGCTGGAGTTGAGATTTATTTCACCAAAGAAGATAAAGTTTTGGTTGAACAAACTGTGGTAGAGAAATCTAACTTGATAAATTATTTAGATAGTTTAAAAATTGACAAACCTTTGAAATACAACTTTTGTTTTGACAAAGAAGCTAGCTACGATACTTTTATTAAAAATGCAGTTTTTATAAATACATTAGAAATAGAAATGATTATTAGTGAAATCTATATTTTCTAATTTTTTCGTGACACTTGTAACTTTTACTGATGGTGATAAGGTTCGTTTCTTAAAATTGTAAACCCACGATAAATTTGCTCAATTACAAATAAACGAACCATTTGATGAGAAAAAGTCATTTCTGAAAGTGAAACTTTTCCTTGGGCTTTTTTATAAATTTCTTCACTAAATCCATATGGTCCGCCAATTACAAAGACTAAGGTTTTTATTCCGGTGTTCATTTTCTTTTGTAAATAATCAGAAAATCCTACACTAGAGAAAGTAGTTCCGTTTTCATCTAACAGTATTAATTGGTCAGTTGCGGAAAGTTTTGATAAAATAAGCTCGCCTTCTTTCTCTTTTTGTTGCGCTTCCGATAAGTTTTTTACATTTTTTATATCAGGAATTACTTCCAAATCAAATTTCACATAAAAAGACAACCTTTTTGTATAATCGTCAATTAAAGTTTGAAGTGATTTATTGTCGGTTTTGCCAATGGCTAGAAGTCGAATGTTCATTGTTGATTTATATAAGTCGCAAATTTACAAATAGATTTTTATTTTCTTTCCACTTCCAACTTTCAACTCCAAACAATTTTCTATTTTTGCAAAACACAACTACATCAAAATGTACAAACTACTAATTCGTCCTATTCTTTTTCAATTTGATCCTGAAAAAGTACACTATTTTACCTTTTCATTAATCCGATTTTTATCTAAAATACCAGGATTTTCTTCTCTTTTCAAATCGTTATATTTAGTAAACGACAAACGATTAGAAACCGAAGTTTTCGGATTAAAATTTCCAAATCCTGTTGGATTAGCAGCAGGTTTTGACAAAAATGCTGTTTTATATAAAGAACTTTCCAATTTTGGTTTCGGATTCATAGAAATCGGAACGTTAACACCAGTTGGACAAGAAGGAAATCCTAAAAAACGATTATTCCGATTGAAAGAAGATTCTGCCATCATCAACAGAATGGGTTTCAATAACGGCGGAGTTCAAGAAGCTGTGGAAAGATTAAAGCAGAATAAAAATGTTTTAATTGGAGGAAATATAGGAAAGAACAAGCTTACGCCAAACGAAAATGCCACGCAAGATTACGAAATTTGCTTCGAAGCACTTTTTGATTATGTAGATTATTTTGTGGTAAATGTAAGTTCGCCAAACACGCCAAATCTACGTGAATTGCAAGATAAAAAGCCGTTGACAGAGCTTTTGACAACACTCGAAACTCGCAACTCGCAACACGTAACCAAAAAACCAATTCTTCTAAAAATAGCTCCAGATTTAACCGATTCTCAATTATTAGATATTATTGATATTGTAAACGAAACCAAAATTGCTGGTGTAATTACAACTAATACAACACTTTCAAGAGAAGGTTTACAATCTGATAATAAATCAGAAATGGGTGGATTATCTGGCAAACCATTGACAAAACGCTCAACTGAGGTGATTCGATTCTTATCTGAGAAAAGTAATAAATCGTTTCCAATTATTGGTGTTGGCGGAATCCATTCGGCTCAAGATGCTATCGAAAAATTAGAAGCTGGAGCTAGTTTAATTCAGCTTTATACAGGTTTTATTTATGAAGGTCCACAATTAGTTAAGGAAATAAACAAGGCGATTTTAAAAAGAAAATCCTAAACTTATTTGTACTAAAAGTCCAATTAATAAAGCAATTCCGAAACTTAATAACGTTCCGATTAGAACATATTCAGTAAGTTTTCGGTCTTTCGCTTCTTTCAAATCTCCAAATCGGAAGATTGATTTTGCGGCTAATAAAAATCCAATAGCTTCAAAATGTCCTGTTAAAATAAAACAGAAAACAAAAAGACGCTCCAAAATTCCAATATAATTTCCAGCATTTTGTAGCGAATCATCATTGGTTTTATTTTCGGGTGTCCAAATTGAAATGATGTTTTTGATGATGAGTGAAGTTGGTTTTGTCAATAAAATAAAACCTGTAATTGTAATCCAAAATGGATTTCCAAAGCTTGTAAAATCTAGGGTAGTATTGTTATAAATTAATGTAACTGCGATAATAACAAGTAAATGCAAAATTTGGTCCACAGAAAACCAAATGCGTTTCGTTTTTGACTTTTGATAATGTAACTTCAAAAAATCTATAAAGCCGTGTAATGTTGCTAATGCGTAGGCATACCAACCAAAATCAGAAGTTCCAACTAAAATCCAAGCCAAAGCAAAGTGCAGGAAAATATGCAAATACAAGTAGATACTTTTGTGTTTTTTCAGTTCTTTATCTTTTACCCACGAAGTTGGTTGCAATAAAAAATCACCTAATAAGTGAGCCAAAAGTAATTTTACAAACACTATCATATTTCAAGAGATTTTATTTTTTTTCTAAAATAACGATCAACTTGCATCATCAGTTCATAATTAGAACGCTTTTGTCTTCTGCTCACAGCGGCTTGATTAATACCTAATATTTCGCCAAGTTCTTCTTGTGAAAGCGTAGGATTTTGAATAGCAACTAGCACAAATTCAGCTGATTGTTGCAACCAATTGTCCATAAAAGACAAGCTTAGTTTTAGCATTAAATTCAGTTCTTCGTCTAATGCTAGATTTCCAGAATTGATGGCTAAATTTAGTTTTTGCTTTTTTAAAGTTTCAAATGTTTCTCCCGAACGAATAAAAGCACTTCCGTTACTTTCTGTTAGTTTTCGAGTTTTATGTGTTTTATCTCCAAATCCTAAACTCATCCTTACGTCTAAATCTATAGATTTAAAAAAGGCTTTAATTTGAAAAGCAATAGTCAAAGCGTCTTCTATGTTCTTGATTTCCAATTGAAATTCATCACCACGATAGATTTCCCAATCGTTTGGAGATTTTCCAATCGTTTGAAAAATAGACTTCAAATCTTCCATCCATTTTTTTGAAGAAGCCTTTCTTGAATTAATAATGTCGCCTGTAAGTATCACAATCATAGGTCAAATGTATTAATTTTTTTTCAAAAAACAACAATTATTACCAAAATACGTAATATTTCAATTTATTACCAAAATACGTAATATTTTAAATTATTACCAAAATGTGTAATATTTCAATTTATTACCGATAAGTGTAATAATTTATTTTACCACTTCTATAAAAAACGATTTCGTAAAAAGAAATTCTTTAGTATCTTTGACAACCTATGGAAAAAATCAAAATAATAGAATGTCCACGTGATGCTATGCAAGGCATTAAATCGTTTATTCCAACCCAACGAAAAGTGGATTATATTCAAGCGCTACTTCGCGTAGGCTTTGATACTATTGATTTTGGAAGTTTTGTTTCGCCCAAAGCTATTCCTCAAATGGTTGATACTGCTGCCGTTTTAGCACAACTAGATTTGTCTCAAACCCAAAGTAAATTACTGGCCATTATTGCCAATACACAAGGTGCTGAGTTGGCTTCCGTTCATAAAGAAATACAATATTTAGGTTTCCCATTTTCTATTTCTGAGAATTTTCAAATGCGAAATACGCACAAAACTATTGCCGAAAGTTTAATCACTTTACAAGAAATTTTGGATATCGCAGACAAATCTAATAAAGAGGTTGTTACTTACATTTCGATGGGTTTCGGAAATCCTTATGGTGATGTTTGGAACGTTGATGTAGTAGGCGAGTGGACCGAAAAATTGGCCAATATGGGTGTAAAAATACTTTCGCTGTCAGACACTATTGGAAGTTCAACGCCCGAAGTTATTGATTATTTGTTTTCCAATTTAATTCCAAAATATCCCAACATCGAATTTGGAGCGCATTTGCACACCACTCCAGATAAATGGCACGAAAAAGTAGATGCAGCTTTCAATGCAGGCTGTCGTCGTTATGATGGCGCGATTCAAGGTTTTGGAGGTTGTCCAATGGCAAAAGACGATTTAACAGGCAATATGCCAACCGAAAAAATGTTATCCTATTTCACCCAACAAAAAGCAGATACCAATACTAGTCCAATGAGTTTTGAAAGCGCTTATAATGTGGCTTCACGTTTATTTGGAGAGTTTCACTAAGAAGTTTTCAGTCTCAGTTCTCAGTCTCAGTTTTCAGTCCCAGTTTTCAGTTCTCAGTAATAGTTTTCAGTTGTTTGTAATTCGTGTAATTTCAAAGGATATTAATTCGTGAAAATTCGTGCAATTCGTGTCTGACGACAAGCAAGTTCATGTCTAAAAATCAACGTCTTTTAAACAGCTTATAAAATTCAATCCATATTACTGATACAAATCCAACTAAAATACTAAATCCAATTTGTGTGTAATCTACTATTTCAAACAAAAAGAATTTTGAAAAAACAGGTACAAAAAGCAAGAGCGATGTTAGTACTATTGTTATTCCAATAATTATTAAAACCAAATTATTTTTATAACGAATTGTGGTAAAAATTGAATAATAAAACGAACGATTTTCTAACGTCAGAAAAATATTTGATGCAATCAAAGTTAGAAAAATTGATGTTCGTGTATAGCTTTCCGAAAAGTTATTTTGAATACAATATTGATACATAAACAGCAATCCTAAAGTAATTACAACTCCTTGAATAATACTAATTGTGATTTCTTTAAAGTTGAAAAATGTAGTTGTCAAAGGTCTTGGTTTTTCTAACATTAAGTTGCGTTCCATAGGTTCGTTTTCATAAATAATAGAACACGTTGGTCCCATAATTATTTCTAAAAATATGATATGAACCGGTGTAAAAATATTCGGATACATCCAACCCAATGCTAACGGAATGAAGACAATCATTATAATTGGAATATGAATAGAAATTATGTATTGAATAGCTTTTTTTAAATTCACATAAATTTTTCTTCCCATTGCAATGGCGTCGGTCATTTTTGCAAAATCATCGTCAATCAAAATTAAATTGGCGGCTTGTTTAGCAATTTCAGTTCCTTTTTTACCCATAGCAATTCCGATATGAGCCGATTTTAAAGCCGGACCATCGTTTACACCATCGCCGGTCATTGCTACAATTTGATTATTGTCTTTTAGAGCTTGAATAATTTTTAGTTTTGCTTCAGGAAACATTCTTGTGAAAATGGCAGTTTCCATCACTTTTACTTTTAATGTTGCTTCGTCCATTGCCATTAATTCGTCGCCGTTTAATACTTTATCAGCATCTTTAAAACCAACTTGTTTTGCTATTGTTGTCGTAGTTTGAGCATTATCGCCTGTAACTATTTTTAATTGAATTCCAGCTTTGTAAAACGTCTCAAAAACGTTTTGAATATTAGCTTTTGGTGGATCATAAAAAGCAACTAATCCTTTAAAATCAAACTGAAATTCTTGTTGTGTTTTTGGATAATCTGTTCCTGGAAATTTGGTTACGCCAACACCCAAAACACGATAACCTTCGTTAGCCATTTTTTCGATAGCAACTAAAACTTGTTTTTTTTCACTTTCTGATATTTGACTGACGGCTATAATTGCTTCGGGCGCACCTTTAGCCGCTATAATTTTTGTACCCTTAGAATCTTCAAAAATATGCGTCATCATAGGAGGTTTTCCGCCTAACGGATATTCGTGAACTAATTTAAAATTCGGACGTTCATCAGCCGAGTCTAATTTGGCGTAAGCTTCGTGAATAGCAAGTTCCATAGTATCAAACGGAATGGGTTCGCTCGACCACATTGCATCTTTTAAAACTTCTATTCCCTCAAGACTTAGGCTGTTTTTTGTATCAATAATTTCATCTGATTTAAAAACATATAATTGTGCCAAACTCATTTTGTTTTCAGTAATTGTTCCAGTTTTATCTGTGCAAATTACCGTGGCACTTCCAAGAGTTTCAACGGTTTTAGTTTGTTTAGTTATGATTCCCATTTTCATTAATCGCCAAGCTCCAAGCGCCATAAAAGAGGCAAAAGCTACCGGAATTTCCTCAGGAATCACACTCATTGCAATGGTTAATGCTTTTAATAAACTATCTAAAACAACTCTTGAATGATAATAGTTGATTGCCCAAACAATAACGAAAATCACTAAACCAATGACCGACATTTTGGTTACAAAATTGTTGATTTGTATTTGTAAAGGTGTTTTTTCTTCTACAATAGTGGCAATGCTTTTACCAATTTTACCCAAGTTTGTTTGATTTCCAATAGCTACAACTTCACCAATTGCTAAACCTGTTGCGACAGTTGTTCCTTGGTAAATGGTTTTATTTTCGGAAGTTTCATTTTTAAAAACCGATAACGATTCTCCAGTCAAAATGGATTCGTTTACCGAAAAATCATTAGATTGTATGATGTTTGCATCAGCAGGAATAAAAGTTCCTTCTTCCACTTGAATGAAATCACCAAGCACTATTTCTTCACTCGGAATTTCGATTAATTCACCGTTTCTTATTACTTTGCTTTTGGGTTGCGATAGCTTTTTTAGCGTTTCAATTGCATTCCTGCTTCGTGCTTCTTGAAAAAGTGAAATCGCTGCCACTAAAAAGATAGCAACCGTCATAAAAATTCCATCACCATAATCGCCCGAAATATAATAAATACTTGCGGCGGCAACCAATAATAGAAACATAGGTTCTTTAACCATTTCTAGCAAAGACATCAAAAAATGATTTTTTTCTTGATGTTCTAGAGAATTGCTGCCATTTTTTGTTCTAGAGGAAGTAACTTCTTCATTGGAAAGCCCTGAAATTTTATCTTTAGAATCTATCATAAAACTGAATTAAGAAGTTATACTAAAGTTAATCATTTTTATTGGATTTTTAGTCATTTTAATTTATAAAATGATAAAACTAATCACTATTCACTAATTACTATTTACTTTTTCACTATATTTGCACGCAATTTAACTACAACACTGAATCTAGTTCAGCATAAACTACAAATTGCAAAATGAAAGCACACACTACTAAGATCGTTGGCGAAGGTTTAACCTATGACGATGTACTGCTAATTCCAAATTATTCTGAAGTTTTACCGCGCGAAGTTTCTATTCAATCGAAAATATCTAGAAATATTTCGTTGAATGTTCCTATTGTTTCAGCTGCGATGGATACCGTTACTGAAAGTTCTATGGCAATTGCAATGGCACAAGAAGGAGGCATTGGAGTTTTGCATAAAAATATGACTATTGAACAACAAGCAGCCAAAGTTAGAAAAGTAAAACGTGCTGAAGCCGGAATGATTATCGATCCAGTGACTTTGCCTTTGAATTCGACCGTTGGTGATGCTAAAATGTTGATGAAAGAACACGGAATTGGCGGAATTCCTGTAGTTGATGAACACGGAATTTTAAAAGGAATTGTGACCAATAGAGATTTGCGTTTTGAGAAAATTAATTCGCGTTCTATTTTAGAAGTAATGACATCAGAGCATCTTGTTACAGCTGCAGAAGGAACAACTTTGCAAGAAGCAGAGGGAATTTTGCAACAAAATAAAATCGAAAAATTACCAGTCGTTGATTCAAATAACAAATTAGTTGGATTAATTACGTTTAGAGATATTACTAAATTGGCACAAAAACCAGTTGCTAATAAAGATAAATTTGGTCGTCTTCGAGTTGCTGCAGCACTTGGAGTTACTGCCGATGCTGTAGAAAGAGCAACAGCTTTAGTAAACGCAGGAGTTGATGCTGTAATTATTGATACAGCACACGGTCACACAAAAGGTGTAGTTGATGTTTTGAAATTGGTGAAAGCTAAATTTCCAAATCTTGATGTTATTGTTGGAAATATTGCTACTGCAGAAGCTGCTTTATATTTAGTAGAAAATGGTGCTGATGGTGTAAAAGTCGGAATTGGTCCAGGTTCTATTTGTACAACGAGAGTTGTTGCCGGAGTTGGATTTCCTCAATTTTCAGCAGTTTTAGAAGTTTCAGCTGCTTTGAGAGGTTCAGGAATTCCAGTTATTGCTGATGGTGGAATTCGTTACACAGGAGATATTCCAAAAGCGATTGCTGCTGGAGCTGATTGTGTAATGCTTGGTTCACTTTTAGCAGGAACAAAAGAATCTCCTGGTGAAACAATTATTTTTGAAGGAAGAAAATTCAAATCGTATCGCGGAATGGGTTCTGTTGAAGCGATGCAAGAAGGTTCAAAAGACAGATATTTCCAAGATGTTGAAGACGATATTAAGAAATTAGTTCCAGAAGGAATTGTGGGTCGTGTTCCATACAAAGGTGAATTAAACGAAAGTATGCAACAATTTGTTGGTGGACTTCGTGCTGGAATGGGTTATTGTGGTGCCAAAGATATTCCAACGCTTCAAGAAACAGGAAGATTTGTTAGAATTACTACAAGCGGAATTGGAGAAAGTCATCCACATAATGTGACAATTACTAAAGAAGCTCCGAATTACTCGAGATAATTTTTTAGTTTTCAGTCGTAGTTTTCAGTTTTCAGTGTTTTCAGTTTACAGTTTGTCATTCCGCAGGAATCTCATTATTATATTTTTATGAGTATCAAATTTAATATTCAAGAAACAATAGAATCAGAGCTATTTTATGGTTCGTATGTTATCTATATTCTTGGTGGTCATCATATAGAAGTTAATTCAAATTTTTATGTTCAAATTTTGAATTTGGAAACTAATGAAGACATTCAACTAACCGAATTTAATCTGAAAGGAAGAGATTATAAATTGGGTAAAAAGGCAATTAAGTTTTACGCTTTTGATATAAATGAATATGGGAAATTCGAAATATCTGTACATAATTATAGCGATATGATTTTAAAAGATTCAATATTAGAGATTTTCCCCTTTCCATTTAATATTTTAAATTTAGTAAAATCAAAAATTCTTGGCAGAAGCCGTCAGAATAAAAGTTTGGATGAAATAGATATTTTTATTGGATAAAATATTTTACACCTTCAGAAATTCTGCAATTTTTTTCTTTTCGCCAGCAATCCATAGGATGTCGCTATCTTCTAAAACTAAATGAGATTCCGGATTTAGAATTCGTTTTCCGTTGCGTTCTATTCCTACAATAATTCCGTGCGTTTTTTCTCTAATTTGTGATTCACGAATACTCTTTCCAATGCAAACTCGATTTTTTAATTCCAATTTTTGAAGAACGATGTCTGTTTCAATAGTTTGTTCGGCTACATCAATTTCGTTTTTATCCAAGTAAATTTTGAATTCTTTAACTTGATCGTCCGTTCCAATAACACTTATTTCATCGCCAGGAAATAGTCTTTCGCTTCTAATTGGAATATTAATTATAACTTCACCTCTTCTTATTGAGGCGATATTTATTCCAAATTGTTCTCTGATTTTTAACTCTTCGAGTGTTTTTCCAGCCAAATTAGATTCTTTAGCGATATCAAATTCAGTCATATGTCCATCCCAAGGTGATAGAGTATTTTGTCTTTTATTTTCTTTTCTAATTTCACGATCATTCAAATTACTTATAAAATGATGTTCAATTTTATGATAAATAGCGTGAAGTTTTTTCGGAAATAAAATGTAAGCAGCAACAGCAACTAAAAAGGCAATAAATGCGATGCCTGATGAGAAAAAAGTATTTAAAACAAATCCGATGTAAAATAAAGAAAGTGCGATTCTAAAAAGTACCAACATAATAATTGGACCTTGGTGTTTTTTCTCTTCCATTAAGATTTGAACTTGTTTTACAGCAACTCTTCTTAATGATAATGCCCATAAAAATGGCGATAAAATAACAACTGTAATTAAAGCAGCAATCACATTTCCAGCTTTAGAATCTTGAACTAATGGCAAGAGATAAGTTGAAGAAAGCAAAATAATTGCCACAATAATAATAGAGTGGAGGACAACTTGCGTCAAATAACTTCGTAATACTATTTGCCAGTTACTTTTGGACTTAATTTCCTCGGTATTGGCACTGTAAAGTTGTATTCTTTTGACCCATTTTTTCGGTAATTTTTTCTCCACAAAACTTGAAAAAGGTTCAGCAAATTTTACCATAAAAGGCGTTGTAAACGTAGTAATTGCTGAAACCGCAACCACAATTGGATACAAAAAATCATTAGTAACTTTCAAAGTTGTTCCCAAAGTGGCAATGATAAAGGAGAATTCGCCAATTTGAGACAAACTCATTCCGGCTTGAATGGATTGTTTTAAAGGTTGTCCGGATAAAAGTGAACCAATGGTAGAACTAATTGATTGTCCGAAGATTACTACTAAGGTTAAAATAGCAACTGGTAAGGCATATTCGACCAGTGTGTCAGGATTGATAAGCATTCCAACCGATACAAAGAAAACGGCACCAAATAAATCTTTTACAGGTTTTACAAGATGTTCAATATGTTCGGCTTGTGTGGTTTCAGCAATGATTGAACCCATTATGAATGCGCCAAGTGCAGGAGAAAACCCAACATTTGCGGCAAAAATTACCATCAACAAACAAAGTGCTAGCGAAATAATCAACATCATTTCGTCGGTTAATAAATGCTTTGCTTTTTGCAATAATGTTGGAATAAAAAAGATGCCTACAACAAACCAAATGGTCAAAAAGAAAACCAGTTTTAAAACCGACAAAACTAATTCCATACCAGAAAATTGCTGACTTACTGCAATAGTTGACAGTAAAACCATCATTAAAATGGCGATAATGTCTTGAACAATTAAAGAACCAATTACATTTCCGGCAAATTTTTGAGATTTTACACTTAGTTCATCAAAGGTTTTTAAGATTATGGTTGTTGACGAAATTGAAAGAATTACACCAAGAAAAATGCTATTCATTTTATTCCAACCCATCAATTGACCTACAAAAAAGCCAATGGTGACCATAACAATTATTTGTGTTAATGCAGTTATGGAAGCCGTTCCGCCGACTTTCATTAGTTTTTTAAAACTGAATTCTAATCCTAAACTGAATAAGAGAAAAATGACTCCAATTTCTGCCCAAACTTTTACACTATTGACATCTTGTACTGTTGGAAAAAAGTCAAATTCAGAACCAGCCAAGAATCCGGCAACTAGATAGCCTAAAACTAAGGGTTGTTTTAAAATTCTAAACAACAATACAGCAATAGCAGCGGTAATTAGGATTAAACCTAAATCACTTATTAAATTGGGTAAATGAACTGCTGATGCTGCTAAAAAGTGTGGCATACATTTGAATTTTTACTAAAATAACAAAAAATCTGCTTTAATCAAAACGACTAAAGCAGATTTAAAGAAATTATAACAAAAATTATTTGTTCTAGTTGCAAGTAAAAGGTTTGTCTTGATGCATAAAACCAGCAACATATTCTTCTGTATAACCATTTCCGTTTGCGGTAGGTACTTTTTTCTCAAAAGCACTTAAACTGTCCATCATTTCTTTACACTTTGAGAAGTGTTTTTTGATAATCGCAATAGCCGTATTTTGATCTACTAATTTTTTAGGTAACTTACTTTCGTTAAACCAACCAGAATCTAAAATTGTGTTGGTAGCTTTATCTACTATTTTGTAGCTATAATCAAGATAGTATCCATCAGATGTTAATGGCGGTGTAAAGTTTAATAAAAGCATTTTGTCACTAGACTCAGCAATGATTTTACACAATACCAAATATTTCTTCTTTTTCTCGCTGTATTTAAAAGGTATGTAAGTAACGTCACCCGATACTAATTTATCTACTTTATCAATATCTATTCCTTTTATTGCTTCGAAGCCTTCTTTACTTAGAAGAGAATATCTAACTTTTTCAAAGCTTGAATAATAAAAATCTCTTTCGTCAATTTCGATTTTATTACCATCTTTTAATAAAATGTAATTCTTTTGAGCAACAGAAAATAACGAACTTAGTAGTAAAACGGTAAATAATAATTTTTTCATTTATTTTTGGTTTAGTGATTAAATTCCTAAATAATTACTTGGACTTATTTGCATCAACTCCACTTTTATTTCATCGGAAACATTTAGCGTATGAATAAAATTATGAATCGCTTCTTTATTAATAATAGTGTTAGTTCTAGTTAAATCTTTCAAAGCTTCATAAGGATTTGGATAACCTTCACGACGTAAAATCGTTTGGATGGCTTCGGCAACAACTGCCCAGTTTTTTTCCAAATCTTCTTCAAATTTAACTTCGTTTAAAACCAATTTATTTAAACCTTTCAAAGTTGCTTCAAATGCGATTAAAGTATGTCCCATTGGAACGCCAATATTTCTTAAAACCGTACTATCCGTCAAATCACGTTGCAATCTTGAAATTGGTAATTTTGCCGAAAGGTGTTCGAAAATCGCATTTGCAATTCCTAAATTCCCTTCAGAATTTTCAAAATCAATTGGATTTACTTTATGTGGCATTGCTGACGAACCAATTTCTCCAGCTTTGATTTTTTGTTTGAAATAATCCATTGAAACATAAGTCCAAATGTCTCTATCTAAATCAATTAGAATGGTATTAATTCGTTTTAATGCATCAAAAAACGCTGCAAAATGATCGTAATGTTCTATTTGTGTTGTTGGAAACGAATGTTGTAATCCTAAGGTAGATTCAACGAAATCGGTTCCAAATTTTTTCCAATCAGTCTTTGGATAAGCTACGTGATGTGCGTTATAATTTCCGGTTGCGCCACCAAATTTGGCAGCGAATGGAACATTAAATAACAAACGCATTTGCTCTTCTAAACGTTCTACGAAAACTAGAATTTCTTTTCCTAATCGAGTAGGAGAAGCTGGTTGTCCGTGGGTTCTTGCTAACATTGGAACGTCTTTCCATTCTACAGAAAGTTCTTTTAATTTTGCAATTACAGCAATCAAACTTGGTAAATATACTTTTTCAAAAGCTTCTTTTGTCGATAAAGGAATCGCTGTATTATTGATGTCTTGAGAAGTTAATCCGAAGTGAATGAACTCTTTGAATTGCGATAAACCTAAAGTTTCAAATTTCTCTTTGATAAAGTATTCAACGGCTTTAACATCGTGATTTGTCGTTTTTTCGGTTTCTTTTATCCAAAGTGCGTCTTCGGTTGAAAAGTTGGTGTAGATTTTACGTAGCTCATCAAAAACCGATTTGTTCACACCTGAAAGTTGCGGTAAATTGGCTTCGCATAAAGCAATAAAATATTCAACTTCAATTAAAACTCGGTATTTTATTAGAGCTTCTTCCGAAAAAAATGGTGATAACGAAACGGTTTTACTTCTATATCGTCCGTCAATTGGTGAAATAGCGTTTAATTCTGTTAGTTGCATTGTGTTGTGTTGTTTATTCTGAACTTGATTCAGAATCTAGTTGTTTTCAAAGCGCAAATTTAGTTAAACGATTTTAGAATATAGAAAATAGAACAAAGAAAATAGACTATACAAAGAATCTATTTTCTAATCTCTATTTTCTATTCTCTGCTGCGTAATTTTTCTCTTAAAAACGGAACACCTTCGGTAGCATTCATAGCAATTACTTCTAGCGGATTGGCTAATTCATAAATCGTTGCAGGATTTGGATCGATATAATAAATAGGCGTATTTGGTTGTCCGTAATGAATCAATCCAGCGGCAGGATAAACTTGCATAGAAGTTCCAATTATAGCAATGATATCAGCTTTTTGAATCAAATTTAAAGCTTCTTCGAGCGCAGGAACATCTTCGCCAAACCAAACAATATGTGGTCGCAATTGATGTCCGTTTTTATCAACATCACCCGTTTTTAAATCGGTTTTCCAATCAAGTATGTAGTTGGTATCTTTTGTACTTCTTACTTTAAACAACTCGCCGTGAAGGTGAAGAATGTTTGAGCTTCCGGCTTGTTCGTGCAAATTATCTACATTTTGAGTAATGATGTGAACTTCAAAATCCTTTTCTAATTCTGCTAAAGTTAGATGACCTAAATTGGGTTTAACTTCATGTAACTGTCTACGTCTTTGGTTATAAAAATCTAAAACTAACTCTTGATTGTTTTGCCAACCTTCGGGAGTTGCTACATCCATAACATTATGACCTTCCCAAAGGCCATCACTAGCTCTGAAGGTATTGATACCACTTTCTGCAGAAATTCCTGCACCTGTTAAAACTACTAATTTCTTTTTCATACTTTCTTTAATTTACCGCAAATTCGCATTTTTTTTTTAAATATATAAAATTTGAGAATTTGCGGTATTTTTTTTCTTAAAAAGAATAGCTAAGCAGTATATTAATAGTAAATATTTTATTTTTGCCAAAATAGTGAACAAAATGGTCGATTTAGATTACTTAGCATATTTAGAAGAATTCCTTACAGAAAACAGAAAACAACGTTTTTTTGAGGTTTTAAAGAATAGAACCAATCATTTTACGGTTGCAGTTGAAGATATTTTTCAGTTTCATAATACGAGTGCAGTAATACGTAGTTGTGAGGTTTTCGGAATTCAGGAATTGAATATTGTTGAGCAACGTTTTGGAAAAAATATAGACAAAGAGATTGCTATGGGTTCGCAAAAATGGGTTGATATCAATAAATTTGAAACTATCGGAAATTGTATCGAAACACTAAAAGATAGAGGATATCAGATAATTGCGACTACACCACACAACGATTCTTGTTTGTTACACGAATTTGATGTAACGAAAAAAAGTGCGTTCTTTTTTGGAACTGAGAAAGAAGGTTTATCAGAAGAAGTTTTGTCAAAAGCCGATGGATATTTGAAAATTCCGATGGTTGGTTTTACAGAAAGTTTAAATATTTCAGTTTCAGCAGCAATTATTATTCAGGATTTGACCAATAGATTACGTCAATCAGGTGTGAATTGGCAATTATCAGATGATGAAATTATGAAGAAGCGATTGCTTTGGGCGAAAAATTCCATCAAAGATATTAAAAGGATAGAGGAGCGGTATTATTCAAATCTTAAAGCATAATTTAATTTTTTGGCAAAAAAATAACTAAACTTGATGATTTTTACGTAGCTTTTTAATTTTCTTAATCATCAATAGTGTAACGATAAGTATTACGAAAGTCATTAGGCCAAATGTGATTACTCCTTGTTCATTATAAGTCACTAAAGTGTTTTTGTCAAAATAATTACCTTCTGAGTTATAATCTAGTGCCATTCGTGTGTAGAATGTCCAACCAGTTAGCATAAACACTAGAGCGAGAATAGCAGTAGCTAGTATTAAAATCTTAATTTTCAATTGATTTAATTTTAATGTTTTTTAGTTTATTTCACCTAAAACTATTTTTATCAGCTTAGTAACTCAATTGAATTAAAGTTGAGAAATAATAAAAAAATCCTCAATCGTTTTAATAATCAAGGATTTATATTTCAATAATCTGTAAAATCTTTATTTTTTTAAGACCTTATACTGTTCATAACATTGACTAATCGCATCCAAAATCTGTAAGTCATTTGCGGTTTGAATGAAGGCTTCGGAATAGTTGCAATGTTGCAGAATTTCTGCAATTTCATTTTTGGTCACACCTAATAAAATGCAAATGGTTTCTCTATCAAACTTAGTTTCAAGGAGATTTTTAACGGTATCATCCTTCTTCATTTCCTTTAATCTGCGAAGTTCTTTAGGCTTTTTTCCAAAGAAGTTATAAAGCATATCGGCAGGATTGAAAATAGAATTCATTACACGAGAAAAAGCGTTAGGTGAGCGGTCACCCATTTCATAAGCAGCAGGAAGTCCTGAAATACTATATCTAAAATTTTCTTCTTCGGGAATTAATTTTGTGTCAACTTCTAGATATCCAGTAAGGTTGTATCGTTTAATTTTTACTTCTTCCAAGGCAATTGCTTTTTCTGTAAGAATTAGTTTAGCCGATCCGTTTTTAATCCAGTCGTTGGTTACTCTTACTCTCAAAGATTGAAAACCAATCATTGTGATATGAAGGGTGTCATTTACATCAGCATCAATTTCAAATGAGCCTCGACTATCTGTTGTTGATCCTTTTACTTTATTGATGTTTATGATATTAGCGTTGGGCAGCGCTAGAGAAGTCGTTCCGTTAGTTACTGTTCCATACACTTTTTTCTTCGTCAAAAGGTCTTGCGAAAAAAGAGTTGTTGTAAAAAAGAAAAGAAAAATAAGAGTAAAATATCTCATCTGTTTGTTTGAAAGTTTAAAAGTATAAAACTCTTAAAGATTTTCGTAGTGTTTTGTAAATTATTATAAGAAAATTAACAAACCATCAAAAATATAAAAAATAAATTCCAAATACCAATAATAATAATGGGAATTTGGAATTTAAAAAAATGTTATTTCAGAAAAATTAGCTTCTTCTTGGTCTTCTTACTTTAGCATCGTCAAAAGAACGGCTTGCTGGTCTGTCAGAACTTCCTTCAGATCTTCTTGGAGCACGTTCTTCACCTCTTTGTGCTGAACCTGGTTCTCTTCTTGATGAAGAGCTTCTTTCACTTCTAAAACCACCATCTCTAGCGGGTCTATCTGATGAAAATCCACCTTCACGTCTTGGAGCAGAACTTCTGTCGCCACCGCTTCTTGGACCAAAACTTCCTGAACCTCTTCTTTCACCACCAGAATTTCTGTCGCCTCTAAAACCACCTGAGCTTCTTCCGCCGCCACTTCTTCCGTTGTGATCACGTCTTTCGCGGCTTCCGCCATCGTTTTTAGAAATTTCTACGTTGATTCTTCTTCCGTTAAGGTCGAATCCGTTAAGAACCGACATTACTTTATCAGCATGTTCTCCGTCGGTATTAAAGAAAGAGAAACCTTCTTTCACATCAACTTTAAATACGTCATCACGACCTAAGTCTAATGTTTCTTTTAAGAAATCTTTTAATTGCATCCAATCGAAATCATCTCTTGCACCAATGTTTACAAAATATCTTACTGGATCACCAGCTCTAATTTCTCTTGGCTCTGAACTTCTTTCGCTTCTTTCTCCTTTTTCCCCAGATAAGTCGCGTTTCTTTTTGTAGTAATTGATGAATCTGTTGAATTCTACAGAAACCATTTTCTTGATTAATTCTTCTTTAGTCAACCCATCAAGTACTTCGTTGATTGCTGGTAAATAGTTATCTATTTCGTGGTCAACTTCAGTTTCTTTAATTTTATTGGCTAAGTGCAACAATTGAATTTCGCAGATTTCCATTCCAGAAGGAATAGTTTTTTCTTCAAATTTTTGTTGGATGATTCTTTCAATAGACGAAATTTTACGAATCTCACTTTTGGTGATAATTACGATTGAAGTTCCTAATTTACCAGCACGTCCTGTTCTTCCTGAACGGTGGTTATAAGTTTCAATTTCGTCAGGTAATTGATAGTTTACGACGTGAGTAATGTTATCAACGTCAATTCCACGTGCAGCAACGTCAGTCGCAACAAGCATTTGGATTTGACGACCTCTAAAAGATTTCATTACACCATCACGTTGCGCTTGAGACAAATCTCCGTGCAATGCAGCAGCACTGTAACCATCTTCAATTAATTTTTCTGCAACCGCTTGAGTATCACGTTTTGTTCTACAAAAAACTACAGAAAAAATATCTGGATTAGCATCGGCTAAACGTTTTAAAGCTTCGTAACGGTCACGAGCGTTCACACAATAAAATTCGTGAGAAACTGTAGCCGAACCTGAATTTTTGCTACCAACAGTAACTTCTGCTGGATCGTGCATAAATTTCTTTGCAATTCTTGCTACTTCTGCAGGCATTGTTGCAGAGAATAACCAAGTATTTTTCTCATCTGGAGTATCCGATAAAATGGATACAATGTCTTCATAAAAACCCATGTTTAACATCTCATCTGCTTCGTCAAGAATGCAAAAGTTGATGTTTTTGATGTTTACAAGACCACGATTAATCATGTCTTGCATTCTTCCTGGAGTTGCAACAATAATTTGTGCACCTCTTTTAATCTCTCGGGCTTGTTCTGTAATGCTTGCACCACCATAAACTGCCACTGTATGTAATCCTTTTACATATTTAGAGTATTGTTTAATCTCGTTGGTGATTTGTAAGCATAGCTCACGCGTTGGGGATAAAATTAACGCTTGTGTACTTCTGTCTTCGGCATCGATTTTTTGGATTAGCGGAAAACCAAA
>NZ_JAIXTJ010000054.1 GCF_027483985.1 Flavobacterium sp.
TACATTTGCAGTATGATTTTTAATAAAGAAACAGCCGAAAAAACAGCCGAATTGCTTTTACAAATAAATGCAATTAAATTGAATCCGTCAAATCCTTTTAAGTGGGCTTCGGGTTGGAATTCACCTATTTATTGCGATAATCGTCTAACGCTTTCATTTCCAGCGATAAGAAATTACATTCGCGATGAATTTTCTAAGCAAATAGAAGATATTTATGGCAAACCCGATGTGATAGCAGGTGTTGCGACCGGCGCTATTGGCATTGGCATACTTGTTGCTGAAGAGTTAGGATTGCCATTTGTTTACGTTAGACCAGAGCCAAAAAAGCACGGAAGACAAAATCAAGTGGAAGGTTTTTTACAAAAAGGTCAAAATGTTGTTGTAGTAGAAGATTTGATTTCAACAGGAACAAGCAGTTTGCTTGCTGTTGAAGCTTTAAAAGCAGCTGGAGCAAACGTAAAAGGAATGTTAGCCATTTTCTCTTACGGATTTGATGTAGCCGAAGAAAATTTCAAAAATGCGAATGTAAATTTGAATACGTTAAGCAACTACGAACATCTTTTAGAACTTGCTGTAGAAAAACAATACATCACTGAAAACGAACAAATTACCTTACAAGAATGGAGAAAAAGTCCATCGATTTGGGGTGTTTAAACAGTTATTAATTAATAGTTTATTGTTAATAGTTTTGAGCGAATAATAAACTATTAACAATTAACAACAAACAATAAATAAATGAACTTAGAAAGTCCAAAAGTTACTGTAGAAAAATCGGCTGAGTATTTGTACACTCAATTGTCTGATGTGAAAAATTTTGAAAAACTAATGCCTGAGAACATCGCTAAATTTGAAGTCCTTGGTGATGATATTTTCAATTTTGGTTTGAAAGGTATGCCAGAAATCAAATTGAGATTGAAAGAAGGTGTTCCACATTCTAAAGTGAATCTTGCTGCGGCAAGTGACAAACTTCCTTTTACATTAGTGGCAAGTATTGATGCAATTTCAGAAAATTCAAGCGAAGTAAAATTAAATTTTGATGGCGATTTTAATCCGATGATGGCAATGATGATCAAAGGTCCGATTACAAAATTCATTGAAACTTTAGCAGAAAATATGCATAAATTGTAAAGAAATTTCACAAGTCATAACATAAAAAAACCTCGTTTCTAATAAGTTACGAGGTTTTTATTTAAAGATAGATTTCGATGTTAATACAACATTTGAATTTCTTTTACACCAAACGATTTAACAGCATCATCTTCTAAAACTACTTCTAATTTTCCCTCATAATTTACTTTTTGAATAATGCCCATAAATTGATTTTTATTGCTGTCTTCAAAGGCAATTGGCGTATTTATTTTAAAGAGATTTTGATGGTATTTGTTCCACAGCACGTTTTGTTGATTGGCCACAAGAAAACTGCAATGCTTTTTTATTTCGAAAAACAATCGTTCTAACAAATCATTTAAATCAACTTCCTTCTTTAAAAAAGCACTCAAAGAATACGCTTTCGGTAGGTTTTCAAAATTCGTTTGATTTACATTCAAACCAATTCCGATGATGGATTCTATTGTATTGTCAGATTTAAAACTATTTTCAATTAAAATGCCACCAATTTTTTTATTTTCTGCCATAATGTCGTTGGGCCATTTTATCGAAAGTTTTGGCAAATTTAAAGGTTCTAATGTTTGATAAACCGCTAAAGCAATAGCAACATTCAAATGAAATATCGAGTCGATTTCGGTGATTACATCTTTTACCAAAATACTCATTATTAGATTTTTACCACTTTCAGTTTCCCAAGTTGAACCCATTTGTCCTTTACCTTTTGTTTGAGTTTTTGCTGTAACAACCGTAAAGTTTTCAAGAATTTGATTGCGCGACATATCCTTCAAAAAATCATTAGTAGAATCTATGGCATCGAGTTTGATTAAGTTCATAGGAATTATTTTTGTAAAACAGTATTTAAACTTATGTTAAGCATCAAAAATAATGACAAATTTTGATACCTTTGCAAATTATATAAAATTTAGATGGCAAAAAAGACAATAAGTACCGATGTTTTATTAACAAACATCATTAAAGGAATAGAAGAAGTAAAAGGAAATGATATTGAAATCCTTGATTTAAGAGAAATAGACACAGCTGTTTGCGATTATTTTGTTATTTGCAACGGATCTTCAAACACACAAGTTAATGCTATTGTTAACTCAGTTCAAAAAATTGTATCAAAAGAAATAAAAGATAAACCTTGGCACGTTGAAGGAACCGACAACGCCGAATGGGTATTGATGGATTATGTAAGCATAGTAGTGCACGTGTTTCAAAAAGAAATTCGTGAGTACTATAACATCGAAGGCCTTTGGGGTGATGCCAAGATCACATCGTTAGCAAACAAATTCTAAAAGCACTATAAATAATGTCAGAGAACAAAAAACCCAGCGGTTTAAAATTTAGTCCATGGTGGATATCAGGAGCGGTTATTTTTATGTTTATTGTTTTAAACATGCTAAGTGGCGCTTCGATGCAAGATCCTGCAAAAATTTCATCTTCAAAATTTGATGAACTTTTAAATAGCGGTCAAATTGAAAAAGTAATTATTTACAACAAGAATCAAGCAGAAGCTTTTCTTACAGCAAATGCATTAAAAGATAAAGCCAACAAAAAAGTGGCTACTGATGTTTTTGGGAATTCTAACAAAGGTCCACATTATGTGTTTGATCCAGGAAACGATGAACTTTTTCAAAACAAATTAGTTGCTGCTAGAAATCAGAAAAAGATTAAAGACTTCGATTTCCAAACTAAGAACGACTGGTCAGGCATTATTTTCCAAATTTTACCTTTCATTTTAATTATTGGTATTTGGATTTATTTGATGAGAAGAATGTCAGGTGGTGGCGCTGGTGGTGGCGGTGGTCAGATTTTTAATATTGGAAAATCAAGAGCTAAATTATTCGATGAAAAATCAGAAGTAAAAACTACTTTCAAAGACGTTGCCGGATTAGAAGGTGCCAAAGAAGAAGTTCAAGAAATAGTTGAATTCCTTAAAAACCCTGAAAAATATACCGTTTTAGGAGGAAAAATTCCAAAAGGTGCATTATTAGTTGGACCTCCAGGAACAGGAAAAACTTTATTAGCAAAAGCGGTAGCTGGTGAAGCTAAAGTTCCATTTTTCTCCCTTTCAGGATCTGATTTTGTTGAGATGTTTGTTGGAGTTGGTGCTTCTCGTGTAAGAGATTTGTTCAAACAAGCAAAAGAAAAATCGCCTGCAATCATCTTTATCGACGAAATTGATGCTGTTGGACGTGCAAGAGGCAAAAACAATATGTCGGGCGGAAACGATGAAAGAGAAAACACGTTAAACCAATTACTAACCGAAATGGATGGATTTGGTACTAATACACACGTAATTGTATTGGCAGCGACCAATAGAGCTGATGTTTTAGACAAGGCTTTAATGAGAGCTGGTCGTTTTGACAGACAAATTTATGTTGATTTACCAGACATTAGAGAACGTAAAGAAATTTTTGAAGTGCACTTAGCGCCTCTTAAAAAAGTAGAAGGTTTAGATACCGACTTTTTAGCAAAACAAACACCAGGATTTTCTGGTGCTGATATTGCTAATGTGTGTAACGAAGCTGCTTTAATTGCTGCTCGAAACAATAAAGCAGCTGTCGATAAACAAGACTTTTTAGATGCCGTTGACCGTATCGTTGGTGGATTAGAAAAGAAAAATAAAATTGTTACTCCTGAAGAAAAAAGAGCCATTGCAGTTCACGAAGCAGGACACGCTACAGTTAGCTGGATGCTAGAGCACGCTGCACCACTTATTAAAGTAACTATTGTTCCAAGAGGACAAAGCTTAGGTGCTGCTTGGTATTTGCCAGAAGAACGTTTAATTGTTCGTCCAGATCAAATGTTAGATGAAATGTGCGCTACAATGGGCGGACGTGCTGCTGAAAAAGTTATTTTTAATACGATTTCAACTGGTGCTTTATCTGATTTAGAAAAAGTTACTAAACAAGCACGTGCAATGGTAACTATTTATGGATTGAATGATAAATTAGGTAACGTTACCTATTATGATTCATCGGGACAAAGTGAGTACAATTTCAGCAAACCTTATTCTGAGGAAACAGCTATCACAATTGATAAAGAAATATCTACTTTGATTGAAAGTCAGTATGACCGCGCTATTCAAATTTTGAATGATAACAAAGATAAATTATTGCAACTAGCGGATATTTTAATTGAAAAAGAAGTGATTTTCAAAGACGATTTAGAAACTATTTTCGGAAAACGTCCTTATCAAAAAGACATCGAAGAAAACACAGAATTTACAGCTTAAACAGTCGTTAAACATAAAAAAATAAAAATCTTAATTCAAAAAATGCTTTTGAATTAAGATTTTTTTATCTTTGAAGGTTTTCAAATGATATTTAAAGAATTTTACACAATAATATGAGTCTTTTTAGAAAAATATTTGGTTCTAGTAATGACGCTTCCGATGAGGAAAACCAAAGTGAATATAACACTCCCAAACCATCCAATCTTCCAGTAGATGACCTTTTTACTTTCAATTTTAAGAAAAACGGAGGTAAATTTATTTATTGTGAAAACCTAAACGAGGTAAGAGAACAATTTGAAAATATTCTGGAAGAAAATGATTGGTTTGAAAGCGAAGCACTTTGTTTTGAACCTAAGTTATACAATCTTTTAGACGAAAATAAATTAAGTTATACCAATCCAACAGCACCAAAATTCTTATTTGCTAGCTGTGAAAATTTAATTGCCGACGAAGGTTCAGTTTTGTTTTCATCTAATCAAATCAAGCAGAAAAAACCTAATGAACTTCCTGATAACATTGTAATTTTAGCCACTACAAGCCAAATTTTAGAATCTAAAAGTGATGGTTTAAGAGGTATCAAGAAAAAATACGATAAGGACTATCCTACTAATATTACCACTATCAAATACTTCGAAAAAGTGCAAGATGAAGATTTCTTGACTTATGGTAGTTGTGCCAAAAATTTATACCTACTTCTTTTAGAAGATTTGTAAAATGAATGAAACTCTAAAACGAGGAATTTCAGGAGCTGTCTACATAATTTTATTGATAGCCTCTATCCTATTTTCAAAAGAAAGCTTTTTTGTTCTCTTTGGCGTTTTTTTAGCTATAACAATATTTGAATTTTGTTCTTTAATTCAAATAAATAAAATTGCACCCATCATTCTTGGTACATCACTTTATGTATCAATAATACTAGCCAATCATTACAAACAAAAATTAAACTTAGCCTTTGATATCAATTCTAAACAACTTAATCTTGTTTTATTGGTTATTACACTTGTTGTTTCAGTAAAATGTATTTTGTTTTTATTTTATGATCGAATTCAGAGCATTAGTAATTCTTCTAAATACTTATATTTATTAGGCTACATTATTCTTCCTTTTATTTTTATTACTGAAATATCTTTCGGAATTGACGATTATAATCCTAAAATCATTATTGGATTATTTATTTTGGTCTGGACCAATGATACTTTTGCTTACATTGTCGGTAAATCCATCGGTAAACACAAGCTTTTTGAGCGAATTTCGCCGAAAAAAACCATTGAAGGATTTTTAGGCGGTGTTGTATTTGCAATATTAGCTGGCGTTTTAATATCAAAATTTTACATAAAAGCTTCTCCACAATTCAGTTCAAAATCAATTCTTATTTGGGTTACAATAGCCATTTTAGTAAGTGTTATCGGAACAGTTGGCGATTTAATTGAATCAAAATTCAAGCGAATTGCTAATGTAAAAGACAGCGGAAAAATAATGCCTGGTCACGGTGGCATTTTAGATCGATTAGATAGTGTTATATTTGTAGCACCTTTTGTATTTTTGTTTTATCAAATTTTAAATTATGTTTCATAAAGAAGGCGGAAAAATCATTTTAATTTCAACAACATTATTTGTAGCATTGTTGTTATTAACTCCAATCTTAATTACAAATTTTTGGATTTTAAAAGTTGTTCAAATACTGTTGTTATTACTTTTAGTAACTGTTCTACAGTTTTTTAGAAATCCGAAAAGACCACTAGAAGTAAATGATTACAATATTATTGCTCCTGTTGACGGAAAAGTAGTAGTAATTGAAGAAGTATATGAACCTGAATATTTTAAGGATCAAAGATTGCAGGTTTCCATCTTTATGTCGCCTATAAACGTGCACGTAACTCGTTATGCCACAAGCGGTCGCGTAAGATATAGTAAATATCATCCTGGTAAATATCTTGTTGCGTGGCATCCAAAAGCTAGTACAGAAAACGAAAGAACTACCGTAGTAATTGAAAACAGAATTTTTGGTGAAATTATGTACCGACAAATTGCTGGTGCATTAGCAAAACGAATTGTTAACTACGCGGAAGAAGGAATGCAAGTTCGACAAGGTGACGATGCCGGATTTATAAAATTTGGTTCAAGAGTAGATATTTATTTACCAATAGGAACCAACGTAAACGTGAAGATTGGACAAAAAGCAGTAGGAAACCAAACTATAGTTGCGAGCAAATAAATGCAAGAAGATTTAGAACAACGCTTTGAAAATGCTGTTGCGTTAGCTAATACCATTACGCAAGCTGAACTTCCGCAAGATGTTCAATTGCGACTTTATGCGTTATACAAACAATCTACTCACGGAACTATCACTAACAGAGTTTATCCTGTTTATGACTTAAGAAATGCCTTTAAGATGAATGCTTGGATGCAAATAAGTCACCTTACACAAGAGGAATGCAAAGAATTATATATTGAAGCTATCAACGCTATTGTCAAAAATAAATAACTAATGAAATCGCCATTAATAACAAGTTTGTTTCGAACAATTGAAAATCATCGAACACCGATGGAAAAATTAAACAATTGTGAGGTAAACACCAATAAATACTACGCGATACCATATATGACCGCTAAAAAATGAATTTTACATATATGAAAAAAGTAATTTTAATTGTCTTAAGTACTGTATTTCTTCTTTCAATTGGTTCTTGTAAAAGAAAAAAGTATACTGAAGTTGTAGAAGTTCCTCTTCCTACCAAAGAAGAAAAAATGACTATTGGTTCGCCAGATGATGTTAAAGCCGACGAAGGTGCATTTGAATTGACCAAACTTACATATGGATATGATGCTTTAGCGCCGAATATTGATGCAATGACAATGGAACTCCATTATTCTAGACATTATTTGACCTATACTAACAATCTAAATAAAGCTTTGGTCGGAACCGAATTAGAGAGTCTTCCAATAGAGGAAATCTTTAAAAAATTAGACTTGAATAATGCTGACTTGCGCAATAATTTAGGTGGATATTACAACCATACTTTGTATTTTGATATAATGGCGCCAAAAGCAGGTGGAAATCCTACTGATACTTTAGCTACAGCTATTGATAAAGATTTTGGTTCATTTGAAAATTTTAAAATTCAATTTGAAGATGCTGCTACTAAACAATTTGGTTCAGGTTGGGCTTGGTTGATTGTTGATAAAGCTGGTAAACTTCAAGTAACAAGTACGCCGAATCAAGACAATCCGTTGATGCCACGAGCTGTGGTTGCTGGAACTCCAATCTTAGGAATTGATGTTTGGGAACACGCCTACTATTTGAATTATCAAAACAAGAGAAAAAAATATATTGATGCTTTTTTCAACGTTATAAATTGGAAAAAAGTACAAGAAAAATATGAAGAAGCTTTGAAAAAGTAAGTAAATAATCCCAAGATAATAACTTGGGATTTTTTGTTTTAAATCAGAATTATAAGACTAATTCATATTAAGTATTGGTATTACAACATCGAAAAAAAATGCCCAAATGATCTTCATTTTTAAAAGCCTTTTTTTTGATTATCAGCACTTAGTAATAGAATGTTTACATTTATTATTATATATTTGGAATCTAAAACCAAAAATTTTATGAAACATTTGTACTTTACACTACTTACTTTATTCTTTTTTGCGACTGCCAATGCTCAAATTGTAACTATTCCCGATGCCATTTTTAAAGCAAAACTGATTGCTGCTAGTGCAAGTAATCAAATTGCAACAAATTTATCGGGAACATATTTTAAAATTGATGCAAATAATGATGGACAAATACAAAACACAGAAGCATTAGCGGTTACCTATCTCGATGTGAGTTATAGTTCTATTTCAGATATGACAGGCATTCAAGCTTTTACAAATCTTCAAGGGTTACTATGCTATAACAACCAACTTACTGCCTTAAATTTACAAGGATTGACAAATCTTCAAGTGCTATATTGCCAATACAACCAACTTACTGCCTTAAATGTACAAGGATTGACAAATCTTCATACTTTACAATGCAATAACAACCAACTTCCTACCTTAAATGCAGAAGGATTGACAAATCTTCAAACTTTAAAGTGCTCTAACAACCAACTTACTACTTTAAATGTACAAGGATTGACAAATCTTCAATTTATAAATTGCTATAACAACCAACTTCCTACCTTAAATGTACAAGGATTGACAAATCTTGGATATTTAGCTTGTAGTTACAATCAACTTCCTACCTTAAATGTACAAGGATTGACAAATCTTCACACTTTACAATGCACTAACAACCAACTTCCTACCTTAAATGTACAAGGATTGACAAATCTTCAAGAGTTAAATTGCTTTGACAACCAACTTACTACCTTAAATGTACAAGGATTAACAAATCTTAATAATTTATATTGCCAAAACAACCAACTTACAAATTTATTTGTAAAAAATGGACGTAATGAAAATATTGTTTTTTCTGGAAACCCTAATATTACTTACATTTGCGCAGATGATAGTGAGATTACAAGCGTGCAAAATTTAGCAACAGGATATGGTTATACCAATTGTAATGTTAATGGCTATTGTAGCTTTACTCCTGGAGGTATGTTTTACACTATAAATGGCACCAATAAATATGATTCAAACACTAATGGTTGTGATGCTTTGGACATTTCTTTGCCAAATTTGAAATTCAATATAACCGATGGTATAGTTTCGGGTAGTATAATTACTAATACTTCAGGAAATTATGCAATTCCAGTCCAAGCAGGAACTTACACCATTACTCCTGTTTTAGAAAACCCAACTTTTTTTACTGTTGCTCCAGCTACTGCAACTGTTACTTTTCCAGCTACTGCAAGTCCGTTTTCTCAAAATTTTTGTATAATGCCAAATGGTGTTCATCACGATCTAGAAGTGGTTGTTATTTCGCTACTTCCTGCTCGTCCTGGTTTTGATGCAACTTATAAAATCAAATACAAAAACAAAGGAAACTTGAATGAAACAGCGACAGTCAATTTTAATTATAATGAGGCTATTTTAGATTATGTTTCTTCAAGTTTGGTACCTACTACGCAAGCAGTAGGAACACTTTCTTGGAATGTTGGTACCATTGCACCTTTTCAAACCGGTGAAATTATAGTAACATTAAATGTAAATTCTCCAATGGAAACACCAGCGGTTAATGGCGGCGATGTTTTAAGTTATACCGCAACAGCCAATGGTTTAACTACCGATGAAACGCCAGATGACAATACTTTTGCGTTAAGTCAAACTGTTTTTAATTCATTCGATCCCAACGACAAAACGTGTTTAGAAGGCGCAACTATTAACCCAAGTATGATTGGTAAATATGTGCATTATAAAATCCGTTTTGAAAACACTGGAACTTTTGCGGCTCAAAACATTGTGGTAAAAGATATGATAGATATTTCAAAATTTGATATTTCAAGTTTACAAATGATCGATGCTTCTCATAGTTGTACAACAAGAATAAACGGCAACAAAGTAGAATTCATTTTTGAAAACATCAATCTTCCTTTTGATGATGCCAATAATGATGGTTATGTGGTTTTTAAAATTAAAACAAAATCAACTTTAGTGGTTGGAAACACTATTAGCAATCAAGCAAATATCTATTTTGATTACAATTTTCCAATTATAACCAACACAGCAACTTCAACTTTTCAAGCATTGAATAATGATGCTTTTGTTTTTGAAAACGAGTTTGTTTTATACCCAAATCCTGCTAAAAATTTATTGCATATCGAAGTAAAAAACGAAATTGAAATATCGTCCATTTCAATTTATAATATGTTGGGACAAGTGGTTTTAACAACAACCAATCCTTCAAACACAATTGAGGTATCAAATTTAAAAACCGGTAACTATTTTATAAAAGTCACCACCGATAAAGGAACTGCTACTAGCAAATTCATAAAAGAATAAACCATTTTATAGCATAAGAAGCCTTTCAGAAATGAGAGGCTTTTTTGTTTTATACCAGAATTATAAGACAAATTCATATTAAGTATTGGTATCAGTATTCCCTTTACTAAGTTTTAAATAAACCTATATTTTATTGTAAACCACTAGAGTAAAAAAATCAATTTTACTATCTTTGCTAGTATTAAAAAAATTACTTTATCAAATTATATATGTATCTAAATATTTCAAAACTAAATTCTTTTGTTAAGTTCTTTTTTCTTCTGCTTTCTTTGCAAGCTGTTGGTCAAGAAAAAAACCTTAAAAATATTACAAAACTTACTTTTGGTGGCGATAACGCTGAGGCTTATTTTAGTCCAGATGGAAAAAACTTGACACTTCAAGTAACTAACAAACAATTTGGAGTGCAATGTGATCAAATTTATTCTTTGAATTTAACACAACCCATAACCGATTTTAATAGTTTAAAGCTGATTTCTACTGGAAAAGGACGAACCACTTGCTCCTATTTTATGCCCGATGGAAAACATATCATTTATGCCTCAACTCATACATCAAATGAAGCGTGTCCTGCTCCGCCAAAACCTAAAGACGGAAAATATCTTTGGGCAGTTTATCCGGAATTTGATATTTATATTGCCGATCTAAACGGAAAAATTGTAAAGCAATTAACTAATTCGCCAGGTTATGATGCCGAGGCTGTAGTTTCTCCTGACGGAAAAAAAATTGCCTTTACCTCTACTCGATCAGGTGATTTAGAATTGTGGACTATGGATATTGACGGAAGTAATTTGAAACAAGTAACTAATGGTTTGGGTTATGATGGCGGAAGCTTCTTTTCAAACGATAGCAAAAAATTAGTGTTCCGTTCCTCTAGACCAAAAACCGAGAAAGAAATAAAAGAATACAAAGATTTATTAGCAGAAAATGTAGTAGCGCCAACTGAAATGGAAATCTACACTTGTAATGTTGATGGAACTGACATCAAACAAGTAACTAATTTAGGTAAAGCCAATTGGGCACCATTTTTTCATCCATCAGACAAAAAAATTATCTTTTCATCTAATCATCATTCTACTCGTGGCTATGATTTTCAGTTGTACATGATTGATGTAGATGCAACAAATTTGAAACAAATAACTTGGGAAAGCGAATTTAACGCATTTCCGATGTTTTCGCCTGACGGAAAGAAATTAGTTTGGTCGAGTAATCGTCAACAAACTGCAGCTCGTGAAACTAACGTTTTCATTGCGGATTGGGTTGATAGTGACGAAACAGAAAATGTAAAACCAGAACTTCTAAAAAAGCATATTTCTTACTTAGCTTCCGATGAATTGAAAGGTCGCTTAACTGGTTCGATTGGTGAACAAAAAGCTGCTGATTATATTTCGGCACAATTTAAGGCTTTGGGTTTAAAACCTTATGATGGAAAAACCTATTTACAAAAATTCGATTATAAAGTTCGCTCGAATCCAAACGATTCTATTACAGATCAAAGCGAAACAAATAACGGTAGAAACGTAATTGCATATTTAGACAATAAAGCGACTAAAACTATTGTTATTGGAGCACATTATGACCATTTGGGTGTGAATGAGCACAACAATTCTACAAAACCAAATTCTAAAGGTGAAATTCACAATGGTGCTGATGACAATGCTTCTGGTGTTTCGGGAGTTTTGGAATTAGCTCGTATGTTATCAAAAAATAAAACTATAGAAAAAGCCAACTATATTTTTGCTTTATTTTCTGGTGAAGAAGACGGATTAATCGGTTCAAAATATATGGCAGAAACAATCAAAACAAAATATCCAAATGTTGTTGCGATGATTAATATGGACATGATTGGACGTTTGAACGACAAAAAAGAGCTGATTGTTGGTGGCGTTGGCACTTCTCCAGAGTTCAAAAAACTGGTAGAGAAAAACAAACCAGCTGGTTTTAATGTAACTACGGAAGATAGCGGCATTGGACCAACCGATCATACTTCGTTTTATTTAAAAGATATTTCGGTATTAAATTTCTTTACAGGAACGCATGGCGATTACCACAAACCAAGTGATGATACCGATAAAATTAATTTCAATGGTGTAAAAAACATTGTAGAATTTGTTTTTAGAATCGCTAATGATGTAGCTGATTTAGACAAAGTAGAATTTACTAAAACAAAAGCCAATGCCGGAAAAACAAGACCAAAATACAAAGTAACGATGGGAATTATGCCGGATTACTCAGAGCATCCTGATGGTTTACATGTAGATGGCGTAACAGAAAACAGACCTGCACAAAATGCTGGTATTAAAGAAGGCGATGTCATCACAAAAATTGGAACCACAACCATCAAAGACGTTTATAACTATATGGAAGCTTTAGGCAAAATCAATCCAGGTGACGAACTAGAAGTTACTTATGTTAGAGATGGCGAAACTAAAGTTACCAAAGTGAAATTTGAGTAATCATAAATAATTGTTATAAATTATATCCTAAGTTTTTTGCTTAGGATTTTTTTTTAGTTTTGAAAAAACTAATACCATGAAAAATACATTTTTATTCTTAGCAATTTTATTTTCTTATGTACTTTCTGCTCAGAATGATTTAATATTCAAAGAAAAAGATACAAAACCATTCATTGAAGTTAATGGAACTGCTGAAAAAGAAGTAATGCCTGACCGAATTTATATTGCAATTACTTTAACTGAAAAAAGCACAAATGATAAAGACGATAGTATTCAAAAACAAGAAGAAAATCTTAGAAAAGGTTTAGCAGAAACTGGTGTTGATTTGAAAGAATTATTTTTGTCAGATGCAGTTTCTGAAATTACAACTTACAAGAAAAGAGAAACTGGAATAAAACTATCAAGAGAATATACTTTAATAGTAAAAAATGCAGATGAAGTTAAAAAGGTATTCAAAAAGTTAAGTGATATGAATATTAAAGAAGCTATTATCTCAAAAACAGAATCTTCTGAAATTGAAAAATATCGAAAAGAAGTTAGAATTGCTGCTATAAAAGTAGCCAAAGAAAAAGCTACTTACCTACTTCAAGCGATTGGTGAGGAATTAGGTAAACCATTAGAAATAAAAGAATTAGATTTAAATTCATTTAGATTTAGTAATACGTCCTCAAACATGATTATAAAAGATAATGTAAACGTTGAAACAAATTTTGAAAAAATACTTGTTCGCTTTTCTTATTATATTAAGTATTCTGTTAAGTAAATGCTTACTCAAAAAACTATTTCATCCTCAATTGTTAATTCGATTGAGGATTTTTTTTATATGTAGCTTATTTAAAAGTAATGGAATTACGTTCACAATACTCTATTTTATTTTAAACAGTGTATTAATCTTTGAAAAAATAATATTAAAAAAGATGATTCGAATTTGCGGTTCTAAGTTATATTACGTCTAAATAAGAAGAATATTTTAGAAACATAATTCAAGAGCGAATTCTCTATAAACCTAACTTATACTATATTATATTGATTTTCAATACACTAAATAAAATTATGTAAGAAAATTGATAGCATAGTACTATTTTTCTTGCAAATTAAAAATATTAATCTTACTTTTATATTAAACATAAAATCATCAAATCATGAAGAAAATTTTACTATTATTGGCGTTAGTGCCAACAGCATTTTTTGCACAAGAAGAATCTACCAAAGAAAAAGCAACTTTATCGGCAAATTTCAACGTTTCTGAACCTACGGTTGTAGGTTTGAGTTTAGAATTACCTTATGAGATTAAAAAAGACGACGAAATAAGCACAAAAAAAAGAAAAAAGTATGCTAAATCAGCAGTTTTTAATTTAAGTTATGCAACAATGTGTTACGGAAGTAATAATGATTTAACAGGTCAAGGATTTGAAATTCAAGCTGGTTCTAGAACTTATTTTAATGAACAAAATCATGAGAAATTTTACTATGAAAGTTTCTTGAGCTATGGAAGTGTAAAATATGATGAAACTTTTTTCAACGGAACTTACAGTTATTGGTCATTAATTGATGGAAATATTGGTTACAAGCTAAAAATTGCTAAAGGTTTTTATGTTGATCCGTCAGCAGGTTTTAACTGGAAATGGGAAGTTAAAGGAAAAGGAGCTGTTGATAACAAAAATATCGACAATTTAATATACCGTTTTGGAGTGAAACTAGGATTTCAATTTTAGTATAAGAATATAAAAATTGGGGAGTTATTTTAGACTGAAACCAAAAGTTTAGAAAAATTTGTAATCAAATAATTATTCTGAAGAAGTTTAAAACACTATGAATATTGTTTAATAAGTCAGACCAAGATCTTTGGATGTACTTATCTAACCCTTACTAATACATTCCTGAAAAAACAACTAAAAAAAAGTCCTGATTTCTCAGGACTTTTCTATTATTTTAAACCAGCAATACTTTGTTCTATGGTGGCTATTTTGGCTAAAGCGTCGGCTTCTTTTTTGCGTTCCATTTCTAATACTTTTTCTGGTGCGCCGTTTACAAACTTCTCGTTAGATAACTTAGCTTGTACCGATTTTAAGAATCCTTTGGTGTAGTTTAACTCTTCGGTTAATTTAGCTACTTCGGCTTGAACATCAATATTTCCGGTGATTGGAATAAAGTATTCGTTAGATTTAACTCTATACGACAAAGCACCATCTACTTTATCGGTAATGTATTCTAAAGCAACTACATTTCCTAATTTCATTATTACGGCATCAAAATAAGTTGAGGCATTTTCGTTATTCAGTACTTTCAAGTCGATAACATCTTTAAACGGAATGTTCTTGTCTTTTCTAATAGTTCTAATTCCGGAGATTACCTCAGTAGCAAAATCGAAATCGGCTATTAATTTTTCATCATATGGTTTTGCTTTTGGCCATTCTGAAACAATTAAAGCTTGTTCTGGAGTTCTATCAGCAATGTGTTGCCAAATTTCCTCTGTTAAAAACGGCATAAACGGATGCAATAACTTCAAGTTGTTTTCCAACATTTCTATCGCTTTGTCAAACGTTGCTTTGTCAATTGGTTGTTGGTAAGCTGGTTTTATCATTTCTAAAAACCACGAACAAAAATCGTCCCAAACCAATTTATAAATACCCATCAAAGCATCAGAAATTCTGTATTTATCAAAGTTCTCTTCTATTTCGGTTAAGGTTCTTTGCAACTTAGTTTCATACCATTCGATAGCAACTTTAGACGATTCTGGTTGCGGAATTGAATCCGAAACTTCCCATCCTTTAATCAATTTGAAAGCATTCCATATTTTGTTAGAAAATGCTTTTCCTTGGTTGCACAATTCTTCATCAAACATAATGTCGTTTCCTGCAGAAGCACTTAAAAGCAATCCAACACGAACACCATCAGCACCAAATTTCTCAATTAACTCTAATGGTTCAGGAGAATTTCCTAATGATTTCGACATCTTACGACGTTGTTTATCACGAACCAAACCTGTCAAATATACATTAGTGAAAGGCTTTTCGCCAGCATATTCGTAACCTGCAATAATCATTCTCGCAACCCAGAAAAATAAAATATCTGGACCAGTTACTAAATCATTTGTAGGATAATAATATTTATAATCTTCATTTTCTGGATCAAGAATGCCACCAAAAACTGCTATTGGCCATAACCACGACGAAAACCATGTATCTAACGCATCAGCATCTTGTTTTAAGTCGTTTATAGTTAATTGTTTATTGTTTGTAGCTTTTTGTGCCAAAACTAAAGCCTCTTCAATATTTTTAGCAACTACGAAGTCTTCTTTTCCATCACCATAGAAATAAGCCGGAATTTGTTGTCCCCACCAAAGTTGACGAGAAATGTTCCAATCGCGAATGTTTTCTAACCAATGTTTGTAGGTATTATTGAAACGTGATGGATATAATTTTACTTCTTCGGTTTCTAGAACGGCTTTAATGGCAGGTTTTACTAACTCTTCCATGCTTAAAAACCACTGGTCAGATAATCTTGGTTCGATTACAGCCTTGGTTCTTTCAGAAGTTCCTACTTTATTTAAATGCGTTTCGGTTTTAGCTAAAGCACCAATGGTTTCTAGTTCTTTTGCAATTTCTTCACGAACTACAAAACGATCTTTACCTTGATAATGTAATCCGAATGAATTTAGAGAAGCATCTTCATTAAAAATATCGATAATTTCTAAATTGTGTTTTTCACCTAACGTTTTATCATTCATATCGTGCGCTGGAGTCACTTTTAAACATCCAGTTCCGAATTCGATATCAACATATTCATCCTCAATAATGGGAATAACTCGTCCTGCAATTGGAATGATGGCTTTTTTACCTTTCAAATGAGTGAAACGTTCGTCGATTGGATTGATACAAATAGCTGTGTCTCCAAAAATCGTTTCAGGACGCGTTGTGGCAACGGTTAAAAAGTCTTCTGAACCTTCAATTTTATATTTTAAGAAATATAATTTTCCTTGACGTTCTTCAAAAATTACTTCTTCGTCAGATAAAGTTGTTTTGGCTTCTGGATCCCAATTTACCATTCGATAGCCACGATAAATCAATCCTTTGTTGTATAAATCTACAAATGAATGTATTACTGATGCTGACATGTCGTCATCCATTGTGAATTTGGTTCTACTCCAATCGCAAGAACAACCTAATTGTTTTAATTGTTCTAGAATGGTTCCACCATATTTATTGGTCCAATCCCAAGCGTGTTTTAGGAATTCTTCACGTGTCAAATCGTTTTTGTTGATTCCTTCGCTTTTAAGTTTAGCAACAACTTTAGCCTCGGTTGCGATAGAAGCATGATCAGTTCCTGGAACCCAACATGCATTGAAGCCTTTAAGGCGCGCACGGCGAATCAATACATCTTGAATAGTATTGTTCAACATGTGTCCCATGTGCAAAACTCCAGTCACGTTTGGTGGCGGAATAACGATGGTATAAGGTGTTCTATGGTCGGGTTTGGATGTAAAATAGTCATTTTTCATCCAGTAGTCATACCATTTTTGTTCTACTTCTTTGGCGTTGAATTGTGCAGGAATCATATAATTTTAGATTTCAGATTTTAGATTTCAGATTTAAACTGAAAGTGTTTTATAAAATTAACAAAAGTACAATACAAAAACTTTTTAGCCCTGATTGGAGAAGTTACCTTGTAACTCGGAAAGCAGGAATATGGAATACTGATAAATCCCAAGCTATTCGCTTCTAATGAAACTTGGTACGTTTTTTGTAAATACTATTGCAAAAGTAAGTAATAAGTAGTTTTATAAAAAATTAAGAATTAAAATTTTGCTTATTAATTTAAAGTCGTAATTTTACTAAACCAAAGAATTAAAAATTTAAGAGAATGAAAAAGATATTATTTGTTGCATTTGTTATGATAAACAGTGTAGCGTTTGCTCAAAGTGGTGCTAAAATTGTGTTCAAAGACAAGGATAATACAATTGATTATGGCACTGTTACTAAAGATACTGATGATGGTGTGAGAAAATTTGAATTCACAAATACTGGAGATCAACCATTAATCATAAAGAATGTGCAATCTACTTGCGGATGTACTGTTCCAAGTAAACCCACAGATGCTATTATGCCAGGAAAATCAGACTTTATCACTGTAAAATACAATATGAATCCTGGACCAATAAGAAAAACAATTACAGTCGAAACTAATGCTGTCAATGCTGAAAGCGGTATGGTTTCATTAAAAATAAAGGGTGAAGTGATTGTTAAAAAAGAAGTCAACCCATTGGAAAAGAAACAAAGTTTGATGGAGAAATCATAAAACTAAAACGTCCGCTATATGCGGACGTTTTTTTTTATAAAATATTTTTTAATTGGATTTTAAATTTAAAAATCTGTCCATTTCTACTGATTTCAAATTCGATTATTTTACCTTCTTCTGATTTAAGAAGATCATTTATTTTTTCAAGTGAGAAATTATAGGCGTTTATCGCATTAATTTTAATAATGGTATCTTCCTTTTTAAGTCCTGCCAAAGCTGCAGGAGAATCTTTTCTGACATTAGAAATAATATAGACGGGTTTTAATTCAAACTTGTATTTTAGATTATTAGCAATTTTATTTCCAGAAGCGTCAAATAAGTTATTACTGACAACAGGATTATCTTCAAAACTTTCAGGAATCCACTGTAATCCTTGATGTTGGACCTCAATTCCTGACATATTAAAATTGAATAAATCATTGTAGCTACTATTTTTCTTCAAATAAATAAATCCTTTAGCATAATCATAGATAGTGGTACATCTACGCATTACCTCATTTCCTACTGAACCCAAACGTCCTTCAATTTTTTCAACATCGCTTGTAGCAATACTATCAGGAAAAGCCACAATTGGATTATTAAAAATAAAATCACCAATTGCTATTGATGGAATTCTACCTCTTTTTCCGAAAATATCACCACTAAAACCTCGACCTAAATAATCATCAATATACTTATTTGGAATCACAATATTTTTATCCTTTTGTTTGAAAAACCAAAAAGCGTCGGTGTTTCCGGTATCAATCAAAAGCATTGATTTTAAAACAGGTTTATCAGTAGTAAAAAATGAATTTGCGTTTATATAAGGTTTGCCTTGTAATAACTTAATCGAAAATGAACTGTAATTTTTTGTGACCTCTTTTAATTGATTGACATTAGGATTATAGATAATTATTTTCTTTGCTGTGTAATCAATTTTGATTAAATTATCTTTAAAAAATTTATTACCAATTATGCCATTAACTGGGATTCCTACTTGGGAAGAGATATTAATTTCTTGATCTAAAACAAGATAAATGGTGTGATTTTGATCTACGAAATTTTTAATTTTCAAATTATTATTTTCAGATTTGTAAGCTTCAAATGCATTATTCGTTCCAAAACCGCGTATTTTAACTTTCTCGACTTTAGAAAAACTAACTTCTTCTGTATCATCAATACTAAAAAGTATGGTTTCTTCTACTCCTGTATCAAGCATAAAATTTAGAGTGACACCATTTACCTCAATAGGAATGATGATAAGGTTATTTATAAATTGAAAAGGAAGCGTAATCTTTTTCTTATTGCTTTTAAACTCAAAACCCGTTTGTCCACTAATAGTAAAAGAAAGAAAAAAAAGTACAATCGAAAGTAATTTAAACTTCATCTAATAATAATTTTCATAAAATTAATACAATTTTATTGTTCAAAATTGATTTTTAACTAGAATTACAATAAAAAATTGCAAATTTGCATAACTAAATTTTCAATCATGCCTAAAGTATCAAATAAAGGAAAACAAATGCCCGAATCACCAATTAGAAAGTTGGTGCCGTATGCAGATATTGCAAAGAAAAAAGGGAACAAAGTATACCATTTAAATATTGGTCAACCCGATATTAAAACGCCAGAAGTTGCGCTTAATGCTATTAAAAACAACGATATTTCAGTTTTGGAATACAGTCATTCTGCTGGTTTTGAAAGTTACAGAAATAAACTTTCAACCTACTACAAAAATCATGGTTTACCAATAGATGTTCAAGATATTATCATTACAACTGGAGGTTCAGAGGCTTTATTATTTGCTATGGGAAGTACAATGGATGTAGATGACGAAATTATTATTCCAGAACCTTTTTATGCAAACTATAACGGATTTTCAACCGCTTCAGGAGCAAAGGTAGTTCCTGTTATTTCTACAATTGATGATGGCTTTGCTTTACCTCCAATTGCAGCTTTTGAAAAATTAATTACTTCTAAAACTAAAGCTATCTTAATTTGCAATCCAGGAAATCCAACTGGATATTTATATTCAAAAGAAGAAATTCAACAATTAGCTGATATTGTTAAAAAGCACGATTTGTTTTTAATTGCAGATGAAGTTTACCGCGAGTTCATTTATGACGAAAATGACAAACATTATTCGGTAATGAATATTCCTGGAATTGAAGAAAATGCAATTATGATTGATTCTGTTTCTAAACGCTACAGTATGTGTGGCGCAAGAATTGGTTGCATAGTTTCTAAAAATAAAGATTTAATGGCTACGGCAATGAAGTTTGCACAAGCACGATTAAGTCCGCCAACATTTGCTCAAATAGCCAGTGAAGCGGCTTTGGATACACCACAAAGTTATTTTACTGAAGTCATTGAAGAATACAAAGACAGAAGAGATACACTTGTAGCCGAATTAAATAAAATTGAAGGTGTAAAAGTAGCAACTCCAAAAGGTGCATTTTATTGTATAGCGCAATTACCTGTAGACAATGCTGATGATTTTGCTCAGTGGATATTAGAATCTTATGATAACAATGGCGAAACAGTTATGATTGCTCCAGCAGCAGGATTTTATTCAACACCGAATGTTGGATTGAATGAAGTTAGAATTGCTTATGTTTTGAAAAAAGAAGATTTAATTCGTTCAGTGCAAATTTTAAATGATGCCTTGAAAGTTTATAATTCTAAATAATTTATAAAATTTAAAACTCCTCAAAATGAGGAGTTTTTTTTGCAACATAGTCAAAAAAAAAAGATTCCATAATGGAATCTTTTTTTATTTATTCTTATCGTTTCAAAGCAAAATGGGCTTTAAATTGTTTGATTACACCAGCTTCTGGATATTCAACAGTGAACCAGTAATCCGTTGAAGGCATTAGGTTTCCGTTGTAAGTTCCATCCCAACCTTTGCTTGCTGGACTGATTTGTTTCATTAATTTTCCGAA
>NZ_JAIXTJ010000058.1 GCF_027483985.1 Flavobacterium sp.
ATAACATCCAAATAAATGAGAACAAGAATAATAATTTTGGCTATGCTTTTACTGGGTTTTGTGAGTTATTCACAGCAAGATGCTCAGTACACACAATACATGTACAACACAATCAATGTGAATCCTGCGTATGCTGGTTCGCGAGGTGTTTTGAGTGTTTTTGGACTACATCGAACGCAGTGGGTTGGATTGGATGGCGCACCGGTAACGAACGCTTTTTCAATAAATTCGCCTATTAACAATAGCAATTTAGGAGTTGGACTAAGTTTTGTGAACGACCGTATCGGACCTACTGTTGAGAATACTATTTCGGCAGATATCTCTTATACTATCCAAACATCAGAGTCTTATAAATTGTCATTTGGAGTAAAAGGAACGGCTAATTTGTTTAATTTAGATGTAAATAAACTAAGGGTTCAAAATCAAGCAGATCCATTATTGCAGAATTTAAATAATAACTTTTCACCAAATGTTGGAGCTGGAGTTTACTTTCATTCTGATAAATCTTATTTAGGATTATCGGTTCCGAATTTCTTTCAAACCAAACGCTATGACGACAATGATATTGCTGTTTACAAAGAGCGAATGAATTTATATTTTATTGGAGGATATGTGTTTGATTTGAGTTCTAATTTAAAATTCAAACCTGCTTTTTTAACCAAAGTTGTTGAAGGCGCACCATTGCAATTAGATGTATCGGGTAACTTTTTAATCAATGAGAAGTTTGTTTTAGGAGCAGCTTGGCGTTGGAGTGCTGCTGTGAGTTTGATGGCAGGCTTTCAAGTTAGTGATGGTTTGTATATTGGTTACGGATATGATTTAGAAACAACCAAATTAGCTAATTACAATTCGGGTTCTCACGAAGTGTTTTTACGTTTTGAATTATTCAAACGTCAGGATCGAATAGTATCACCAAGATTCTTCTAAACAAAAGCAATTATTATGAAAAAAAATAGAATTATATATTTAGTAGTTGCCTGCATCGCTTCAATGAGTGTGTCGGGTCAAAAGTTAAAAGAAGCCAAAGCAGACCAACAATACGATAAGTTTGCTTATGTGGATGCTATTAAAACCTACGAGCGTATTTTTGCCAAAGGATACAAATCGCAAGAAATGTTACAAAAACTTGGCGATTCTTATTACTTCAAAGCCGATTTAGATAATGCGGCAAAGTGGTATGGTGAACTATTTGCTTTTACACAAGATGTGGCTCCAGAGTACTACTATCGTTATGCTCAATCACTAAAAGCAATCAAAGATTATAAAAAAGCCGATGAGATGTTGGTGAAATTTAATCAAAAAAGTGGTAATGATTTGCGCGCAAAATTAGCTACAGCACAAAAAGATTATTTAGCACAAATCAAGAAAAACTCCGGACGCTATACAATAGAGAATGCCGGAATCAACTCAGAGTATTCTGATTACGGAAGTGCTTTTTCTGGCAACAAAGTAGTTTTTGCATCAGCAAGAGACACTGGCGGATTATCCAACAAGAGACACTCTTGGACTGGTGAGAGCTTTACTAATTTGTATAGCGCTGATATGGGCGATCAAGGAACGTTATCTACACCAACACGATTTGGAGGAACATTAAACTCTAAATTCCACGAATCAACACCTGTATTTACCAAAGACGGAAAAACGGTTTACTTTACAAGAAACAATTTCCTTGACGGAAAAAAAGGGAAAGATGCTAGAAAATCGACTTTGCTAAAATTATACAAAGCTACTTTAGATGGCGATAAATGGAGCAACATAACTGAGTTACCATTTAATAGCAATGAATACAGTGTGGCGCATCCGGCATTAAGTGCTGATGAGAAAACCTTGTATTTTGCCTCGAATATGCCAGGCACTTTAGGACAATCAGATTTGTTTAAAGTTGAAATAAAATCAGACGGAAGTTACGGTACACCAACCAATCTTGGAAACACCATCAACACCGAAGGAAGAGAGACTTTTCCGATAATGACTAACGAAAATGAACTTTATTTTGCCTCAGATGGACATCCTGGACTTGGAGGTTTAGATGTTTTTGTTGCCAAAGAACAAGCCGACGGAAGCTTCAAGAAAGTTGAAAACGTAGGTGAACCATTAAACAGTTCAAAAGATGATTTCTCTTATTTAATTAATACAGCAAATCGAACAGGTTATGTAACTTCCAACAGAGAAGGTGGTTTAGGTGGTGATGATATCTACCGATTTAAAGAAACAAAAAAACTAGAATGTGAGCAGTACTTATCAGGTGTTGCCACAGATAAAGAAACAGGTTTACCACTTGCTGGAGCACGAGTAACCTTATCGGATGCTAACTACAAAAAACTGCAAGAAGTACTTTCAGATAAAGACGGTAAATTTGATTTTGGAAAAGTAGAATGCGGAAGCAAATACTACATCAAAACCGAAAAACCTGAATACAACACACTTGAAACTCCAACTATTGTTAAAGAAGAATCAGGAAAATCATTTGTACCAGTAGAACTTGAAAAAGCACAAAAACCAGTACAACCCGGAGACGATTTAGCCAAAGCTTTTGGAATCAAAATCATCTACTTCGATTTAGACAAATCATTCATCAGACCAGATGCAGCAGTAGAATTAGCTAAAATCTTAGATGTAATGGAGCAAAATCCAACAATGGAAATCGACGTGCG
>NZ_JAIXTJ010000057.1 GCF_027483985.1 Flavobacterium sp.
CTTGGTGCAGAAGTTACTTGGTCATCTTGTAACATTTTCTCAACTCAAGATCAAGCTGCTGCTGCGATTGCTGCTGCTGGAATTCAAGTTTATGCTTGGAAAGGTCTTGACGAAGAGTCATTTGACTGGTGTATTGAGCAAACGTTATTCTTTGGTGAAGATAGAAAACCATTGAACATGATTCTTGATGATGGTGGTGATTTAACTAATATGGTTTTTGACCGTTACCCAGAATTGATTCCTGGAATTAAAGGTTTATCAGAAGAAACTACAACTGGTGTTCACCGTTTGTATGAAAGAATGAAAAACGGAACTTTATTTATGCCAGCAATAAACGTAAATGATTCGGTTACTAAATCAAAATTTGATAACAAATATGGTTGTAAAGAATCGGCTGTTGATGCTGTAAGAAGAGCAACAGATATTATGTTAGCTGGAAAAAGAGTAGTTGTTTGTGGCTATGGTGACGTTGGAAAAGGAACTGCGGCTTCTTTCCGTGGTGCTGGTTCTATTGTTACAGTAACTGAAATTGATCCAATTTGTGCTTTACAAGCTGCAATGGACGGATTTGAAGTAAAAAGATTGAATACAGTTATTGCTAACGCTGATATCGTTATCACTACAACTGGAAACAAAGACATCGTTCTAGGTGAGCACTTTGAGCAAATGAAAGACAAAACTATCGTTTGTAATATTGGTCACTTCGATAACGAAATTGATATGGCTTGGTTGAACAAAAACCACGGTGCTACTAAAGTTGAAATCAAACCACAAGTAGATAAATATACAATCAACGGAAAAGATATTCTTATCTTAGCTGAAGGTCGTTTAGTAAACTTAGGTTGTGCAACTGGTCACCCAAGTTTTGTAATGAGTAATTCATTCACAAACCAAACGTTAGCTCAAATCGAATTATGGACTAATAGCGCAGCATACAACAATGAAGTTTATATGTTACCAAAACATTTAGATGAAAAAGTTGCTGCTTTACACTTAGCTAAATTAGGAGTTGAATTAGAAACGTTACGTGACGATCAAGCTGCTTATATTGGAGTTGAAGTTGCTGGACCATTCAAACCAGAATATTACAGATACTAATTGATTGAAGATTGTTGATTAACGATTTTTGATTTAAGAATTAAACCCCGATTTCGAGAGAAATTGGGGTTTTTTGATTTTATAAATTAACTAATATTTATTTTTATAGTTGGTTAAATTTTCACTCAATGTTACAATTAAATCTCTATAATTTTCAAACCAATCAGGTGAAATTAGTACTTCTTTATGACTTTTTAATAATACTGTACTTTCATAGTATCCTTCAGAGATATAACCTGCTCTTGTTTGCAGTCCGTCAATTCGGTTTAAACTTACACTTTCAATTTCCGAAAAATCAATAAATTCTTTTTTATCAGATAAGAATGAAATTTTAGTTATGCCATTCTCAAATATAATTAATTTATAAATATTCCTTAATTTGATTAACGTAATTGCAATAGAAACTGTTAATAACAATATGAAAATCAGTAAGTATTCATCATTGTAAGATAAAACTACACAACATAGAAAAAACATAACAAAAAAACCAAATGCTTTTCTAGCAAGAAATAAAGTTCTAAATTTTGAAGTTACCATCATCAACTACAAAGTCTCCTTCAACCATTTATAAAATTCACTTTGCCATACTTGCGCGTTTTGTGGCTTTAACACCCAATGGTTTTCGTCTGGGAATAATAAAAATCTACTTTTAATTCCGCGTAACTGTGCTGCTTGGAACGCTTCTTGTCCTTGTCCTATTGGCACACGGTAATCTTTTCCTCCTTGGATAATTAAAATTGGAGTATTCCATTTATCTACCATATTAATTGGGTTAAACTTGGCATACGTTTTTTGCGCTACAGCGTTGTCTTTTTCCCAATAGGCGCCACCGTGATCCCAATTGTTGAAGAATACTTCTTCGGTTGTGCCGTACATACTTTCTAAATTGAAAACACCACAATGTGAAATAAATGTTTTAAATCTATTATTGTGAATTCCTGCTAAGTAAAACACTGAATAACCACCATAACTTGCTCCAACAGCACCAATTCTATCTTTGGCTACATAACTTTCTTTAGCCACATCATCAATTGCAGAAAGGTAATCGTCCATTACTTGTCCGCCCCAATCTTTAGAGATTTGTTCGTTCCATTCTTGTCCGTGACCATACATTCCACGACGGTTTGGCGCCACCACCACATAACCTTGTGAAGCCATCAAAGAGAAATTCCAACGGAAAGAATAACTTTGCGTCAATGGTGATTGTGGTCCACCTTGGCAATACAAAAGTGTTGGATATTTTTTATTTTTATCAAAATTTGGAGGCAAAATTACCCAAACCAACATTTTCTTTCCGTCGGTTGTGGTAACGTATCTTCTTTCGTATTTTGGCAAAGCTAATTTGCTATAGGTTTCATCATTGATTTTAGTCAATTGCAACCAAGTTTTTTTCTTTAAATTATACAAAAATATCTCAGCAGCATGATTCATATCCGTTCTTGTAACGATAACATTATCGCCAGAGAACGCAACAATATCCGATACATCGAAATCACCACTAGTAACTTGAGTAACCGTAATAGCAATTCTTGTTAAACCTGGAAAGTTAACTTCAAATAATTGTTTGGTACCATCGACAGCGGCAACAAAATATACTTTTTTACCATCGGCGCTCCAAGCAAAATTATCTACACTTCCGTCCCAATTGGCTGTAAGATTCATATCCATACCTTTAAAACGAACGATGATGTCATTTTTATCGGCTTCATATCCGTCACGCTTCATTTGCAACCAAGTTAGATTTCCTGTTGGAGAAAACGTTGGATTGGTATCGTATCCTTTATTAGATTCTGTTAGATTCTTAGTCGTTTTCGTTTCTAGATTATATTCGTATAAATCAGTGTTTGTTGAAATAGCATATTCGGTTCCGAATTTCTTTTTAGAAACGTAGATGATGCTTTTAGAATCAGGTGACCAAATAAAATCCTCATCACCACCGTGAGGTTTTTGAGGCGAATCAAAGGGTTCATTTGGCATAATATCAATTGGTGTAGCCTTATCTTTATTTTCTGCATAAAACACGTGGTTGTGACTACCATCGTTGTAAGTATCCCAATGGCGGTAATCTAACGAGTTGTAAACTTGTGCATTTGATTTATCAAGATTTGGATAAATATCTTTACCTAAAACTTTATTGATTTTTACTTCTTGAGAAGACAGGATGTATTTTCCGTCTGGAGAAACATTTTTATCAGCAACTAAATCTTTGGTTTCTTTTACTTCGGTTGCAATTCCTCCATTTACTGGAATGGTATAAAATTTAGAATTCGATTTATTTTCCTCTACAGAAGGAATGGCGATTTTGTAAACCACAGATTTTCCATCTTTAGAAATTCCTAAAACAGAAACTCTTCCTAATTTCCAGAGTAATTCTGGAGATAAAACTTGTTGCGCTGATGCTGATAAACTCATAATGCAAATGATTATTACAACTATTCTTTTCATTTTAAATTAATTTTGATTCGTTAAAAGTAATAAAAAAAGCCGTCACGATAAACGCAACGGCTTTTAAAATTAACTGACTAAAAATTATTGTTTGATAAAACGCTTAGTTGTTGCACCATTACCATTTGAAACTTCGATTAAATAAGTTCCTACTGCAAGTGAACCCACATTGATACTTTCATTTTCAATCTTACCTTTTCCTAATTCTTGTCCCATCATGTTGTAAATTCTATAAGTAGAATCTGCTTCAAGATTAGAAATATTTAGAACGTCTCCTTTAACAGGATTTGGATATAGGTTGAATGAAATTTGGTTGTTAGAAGCTTCTTCTACTCTAGCGGTAGCAGTAATATTTACAGTATAATCTTCTACTTGACCAAAATCAAATGTACCGCAAGGAGTTGTTGGAGTCGTATTATATCTCATAATTACCCTCATTCTTGTTGCTCCAAGTGTAGCAGTTGTTGGAACAGTAAACGAACCTGAAACTGGAGTAGTTGTTGAGGCAGCTCTAGAATAAACGCTTTCACCAGCATCAACAAAATCTCCATCTCTATTATAATCGATATAAACTCTGTAAGCTTCGCTGTATACAGTACTTGTCCAAGTTGGAGTTATTGTAATCGTGTTCGATGTTCCTCTTACTAAGTTAGTTGATAAAGCAGTGAAATTCTCATAACCCGCAGTTCCTGTTGACGCATTGTTTATGGTTCCTAATTGAACTCTACCAATTCTTTCATCTACTGTGCTGTTTGCTGAAGCAGTACAATAAGTAACTGTAGCTACAGCTAAAGTTGTTACAGAAACCGTATTACTATTTCCAGAAAGGTTTCCTGCAGCGTCTTTTGCTCTTACATTAAAAGTATAAGTTGTTGAAGCTGTTAAACCTGTAACTGCGAAAGTAGTCGTTGTAGTTGTTGAACCAATTACAACACCATTTCTTAATACATCATATCCTGTTACACCTACATTATCAGTAGCAGCAGTCCAAGAAAGGTTTGTCGTTGTTTGCGTTGTTCCAGAAGCTGACAAAGTTGGAGCTGTTGGAGCTGTTGTGTCAGCCGCTGGCGCTAAAGTAGTTACACTTACTACATTGCTGTCAGCAGAACTATTTCCTGCAGCATCTTTAGCTCTTACTGTAAAAGTGTAAGTCGTTGAAGCCGTTAAACCAGTAACCGAAAAAGTTGTAGAAGCCGTTGAACCAATTACAACACCATTTCTCAATACATCGTATCCTGTTACTGCAACGTTATCTGTAGCACCAGACCAAGATAAATTTGTTGTTGTTTGAGTAGTTCCAGATGCAGCCAATGTTGGTGCAGTTGGAGCTACAGTATCTGATGAACCTGCAGTGATTGTGAAATTGGTATTTGAAACATCAAAGAATATGTGATTTGTTCCTTTTACCATTATTCTATTAGTCGTTCCAGGTGTGTTCGGAATTGTTACTGCTTGTGTTCCATCATTTGGTGTTGCAGCTAATAAAGTTGACCAAGACGAACCACCATCTGTTGAAATTAAAATATCAACATTGGCACAGTTTACGCCATTTGCAGTTGTTCCTCCAACAACCCAAGTAACTGTTTGAGTACTTCCGCCAGCATAAGATACTGCAGTGTTTGGTGCGCTAACAGAAAATGGTCCAGCTGTTCCATTCACAGTCACAATCATATCATCAGAATTATTTGCAGAACCACCAGCTCTATTATCACGAACCGTTAATCTGAAATTCATAGTTCTTGCAACTGATGGTAAAGCTTCAACAGTAATTTCAGTTCCTGCTGTTGTAGTTGCACCAGCTAAAACTCTTGTTAAATTAGGAAAATATCGTACTGGTGAAGTTGAAGAATTATAAGATCTAAAAGTTGGTCCTGTAGTTCTTGTTGCACTTGCGGCTGAATTTGCCCCAGTTGCAGTTGATGCAGCATTGTCAAATTGTTCCCAGTTATAAGTTAGAACATCTCCGTTAGCATCAGTTCCTGAACCAGTTAACATAAACGGAGTGCTTTTAGGAATAGTATAATCTAAACCTGCATTAGCCGTAGGAACTGAATTTCCTGTAGCAGTATTAGTTTGACACGTTTTAGTTTTTACATTATTAGTTACTTGTTGAATACTAATAGCGTGAAAATAAGCATCAGAATTAGGCTGAACATCTTGACTAGTAATACCAGCATAACCCATAATAGTTGATCCTGAACCTGGTTCCATATTTGCACCTGTTCCTTCATTATTCATAGAAAATGTATGATTTGCACCAAATTGATGTCCAAATTCGTGAGCCACATAATCAATATCAAAAGTATCACCTGATGGTATACCATTGTTTGGAGAAGTATAAGCACTTCCTTTAGAACCATTCACACAAACACAACCAATGCAACCAGCATTTCCACCACCGCCAGAAGCACCAAATAAGTGTCCTACATCATAATTAGCTTCACCAATAACTGATGTTAAAGTAGATTGTAACTGAGAATTCCAATTAGATAAACTCGCTGCTGGAGAATATGGGTCTGTAGCGGCGTCAGTATAAATCACATTATCATTAGTAGCTACTAAAACCATTCTTATTGCAAAATCTTTCTCGAAAACTCCATTCACACGAGTCATTGAGTTATTCATTGCAGCAAGAGCAAGAGCTTTAGTACCACCAAAATAAGCTGTATACTCACCAGTTACTGATAATGCCAAACGAAAAGTTCTTAATGTAGCATCATCTGCATTTGGACGTAAAGCTAAATCATCAAGACTAGAAGTAGCTTCTTCCACTACGCTGCATTCAAATGGCGAAAATGATTTTGCTTTATCCGCCTTTTTATATACTGAATACGTTTTTAAATCTTGAGAAAAAGGCTCAATAAAAGTAGCCGATTGATCTGGACCAACCACCATCGATTTAAAACCTAAAGGCGACATACTAAAATAAGCAGTTAAAGTAGGATTCTCAATTCCGATACCAATGTAAGACTTAATTTCTGGATAACGTACAGCCAACGCAGGTTCCATATTAGAATTTTCATAAATTCTAAAATGTTCTAAATTCCCGCTATCGTTTGGCAGCGAAATGATTGTTCCAGATTTTGTATTTAAACTTCTTTTAGGAGAGCTTAAAAGCGTTGCCTTTAAAGCATTTACATCTAAATCTAAAAGATTTTTTTCAGGAAGTTGTAATCTGCTTTCAAGAGGTGTTGCGTTCTTGTTGCCGACTGTTTTCCAAAATGAATCTTTTTGTTGCGCAAAAGCAAAACTCGTTATTGTTAATAACGCAACGGAAAGTAATTTGTACTTCATAATCGTAGTTTTTTGGTTAAAATAGATTTTAAAATTATTAACTTTTTTTTCAATTTTTAAGAAGAATGGAAAAAGATATTAACAATTCGATGAAATACTTTAAAATATATTATAGTATTATAATTTTTTTTCAAAATTAAATACTAAAACAATATTCATAAAAATTTAAATCCTTTTTTAAATTGAAAAAATACTATTTTTATAAAAATTTATATCAAGATGCAATTAAGTTATTGGGAGATTAAAAATTGGTTTTCAAATGTTGATTTCACTATTGTTGGCAGCGGAATTGTTGGACTACATTGTGCTTTAAATTTAAGAGAACGATTTCCTGAAAGTAAAATTTTAATTCTAGAAAAAGGCACTTTACCGCAAGGTGCTAGCACCAAAAATGCTGGATTTGCTTGTTTTGGTAGTTTGTCAGAAATTATAGATGATTTAAAATCGCACTCTGAAGAAGAAGTAATTCAATTAATACAGAAACGATGGACTGGATTACAACTTTTAAGAAAAAGACTAGGTGATCAAGCCATTGATTTTAAACCTTATGGCGGTTATGAACTGTTTTTAAAAGAAGATGAAAGCACTTATAATGAATGCTTACAAAAACTTCCGTTTATCAATGAACTTTTAAGGCCACTTTTTAAAAGCGATGTTTTTTCAAAAGATGTGGATCGATTTGATTTTGGTAACATCAAAGAGTATTCAATTTTCAATCCGTTTGAAGGTCAAATTGATACTGGCGGAATGATGCAAGCACTTTTAAAAGAAGCCATTTCGAAAGATATTTTGATTTTGAATCAAATAGAAGTTACCTCATTTATTGAAAAAAATGGTAGTGTCGAATTAATTGCAAACGATTTTTCATTTGAAACCAAAAAATTGCTTTTCGCTACCAACGGATTTGCCTCACAACTTACAAACAATGCTGTACAACCTGCAAGAGCTCAGGTTTTAATTACAGAACCAATAGCTAATTTGGATATTCGTGGCACGTTCCATTTAGACAAAGGATACTATTATTTTAGAAATTTCGAAAATCGAATTTTACTTGGTGGCGGAAGAAATTTAGATTTTGAAGGCGAAACCACAACCGATTTATCACAAACAGAAAAAATTCAAAATAAATTGGAAGAGTTGTTAAAAAATGTAATTTTACCCAATCAAGAATTTAAAATTGCGCATCGCTGGAGCGGAATAATGGGAATGGGAATACAAAAAAATCCGATTGTTTCGCAACTATCTGAAAATGTTTATTGTGGTGTTCGGCTTGGCGGAATGGGCGTAGCAATTGGAAGTTTAATTGGACAAGAATTAGCAGAATTACTATAAATGGCAACAAAAAAGAAAAGCACAAAACCAACAAATAAAACTTTTTTTCAAAAACTAAAAACTTTCATCTGGAAAGCCGCTCTTTGGTTTTTTGGGATTTCTATTATTTTAGTAGTCATCTATAAATGGATTCCAGTTCCTTTTACTCCATTAATGATTACACGAGCGATTGAACAAAAATTAGACGGAAAAGAAATGACTTGCAGTCACGATTGGGTTCCGTTAGAAGAGATTTCAGTAAATCTACAAAAAGCCGTAATTGCAAGTGAAGACGGCAACTTTTTAAAGCACAACGGTTTTGACTTTAAAGCCATGCAAAAAGCATATAAAAACAATAATCGCGGTAAAAAACTTAAAGGCGGTAGTACAATTTCACAACAAACAGCAAAAAATGTATTCCTCTGGCAAGGCAGAAGTTATGTTAGAAAAGGATTAGAAGCTTATTTCACATTTCTGATAGAATTATTTTGGGGAAAAGAACGCATTATGGAAGTGTATCTCAACTCCATTGAAATGGGAAATGGCGTTTATGGAGCAGAAGCTACCGCAGAACATTGGTACAGAAAGGATGCCAAAGATTTGTCCAAAAATGAAGCTGCTGGAATTGCTGCTATATTACCGAATCCAAGAAAATATAAAGCAACCAACTCTTCGGCTTATATTGAGAAAAGAAAAAGAAAAATTTTAAGAGATATGAAATATATTGGCAAATTAAAATATTAAAAAAAAGCTTCCTTTTAATCAAGGAAGCTTTTTTTTATTGAAACAATGTTTTGTAATGTGTCCAATATTTATAAATAAGAATACCATTTAAAACTGCTACTAAAAGTGCTCCACCAATGCCTTTTAAATCTAAAAAAACGTGAAATAATAAAATATTAATAGATATTGGCGCTAACAAATTAAGAGCAAAAGCAACCCATTTCTTCATTAAAAGTAAGCTTCCAATAATGATTTCTAGCACTCCAACTATTTTTAAAATATAACCTGTTTGACCTAACGAAGTCATAAAATTATTGGCTTGTTCTGGCAATTCTGGCAAAGGAATAAACCCTAAAAATTTATTGGCTCCAAAAAGAATTAATATAACTCCTAATAAGATTCTAACAATTTTGGTAAACATTGAATTCATAAACATTTATTTTATTGGTTAGTAATATTGTAAAAATATAATTAATTTTTTAAAGTATAATCATTTAAAAGTATAAATTTTTAGAAATACAATTATTTATAAGGTTTTTACAAAACTTTTCTGTAACTTTTTATTTAAATAGTTATCTAATATTAAAACATTAAAATTAGCAATTATGATAGCACATGAAATAGATTACCAAATTTTTGGTGAAGAAATGCAATACGTTGAAATTGAACTTGATCCACAAGAAATTGTCGTTGCTGAAGCGGGAAGTTTTATGATGATGGACAACGGAATTCAGATGCAAACTATTTTTGGCGATGGTTCCGATCAACAGCAAAGCGGTATTTTCGGAAAATTACTATCCGCAGGAAAAAGAGTTTTAACTGGAGAAAGTCTTTTTATGACGGCTTACTTAAATCAAAATTATTCAAAGAGCAAGGTTTGTTTTGCATCACCCTATCCTGGAAAAATTATCCCAGTTGACTTACGCCAATTTGAAGGTAAATTCATCTGTCAAAAAGATGCCTTTTTATGTGCTGCCAAAGGTGTTTCAGTAGGTATAGAATTTTCAAAAAAAATAGGACGTGGTCTTTTTGGAGGTGAAGGTTTTATTATGCAAAAATTAGAAGGAGATGGAATGGCCTTCGTTCATTCAGGCGGAACTTTAGCAAAAAGAGAATTATCAGCTGGAGAAGTTTTAAAAGTTGATACAGGTTGCATTGTAGGATTTACAAAAGATGTTGATTACGATATTGAATTTATTGGCGGAATTAAAAATACGATTTTCGGAGGTGAAGGCATGTTTTATGCAACACTTCGCGGTCCAGGAACAGTTTATGTTCAATCATTACCTTTTAGTCGTTTGGCCGATAGAATAATAGCATCAGCACCACAAACAGGCGGAAGTTCTCGTGAAGAAGGAAGTTTGCTGGGCGGAATTGGCAGATTATTAGACGGCGACAATAGATTCTAAAAAAACAAAAAGGTTATTCTGATGTAGAATAACCTTTTTTCTTAAATTTTCACTACTATTTAATTAACCACAATAGGATATGTAACTTGTGCATCTGTTGCTCCACCAGCGTTTGTAATATCGCCGGTTGCAACGCCTACAGCAGCTTTATTTGGTAAATGTCTCAGAGTAACAATAAGATTTCCTGAACTAGCGGCAGCAGTAACCAAAGTAAAATCAATTCCAATAGGTTTACCATTTGCATCAGTATCAGTATAAGTAAAAGTTCCTATTGATGTAGGTGCTTGATAAAAAATTTGGTGATCAACACCTTCTTCCTCTACTTCAGTTGTAATATCACCAGCTGGATTTACTGTTTCGTTCAAAAAAGCAACTGAACCAGTATAGGTTGTTCCAGCCATTAAATTTCCTGAAACAGTAACTACAGGAGCATTTGGTCCGTCGCCATCTAAATCTCTTGATAAAAGTGTTATCGTTTGACCACCACCAACTAATGTTGTTCTTACTGTTGTTATCACTTCCTCTTCATTTACCGGCGCTGGTGTATCATCATCGCTACAAGAAATTAATGCCACAGCAAAAAGAGATAAAAAAAGTTTGTTTGTTATTTTAAATGTTTTCATTTTTTTAATATTTTAGAAATTAATTTTTACTTGAATTTGAATGTTTCTACCCAAATCATCGGCATAGAAACGTTGTCTGTTTAAATAGTCTCTGTATTTTGTATTCATTATATTAAATACTGAAAGACCGATAGTTGTAAACGAATTTTTTGATGTTTTAAAATCAACATCTGAAGAAAAATGCAAAAGATTATAGGCTTGAGGAGGTGAACTAATATCTATTTCAACTGGCACTAAATTTCCATCAACCACAATATTTGAGGTAAAGTTATTATTTGGAAATTGATTCTGCCTGAAAACTACTTCACTTTGTACTTCTAACTTTAGATTACTCCATTCTTTCTTATTAAATTGAACACGGTTATTAATATTCAATGGCGGCATATCAATTAGTGATTCATCGTTTGTACTATCTTTTCCATTTACAAAGGATATCATCAATTTATGCTGAAAGTATTTAGTTATTTTCCATTGTGAATTAAAATCTATACCAGTTAAAACAGCATTGGTTTGGTTGAATTCCCAAACCGGGAAAGCACCGCGAATAGTTGTCTCAAAACCAACTGGTTTTAAAAAAATATAGTCTTCAATATAATTTAGGAATGGCCCAATATTTACAGCAAAATTATTCCACTTTTTCTGCAGTGAAGTACTGATTTTATTTGACTTTTCACTGACGATTCTTAAATCACCCAATTCAATCATACCGCTAGAATGATGCAAACCATCACTAAAAAACTCAGATGGATTAGGATTTCTAACTGCACGACTAAGATTGAAATACAAATCATAATCGGATCCAAATGAATATTGAGCTCCCAAACTAGCAGAAAAATTGTGGAATACAAATTGTGGCTTAGTCAACCATTGATTTCCAAAATCACCTATAATAAAATCATTATAATCTGGACTATAATTTCTTTCATCCCATCTTGATTTTAAATAAAATTTTGTTGCTTGAATAGATGAAAAATCATAACGAGCACCAACCTCAACAGAAAAATCACTAGAAAAATGATAATCAACAATTCCATAAACTGCAGCATCAACCTTGTCATAAGTTGGAATTAAAGGCCTAACACCTGTATTTGGACTAGCCGTATTATTTTGAAATGAACTTGAAACTCCAAGTTTATAATCCCAATCTCCATTTACAAGTTTGTAATCAGCATTAAAGGTGTGTGTAATTAAATTCAAATCAAGAGCTGGTTTTGAATCTTGAATTCCAGTTCTCAAATCAAACTCTTTCCGATTATTAAATTGAAAAGAGTATTGCAAACCCAGAACTTCATTATCATTAAAATTGAAGTTATAATTCAATTTAGCTAAATGATGCATCACTTTTTGTTTTGGATTTTTAATTGAATAATCAAAATCATTCACAATATAAGGTATGTTATTATTGATGGAATTATATAAATCATTTACATTACCAATATGTGATGCACTCAAAATTCCTATGGTAGCATTGTACAAACTATAAAAAGCAGAAAAATCATATTTCTTTCCGATGTATTTTATATCACCAGAAAAATTGGCTTCTCTATTTCCAGTATTTGATAAATTATAACTGGGCGATTGTCTATCTCCATAATATTTAAAGCTACCTTGAACGTTCCAACTCCAATCACAAAAATTTCCTTTATGCAAACTAGTTGAAATTGTTCCACCTCTACCATTACTCTCTAAAGTAGTTAAAACTTTTCCAAATAGCGTGTCCTTCTTAATGCTAATCGGCTCAATAACAACAATTCCACCTATAGCATCACCGCCATATTGTAGTCCAGATGCGCCTTTTAAAACGGTGATTTTTCCTGCCGAATTTATATCAAAATTTGGAGCGTGTTCAACACCCCATTGTTGATCTTCTATTTTTACATTATTGTTGTAAATCGGCACACGACTACTATGCAATCCGTTAATAACTGGTTTTGCAATAGTACTTCCGCTTTTCAAAATTGAAACCCCTGAAACTTCTTTCAAAACGTTAGCTAACGACTGACTACTGTACTTTTCTATTGCAGTTTCTTTAATTTTTTGCTCAGACACAGTATTATTGTAATAATTATCCTTGTGCTTTATTACAATTTCATTCAAACGCTCAGCTTTTTGCTTTAATTTAAAATTAATAACTTGATTTTGAGTTACAGTTATGAGAGTATCAATAGATTGGTAACCCACATAACTTATTAAAAATTTTGTAGGACCAAATGGAATGTCGTTTATTGAATAAACCCCATTTCTATTACTAACAGCTGATTTAGAAGAAATATGAATATGACTTTTCTCAAGCGGTTTTTCATTTTCATCTACTATTTTTCCACTTATTGTATTTTGACTATAATTAGATGCAAAACACAATAAGCAAAAAAACATTATGATTTTTTGCATTTATTTTTCTTTAAATTGTTTACGTTAAATTGAAACGAAATGAACAACTAAAGTGGTGGACCTCGAAGGGAATAAACATATCCGGAGAAGAAAGAAAAACTCTTAAATGTATAAAAAGAAGTGGCCTTCTTAAAAAAAGAAGGAGTGACTAAGAGATAGTCTTCAAATTTTAGATTAGAAAAGGTATTTAAAGTAAACTCACAAACAAAACAATGATCAGCATCGTGATGACTATGACCGATTTCTGTCTTATTTTTAGCGTAGTGATGGTCGCAATGTTTTTCAGAAAGTGACTGCTGAATATGATGATAAGAATGAAATGATTGTAACAATATTGCAACTAATATTGTTAAACCAAACAACAGACTCGTTAAGGCGTACTTTCTTTTCATCGTCGCAAATATAACTTAGTGCTAATAAAAAACCACTTGAATTAACAAATTTTATGATTTGTAAAAACTCAAGTGGCTTATTTGATATAGTAACTGATTAGACTAAATCATTTGCAACTAAATATTCAGCAATTTGAATAGTGTTTGTAGCTGCACCTTTTCTTAAATTATCAGCAACAATCCACATATTTAGTGAATTAGGCTGGCTTTCATCACGACGAATTCTACCTACAAAAACATCATCTTTCCCTTGTGCAAATAATGGCATTGGATAAGTGTAAGTATCTGTATTGTCTTGAACTACAACACCATCAGTGTGATGAAGAATATCTCTAATTTCACTTACATTGAAATCGTTTGCAAACTCCACATTAACCGCTTCGCTATGTCCGCCAACTACTGGTATTCTAATGGCCGTTGCTGTAACTGCTATAGTATTATCGCCGATAATTTTTTGAGTTTCACGCACCAATTTCATTTCTTCTTTAGTGTAACCATTTTCTTCAAAACTATCACATTGTGGAATGGCATTTCTGTGAATTTGGTATTTATAAGCCATTTCACCTTTAATACCTTCGTACTCATTTTCTAGTTGTTGAACAGCTTTAACACCTGTACCAGTAATAGATTGATAAGTTGAAACTATAACTCGTTTTATTTTATACTTTTTATGTAACGGTGCCAAAACTAGAACCATTTGAATCGTAGAACAGTTTGGATTGGCAATAATTTTATCTTCTTTAGTTAATTCAGATGCGTTTATTTCTGGAACAATTAGTTTCTTAGTTGGATCCATTCTCCAAGCCGAAGAATTATCAATAACTGTTGTTCCTACTGCTGCAAATTTTGGTGCCCATTCTAAAGAAGTTTCTCCTCCAGCAGAAAACAAAGCAATATCAGCTTTCATATCGACTGCCGTTTGTAAACCAACAACTTTATATTTTGCTCCTTTAAATTCAATTTCTTTACCAACAGATTTCTCTGAAGCTACAGGAATTAATTCCGTAACAGGGAAATTTCTCTCTGCTAAAACTTGAAGCATCACTTCGCCAACCATTCCGGTTGCACCAACTACAGCAACTCTCATATTAATATATTTAAAATTTGGAAGTACAAAAATAGGTAGAAAATACTTTGAAAAAAGAAAATTTTGAATATTCAACAAGGAATTTTGAATGTTGAAATAGTATAAAAGAAAAACCGCCTCAATTAAGAAGCGGTTTAGTACTGAAATCAATTCAGCATTAGTTAGAATATGTACTGTAGCGGTTTATTATTTTTTCAATAAATCTCTAATTTGAGTAAGCAATTCTTCCTGAGTTGGACCAGCAGGTGCAGCAGGAGCAGCTTCTTCTTTCTTTTTAGCTTTTTCAGCAGCTCTTAAAACAATGAAAATGAATAATGAAATAATCACAAAATTGATTATTGCTTGCACTAAATTACCATAAGTAATTACACTTGCACCAGCAGCTTTTGCAGCAGCTAAATTTTCATAACTTGTTCCGTTCAAGGAAACAAATTTTTGTGTAAAATCGATTCCGCCAGTAATCAAACCAACGATTGGCATAATAACATCGTCAACAGCTGAGCCAACAATTTTACCAAAAGCACCACCGATAACAACAGCAGTTGCTAAACTTAATACATCGCCTTTCATTAAAGACGCTTTAAAATCACTAAAAAATCCCATAATTGTTTTTGTTTATTGGTTAACAGTACAAAATTAGTTAAAATTTTAACATATTGTCAGAAATTTTGTAGAATTAATACTACTTGTATCTAAGCAAAACTTATTCTTTTATAAATTTCCTAATGATTTCGCCATTTTCAGTTTGAAGTTTAATGATGTAATTTCCTGTTTCTAAATCGGAAACATTTATAGAATTACTTGGATTTGTAATAATTTGAACCAACTGCCCAAGCATATTATAGATTGAAATTGATTTTATACTTACTTCTTTTTGGATAGTAATATTTAAAATATCTTTTGCTGGACTTGGAGCAAGACTAACATAATTTTCAAAATTGAATGTATTGTTTGCTAAAGATTGAAACGTACTAGTTGCAGTATTAGTTACTATCGGAAAATTATAATCAAAATAGATGTTTGCCAAATTACTAATGGTACTTCCAACAGTTAAAGTAGGTTTTGTTTTTATTTTAAAGACCAAATAACCATCATTTGTGGCATCTTCAAAAGGAAGATTGATGTTTTCAAAAATGAACTCTACTTTGTTGGGATTTGTAATTTTTGTAACACAATTGTGTGAACTTTCTATGATCTGCAACGTTGCTATATCAAATGTTGTGGCGTCAATCATGTCTTTAACCACTATATTTTGTGCGGCAAAAGTTCCGGTGTTTTCAAATCGAATTTGGTAATGAACATATTCACCAATCATTGTAGGATTTATTGTTGTGCCTTCTAAACAAGTTTTATCATTTGGATCATAAGAATTTACCACAATTTGACGCAATGGAAAAGTATTATCTCTTATATATTCATCTGCGCTAGTTCCGTTTATTGTTGCAGTGGAACTCAAAATATCTCCTCCATTTACAGCTGGTGTTTCCATTGGAGAATTTACATTTAATGTTACCACAAATTCACCACTTTGAAATGGAACAATCGATCCAATACTCCAAGAAAGCAAACCGGTACTTGTTGTCGTTGGCGCTAATGTTGAAGAAACATAATCTAAAATATCATCGTCGAAATTAAAAACTATTGTTGGATTTTCAGAAACTGTTCCTTTGTTTTTGTATTTTATTTTATAAGTAGCATCAAATCCAGGACGTGCAGGTTCTAGTGGAATAATAACTACTTCTAAATCGTGATGAACTCCATTTGGTATAATACAAAAATCTTGGACAAATGGACTCGCAGTTACAGGAAAACTCACAGTTGCGCTTGTTGGAGAAACCGAGAAGTAGTTTAGATTTTCTAATTGTGGTGCAATAGTATGTGTTCCTGCTGCGACAGAAATTGAATAATTACCAGAAGTATTGGAAATTAAACTACCAGAATTAGTTCCGTCAGAAATTGAGTATTTTAAATTGGGATAAAAACCATCTGTAGCATCACATCCATTTGAATTTCCATCGAATTTATTGCTTCCTTGAATGGTGTAATTAGTTCCTCCAGGTGTGAAAGAACAATAACTGTTTACGTGGCAATTCGTATAACCCAAACTTAAAATCATACTTTGAACTAAATCAATTTCATCTTCATCAGCACAAATATATAGTAGATTGGGATTGTTGTTGAAAAAAAGATAATTAAAACCTATACCATTTTTAATACTCAAAGAAGCAAGTTGATTGTAATCACAAAAAATATTTTGAAGATTAAATAATCCCTGTAAATCTAAAGAAGTAAGTTGATTATCATTACAAACTAATCTATTAAGACTTGTTAATCCTTGAAGATTCAATGAAGTGAGTTGATTATTAGGACATTCTAAGTCTACAAGACTAGTTAATCCTTGAACATTTAATGATGAAAGGTTATTTAACATACAACTTAACCTATTAAGATTTACTAATCCTTGTAAATTTAAAGAAGTAATTTGATTATCAGCACAATACAAACCCTCAAGATTAATTAACCCTTGTACATCTAAAGAAGTAAGTTGACAAGAATCACAGCCTAAAAATTTTAAATTAGTTAAACCATTTACATTTAAGCTTGATAAATCATAAATAGCGCTGCAAGACAAAAACTCAAGATTGAGTAAACCGCTAACATTTAAACTTGATATTTGAGTATTATTACATAATAAAAATCGAAGATTGGTTAAACCATCTAAATTTAAACTTAGTAATTGATTTTGTGAGCAATTCAAATAAATCAAATTTGTAAAACTACTTATTCCGTCAAGATTTGTAATACTTGAATCAATTAAATTTAAATATTTTATAACGCTCGCTTCACTAACTTGAATTTCACCATCGTTATTTGTATCGATACTTGTGAAGGTATTTACATTCCCATCAACATTTGGTGTTTCTATTGACGCTACTTGATTATCCGCACTCGCACTTAATAACTTAGCTTTAAAATTAGCATCAGGAATATTGACAATTTGTGCATTTGCACCAAAAAAGAAAAACAAAGTGCATAAGGAAAAGTACAGTTTTTTCATAGCGGTAAGTAATAATAATTCAAATATAAACAATCTTTTGTAAGAAAAACTATTCTCTATAAAAAACCCTTTTCACTCGTTGTGAGATACTTGTCATAATTTCATAAGGAATTGTTCCTAGTTGTTTTGCCATAAAACTTACTGTTGGATTGTCTCCAAAAATCGTGACCTCGGTTCCTTCTTTGCAATCAATTTCGGTGATGTCAACCATTAGCATGTCCATACAAACACTGCCTAAAATTGGTGCTTTTTTATTTTTTATGGTTACGTAACCTACTCCATTTCCCCAATGTCTTGAAATTCCGTCGGCATAACCTATTGGAATGGTCGCTACTTTTGTAGTTTTGGTTGCCATAAATCTTCGGCTGTAACCAACGCTTTCTCCTTCTTCAATAGTTCTGATTTGAGAAATTATAGACTTTAAAGTACCAACATTTTCTAATAATTTCTGCTCGTCTTCATCGTTAGAAACGCCATAAAGTCCAATTCCTAGTCGAACCATATCATATTGTGCTTGAGGATAATTAGAAATTCCTGACGTATTCAAAATATGACGAATTGGGTTAATCTGTAATTCTGAAATTAATTTGGAAGATAATTTTTCAAATAATTTAATTTGCGAAAGCGTAAAATCAACAAACATCCTATCATCACTTGCTGACAAATGCGACAAAATACTTTTAACCTCAACCGTTTTGTTGTCTTTGAGTTTGGCGATTAATTCCTCAATCGTTTCTTCTTCAAAACCCAATCGATGCATTCCGGTATCTAATTTTATATGAATTGGAAAATGCCTTAACTTTTTTTGTTCGGCAATTTTCAAAAAAGCATTCAATCCTTTTATCGAATAAATTTCGGGTTCTAATTGATGCTGAATAATCGCAGAAAAACTGGTGTTCTCGGGATTCAAAACCATAATCGGCAAATCAATTCCGGCATTTTTTAACGAAATTCCTTCGTCGGCAAAAGCTACTCCGAGATAATCGACTTTGTGGTGTGATAGCAATTTGGCAATTTCATAGCCACCATTTCCATATCCAAAAGCTTTTACCATAACCATCAATTTGGTTTCGGGTTTTAATTTGGATTTAAAATAATTCAAGTTATTACTAATCGCATTCAAATTGATTTCTAAAACCGTTTCATGTGTTTTTTCTTCCAATGCTGAAACGATTTCTTCGAAGTGAAAATGACGCGCGCCTTTTATCAAAATGGTTTCATTTTCGAACGAAATAACATCGATGTTTTGAAGAAATTTTTCGGTTGTTTCAAACGCAGTGCAATTCGGAAACTTATTTTTAAAAGTTGAAATCGTTGCTCCAATAGCAATTACGCGATTGATTTTATTGGAAACAATTAAATGTGAAACATTAGAATACAACTCTTCCAAAACCAATCCTGATTGAAAAATATCCGACAGAATTAGGGTTTTCTTTTTGTATTGCTTTTGACTTTCAAGAAAATCTAGAGCGATTTTTAACGATTGATAATCCGAACTATAACTATCGTCAATAAGTGTAGTATTGTTGACTCCGTTTTTAACTTTCAAACGCATTTCTACCGGATAAAGCAATTGCATCCGATTTTGAATCGTTTCTTGATCATATTTGAAATACAACAATACCATCAAACATTGAATTGCATTTTCAATCGATGCCTGATCGTTAAACGGAATTACAATTTTAAAACATAGTTTATGGTAAGTGATTTTGAGTTCTGTTTGGTCTTGAGACTCTTTTGCAATCACAAAAACATCGGCTTTGCCATCATCAGAACTCCACGTAAACTTATTGATTTTTGGATTTAAAAAAGCCTCAATCGTTTTGTTTTTATTCATTATCAAAACTTCAACTGAGGTAAAAAGTTTTAATTTCTCTTTGATTTTTTCTCCTAAATCTTCAAAACCTTCATCGTGAGCCGAACCGATATTGGATAAAATTCCGATAGTTGGTTTGATAATTTTTTGAAGGTTTTCCATCTCATTGATGGTAGAAATTCCGGCTTCAAAAATTCCAAGATTGTGTTTTTCATTAATTCCTAAAACTGAAAGTGGTACACCAACTTGAGAATTATAACTTTTAGGAGAACGAATAATATTGTGATCAGGACTTAACAAAAAGTTCAACCATTCTTTGATGATGGTTTTTCCGTTACTTCCTGTGATTCCGATAATTGGAAAATCGAAATTGCTGCGATAAGCAGCTGCAAAATTTTGTAAAGCTTCGATTGTATTTTCAACCACCAAAAAATTAGCTTTGTTTTCTAACTCTTTTGGAACGTGGTTCACCACAAAATTAGAAACACCAATCGAAATCAAATTTGAAATATAATTATGTCCGTCATTATTTGGTCCGACAATGGCAAAAAATAAAGTACTTTCCGAATTTTGAAGCGAACGACTGTCAATCGAAATAGAATCGATCACAGCAATTTCATTAACGCCACTAAACTGTGCTTTAATAATTGGGATTATATTTCTTATGGAAAGTGTCATTGTTTATTTTTTTTATAATAAACAAGAAATTCTTTAGGATTCATTATAGTTATTTCAGAGCTTTTAAAATCTTTTTCGTTTCTGGTCAGTATGTAGGTACAACTTTCTTTTAATGCCGAAAAGTATTGTAATCCATCTTCAAAATCAGAAAATTTGGAGAGTAAACTTTTATCGACAATAACTTCATCGACAGCAACAATATTTGTCAAGATTTTAAACTTTGATAATTTGTCCTTGGCTATTAAAGTACCGTATTCTTTTGTTAAAAAATAACTACATGTGGCAAAAGACAAAGCAGAAACATATAAAATTATTTTTCCTTTATCTGCAAGATTTACAATAATTTGAGCATTTTCAAAAAAGGGATTTCTTTCTCCAACGAAGTCGAGCATAACATTTGTATCTAAAAATACTTTCATTATTATTTGTATTTTTGGTCAATGTAGTCATAATACTCTTTTTTATAATCTACATCGCTGGAAATTTTACCTTTTCCAATTGAAATACTTTTCACAAAATCGGAAATTTCATCTTCATCGCTGTTTGCATTTTTATTTGTAATCGCTTTTAAATAATTTTCAAAAAGCCAAGAAAGACTAACCTTCTGCTTTGCAGCATATAGCTTAGCTTTTTCAATGACTTCTTTATCTAATTTTAAAGTGAGTTTAGTATCCATAATAACAGCATTTTAATTGTTATACGTACAAATTTATAAAAAGTTTCCGTACAACATCTTTTTTTCTAGCTTTCTTTTTCTTCACTCAAATGTTCGGCATCTTTTACTTCCATATTTTCGCGCATTGCTTTGTAGTAAGCAGCTCTACTTAATGGTTCGTATTCTTCGGTTTCGCCAAGCAAAACTAGATTATCACTATCTGCTTTTCTAAAACTATAATGCGCTAAATTTCCTGTACGTGTGCACACTGCGTGTACTTTGGTAACATATTCGGCAGTTGCCATTAACGCCGGCATTGGCCCGAAAGGATTTCCTTTAAAATCCATATCCAAACCAGCAACAATAACTCGAATTCCTGAATTGGCTAAATCGTTACAAATTTTTACAATTTCATCGTCAAAAAACTGTGCCTCGTCAATACCAACTACATCGCAACCTTGCGCCAAAATAGCAATATTAGCTGCCGCAGGAACTGGTGTTGAGCGAATTTCATTTTTGTTGTGAGAAACTACCATTTCTTCATCATATCGAGTATCGATGGCAGGTTTGAAAATCTCCACCTTTTGCTTAGCAAATTGTGCTCTTTTGAGTCTTCTTATGAGTTCTTCGGTCTTTCCTGAGAACATCGAACCGCAGATTACTTCAATCCAACCAAATTGTTCTTTATGATTTACTGTATTTTCGAGAAACATTTTGTATTTTTAGACCTTAAAAAAGGAATTGTTTTTATTACTTTGTATCGAAACAAATTTATTATAAAATAAGATAAGCTAGTCACTATAATTTCAAAAATATGAAAAAAAGATTGGAAGCCGAATTAATCAGCATTGCACACCGAGTTTTAAAGCTTAAAAACAAATCGGAAATCGATCAATTGTATTATGAAACTCAAAAATTATATGAAGCATTAACGGTTTTAAAGTTTTATGGTGACAACTACGAGCAAGTAAAATCAGCTATTTCTAACGAAGATATCGAAGGAAAAATTGAAAGTTTCCTTGAAAACAAAACAGCTGTTGCAACTCCAAATATAGTTGTTGAAGAAACTGTTGAAGTTGAAGAACAAAAGGAAGAAATTGTAGCAAAAGTTGAAGAAGTTGTTGAACAAGAAATTGTTCCTGTAACTGAAGAAACCGAAGTTCAAGAAGAAGCTGAGAATCTGAAACAAGTTCAGATTAATGAAGAACCTGTTATTGTTGGCGAAATCACACTTGATGAAGAAGATGAAATTGAAGAGGAACAAGTTCCTGTCGGAGAAGCTAAAAGCGACTTGGATTTTGAACCTATTTTTGAATTAGCTGCAGAAACTCCGGTTGAAACTCTAGAAATCGAAGAACCTAAAAAAGAAACTAAACAAATTTCTTTTGAAGATTTATTAGGTCAAAATTATACCGAACCTGTTTTTGTTAAGCCAAATGATGTGTCACTTCCGACTTCTAAAAAAGAAGTTTTTGAAAAATCAGATGATATTATTGTAGATCGTTTTGAAGGAAAAACACCTTCACTAAATGATAAACTTTCTAAAACCATCACCATCGGATTGAACGACAGAATGGGATTTGTAAAATTCCTGTTTGCAGACAGCAATGAAGATTACAATCGTGTTTTATCGCAATTAAATACCTTTAGCACTTATAGAGAAGCAAAAGATTTTATTGACCAAATCATCAAACCAGACTATAACAATTGGGTTGGTGCAGAGGATTATGCTGATAGATTTATTGAATTGGTTGAGAAAAAGTTTTTATAAATGTCTAAACTTTATATCGTTCCAACGCCAATTGGCAATCTCGAAGACATGACTTTTAGAGCCATAAAAGTTTTAAAAGAAGCCGATTTAATTCTAGCAGAAGACACGCGCACTAGTGGAAAACTATTGAAGCATTTCGAAATTTCTACACACATGCATAGTCATCACATGCACAACGAACACAAAACCGTTGACAATTTGATTGCTCGATTGAAAGGAGGCGAAACTATTGCTTTAATTTCTGATGCAGGAACACCAGCCATTTCTGATCCTGGTTTTTTATTGACACGCGCTTGTGTTGAAAATAATATTGAAGTCGATTGTTTGCCAGGCGCAACCGCTTTTGTACCAGCGTTAGTGAACAGCGGTTTACCCAACGATAGATTTATATTTGAAGGATTTCTACCAGAAAAAAAAGGAAGACAAACAAGATATTTAGCCTTAGCAGAAGAAACGCGAACGATGATTTTCTATATTTCGCCACACAAATTGGTAAAAACCTTAGCCGAATTTGTACAGTATTTTGGAGCCGATCGCCAAGTTTCAATCTCACGAGAATTATCAAAACTACACGAAGAAACCATTCGCGGAACAGCCGAAGAAGTTTTAAAACACTTTGAAGAAAAACCTCCAAAAGGTGAAATTGTGGCTGTTGTTGGAGGGAAAAAATAGTTGGCAGTGTTCAGTGTTCAGTTAATTATAAGTAAATGAAAAAAATTGTTTTATTACTTTTAATGATATCATTTTCATCTTGTGATAGAGCAATATTTGCATCTGTAACAAATCAAAAAAATGAGCCTTACAATTTAAAGATTTATTATAATGCCAATTCTGAAAAAATAAAAGACTACATAGACCATCACAAAAATTTCGAAAATTTTTCAAAATTTATTGTAAAATACAACAATTATAATTTCAAAAAAGATATAATCAATGATTCAATTGAAAAATCAACATTAATTAAATTAAGCCCTAAAGATTCTTTTACAATTTGGGGTGGCATATTTCAGTTGGAAAATTTTGATGAGATTGAAAAAATAGAACTTATTAATTCTAACAATCAAATAACAGAAATAAAAGGCTCTGAAATAAGTACCAGTTTTGAGCTAAAAGAAGGTGTTACATATCTTTATACAATTAAATAACCTTTTTATATTTTTATAAATGTAATCTCTTTATGAAAAAATATTTCATCCTTTTAGTACTATCTGTTATCCTTTTTTCTTGTAAAAAAGAGGAGAAAGATGATAGTTATAATTATTTATATAATAAACTTAATGAGTTGTCAAAAAGAGATCATAGTGTTGCGGAATTTACATATCTTCAAAATTTTCATGAAATTAAAAATGATATTTCTAAACAAAAAAGATTTGATAGTTTGCATAATATATCTTTAGATATTGAAAAAAAATTTAAAAGCTTAGATTTTTCAAATCGTGAAAAAGTGTTTAATTTTAGAGATTCAACAATTAAAAGTCAGAAGCTGCCACCAATATTATTTGATGAGAACGATTTTAAAAACCTAAATGATAGTGTATTTAAAATTAAGATGGAATTAGAAATTTTAAATTTAAGAGAATCTTTTCATTATATGAGAATTTACGATAGAAAAGCACCATTATAAAATGAATAACACAATTATGCAAGACTTAATAAACCAAAAATCGTTTCAAGCAACTATCACGTACATCGATGAAAAATATAATTTCACTCCTACTTCTTTCAAAAACGGAAATCAAATTAACAACGCAAACGAAAATAATGGTTCTTGCAAAATTTTCGCTTTCGCCAAAGTAAATAATTTAGAAAAAGACGCAACCTTATCACTTTTTGGGAGTTATTATTTTGATGATGTTTTAAAAAATCCTGATGGAAATGACCATCAAAACATTAGAAATTTCATAACCTTTGGTTGGGATGGAATTTCATTTGATGGAGAAGCTTTGGAATTAAAGTTTTAAAGTAGTTATTTATCAATAATTTTTATCATGTTAATTATTTCTTTATAATAGCAAAAGAAGAATAATGCAAAAATTACAAAAACAACAACTAAAGTCATACAAATTACCTTAATCGATTAGTATTAATACTTACCATCAAAACTTTGAAAGAAATTAGAATTATTTTTCATCTTTTCTAGAGTAAATTTTAACTTTTGACTTTTCTTCATACTCAATTAATTTATCAAAACTCTCATTTGGGTAAATTTTGGAAAACAATCTGAACCTATTATTTTTCCCTCGTTCAATTATGAAAGTTCTTAAGGCAAAACCCATTACAGCTAACGCTGTATATGTAATATAATATTCCATAGTATTTAATTTATACTTTTATAACGAAATAGCATTAAATTTTTTGCTTTTTATTTTTTTGTTTTTTTTAAAATAAATGATAATTTGTTGATTTTCAATATATAAAATTTTAAAATAAAAAATATTTTTTCATATATTTGCAAAACATTTACAAGCCAAAATCTAATATCAAAAATCTAACATCTAATATCCTATGCGTTGGACATTACAATCTAAGCCAGAAAAAGAACAAGTTCAAAAACTACAAAACGAACTTCAAGTCGATGAAATTATTGCGACTTTATTAGTTCAAAGAGGCATTACAACCTACGATCAAGCCAAAACATTTTTCAGACCAACTTTAGACGATTTGCACAATCCGTATCTCATGAAAGATATGGACAAAGCGGTTTCACGTATTGAAAAAGCTATTGCAAACGCAGAAAATATTCTAATTTTTGGAGATTATGACGTCGATGGAACCACTGCTGTTTCGTTGGTTTCCTCCTATTTAAAAAGTTATTATCCGAATATCGCTACTTACATTCCAGACCGTTACGACGAAGGTTACGGAATTTCCTATAAAGGAATTGACTACGCCGACGATAACGGAATTTCTTTAATAATTGCGCTTGATTGCGGAATAAAATCCATCGATCACGTTGCTTATGCGAATGCAAAAAACATCGATTTTATCATTTGTGATCACCATCGACCAGGAAACGAATTGCCCAATGCAGTTGCGGTTTTAGATCCAAAACGTGATGATTGTACTTATCCTTACGACGAACTTTGCGGTTGTGGCGTTGGATTTAAATTGATTCAAGCTATGGCTGAAAACCGCAATCAGTCTGTTTTAGATTTAATTCCTTATTTAGATTTGGTTGCCACCGCAATTGCCGCAGATATTGTTCCGATTACTGGTGAAAATCGAGTTTTAGCTAAATTTGGTTTGCAAGTAATTAATTCAAATCCACGTCCAGGAATTAAGGCTTTAATTCAAAATGTAAAGAAAAAAGTGCTTACCATAACGGATGTCGTTTTCATTGTCGCACCAAGAATTAACGCAGCAGGAAGAATAAAACACGGAAACGAAGCGGTTGCCTTATTGACCGAATTTGATTTAGAACAAGCCGAAATTTTTGCTTCCGAAATTGAACAACACAATGCCGACCGAAAAGATTTAGACAAACAAATCACGGTTGAAGCATTGGCTCAAATTGAAAACAATAACGAAAAAGAGAACTTTACAACGGTACTTTATCAAGAAAATTGGCACAAAGGCGTTATCGGAATTGTGGCTTCAAGATTAACTGAAACCTATTATCGCCCAACTATTGTTTTCACAAAAAGTGGCGATAAATTGGCAGCTTCGGCTCGTTCGGTAAAAGATTTTGATGTTTATAATGCGTTAGAAGCTTGCGCAGAACATCTCGAACAATTTGGCGGACATATGTACGCGGCAGGAATGACTTTGAAAGAAGAGAATTACCAAAAATTCAAAGATGCATTTGAAAAAGAAGTTCAAAAAACCATTGCTCCAGATTTATTAATTCCAGAAATTTCAGTGGATTTAGAAATCAATTTTTCAGATATAAATCCAAAGTTGATTCGATTATTGAGTCAATTTGAACCTTTTGGACCACAAAATATGACACCTGTTTTTATGACTAAAAATGTAATAGACACAGGTTATGCAAAGCCATTAGGAAAAGACAACGAACATTTAAAGTTATTTGTAAAACAAAACCATTCAGAAGGATTTGGCGCGATTGGTTTTGGATTGGGAAGCAAACTAGAATCTACAAAAAATCGAAATCCATTTGACGCTGTATATTGCATAGACGAAAACGAATTTAATGGAAAGGTAACCGTGCAATTGCGTCTAAAAGATTTGAAAAATTAATACCCTAAATTGTATCATAAAATTTAACTATTTTTGTCTACAAAATAACTTCTTCTACTTATGAAACAGATTATAATTGTACTTTTGGCTGTAATAGTCTTGATTTTAGGCTATAATTTATATAGTGATTATCAGCGTTTTCATTCGCCAGGAAGCGATTATGTTAGTAACCAAAAAATTGATTTAAACTATTATGACGCTGCAACTTTACAAAATTATTATCAAGCTATAGAAGATGCTAATAGTTATGTAAGAATGGCTTGGGTTAATGATGATGTAGATGTGAGAAATCCCGAAGATGATGATGACGATACTAAAGCAGTTGTTTCTGGTTACACTAAAAAGTTGGGAATCGTTAAATTATATGAAGAAAAATTAGTACAATCTGCCAAAATGAAAAGCGAAGGATTGAACGATAAAGACGTAATCGCATTCGAAGAAAGTGGCTACAAAGCAAAAGATTATAACGAATTCATAAAAAGAAAATTCTTGATGGAAACGTTTAAAAGTAATCCGGAAAAGTATAGTTTGAAAGTTGGCGATTTCAGTTCGTTCGTATTTGAACTGCAAAAGATTTTGGTCAAAAAAGGTTATAACATTCCAGTTGATGGACTTTTTAAAGACACAACTATAAAAGCAATTGGTGCATTTGAACAAAAAAACGGTTTGTTTCCTGACGGAAAAGTTGATGCAGTAACTTTAGATTATTTACTTAGATAACTATTCGAATTTTTTCAATTCAAAATTTTCTCCGTCAAAAACTCCATAGGTAAAGTAGCCAATCCAGTCGCCAAGATTTACATATTCTGAATTTTCACCCACTTTTACAATCATTGGTAAATGTCGGTGTCCAAAAATCAGGTAGTTATACTGTTTGGTTTCTATTTTTTTCTTTGCGTAAATGATTAACCATTCGTTGTCTTCGCCTAAGTATTTTACGTCTTCTGCACCAGAAATTAATTTATTTTTTACGGAAAGATATTGTGCTAATTTCATTCCAATATCTGGATGAAGCCAACGGTACAACCATTTTGAAAACGGATGAACAAATACTTTTTTCATTCGCTTATATCCTTTATCACCTGGACCTTTTCCGTCACCATGTCCAATAAGAAATGTTTTATTATTGAAAGTAAACTCTTGATTATCGTGAAAAACTGGAATGTTGAGTTCTTTTTGAAAATAATCATTCATCCACAAATCGTGGTTTCCAACGAAGAAGTAAATCGGAATTCCGCTATCTCTAATTTCGGCTAGTTTTCCTAGAACTCTCACAAATCCTTTGGGAACGACCGTTTTATATTCAAACCAAAAATCAAACAAGTCACCAAGCAAAAAAATGGCTTCGGCATCTTTCTTAACTTCATCAAGCCAAGCCACAAATTTTTGCTCACGCGGAAAACTTAATTCAGGTGTTGGAGCTCCAAAATGTTGATCGGATGCGAAATAGATTTTTTTTTGTGACATTTTGTGAAATAAATAAATTACAAATTATCAGAAGCGTACCATTCAGCAAATGAACTTTCAGTTTCTTGCAATCTTAAAGAGTGTAACTGAATTTCACTTGGCAATCTGTTTTGAATTTTACTTGCAAAATCAATTACCATATTTTCGCTTGTTGGTTGATAATCAACTAAAATAACGTGATGACCACGATTTTTTAATTCTTGAGCCAACTCAACGTGAGGTGTATTTTTATTAAAAACGGTAGCGTGATCAAAAACATCAACAATTTCCTCTCGCACAATTTTTTTCAAATCAGAAAAATCAATCACCATTCCAAATTTTACATTGCTAGAATCGGTTATTGGTGTTCCAATTACAGTAACCGAAAGCTTATAACTATGACCGTGAACATTTTTACATTTACCATCATATCCATAAAGTGCGTGTCCAGTTTCAAAAGAAAACTGTTTGGTAATTCTGATTTTACTCATTATAATTTTTTTACAAAATTAAATAAAATAAGCTATCAAATTGACGATAATTATTTCTTAATTTTTAATTTATAAATACTATATTTGAACATAATTATTTTGGGGATGTAGCTCAGTTGGCTAGAGTGCTTGACTGGCAGTCAAGAGGTCGTGGGTTCGAGCCCCATCTTCTCCACTTTTATAACAAAAAAACGCCTTTATTTCAAGGCGTTTTTTTTTATTTTCCGTTTTTTAAATCATCGGCTACTTTTTCTAATTCTTGGTACCAATCGTCACCGAATCTTCTTATCAGAGCTTCTTTTACAAACTTATAAACTGGAACTTGAAGTTCTTTTCCTAGTGAACAAGCATCGTCGCAAATATCCCAACGATCGTAATTTACTGCAGCAAACTCAGTGAAATCTTTTACACGAATTGGATACAAATGACAAGAAACTGGTTTTTTCCACGAAATAATTCCTTGATTGTAGGCTTGCTCTATACCACACAAAGCCGTTTTCCCGTCAAAAATTACGTAAGCACAATCTTTTTCATCAATTAAGGGTGTTTCTAAATCTTGTTCCGTTCCTTTTACCCAAGTTCCTAATTTTTCGATAGCTGCGATGCCTTCTTTTCGTAAAAATGGTTTTACTTTCGGATAAATTTCTTCTAAGATTTTAGTTTCTTCTTCACTCAATGGCGCACCAGCATCACCATCAACGCAACACGCACCGTGACAAGCAGAAAGATTACAAACAAAATCTTTTTCAAGAATATCTTCTGAAACTATGGTTTTTCCTAACTGAAACATATTTAAAATATTAGATATTAAACCTATCTACCGACAGGCAGGTTTAAGATATTAGATATTTCTTTTATCAAAAACTTAAGACAAAGGTACGAATGATTTTATGGAATAAATAAATATCCTAAAATTAACGTATCGTTTTGATTTTAACATTTGATAAAGCAGTAATTTTGCCGCTTCTAAAATGTGTGCTTATGTTAGGTTTAGACTTTAAAGAAATTATCACAATTGCAATGGTGCTTTTTGCTGTAATTGATATTGTTGGAACGATTCCGATTATTGTTGATTTGAGGCAAAAATTTGGTCACATTGAATCAGAAAAAGCTTCGATTGTTGCTGGAGTTATTATGATTGTCTTCCTATTTGTTGGAGAAGAATTATTAAAATTAATTGGAATTGATGTGCATTCTTTTGCTGTTGCTGGTTCGTTTGTATTATTCTTTTTAGCATTAGAAATGATTCTCGGAATTCGAATTTATAAAGAAGAAGCCAATTCATCAGCTTCGATTGTTCCATTGGCATTTCCTTTAATTGCTGGTGCAGGAACAATGACAACTTTACTTTCATTACGTTCGCAATTTGCAACTATAAACATTATAATCGCTATCGTTTTAAACATCATTTTGGTGTATGCAGTTTTAAAATCTTCAGCTAAAATTGAAAAAATGTTAGGCAAAAACGGTCTTGGCGTTATCAGAAAAACTTTTGGAGTGGTACTTCTTGCAATTGCTGTTAAATTATTTGCAGCTAATGTTAAAGGATTATTCATTTAATCTGATTTTTATTATTTTTGTATCAAATATTTATCAATGAAAATTTTTACTACTATATTGATTTTAGTTGCAACTGGTTTAATCGGTTTCAACATTACTTTACTAGATTTTGAAAAGCCATTTGAAGGTGACAGTATGATTGCTTTGGTTGGAATTGCTGCTGCCTTTTGCGCTGTTTTTATTCTTCTAATCTTCAAAATGTCTAAAAAAATTGAAGAGAAATTGAAAAATCAATAACTACTGTAAATCCCAATTTATAAATCCTAAATTCCAATTTATATACTTGTATCTGGAATTTGGAGTTTAATTTTTTTTATTCTTAGATTTATGTTTGATGTTCTAATAATTGGTGGTGGCGTTTCTGGAGTTTCTTGCGCGCTGGTTTTAGGTTCGGCTTATAAAAAAGCCTTTGCCCAAGACAAAAAAATCGGAATTATTATACATCAAAAAACATCTTCATTACAAGAAGCATTGTTTAATAATGCTTACGGAATTCCTGCAGGTAAATTAGGTTCAGAACTTTTAACTGAAAGTGTAGCACAACTTCACAATTTATATCCTCACGTAGCTCAAATTGAGAACGAAAAAGTACTTAAAATTGAAGGTGAATATCCAAATTTCAATGTGATTACTAATAAAAGTTCTTATCAAACGAAAACAATTGTTATTGGCATTGGATCTGCAAATACTTTTGCTATTGAAGGTTTAATGGATTTTGTAGAACCACACAAAAAAGCAATTGTTGAAAAACAACGCATACAATTAAAAAATGATGACCACAAAGTTGCCGAAGGAATTTATGTAGCTGGCACGCTTGCTGGACACAGAAGTCAATTAGCAATCGCTGCCGGAAGTGGCGCTGCCGTTGCAACCGATATTCTAACGTTATGGAATGAAGGAATCTCGAGTCAAGCACACGATTCGATTAGGAAGTAGGTTTATCCTTTTTCGTAAAACTTCCAAATTCTTTTAGCAAGTTTGTATAAAAACACAATTGCAACCACTGAAATTAACAGTACAACTATTTGCCAAAGAAACAAACCTACACTGAAATCATTTATTACTTTTTCCATAAGAATTTATTTACCATTCAAAACCGTTTTTACCATTTTATCTTCTTTCAAAATAATTTGATAATATTGATTTTCTCCAAACAATTGGCGAGCAAATTCTGCAGTGATGTACCGATTTACTAATGCTCTACTTTTATTCAAACTAATATCCAAACCTGCTTTAGAAAGGTATTTTTCGAATAAATTGATGTACGATTCATTTTGCATCATTTTAGCTTGAAACTTTTGAAAATCGTCTCCTTTGAATGCATTCCTATTTTGATCCAATTGTTCAAAAACAAAATGTCCAACGATACCTGTTTGAAGTATATATTCTAAACTTTCTTGACCGTGTTCTACTTCTAAAGGCACGAAAATATCTGGCACAATTCCGCCGCCGCCATAAACGGTTCTTCCTTTTTTGGTTTTGAATTTTAAGGAATCGGCAATTTTTATTTTTCCTTTATCATACAATTCGCCACTTTCAAAACGCGTTTCAGCTTCTTTGTAGTAATTTTCACTTTGTCCTTTTACATAAGGTTTTTGGATACTTCTTCCGCTTGGTGTAAAATATCTTGCAATGGTCAATCGCACTGCAGAACCATCATCAAAATCCATTTCGCGTTGCACCAATCCTTTTCCGAAGGAACGTCTTCCGTAAACCAAACCTCTGTCGTTATCTTGAATCGCACCTGCAAGAATTTCGCTTGCCGACGCTGAGTTTTCATCAATTAAAACAGCTACTTTTCCGGTTTCAAAATTACCTTCGTCTGTAGCAAACGTTTTGTCGATGTTTCCTTTTTTATTTTTAGTAAAAACGATTAATTCTTTATCTTTCAACAACTCATCAGCTATTTCTACAGCCATTTCCATAAATCCTCCACCGTTTTCACGTAAATCAATTACAAGTGAATTGATGCCGCTTTTCTTTAATTTTAATAACGCTGAATGAAATTCATCAGCTGTTGTTTCAGCAAAACGATTGATTTTTATATAACCTGTAGTTTTATTTAAAAGGATAGCAATGTCAACACTTTTTATAGGAATGACATCACGAATAACTTTGATTTTTAGGTTTTTATTTTCAGATTTTCTAAAAACGGTTAATGTTACTGAAGATTCTTTTTCGCCTTTTAATTTGCTGTAAAGCACTTCGTTTTTTAGTTTTTTACCAAAAAGTTTGAAATTATCAGCATACAAAATTCTATCACCCGATTTGATTCCAGCTTTTTCTGCTGGACCATTTTCTATTGGTTTTATTACGGCAATGGTATCGTTATAATTATAGAAATTAACACCAATTCCAACAAAATCTCCTTTCATACTTTCGGCAACCGCTGTTTGTTCACTTGGCGGAACATAAACCGAATGTGGGTCAAGATTAGCAAGAATATTAGTAACGGTTAAATCTACAATGGAGTCGGTTTTTACATCGTCAACATATTCATTATCAATAAAATTAATGAGCTTATTGAGTTTTGTTTTATAATCGTTTTTAGATAGAGAAGGTTTCGCCACAGGAAAATTAATCAAACCACCAATGACAATGCCAAGTGCCACGCACGAGAAAAAAAGTAAAGGTATGTAGATTTTATTAATTTTCATTTTATGCTGAAATTGTGAACTCTATATTTGATTAAACAATCAAAAATACAAAGGTTTATTCTATAGGAACGTTAAACATATCCTATTATTTCCTAAAACTTGTTTGAACCTAATCTAACTCTTCAATTTGAGAAACTTCAATTCCAGCTTTTTCAAGGAAATCAATTCCTGAAGTGTCGCGATAACCGTTTTGATAAACTACACGTTTTATTCCCGATTGGTGAATTAGTTTACTACATTCTTTGCAAGGTGAAAGCGTAATATATAAAGTAGCGTTATCGCAAGATTGTGTAGAACGTGCCACTTTTAGAATAGCATTAGCTTCGGCGTGAAGCACATACCATTGTGTTAATCCTTCGTCATCTTCGCAGCAATTTTCAAATCCTGATGGTGTTCCGTTGTAGCCATCAGAAATTATCATTCGATCGCGGACAATTATTGCGCCTACTTGCTTGCGTTTGCAATAAGAAAGTTTGCTCCATTCGGCAGCAATTCTTAGGTAAGCTTTGTCGTATTTATTTTGTTTTTTCTCTTTCATATTAATGCTGAACTTGTTTGTACTGAATTCATTTCAGTATTTCAGTATCTCTTCATTATTTATTTAAGGCACGAAGGCACAAAGTTTATTTTATTTATTTCTGAACTCTATTCAAATGGTATCTTATTTAGCCCTGATTGCAGCAACTACCGTGTAGTGCGGAAAGCAGGAATTACCATTACAAATATAACTACTGCTTCGCTCCTATTCTACTATTATCGTTTCCAAATTGGACTTTCTATGATTAACGGAATTACCACTCCAATGACAAATGCTGACATTGTTAAGGTAAAATCACGTTTGCTAAAACGGAAAAGCGTTTGAACGACGAATGACAAAATTAACACTATTAAAACTATAATGATTTGAGCTGCTTCGATTCCGAGTGCGAATTCTAATAACGGAATTAATTTGTCACTTGGTTTTCCGGGAAGGATTTCTTTAAAATAGTTTGAAAAGCCCAATCCGTGAATGATTCCGAAGAATAAAGTTATAGCTCCAACAAAGGTGATGCTTTCTTGTTTAGAAGATTTTCCTGCCGTAAAAAGATTGAAAAAAGCGGTTATTAGAATCGTAATTGGAATAAGAAACTCGACAATATTAGCTTGAACGGTTACAATATTAAAAACGGAAAGCATCAAGGAAAGTGTGTGTCCGATGGTGAAAATGGTAACTAACAAGAGTACTCTTTTCCAATCTTTGAATGCATACGGAACGGTTAGTGCAATTAGAAATAAAACGTGGTCGTAGCCATTGATATCTAAAACGTGGTTGAGACCAATTTTAAAATAGATCCAAAAATCTGACATAGGTTGGGTTTTTAGCAATTTTTAGGAATGTAAACTTACAATTTATTTTGAAATCGACAGAAAAGAATCATTAAATTCGATTAAAAACATTTTCGGTTTTAGAGGAATTTGAATTATATTTGCAGTATAAAACACTATAATTATGTCATTTTCAGATTTATTTGATAGCGAATTTAAAACGAGAAATAAAGGTCATTTTTCGGCTATTGTTCGTGTTGCCATTTCTGACGGAGAATTGAGCACAGAAGAGAGAGAATTTTTAGATAAATTAGCTGTAAAACTTGAGATTTCTGCTGAAGAATATGAAGAAATTCTTGAAAACCCTATGAAATATCCTATTAATCCGCCTTATTTACATTCACAACGTTTAGAGCGTTTGTATGATTTATCTAGAATGGTATATGTTGACCATATTCTTGGGCCAAAACAAAAAGATGTTTTAACAAAATTTGCTTTAGCATTAGGTTTTACTCCAGGTAACGTTCCTTTTATTGTTGACAAAGCACTTTCGTTACTAATGCTTCACGTAGATTCGGATACATTTGTATATGAAATGACTCATATGAATAAGTAATTTTCAGAAATAATTTTTAAAAGAAGTCTTGAGTAATCAAGGCTTTTTTTATTTAGCAATTTCAAAAGGAAGATTTACTTCAAATGTGGTTCCTTTTCCTAATTCAGACTGATAATCAATGGAACCATTCATTAATTCAACTAAGTTGGAAACAATTGATAAACCAAGACCTAAACCCTCTATTTTTTTGGAAGTATGAAGTTTTTTAAAACTCTTAAAAACATCTGATTTTTGTGATGTAGAAAATCCTGATCCTGAATCTTTAACAATAAATTGAAGTACTATAAAATCTTGATTAGCTTCTTTATAATTGATTTCAAATGTTATAAAACCCTTTTTGGTAAACTTTATAGAATTGTCAATTAGATTAATAAGAATTTGATTTAAACGAATTTTATCGCCTATCAGGTTATCAATTATGTCATCTTGAATAAATGTTTTAAACTCTAACTTTTTTTCTTCTGCTTTTGGTTTTACAATATTTAATAAATTGTTTATTCCTTCTTTTAAAGAAAATGGTTCGTTGACAATATTCATTTGTCCCGATTCAATTTTAGATAAATCTAATAAATCCTCCACTAAATGATGGATGTGATTATTGGTCTCTTTTAAAGTTTTTACATAATCTAACTGCTGTTCGGTAAGCTCTGTTTTCTCCAAAAAATTTAAAAAAAACTTCAAACCCCATATTGGCGTTTTCAAATCGTGACTGACGTTGGCCAAGAATTTATTTTTAAAATTTTTCTCTGATTCTAATTGCTGGTTTTTCAATTCTGAAAGATGAAAACTTAGAACAGATTCGTTTTTTTCTTGAGCAATACTCTGAAAATTGTTGTAGTGATCAGTAAAATCAATAAAAATCAAGAAAGGATTTTCGGTAGTAGAACCCGAATTAAAAATAACATCAATTGATTTTTTGACAGTATTAAAATCAATATGAATACAATTAAAGGTAAACTCGCTGTATTCTAAATCAATAAGAGAAATAATGGTTTCAAAAAAAGGATGAAAACTAGTAATGGACGTTTTTTTCGGGATTTCAAACAACAAATCATCTGATTTTAAAACCATTCCTTGCTTGTTTAAAACTACAATTTGTGTTTTATTGTAAAGGTATTTATTTCTTATTTTCTCAAACATTTTTCACCATTTTAAGTCCAATTGTTTGAAAAACTGCTTCCACTTCTGCTCCTTCTTTTGCACTAGCGAAGTAATCAATTGAAATATTCTTTTCTTTCAATATCTTTTTAAACTCTTCAATATCAATTAAATCGGATTTGTTTGAAACCGAAACTATTTTTGTTGTAGGATAAGTTGTTTTTAAAAAATCTATTTCTTCATTATAGCGTTCATAGGTTTGCAAACGCGTAGGATCAATAACATAAATAAATCCTGAAGTTCCTAAAAGATAAGACGAACGCACTTTTTGGATATCATCTTTACCCTCAATATCCCAAAGAACCAAAGTCAAATCGTGGTCTTCAATTTTAATTTCTTTTTTGAGAATATGAACACCAATAGTCACAATATAATTATCAGAAAACGTGTTTTGAACATACCTTCGCATCAAGGAAGATTTTCCAACGCCAAAATGTCCAACTAAAACAACTTTCTTCGAACTATTCATTTATAAATTCTTGTAATTTGAGCGTAATTTGTTCTTTATCAATATCATCTATTTTAATATAAGAAGCTATATCGAACAATTTATTTTCTAATTTATTTTTGAAAGAAGTATTAAATCCGCCTGAAATTACCACCGCAAAATAATAGGAATTAAAATTTTGAATGTGAATTTCGAACAATTCATATTGTATTGATTCTAAACTTTGTTCGTCTTTTTTGAAAGCATCTTCAACGAAACTTTTAATCGCAGTTAACATTCCCGCAATCATATCTTCATCGATACTTTCTTGTTTTGAACTACTTGAAATGATGATTCCAGAACCTTTTTCAATAACAAAAACTTGCTCAACTTTAGGTTCATTAAGTTCGGCAATAATCATATCTTGTTCAGAAACTCCTGTAAATTTCGACAGCACTTTTCGTTTGATTCCTTTATAAGAAAGTGTGTTTTGAATTTGATAATTAATGTTATCCGACAAGACTTTCATCTCTTGTTGAATGTATTTTTTTATCATTTTACCAATAATTGGAAACAATATTTCGACTACTTTATCTTGTGAATTTTTTATTTCAGATGATAATGCTTTGGTAATTGTTGGCCCTAATTTTTCGGGAATTTCTTCGGTATAGGTGTCTAATTTTTTATCGATAATACCATCTACTTTTTCCGAAAGTTTTTCAGGTGTATTGATAGTATCTTCAAGAGAATCTAATTTTTGTAGAATATTTTGCGCAAAATCTCTGTCCTCATTAAGAAGAAGTTCTTTGAGCTTAATTAATTTCTCTGAATCAGTCATAATAATGAATTAGTCCTTCATTATCTTTTCACCCATAGAAACTAGAAGTGTTCCAAGTAAATTTCTATCGACTTTTTTGTGGTTCAATTCGTCCGTTTTGTCGTTCATACTGTTTTCTAAATCAGTAATTCTGATGTTTAAATCGGTAGCTAAATTATCAATAGTGCTGTTCAACTCCTTGCGTGTTTCTGCAATAAAGTCTTCTAATTCTTCTTTTCTTTTTTCAATGTGATTTTTAATCGCCTGAAATTCCTGATCAATTTGTTGAATATTTTCACCAAAAATCAGGTTTTTGATAGCTTCCAATCTTTGAGCAGATTCTAACGGATTTACCGCTGCAACTTCAGTTTCTTTTGATTGATTTTTTGACATATAAAATGGGTAGTTATTTTGAAAAATATTTACAAATTTAATAATTTTTCTTTCAAATTTACTACTTTTCAGCTGATTGTGAATTTATACCTTATAATCTATACTAAAGTAGCTTTCATAAACTCTTCAGCTTTGTCAACCATATTGCTGCTTCCGCAGAAAAAAGGAACGCGTTGGTGCAATTCTGTAGGCTGAATTTCCATAATTCTTCTGTAGCCATCAATAGCTTTTCCGCCTGCTTGTTCAGCAATAAAAGCCATCGGATTGCATTCATACAACAATCTAAGTTTACCATTTGGTGCTTTAGAACTTGTTGGATAAATATAAATTCCGCCTTTAATCATATTTCGATGCATATCAGAAACCAAACTTCCGATGTATCTTGAAGTATAAGGACGATCGCCTTCTTCTAACTGACAATATTTGATATAATCTTTAACTCCTTGCGGAAAATGAACATAATTTCCTTCGTTGATAGAATAAATAGTTCCATCTTTTGGATATTTCATATTGGGATGAGAAAGATAAAAAGTTCCGATAGCAGGATTCAATGTAAAACCATTCACACCGTGACCTGTAGTATAAACCAACATTGTTGAAGTACCATAAATAACATATCCTGCAGCAACTTGTTGTGTTCCTGGTTGAAGAAAATCTTCGCTTGTCACCGGAGTTCCAACTGGTGTTTTTCTTCTAAAAACAGAAAAAATTGTTCCAACAGAAACGTTTACATCAATATTAGACGAACCATCCAATGGATCCATTAAAACTACATATTTGTTACTGTGAGAATTATCTGAACCTGCAACCGTGATAAAATCATCATTTTCTTCAGAAGCTATTCCGCACACAATTTCACGATTGATTAACGTTTGAATAAAAACTTCATTGGCATAAACATCGAGCTTTTGTTGGTCTTCACCTTGCACATTTTGTTCGCCTGCAGCACCAACAATATCAACCAATCCTGCTTTATTAACTTTGTAATTAACCACTTTGGCAGCCAACCTGATCGAGTTAATAATTCTTGATAATTCTCCCGAAGAATATTGAAAAGCATTTTGATTCTCAATGATAAATTCACCTAAAGTTTTGTTGCGTTCTTCCATTACGAAATCGTTGTAGTTATTTGTGCAAATATCGTTTATTTTGTGAAATTTCAAATCAATTAATTGAATTAATACTACAATTTTATTATCAAACTTATTTTATCTTTGTCATTCATTTATTCTAAATATTAAAACAATGAAAATCAAATCATTTTTGGCAATTGTATTACTAATTTCTTTGAATTGTTCTAAGGCAAATGCTCAAATAAACCTTGGCGAAAAAGCACTTGGCGCGCTACAAAATGGTGTTGCAAGTTTTACATTTTCTAATGAAGATGCAGCAAAATTATCTAAAGAAGCTGTGCGAAAAATGGATTCTACTAATGTTGTTGCCGGACCAAAAGATGGCTACACCTTGAGGCTAAACAGAATTTTTGGAAAACACGCAAGCGAAAACGGATTGGCTTTAAACTATAAAGTATATTTGACTAAAGAGGTAAATGCTTTTGCAACTGCCGATGGAAGTGTTCGTGTATATTCTGGACTTATGGATATTATGGACGACAATCAATTGCTTGCCGTTATTGGTCACGAAATTGGTCACGTTGCAAATGAAGATACAAAAGATGCAATGAAAGCAGCTTACAGAAAAGCAGCCGTTATTGGCGCAGTTTCATCACAATCAGATAAGGTTGCAAAACTTACAGACAGTCAATTAGGTCAAATAGGAAGCGCTATGTTGGATAGCAAACACAGCAGAAAACAAGAATCTGATGCCGATTTATTTTCGTATGATTTTATGAAAAAACACGGTTATGATGTGAATGCAGTGGAGTCGGCATTTGCACTTTTAGCAAGTCAAAGTGGTGGAACTTCTGCCGATTTTTTAACCCAAATGATGAGTTCACATCCTGATCCAAAAGAACGCGCTGAAAAAGCTAAAGCTAGAGCTGAAAAAGATGGTTTGTACAAACCTTATGTTCAAAAACCAATCAGCAATAAAGTGGTTGTAACAAAAACAACAACTAAAAAAGCTACTACCAAGAAAAAGAAAAAATAAATTCTAATAAAACCCTAATTTTTAAAATTCCAAATTCCACTATTGCAGTTGGAATTTGGAATTTGTATTTTTGGGCTTTAATACTCAAAAAATGATTATAAGAAAAGGAATTTCTCAAGATATGCCATCGGTATTAGCATTAATAAAAGAATTGGCAATTTTTGAAAAAGAACCCGATGCTGTTGTGGTTACAGTAGACGATTTAATTCGCGATGGTTTTGCAGAAAACCCTTTGTTTCATACCTTTGTAGCTGAAGTCGATAACGAAATCATAGGAATTGCACTTTATTATTACAGATATTCTACTTGGAAAGGCAAAACAATTCACCTCGAAGATTTAATTGTAAAAGAAGAAAAACGCGGAACTGGAGCAGGATTTGCACTTTACAGCGAAATCATAGCCCAAGGAAAACGTGATAATGTGAGAAGAATTGAATGGAATGTACTTGATTGGAACACGCCTGCCGTTGAATTTTATAAAAAAAGTGGTGCCAAAATCTTAGATGATTGGGCTGTTGTTCAAATGGATGAAAACGGAATCGATAATTTTTTAAATAAAATCTAAAAGAATAAAATCTTAATACTTAATACTAAAGTCTTAATACTAATATGAGAATTTTCAAATTTGGTGGCGCATCAGTTAAAGATGCTGAAGGTGTAAAAAATGTTTTTGATGTGTTACAAAAAGTAGGTCACGAAGACGTGCTAATTGTAATTTCTGCAATGGGAAAAACAACCAATGCATTAGAAACTGTAATCAAAAATTACTTTGAAAAATCTAACGAATTTCACGCTTCACTGCAAGAAGTTAGAAAATACCATAACCAAATTTTATTAGACTTATTTGACGATGAAGAACACGATGTTTTCTTTGCGGTAAACAGTCATTTTGCCGATTTAGAATATTTCTTGAGAAGCAATAAGTCGCCAAATTACAATTTTGTATACGACCAAGTAATCAGTTTTGGTGAAATAGTTTCTACTACAATTGTTAGTCATTATTTCAATCACCAAGGTTTAAAAAACAACTGGATTGATGTTAGAAATTACATCAAAACCGATGCCACTTACCGTGATGCTAATGTAGATTGGGAGCAAACTCAGAAATTAATTTCTAAAGGAGTTAAGAAAAAAGCACTAAACATCACACAAGGATTTTTAGGTTCAGACGAAAATAATTTTACAACAACTCTTGGCCGTGAAGGTTCAGATTATACCGCTGCAATTTTTGCTTATTGCTTGAGTGCTGAAAGCGTAACTATCTGGAAAGACGTTCCTGGTGTGATGAATGCCGATCCAAGATATTTTGAAAATGCAATTCTTCTAAATCAGATTTCTTATCGTGAAGCCATCGAGTTGGCGTTTTATGGCGCAACCGTAATTCACCCAAAAACATTACAACCTTTACAGAAAAAAGAAATTCCGCTTTTTGTAAAATCATTTATAAATCCGTTATTGCCTGGAACTTCGGTTTCTAAAGGTGAAGATTTAGATCCAAAAACGTCTTGTTTTATCATCAAGAAAAACCAATTATTGATTTCGCTTTCGTCTATAGATTTTTCTTTTATTATGGAAGAAAACATCAGCGAAATTTTCGGATTGTTGCACAAATACAAAATCAAAGTAAGTTTGATTCAAAATACAGCCATCAGTTTCTCAGTTTGTATTGAAGATAAATTTGGAAATTTCAATGATTTGAAAACTATACTTTCTAAAAAATTCAAAGTGTCTTATAACGAAAATGTATCGCTTTACACCATTCGTCACTTCACAAAAGAAGCAGCAGAAATGGTAGAAAAAGACAAAGTAGTTTTATTAAAACAAATTTCTAGAGAAACGATGCAGATTGTTACTAAGGAGTAATTTATGAAAGAAGAATCACAAATCTCAATTGAAATTCAGAAAGAATTAGACAACAGAATTGAAAATCTGAAAAATCATAATTCTAAATTATATTCTTGGGAAGAGATAAAAAAACATTTGAAAGAAATCAGGAAAAAATTCTAAATTAGTTTTATTTTTTTTTAAACGATGAAGAATATAAAAAATATATTTCTTCTCTCAATACAAAAAAATCCAACCAACTTTTTCCAATAATAAATACTACTTTTGACATTTATGAGTTATTCTATTTATGTTGAAAAAGAGTTTTTTAATGGTTTTGCTATTCTGCTTTTCGGGCGCGTTTGCTCAGGAAATAGAAACGCCTTACAAAAACAAAAAAATTGCTTTTTCAAAAGATACAATTGCCATTGATAAAGTCAGCATAAATAGAGCTTTCTTCAAAATTCTTGACAAACAAGGTAACGAAATCGATTCTTCCTATTATAAAGTAGATTTTCAAAAATCGAAATTGATTTTCAAAAACAATTATGTTTCTCAAGATTCATTGACCATTCGTTATTTAAAGTTTCCTGAATTTCTTACCAAAACCTACACAATTTATGATGACAAACGAGTTATTTCAAACGAAGCCGGAAGTTTATATATCGTAAAAAGAGATAATCTAAAAACCTTCAAACCTTTCGACGGATTGAATACTTCAGGAAGTATCACTCGTGGAATTACCGTTGGAAACAATCAAAACTCGACTGTAAATTCTAATCTTGATTTGCAAATTACAGGTAAAATTTCCAATAAAGTTTCGCTTCGTGCTTCTATTCAAGACAGCAATATTCCTTTGCAAGATGGTGGATATTCGCAAACCTTAGACGAATTTGATCAAATTTTTATCGAATTATTTTCAGATAAATGGAACATTCGTGCTGGAGATTTATTTCTTGAAAACAGACAATCTAAATATTTAAATTTCAATAAAAAAGTACAAGGATTATCCACAAAATTTACTTTTGGAACACCCGAAAACAAAACCGAAGTCTTTGCATCAGGCGCAGTTGTTCGTGGTCAATATGCAAAAAGCAATTTCACTGGTCAAGAAGGAAATCAAGGTCCATATAAATTACGTGGAGCCAATGGCGAATTATTTGTTTTAGTGATTTCGGGTTCAGAACGCGTTTTTGTTAATGGAATTTTACTCAAGCGTGGAGAAAGTAATGACTACATAATCGATTATAATGCAGGTGAAATAATCTTTACGTCTTTATTTCCGATTACTTCTGAAATGAGAATTGTGATTGAATACCAATATTCTGATAGAAATTTTACTCGATTTGTAACCTATGGTGGCGCAAATCATCAAACCAAAAAATGGTCTCTTGGCGGATTTTTGTATTCAGAAAATGATGTAAAAAATCAGCCGCTTCAACAAAATTTATCTAACGAACAAGTGGCCATACTTCAATATGCTGGTGATGATTCAACGTTAATGACTGCGCCATCAGCTTTCGTTGACACTTTTTCTGAAAATAAAATTTTATATGAAAAAGTAATTATTGGTGGTGTTGAAGTTTTTCAATTTTCTAATGATGAAACCGATACCTTATATAATGTACGATTTTCGTTGGTTGGAAATAATTTGGGAAACTACATTTTAGTAAACAATAATGCCGTTGGGAAAATCTACGAATATGTTGCTCCAATTGCCGGAATTCCACAAGGAAATTACGAGCCGATAACTCGATTAATTGCACCAACAAAAATCCAAATTGCAACAATATTAGGAAGTTACAATCCATCTGAAAAAACAGCAATTGACTTTGAAGTTGGTTTAAGCAACAACGATTTGAATTTATTTTCTGCTATTGATGATAAAAACAATAAAGGAGTTGCCGCAAAAATCAACGGAAAACAACGACTTTTTACAGGAAAATTCAATATTGATGCTTTCGCAAATTATCAAATGGTGCAACAAAATTTTAAAACCATCGAACGATTATTCAACATAGAATTCAATCGCGATTGGAATTTAACCACTATTTCTGGCAATCAAAGTTTGTTGGTTTCAGGTTTAAATTTTGATTTTAAAACCAAAGGATTTGCCAAATATCAACTTGAAAAACTAGATTTTACAGATAATTTTTCAGGAACACGACACATTTTTCAAGGAAGTATCAAACATAAAAAATTGGTTATTCAGCAAAATTCAAGTTACTTAAAAAGTTCTGGAACAGTTTCTAACACCAACTTTCTACGCAATCAAACAAGAGCAAAACTACATTTTAAAAAGAATTGGATTGGTGGTAGTTTCAACCTTGAAGACAATCAAGAAAAATTAGTTGACACAAATCAATTCACTACTTTAAGCCAACGTTTTTCAGAGTACGGAGCGTTTATTGGCCGTGGTGACAGCACAAAAGTCTACACCGAAATTGGTTATTTGAACCGAAAAAACGACAGTTTACAAGCAGGCATTTTACAACGAGTTAATGCTTCTGATTCCTATTATATAAAGTCAAAGTTGATTCAAAATAAGAAAACCAATCTATCACTGTTTATTAATTATAGACGACTAAAATATACCGATGCTACTATTCCGGTTGAACCTTCGTTAAACTCAAGATTACTTTATAACGATAACTTTTTCAATCAGTTAATTCAAACCACAGTAGCTTATGAAAATGTTTCCGGAACCATTGCACAGCAAGAGTTTACCTATTTAGAAGTAAACCCTGGACAAGGCGTTTATATGTGGAACGACTACAACAACAACGGCGTTCAGGAATTGCAAGAGTTTGAAATCGCTGCTTTCCCTGATCAAGCTAAGTACGTCAGAGTTTTTCTTCCGAATCAAATTTTTGTAAAAACACATCAAAATAAATTTTCACAATCGGTAACTTTAAGTCCTTCCAAATGGATTAACAATAAAGGATTCAAGAAATTTCTATCCTATTTCTATAACCAAACCTCATTTTCATTAGACAGAAAAATCCAGCGTGATTCCGATAATTTCAATCTTAATCCGTTTTCCAAAAGTGAAGATAATCTTCTTGGTTTGAACACCAATTTCCGCAACAGTTTGTTTTACAATCGAGGCAAACAAAAACATTCTGTTACTTATACCTATTTAAACGGTCGTGTAAAAAACTTATTATCAATTGGTTCACAAGAAAACAGCACAACTTCTAACCAAATGCAATATGCACATTTACTGAAAAAAAGTTGGTTATTCAATTTTGATACTACGATTTCAAATTCCGAAAGCATTTCTGATAATTATGCTGCACGAAATTTTGAATTGAATAATTATGCCATCGAACCCAAGATTTCTTATTTGTTTTCAAACAATAAAAGTTTGTCACTTTTTTATGAATACAAAAACAAAGAAAACATTATTAACTTACTCGAATCTTTAAAACAGCAACGCTTCGGCATTTCATTTAATTACTCAAGCGACAATAAATTTACAGCCAATGGAGAATTCTCACTTTATAATAATGAGTTTATTGGCAACGCACTTTCACCTGTTGCTTTCCAAATGCTTGAAGGTTTACAACCCGGAAAAAATAGTACTTGGCGATTGCTTCTGCAAAAAAACCTTACCCAATATTTAGACATTAATATCAATTATCAAGGCCGAAAATCAGATACAAGTAACGCAATTCACACAGGAAACGTGCAACTTCGAGCGTTTTTTTAATCAGAACTTGATTTAGATTCTCCTCTTTATTTGAAGCGAATGGCTAGGTGCATTATCGGTCAGCCCTATTCCTGCTCTTCATTGCAATCTTTTCATCACGTTTCACAACGAGATAAAAAGGATTTACATTACGATCAGGGCTAGCTAGCAAACAATAGTAATTTTTGTAGAATGAATTTTACAACTATTTGATTTGGAATAATTTTTGTTTACTTTTATTTATTAATTTTAAATTTTTATAACCTAATCAATTTAATCACAATGAAATCAAAGATTCACGAGATTCAATTAAAAACAATTAAAACTATGAGCAAAAAACTAATTTTATTATGCTTCGTATTTGTACTTTCAAATATGACTTTTGCACAAGACGTAAAAGAAAAAGCAACTAAAGCAAAATCAAAAACTGAAAAAGCGGCTGCTGCAAAAAAAGAAAAAGCAGACCAATTAAAAGAAGAGAAAGCTAAAGCCAAAAAAGAAGCGGCAAAAGAAGCTAAGAAAACTGAAAAAGAAGTTAAAGCTAAAACTACAAAAGCAAAAAAAGAAGTAGAAGAAAAAGCAACTAAAGTTGAAAAAGAAGTAAAAGCTAAAACTTCAAAAGCTAAAAAAGAAACAGAAGAAAAAGCTACAAGACTAAAAAAAGATGGAACTGTAGACAAACGTTTCAAAGATGCTGATGCAAAAACTAAAGATGCAAAAGCTGCTGCAACTGGAAAAGCAAAAGCAACTGAAGGAAAAGCAAAAGCTACTGCAAACAAAACTGCCGCTAAAGTTAAAAAAACAGCAGCTGAAGAAAAAGAAGATATGAAAGAAACTGCGGTTTCTAAAGCTGCAGAGAAAAAAGTTGCTGATAAAGTAACTGGAAAATATAAAGGTAAAAAAGTATTCACTGGACCAAGAGGTGGAAAATATTACATCAATAAAAACGGAAATAAAACCTATATTGATGCTGATCAAGAAGAGTAAATCTTTCTTTTCTTAAGATATACTCATAATCGTCTCGTTATAAAATGAGACGATTTTCTTTTTTACAATTTCCTGTAAGTATTTTCGTTTTTTTTACTAAATTTATTGAAATTATTAATCCAACCAATTATGAAAAAAAAATATACTCTACTTATTTTGTTTTTTGTTTCGATAAATTTAAATGCACAAGTTTGCGGAACTGAACAATTCTACCTTCCCAATAATCAAGGTAATTCTCAACCAAGTAACATATTATATGATGCTTCTTATAAACATGTGTTCAATGTAAGATTTCATGTTGTTTACAATGATGATGGTGTTACCAGAACAAATAGTAATGGTGTTCCAGGACTAACAATAGGTTTTGAAGAAGTAATGAATGCTATACGTGATTTAAACGTAAATTTTAATCAATTTAATATTTTCTTTAAATATTATGGATTTGACACAATAAATAATACGACCTTTTTAAATTATGGCAATACAACTTCATATGGAAATATGATATCAACACACAATATTCCCGAAGCATTTAACATTTATATTCTAAATCAAGTTGGTGGTGCAGCAGCAGTAGCAGGATATTACTGGCCATTTTCGATTTTTGATGACAACTGGTTTATAAGACCCTGGACACTTTGCCACGAAATGGGGCATTCTTTTGGTTTACTTCATACATTTTTTAGTAGTGGCGAATGCGAACATGCTGTTAGGACACCAACTCCTTTAGGAACACCATTCAATCTTCAATATAACGCTGATGTTGCTGGTGATCAAATAAAAGATACCTTCCCTTTTCTAAGTTCTACATTTTCAGATAACAACTGCAATTATACAGGTGGAGCAACCGATTGTAGAGGGAGTATCATAAATTCTCAGACAGTAAATGGTTTTTTTATAACAGGCTCTCCTTCAAATAATTTTATGACAACAGAGTCAGAAGATATTTTATGTAATCCTTCGTTTACTCCTGAACAAGGTATAAGAATGAGAAATGCTTTTAATATTGTTCCAGAAAGGTATGACTCTAAAAGAAATTCAATACAAAGTTTGTATGAGCCTTTTGAACGCATAAAAGTATTAGGTGCTATAAAAAGTGTTGTAGACAACAATAATGGTACAGCTACTGTTTGTACATATTATTCAGAAAGATTCAGATTTCAAAAGGGATTTAATTATGTTTTTCCAGAAAATGAATTGCCTGATTTAGTAAACTATAATCCATACGATTTACCAGACATTCAATTACCTGCCTTTAATTGTCCGTTAATAATTCAGCAATTAGGAATGCAAAATGGTCAATATCCTATTGGTAATGCATTGACTATTGATAAAGGTTATATTTGTGAAATACAACAGATAATAGGTGGTTCTGACACAATTACAGATGATTTAGGCGGATATATTTTCACTGTAGAAGAATGGGATTCACTAAAAGCCTCTAATCCTAATTTTTATGAACTTCTTGAATCAAATAAATACCACATAATTAAAAAAGAGACTGAAAAGGGTGTTATGATTCAAGTAGTTTTGTACAAAAATTAATTTTGAATTAAATGAAAATACTATTTTTTATATTAATACATTGTCTTTCTTTTTCTCAAGCTCCTAGTATTTTATGGCAAAATAAAATTGGTGGAATTAATGACGATTTCTACAATAACTCAGATGTAACAATTGATGATGGTTTAATTATTGGAGGTAGGTCAACATCAAATATATCAGGAGATAAAACTGAAAATTCGAAAGGAGGTTCAGATTACTGGATAGTTAAAATAAACCATTTAGGAAATGTAGTCTGGGACAAAACGATTGGTGGTGGTAATCCTAATTTTTATGAAGATGATGTTTTTACTTGCTTAAAGTCAACTTTGGATGGAGGATATATAATTGGAGGCCACTCTGACTCTCCAATTTCAGGAGATAAAACAATTGACTCATTCGATAATAGTGACGATTTCTGGATTTTAAAGTTAAATGAATTTGGGATAATTCAATGGCAGAAAGTATTTGGAGGAAGTTTGGTTGATGTACCAACAGCTATAAAAAACACTTTCGACAATGGTTTTGTCATTGTAGGATATTCTGATTCAAACATATCTGGAAATAAAACTGAAAATTCAAAAGGTTTAATTGACATTTGGATCTTAAAATTAGATAGTCTTGGAAATATTGTTTGGCAAAAAACAATTGGTGGTACAGGTTTTGATTCTGCAAATTGCGTAGTCCAAACTAATGATGGAGGATTTTTAATAGGTGGAGACTCTACTTCAAATATTTCAGGTGATAAGACTGAAGATTCAAGAGGTTTGAGAGATTTTTGGATAGTCAAAATTAATTCATTAGGTGATTTACAATGGCAAAAAACAATAGGTGGTAATAATGTAGACTATTTATTAAATATTATCTCAAAGAATAATAATTTTGTTTTAATTGGCTCATCAAAATCAAATATATCTGGTGAAAAATTGGAGAATTCTCGTGGAGGATATGACTGTTGGATTATGGAAATTGATTCATTAGGAACTATTCTATGGCAAAAAACAATAGGAGGTAATGGTGATGATTATTTTGGCAACATAATTTCCACAAATGATAGCAATTATATTATTTCAGGCTCTTCATCTTCAAATATCTCTGCTGAAAAAACAGAAGATTCTAAAGGTGGATTTGATGCTTGGATACTGAAAATAGATTCATTTGGGAATATTTTATGGCAAAAAACTATTGGCGGAAGTGATTTAGATGGTCTTGAAATAATAGACCAACCAAATGATAATTCATTTTTATTATCAGGAAGTTCAAACTCTTTTGTATCTGGTGAAATAACAGAGAATCCAATTGGTGGTTCTGACTATTGGGTTTTAAAACTTGAACCTGAAAATTTATCAAACCAAGAAAACAACTCCTTTTCAAACATTCAAATCTATCCCAATCCAAATAATGGAATTTTAAATATTGATTTTGGAGGTTTTCAAGAAACAATATCGATTTCAATAACAAATGTGTTAGGTCAATTAATTTCAAAATATAATTTTAATCAAATTTCAGAAAAACAAATTCAATTGAGCGAACCAAATGGCATCTATTTTCTTGAAATCAGAAATGAAAAAAATGAAAAGAAGGTTTTTAAAATACTAAAACAATAATATTTTAAAATGCAACTTTCAACCAATCGAAAGTTGCATTTCTTGTTTAATTTTTGTTGCAAAATTCCCTTCCAAAATCATTACGAAAACTTATCGTAAAAATTCATAAATCCCTTATTTTTAGGGATTTTTTGGTTTTTTATTACTTGTAATTCACTGTTAAACAATTGTTTACAAAAAACATTGAAAGTGGCTTTATTCCTACGCATTGTTAAAAACTATGTCCGATTGTGAATAAGTTTGGCTTTCTTTTTCATTTAAAATTGACAATCTTTGTATCTGACGAAATAAGTTAAAAAAACCTTAAAAAAATCCATAATTATGTCTTTTTTAGAACCAATCCTTCAAGAAAACAAAAACCGTTTTGTTATTTTCCCTATTAAACATCATGACATTTGGGAATGGTATAAAAAAATGGAGGCAAGTTTTTGGACAGCAGAAGAAATTGATCTTCATCAAGATTTAACAGACTGGAACAATAAACTTAGTAATGATGAGAAATATTTCATCAAGCACATTCTTGCGTTCTTTGCTGCATCTGATGGAATTGTAAACGAAAATTTGGCTGAAAATTTTGTCAACGAAGTACAATATCCAGAAGCAAAGTTTTTCTATGGTTTTCAAATCATGATGGAAAACATACATAGCGAAACTTATTCCTTACTTATTGATACTTATGTAAAAGATGACGCTGAAAAAGCAGCTTTGTTTAATGCATTAGAAGTTTTTCCAGCCATCAAGAAAAAAGCAGATTGGGCTTTAAAATGGATTGGTTCTGATTCGTTCGCAGAACGTTTGATTGCCTTTGCAGCAGTTGAAGGAATCTTTTTTTCGGGTGCATTTTGCGCAATCTTTTGGCTTAAAAAACGTGGTTTAATGCCAGGACTTACTTTTTCTAACGAATTAATATCTCGAGATGAAGGAGTACACTGTGATTTTGCAGTACACTTACACAATCATCACTTAATAAATAAAGTGCCTAAAACACGAATCAGAGAAATTATAGTTGATGCTTTAAAAATTGAAAGAGAATTTATAACCGAATCTTTACCAGTAAGTTTAATTGGTATGAATGCAAATTTAATGACACAATACTTGGAATTTGTTGCTGATAGACTTCTTGTTGAATTAGGTTGTGAGAGAGAATACAACTCTTCAAATCCTTTTGATTTTATGGACATGATTTCACTTCAAGGTAAAACCAACTTCTTTGAAAAAAGAGTGGCAGAATACCAAAAAGCAGGTGTAATGAATGCTGACGCAGAATCAAGCAAAATTAGTTTTGACGCTGATTTTTAATTTCTCGCCTTTTTGCCAGGAAGACACCAAGGCACGAAGAAAAAATTTAATAAGAAGATTACAAGAATACCCAAATCATTGAAGTGGTCTAGCCCAGATTGCAGTGGAAATCCTTTTTTGGGATTATCCTGTAGCATTAGCGAAAGGAAAATGCTTAAAAAGATTGCAACGGAAAGCTGGATTAGCTTCTAAAAACAAAAAAAGTAAAGTGAAAACTTTGCGACTTAGCGCCTTTGTGGCAAAACCGATTACAAATAACCCGAAATAGCGAAGGGATTTTCTATTTCACAAAAAACAAACCCTATGTACGTAGTAAAAAGAGATGGCCATAAAGAGCCTGTAATGTTTGACAAAATCACCGACAGAATCAAAAAATTATGTTATGGATTAAATGACAGAGTTGATGCGGTGAAAGTAGCAATGCGAGTTATTGAAGGATTATATGATGGTGTAACCACATCTGAATTAGATAATCTTGCAGCAGAAACTGCAGCTTCAATGACAATTTCGCACCCTGATTATGCTCAATTGGCAGCAAGAATTGCAATCTCTAATTTACACAAAAATACCAACAAATCATTCTCTGAAACGATGAATGAAATGTATCACTACGTAAATCCAAGAACCAATCAAGAAGCACCATTGCTTTCAGAAGAAGTACATGCAATCATTCAGGAAAATGCTGCTTTTTTAGATTCTCACATTATATATACTAGAGATTTTAACTACGATTATTTCGGATTTAAAACTTTAGAACGTTCTTACCTTTTAAAAATAAATGGTAAAATTGTAGAACGCCCACAACATATGCTAATGCGTGTTTCTGTTGGAATTCATTTAAACGACTTAGAATCTGTAATTGAAACTTACGATTTGATGTCTAAAAAATTCTTTACGCACGCAACGCCAACTTTATTTAATGCAGGAACTCCAAAACCTCAAATGTCATCTTGTTTCTTATTAACAATGAAAGACGACAGTATTGACGGAATTTATGATACGTTAAAACAAACTGCAAAAATTTCACAATCAGCTGGTGGAATCGGATTAGCTATTCACAATGTTCGTGCAACAGGTTCTTATATAAGAGGAACAAACGGAACATCAAACGGTATTGTGCCAATGCTTCGTGTTTTCAATGATACAGCAAGATATGTCGACCAAGGTGGCGGAAAACGTAAAGGTAGCTTTGCTATATATTTAGAAACTTGGCATGCTGATATTTTTGATTTCCTAGATCTGAAAAAGAATACCGGAAAAGAAGAAATGCGAGCAAGAGATTTATTCTTTGCTATGTGGACTTCAGATTTGTTCATGAAACGTGTTGAAGCCGATACCACTTGGACCTTAATGTGTCCGAATGAATGCCCTGGATTAGATGATGTTTATGGCGATGAATTTGAAGCACTTTATACTTCCTACGAACAACAAGGAAAAGGAAGAAAAACAATCAAAGCACGTGAACTTTGGGAGAAAATTCTAGAATCTCAAATTGAAACTGGAACACCTTATATGCTGTATAAAGATGCAGCAAATAGAAAATCTAACCAAAAGAATTTAGGAACAATTCGTTCATCAAACTTGTGTACCGAAATTATGGAGTACACCTCTGCAGATGAAATTGCAGTTTGTAATCTTGCTTCTATTTCGTTACCAATGTTTGTTGAAAATGGCACATTCAATCACGAATTGTTATTTAATGTAACCAAACGAGTTACAAGAAATTTAAATAAAGTAATCGACAGAAATTACTATCCTGTAAAAGAAGCTGAAAATTCTAACTTGCGTCATCGTCCAGTTGGTCTTGGCGTTCAAGGATTAGCAGATGCGTTCATAATGATGCGCATGCCATTTACAAGTGATGAAGCTAAACAAATGAATCAAGATATTTTTGAAACATTATATTATGCAGCTGTAACCGCTTCGATGGAAATGGCTAAAGAAGAAGGACCATATTCAACCTATGAAGGTTCACCAATTTCTAAAGGCGAATTCCAACACAACCTATGGAATATTAAAGACGAAGAACTATCTGGACGATGGGACTGGGCTGCTTTAAGAAAAGAAGTTTTAGCCAATGGAGTTAGAAACTCACTATTAGTTGCACCAATGCCAACTGCTTCAACCTCTCAAATTCTTGGAAATAACGAAGCTTTTGAACCTTACACTTCTAATATTTATACGCGTCGTGTACTTTCAGGCGAATTTATTGTTGTAAACAAACATTTACTAAACGATTTAGTAGAAAGAGGTTTATGGAATGAAACTTTGAAACAAGAAATAATGCGTAACAATGGTTCGGTTCAAAATATTGAATCAGTGCCACAAGATTTAAAAGAACTGTACAAAACAGTTTGGGAAATGTCAATGAAAGATATTATTGATATGTCACGTCATAGAGGATATTTTATTGACCAATCACAATCTTTGAATCTGTTTATGCAAGATGCCAATTATGCTAAATTAACATCAATGCATTTCTATGCTTGGAAATCAGGTTTAAAAACAGGAATGTATTACCTAAGAACCAAAGCTGCAGTTGACGCTATCAAGTTTACCTTGAACAATGACAAAAAAGCTGAACCAATTGAAGTTAAAGAACAACCAATTGCAGAAGTGAAGAGTATTTCTGAACCACTACAACCAATTGCAGTTTTAAACGAACCGGTTGAAATGACTGCTGAAGAATACAGAGCAATGATTGAAATGGCTAAAAATGCTGGACCAGAAGATTGCGAAATGTGTGGTTCATAGAAAAATATTATTAAAAATCTATTTTGTATAGATTTTTTCTATTATATTTGCATCGAGCAATTGTAAAAGAAAAGATGTTTTTAATAAATTAAATATTGTTAATAACTTTCTTATTTATAATCATTCTAAATAAGAAAGTTATTCGTATGTTTGCTATAACAAAAAGTATTAACTTAAAAAATAAAAAGAGTGAAAAAAAAAAAAAAAAAAAAGGGACATCTGTGATATCCCTAACTTGGAAACATAAAAAATAAAGCCTGCCAGCCATTTATTTTATGTTATAAAGATGATGAGGTTACCTCACCTACTTTTTTCATACTTCAAAAGTATAAAATCGAAATCTTCTTTCCAAGTTTAATTTTCACAGAATTTAAATTTAATTAATTACTAACTCTAAATCAAGCTATTAGAGATGAAATTAAAATTATTAAACAAGAAAATTCTTAAAAGAAAACAAAATGAAAAGAAAAATTAATTTATCGGTTTACAGATTTACGCTTCTAAACAAAGCGAAAGAGCAACAAGTGCTAAGTTTCTATAACGAGGAAGAAGACTTATTAGAAACAATGAACGATTTTTGTGGTTATATCCATAAAAACATTAGAGATTATATTGATAATCAAGGGAAATATCGAACCTTTACTTTGAGTAATTTACAGAAGTATGATTCAAACAAAAGAACAGTTTCTGGTCATTTTGATTCTGCATACACAGGTGAAAAGGGCAAAGTTAAAGAACGAAAAACAAATAGACTTAAGTATAACATCAATGAAAAGGATTTGTTTTCAAAAGATTTCTTTTACTTAATACATGTTCCTAAAAATTCAAAATTTGGCTTTTTGATAGTTCAAAAGAAAGAAAATCACGGTGTTAAATCAATTTTTGAAAGTGCATTTAATAATTTTATGAGAAAGAAAGGTGTTTCAAATTATGTCCTAGAATTAAGACAAGCTCCACCAAGATACTTCATTCAAAATTATCTTGATTTTGGAAAACTTAAAGAATTTCGTTTAATCGAAAATGACTTGGAACTTGGAAGAGAAGAAAGAATTTTTAAACTTGACAAAAATCTATCCGAAGCTCAAAATTTAAAGAGAACTTTAATCGATTTGTTTAGCACAATGTCAAGAAGTACAGAAAAAATATCTTTTTTAAATAAAGGCGAATATGATGAAATTGCCTTTGTTTTAGGGATAAATGGTTCTTCAAAGACTTTTTATGTAAAAAATCAAGAAAAGATTAGATCTAACATTGATGTAAGTAATCTTGTTGAATATGATAATGGTGAACCAACAATCGAATCATTAATAAAGATCTCATTAGACATTATAAAACTTGCTTCATAATTTCTTTACTTTACAAACAGTCATCAACTCGATGGCTGTTTTTATTTTTAGAAAATATTTTTGCAATTCGTATATTTGAAACAAATTAAAACAAAATGTCAAAACAAAAAGGAGTTTATACTGGAATTATCGAAAAAGACGAAAATGGCAACTATTTCTGCGGTGAATATTTACTAGATTATCAAATGGTTGCTAAAGATTTTAAATTGGGTGACGAAATAAATATTAAAACAGTAATCGCTAATCCTAGTGATAAAAGCTACAATCAATATCCACAAAAATCCAGAAATTTCTTTCTTGCCAACGATAAAGAATAATGAATGTTAGCACTTAAGAGAACAACATCTAACCATCCTGACTTTGAAAAACTAGTCCTTGAACTCGATGCTTATTTAGCAATCATTGATGGAGAAGATCATGCGTTTTACTCACAATTTAACAAATCAAACTTGTTAAAAAATACATTGGTTTTCTACGAAAATGGAAATCCAATTGCTATTGGTGCCTTTAAAGAATATGATTCAACAACAGCAGAAATAAAAAGGATGTTTACTTTACCACAATATCGTGGAAAAGGAATTGCAACCAAAATTTTAACTGAATTAGAATTTTGGGCAAAAGAAGAAAGCTACAAAACGCTTTTATTAGAAACCGGTTATTTGCAAAAAGACGCTATTTATTTGTACCAAAAATTAGGTTACAAAATCATTGAAAACTTCGGGCAATATCAAGATGTGACAACAAGCATTTGTATGAAAAAAAATATCTAAAATCAAAATATCTACTATTACATGATGAACTGGGAACAACTTTTATCACTAAAACGTCAAGGCGATAAAGGCAAAAGACTACGCATAGAACAAGACGAAACAAGGTTAGGATTTGAAGTTGATTATGATCGTATTATCTTTTCATCGGCTTTTAGAAGTTTACAAGATAAAACACAAGTAATCCCACTTTCAAAAACCGATTTTGTGCACACACGTCTAACACATAGTTTAGAAGTATCAGTTGTTGGACGTTCCATCGGAAGATTAGTTGGAAAAAAAATAATCGAAAAATATCCCCATTTACAGGCTATTCACGGATACCAATCTAATGATTTTGGCGCCATTGTTGCAGCAGCATCGTTAGCGCACGACATTGGAAATCCGCCTTTCGGGCATTCAGGAGAAAAAGCAATAGGCGAATACTTCTCCATCGGAAAAGGGCAAAAATTCAAAGACCAACTAACAGAAAAAGAATGGCAAGATTTAATAGATTTTGAAGGAAATGCCAACGGATTTTCAGTACTTTCAAGCTCTAGACCAGGAATCGAAGGTAGCATTAGACTGACATATGCTGTTCTTGGTGCATTTATGAAATATCCGAAAGAAAGTTTACCCAAAAAACCAACTTCGAGTATTGCCGACAAAAAGTATGGTTTCTTTCAGTCTGATAAAGAATTCTTTACAGAAGTTGCTAATGAATTAGGTTTGATTCCAAATAAATCCGGCAATGACATTGGTTTTGAACGCCATCCACTTGCCTATTTGGTTGAAGCGGCCGATGATATTTGTTACACTATCATCGACTTTGAAGATGGTATTAATTTAGGTTTAGTATCTGAGGATTTTGCTTTAGAATATTTGATTAAATTAGTTAAAGACACAATTGATACCAATAAATATCAGACTCTTACTACAAAAGAAGACAGAATTAGTTACTTACGTGCACTAGCTATTGGAAATCTAATTAATGATGCTGTTCGTATCTTTATTGAAAACGAAGAAACTATACTAAAAGGTGAATTCCCTTACGCATTGACTGATAAAAGTAAATATAAAGCACAAATTGATGATATTATCAAATTAAGTGTCAAAAATATCTATCAAAGCCGCGAGGTAATTGAAAAAGAACTGTCAGGATATCAGATGATTAATAATTTATTGGACAAATTTATTACCGCCTATAATAATAACTATGATGGAAAGGCAACTAATTACGACCAATTATTATTGAAGATATTACCAGAAAAATACCATCTAGAAAAAAATAGTTTGTATGACAGATTATTACATATTTGCCATTTCGTTTCGATGTTAACCGATGGAAATGCAGTTTTATATAATCAAATAATTTCAAATAACAATTGTTAAAAATATGATTTTCAACTAAAATTGTTGCAATTACCTAAAAAATAATATAGATTTGTTACCCAATTAAAAACTACACCTATTAATTATGAAAAAAAATTATCTGTTATTACTACTGTTTTTATTTTCAATAATTGGATATTCACAAAATCCGTTAGAAAAAATTAAAACATATTTGAATGAAAATCGTTCAAAAATACAAGTTCAAACTAATGACATTAATGACTTAGTAATCGTTAATGATTTTAGTTCTGAAAGCACAGGAATCAATAACTATCACGTAAAACAAAGATACCAAGGAATTGAAATTTTCAATTCTGATTCTAACTTTTGGATCAAAAATGATAAAGTAATTAATGGTGGAGAAGAGTTTATAAATAACATTAGTCAAAAAGTTAATACGACTACTCCTTATATTTCAGTTACTAATGCTTTTACACAAGTATTGAGCAAATTAAATGAGACTATTTTCCCTACTCAAATTATTGAAGCTCAAGCTAACACTTACAAATTAACAAACGGAGCGCTTTCAGAAGATCCAGTTAAAGCTAAACTAAATTATATTTTAACTACTGAAAACACATTACGTCTAGCTTGGACTTTTGAGTTTTATACTCAAGATACCAATCACCTTTGGAATATAGATATTGATGCAGTTGATGGCAAAATCCTTACAAAAAGAGATTTGGTTATTTCTTGTAATTTCAACTCTAACAGTTGTAACCACGCACACAAAAATAACAGCAAAGGAATTTCTTTTAATAACGCAATGTTTAAAAACAAGGAAACGTTTCTTGCTGTAAACCCAGGAAATACTGCTTACAGAGTAATTCCTTACAATTTTGAAAGTCCAAACCACACAACAAGACAATTAATTTCTAACCCAGAGTTTGTGGCTAATGCTTCTCCTAAAGGATGGCACGATGCAAATACCCTTGCCGGTACTAATGCAACTTTAAGATACAACATCACTAGAGGTAACAATGTTTGGGCAAGAAATGATTTTGCTGGAACAAACTCAACAGCTTCACCAAATGGTACAAGTCCAACTGGTACAGGTACTTTTCCTAATTTAACTTTTGATTTTCCTTATCCAGGTACTTCTGCTGTAGCTTCAACTTATGTAAATGCCGCAAATACCAACTTGTTTTATATGAACAATGTAATGCACGATTTATGGTATCAATATGGATTTAATGAAGCTAATAAAAATTTTCAAGCTAACAATTATGGTCGCGGAGGAGCACAAAATGATGCTGTAATTGCAGAATCACAAGACGGATCTCAGGCAAGTCCACCAAATTTGAATAATGCAAATTTTTCAACACCAACAGATGGCTCTGCACCAAGAATGCAAATGTTTTTATGGGATGTTGGCCCTTCATTTTTAATAGTAAATTCTCCTGCTGATATAGCTGGAGGTAAAGAAGCGCGGGACAATTCATTTAATCCAGGAAATGTACCTATTCCTCTAAGTCCAAATGGAATTATATCCGATTTAGTATTAGTTAATGATGGTGACGGCGATGTTCTAGATGCTTGTCAACCTATTAATAACGCTGCTGCAATAAATGGTAAAATAGCAGTAATTAAAAGAGGTGATTGTACTTTTGCATTCAAAGTAAAAGCTGCTCAAAACGCTGGTGCAATTGCGGCAATCATTGTAAACAATGTTGATGGAGTTGTTGGAATGGCTGGAGCAGATGCAACAATTACGATACCTGCAATAAGCGTTTCAAAAGAAGTTGGTGACGCAATTATAACAAAGATGGCAACATCGACTGTAAATGTTAAATTAGAACGTTCATCAGCATTTGTTAATACTGATGGTGATTTCGATAACGGAATTATTGCACACGAATATGGTCACGGTATTTCAACAAGATTATCTGGAAATTGTTTAAATAGTGCTGAACAACAAGGTGAAGGATGGTCTGATTGGTTTTGGCTTATGATGCAAATCAAACCAGGTGATACAAGAAATGGAGCTAGAGGAATTGGAACTTTCGCACAAAACGAAGCCGTTGATGGTCCTGGAATCAGAGAATTTAGATATTCAACTGATATGGCTGTTAATCCTCATACTTTTGGAAAAACAAACGAACAATTTTTTACCGACGCTAACGGTATTGACGTCACTTCAGTTCACGGAATGGGTTCAATCTGGGCAGTAATGCTATGGGATTTAGCTTGGAATTATATTGATAAGTACGGATACGATTCAAATATCTACACTGGTACGGGTGGAAACAACAAAGTTATGCGATTAGTACTTGATGGAATTAAATTAGACGGATGTAACCCTACGTTTGTTTCTGCAAGAGATGCATTAATCGCAGCAGATCAAGCAACAACCGGAGGACAAGATTATTGTATGATTTGGAGCACATTTGCAAGAAGAGGTTTAGGTCTTAATGCAAGCTCTGGTAGCGCAAATTCGAGTCAAGATCAAATAGAAGATTTCACTGAACCTGCTGCTGGTCCAAACTGTACGTTAAGTGTTAATTATTTTGAAAACAATGAATTATTTAGAGTATATCCTAACCCGACAAATAATCTATTAAATATTAGAATAAATAACTTTGTTGGTAAAGTAAATATTCAAGTAATCGATATCAATGGTAGAATTGTAAACGAATACATAAACGAAGATTTTAATATTGAGAAATCAATTAACTTGAACAGCCTTCAAACAGGAATATATGTTTTGAAAGTTAACGGTGAAAGTGTAAACTTCACACAAAAAATTATCAAGAACTAAATTTTAAAATTTTTAGATATTAAAAAAGGCTTTCATTTATTTGAAAGCCTTTTTGTTATATAAAATTATAAACAATTCCAATTCCTAACATTTGTTTTAATTGAACCTTTGGACCAACGGTTACTTGTTCACCATTTATCTCTTCTTTAGCTTTAATATCATCATCATATATTAAATGAGCTCCAATGTTGGCTCTAACATATTTATTAACTACTAAATCAAACTGCATTTGCCAATCGACATCAATATTTCCGAATTTATTAATGTAATCAGAATATAAGTTTAACCTATTTTCTAAAACTATGTTCTTAAAAACTTCTTTTTTATAACCACTAGTAATTAAGAAACCTAACTCAGTTCTTGATTTTTTACCTTCACTAACCAAAACACCATTCTCATCAAAAACTGCCTTAGTAACTCCAAAAGCTCCTTGATTCGCAAGTTCTTGTGCTAAAACTAAAGTGGTCTTTTGCGTTAACGGTGAAATGTAGACATTAATCCTTTTTTCTTTATTGGAATACTCTGCGCCAATACCAAGAAAAATATACGCAGGAGCGAAAGGCTTAGAAATAGCTTTTTCTGTATTCGGATAGGAATATCCGTTAGTAAATTGTGTGCTAAAATTAAATTTTGCGGAATGATACCAGTTAGAAACAGTATCTTTTCTATAACCAAAAGTTGAATTTAATTGAAAAACATCATCAGTCTTTCTTAATTCAACACCATCTTGCTTATTAACGCCATACTTGAAAATCATTTCATTAAGCCATCTAACATTGTCCGTAGTATATTTTCTAACAATAGTTCCCTTCAACAAACCTGATACAGAGCTATTTCCTCCAGCATTCCAGTTCAAAAAAGCGATTTGAGAAATATCTAAACCAATAGTGTTTTTCTTTTCCCAGTGGGATAATGTATCTGGTAATTTCGTTTGAATTATTTGTGAAAAAGAAAATTGTGTAAATAATAAAAAGACAAAAGATTTAACAAGGAATCGCATTATAATAAATTAAAAGTTATGCAAAAATCGTTTTTTCAAAGTTCAGAAAAAAGGGTTATTAAACTTTTAACGTCAATTTTACAAATTTGTTGTAACTCTTCAACCGTTCCATGTTCGATAAAACTATCTGGAATTCCAAGAGTTTTTATAGAGTTTTTATAATTGTTTTCAGAAGCAAATTCGATAATTGCAGAACCAAATCCGCCTTTGATTGCTCCATCTTCAATAGTAATAATGGTTTCAAATGAATTAAAAATTTCATACAACAACTTTTCGTCCAAAGGTTTTACAAAACCAAAATCATAATGAGCAATTTCATTCGCATTTGTACTTTTATCCAAAGCCAAACTCACATTATTTCCAATAAAACCAGTAGATAAAACCGCAATTTTAGTTCCGCTTTTCAGCAAATGTGCTTTGCCTATTTCGATATTCTCAAATTTGAAATTTAGAATTTGGAATTTGGAATTCGAATATTTTCCTCTTCCTCTTGGATAACGAATTGCAATCGGATGATTCAATCCTAACGAAGCAGTAAACAATATATTTCGTAGATCAATTTCATCTTTTGGAGCATAAATAATCATATTCGGAATGCATCGCAAATACGCCAAATCAAAAACTCCGTGGTGTGTTGCTCCATCTTCTCCTACCAATCCCGCTCTGTCCAAACAAAATATTACAGGCAAATTCTGCAAAGCTACATCGTGAATCAACTGATCGTAAGCACGTTGAAAAAAAGTGGAATAAATATTGCAAAAAACTACCATTCCTTGCGTAGCCATTCCAGCTGCAAGTGTCACAGCGTGCTGTTCTGCAATTCCAACATCAAAAGCCCTTTCTGGAAAAGCATCCATCATGAACTTTAATGAACTTCCGCTTGGCATTGCCGGTGTAATTCCAATAATTTTTGGATTATCCGCAGCCAATTCAACCAAAGTCAATCCAAAAACATCTTGGAATTTTAATGGTAAATGTTCTTCCGATTTTGGAAGAATTTCTCCAGTAATTTTATCAAATTTCCCAGGTGCATGATATTTTACTTGATCTTCTTCGGCTTGTTGCAAACCTTTACCTTTGGTAGTAATAATATGCAAAAATTTCGGACCTTTTACTTTTTTCAAACGTTCTAATTCTGAAATCAATGCTTCAAAATTATGTCCGTCAATTGGTCCCGAATAATCAAAGTTCAAGGACTTAATCATATTATTTTGCTTAGGATTTTTCCCTTCTTTAACCGAAGTCAAATAGTTTTTCAAAGCACCAACACTTGGGTCAATTCCGATGGCATTGTCATTTAAAATTACTAGCAAATTCGCATCAGTAACTCCAGCGTGATTCAATCCTTCAAATGCCATTCCGCTCGCAATTGACGCATCACCAATAACCGCAATATGATGTTTATCTTCACCTTTTAATTGAGAAGCAATCGCCATTCCCAAAGCTGCAGAAATCGATGTTGATGAATGACCAACTCCAAAAGTATCGTAAACACTTTCACTACGTTTTGGAAAACCAGAAATACCATCAAGTTGACGATTTGTATGAAAATTATCCTTTCTTTCTGTTAGAATTTTATGACCATAAGCTTGATGACCAACATCCCAAACCAATAAATCATTTGGTGTATCAAAAACATAATGCAAAGCAATTGTCAATTCAATCACTCCAAGACTTGCGCCAAGATGACCTTCTTTTACTGAAACTACATCAATAATAAAATCACGTAATTCTTTCGCCAATTGAGGCAATTGTGATGGTTCCAATTTTTTTAAATCGGATGGATTGTTGATGTTTTGAAGTAAATTTTCTGTCATATAGCAAAGGTACGAATTGAATTCCTATTTTTGTTCTATGGAAAACATTTTCACCGACGAATACTTCATGAAAAAAGCTTTGCAAGAAGCCGAAACCGCTTTTGAAAAAGGTGAAATTCCTGTTGGTGCCATAATTGTAATTGACAACAAAGTCATTGCTAGAAGTCATAATCTTACCGAATTATTAAACGATGTAACAGCGCATGCCGAAATGCAATCGATAACTGCTGCTGCCAATTTCCTTGGCGGAAAATACTTAAAAGATTGTACATTATATGTTACACTAGAACCATGTCAAATGTGTGCTGGTGCTTTATATTGGAGTCAGATTTCTAAAATTGTTTTTGGTGCTCGAGATGAACAACGCGGATTTCTAACTTTAGGAACAAAATTACATCCAAAAACTCAAGTAAATCAAGGTATTTTGGCTCAAGAATGTGGCGACTTAATGAAGCGTTTTTTTGCCGAAAAAAGAAAGTAGAAAAATTCCTTTTTTTACAAGAAAATTAGTCCAAAAATTTATTTTACATTTACTACAATATTTAAAATTTATTTCTGTTATAGCATTAATTGAAAGTGTTAAAAATCATATTTTCAAGACAAAAAGTTCTAACCAATAATTCCATTACTTTTATGAAAACCAGCAAGTTAATCGGTTTGTTTCTTGCAATCTTTGTATTGCATTCTTGTTCTAAAAAATCGGCTGCCGATTTTGATTCCGACTTCACTTTATACAAGGACTATATATCGAGTTTTTCTTCTGGATTTGTATCGGTCAGTTCCGATATTCGTGTGCAATTGGCTTTCAATAAAAGTGATTGGAAACCCAACCAAGAATTAGACGAAGATTTATTCGACATTTCTCCAAGTATTTCAGGAAAAGTAGTAGCACTTTCAAATAATACGATTGCCTTTATTCCGAAAGACAAATTGGAACAAAATACGTTGTATCAAATTACGCTTCATCTTTCGCAAATCAATGATAAAACTCCTAAAGAATTGGAGGATTTTAAGTTTTCGATTAAAACCATCAAGCAAGATTTCATTGTCAATACTTTAGACTTACAGTCGTACGATCCAGATACTTACTATTTGAATGGAACAATTAAAACTGCTGACAATCTATCATTTGAAGATGCTCAAAAATTATTAAAAGCAACTCAAAATGGTGATGATTTAAAAATAATTTTTGATAAAGCAACAAGTACTTCAACCGAATTCAAATTCACTATCGACAAAATAAAACGCTTCGATGATGACAGCGAAATAACCATTGCTTGGGATGGAGATGATGCTGATATTGAGCAAGAAGGTGAAGTGAAATATCCAATTCCAGGTAAAAACCAATTCAAAGTTTTGGATATTAAAATTGGTGACGAGAACAACCAATCGTTATTGATAAACTTCTCCGATCCATTAAAAAGAGATCAAGATTTTAAAGGATTAATCGCAATTGAAAATACTAACAATTTGAAATTTGCCACAATGGGCAACGTTTTGAAAGTGTTTTTCAGCAATGAAGCTAAAAATTCTGAAGTAGTTAAAGGAAATTCAACCGAAACTATCACCGAAAGTGTAGCAGCTGCTGTTGACTCGACTTCAGTTGCTGTAGATTCTGCTGCGGTTGCTGTAGATACAGTTGCTGCTTATGTTGAACCTGTTATTGAAGCCGTTGAAGAAGAATCCAATGTTCAATCGTTTGCCGGAACAAAATTAGTCGAAGTTTTTCAAGGAATTGAAAACGAATATGGCTACAAAATGAAGAAAAATTATTCCGAAAAATTACAATTTGAACAAATAAAACCAGCCGTTCGATTATTAAAAAGCGGAACTATTTTACCAAGTTCAAACAATTTAAAAATCAATTTTCAAGCGGCCAATTTGAATGCTGTTGATGTAAAAGTGTACAAAATTTACAAAAACAACATCATGCAATTCTTGCAAAATAATGAACTTAACGGAACTCGAAATTTAAAACAAGTTGGACAATCAGTCGCCAAAAAAACCATCGAATTAAAACAAAACAACCTACTCGATTATACCAAATGGAATACCTACGCTTTAGATATTTCCAAAATTGTAACTCCAGAACCAGGTGCGATTTATCGTGTAGAATTTTCATTCAAAAAGAAATATTCGCTTTACAAATGCGGAAATGAAACGCCAAATAACGAAGAAGAAAACGATGATTCCGAAGAAGAAAATGAAGACGACGTCAATTATAGCGGGAACAATTATGACTATTATTACTACGAAGAAGATTATGATTATAGAGAAAGTCTTGATCCTTGCACCAACTATTATTATTACAACAACACAACCATTGGAACCAATATTTTAGCAACCGATTTAGGTGTAATTGCTAAACGTGGTACCGATAAATCTGTAGTTATTGCCGTTAGCGATATCGTTTCTACTGATCCAATTTCGGGTGCAACGGTTACTTTATATAATTACCAACAACAAAAAATTGCCGATTCAAGTACTGATGGTGATGGAATGGCTTCATTTCAATTAGAAAAAATTGCCTATTTCGCAATTGTTACCAAAGGCGACCAAAGCACTTACGTAAAATTGGACGACGAGTTATCTTTATCTGTAAGTGATTTTGATGTCTCGGGCGAAACTTTACAAAAAGGTTTGAAAGGCTATTTATATGGAGAACGTGGTGTTTGGCGTCCAGGCGATACTTTGTATTTGTCATTCATTCTAAATGATAATGCCAATAAATTACCAGAAAATCATCCGATAAAAATTAGAGTAAACGATCCAAGTGGAAAAACCGTGTATCAATCGGTTCAAAAAGGAACAGCTTTAAGTCATTATAAATTTATTGTTCCAACGCAATCAAGCGCTCCAACAGGAAATTGGGAAGCCGTTGTAAGTGTTGGTGGTGCTCGTTTTTACAAAAGTTTAAAAATTGAAACCATTAAACCTAATCGTTTAAAAATCAAAAATAGTTTCAACGATGCAGTGCTTTCTACAAGCAAAAACAATGTCAATAATATTCAAGTTCTTTGGCTTCACGGTGCTGTTGCAAAAGATTTAAAAACTGAAGTTCAAGCCAAATTCTCGCAACAAGTAACAACGTTTAAAGGATTTGACAAATACGTTTTTGATGATCCAACAAGAAGTTTTTCAACCGAAGAAATCAATATTTTTTCAGGAAAAGTTGATGGAAATGGTCGTGCTTCCATTCCGATAAAACCAACGCTTCAAGGTCAAGCACCAGGAATGTTGAAAGCAGCTTTCATCACAAAAGTTTACGAACAAGGCGGCGATGTTACTACTGATGTCGCTTCGACAACATATTCACCTTACCAAACTTATATTGGTGTAAAAGCTCCTCAACCTAACAAATATGGTTTATTAGAGACAGGTAAAGCCAATCGATTTGATATTGTAGCAGTTTCAGAAAACGGAAAACCAAAATCAGTTCAAAATTTGGATGTTCGAGTTTACAAATTAGAATCACGTTGGTGGTGGGATGCTTCCAATGATAATTTGTCGAATTATAGTTCGTCAACGTCAACAATTGCTTACAAAAACTTTAGAGTTTCTACCGATTATTCAGGAAAAGCAAGCGTTTCATTTGTGGTTCCAGAAAACGATTGGGGTAATTATTTAGTTCGTGTTTCCGATCCAAATGATGGTCACGCTACAGGAACACGAGTTTATATTGACTCTCCATATTGGTCTGCTCGTTCTAAAAATGAAGATGGAAAAGCTGCCACAATGTTACGTTTTTCAACCGATAAAGAGAAATATGCTGTTGGTGAAACTGCCAAAATATTCTTCCCATCAAGTGAAGGCGGAAGAGCTTTAATTTCTGTAGAAAACGGAACTAAAGTCGTGAAAACACTTTGGGCAAAAACCAAAAAAGGTGAAACTACTGTCGAATTACCAATTACAGGTGAAATGGCGCCAAATGTTTACATCAATGTAACTTTATTACAACCACACGCATCAACCAAAAACGATTCACCAATAAGAATGTATGGAATTGTTCCAATAGAAGTTGTCGATAAAAACACAGTTTTGGAACCACAAATTTCAATGCCTGATGTTCTTCGTCCAGAGCAAACTGTGAATGTAAAAGTTTCTGAAAAACAAGGTAAAGCAATGACTTATACTATTGCTGTTGTTGATGAAGGTTTATTGGATTTAACGCGTTTCAAAACTCCAAATGCTTGGGATAATTTCTATACTCGCGAAGCTTTAGGTGTTAGAACTTGGGATATTTATGATGATGTAATTGGTGCTTATGGCGGAAAGGTAAATCAAGTTTTTGCCATTGGTGGAGATGCCGATTTAGGTGGCGGAAAAGCAAAAAAAGCCAATCGTTTCAAACCAGTGGTGATGTATTTCGGACCATTTGAATTAGGAAAAGGCGATTCTAAAACGCATCAAATTAAACTTCCAAAATACATTGGTTCCGTTCGTACTATGGTTGTTGCTGCCAATAAAGAAAATAGCGCTTACGGAATGGCTGAAAAAGCAACGCAAGTAAAAAGTCCGTTGATGGTTTTGGCTTCGTTGCCACGAAAAATTTCTCCTTCAGAAAATGTTACGATTCCAGTAACGCTTTTTGCAACAGAGAAAAACATCAAAAATGTAACACTTCAAATCAAAACTAATAATGCTGTTAGAGTTCTTGGAAAAGCAAGCGAAATTGTAAAATTCACCGAACCTGACGAAAAAATGGCGTATTTCAATTTAAGCGTTGGAAATATCACAGGAATTGGAAAAGTACAAATTATCGCCACATCAGGAAAAGAAAAATCTACTTATGATGTTGAAATTGATGTGATGAATCCGAACCCAGTTACAACAACTTACACTGATATAATTATCGAACCAAATAGTTCTAAAAAAATCTCTTGGGATTTATTTGGAGTAACCGGAAGCAACAAATCTAAAATAGAAGTTTCATCGGTTCCAACGGTTGATTTTAGCCGAAGATTAGATTATTTGATTCAATATCCACACGGTTGTGTTGAACAAACCACATCATCGGTTTTTCCACAATTGTATTTGAATGATGTAATGGATTTAGACGCGACTTACAAACAAAGAATTCAGAAAAATGTAACCGCAGGAATCCAAAAATTAGGAAATTTCCAAGTGGCGAATGGGGGATTTGCTTATTGGCCAGGCAATGCCGAAGCAGACGATTGGGGAACTTCTTATGCAGGACATTTCTTGATTGAAGCAGAGAAAAAAGGCTATGTTTTACCAATTTCTTTCAAAAATAAATGGATTTCCTATCAAAAGAAAATGGCAAAACAATGGCGTTTTGAAAAACAATATGGCAACGATTTTGCACAAGCCTATCGTCTTTACACTTTAGCTATTGCAGGTTCAGCCGATTTAGCGTCGATGAACAGACTTCGTGAAACAGTTGGAATTTCTAACGAAAGTAAGTTGCGTTTGGCTGCAACTTATGCTATTATCAAACAAAATTCGGCTGGTTTGGCCTTATTGAGTAAATCAATGATTGACGAACAAAACGAAGATGGTTATTACTATTATTATGGTTCAAACGAAAGAAATCGTGCGATGGCATTGGAAACATTGGTGTTGTTAGGTCAAAAACAAAAAGCTTTTGCAATGGCAACTAAATTGGCTAAAAATCTTTCAAGCAACCAATGGATGAGCACGCAAACAACTGCTTACGGATTATACGCAATGTCAAAATTTGCACAAAGTAATGGTAGCAAAGGAGTTTCTGTTCAATATACTAATGGTGGAAAATCAGTTGTGATTAATACGAATAAGACTGTTGCACAAAGAAATTTAGCTTTAGTTTCTGGAAATAATTCGGTTACAATTAAGAATAACAGAAACAATACAATTTTTGTTCGTGTCTTAAACAGTGGAATTCTTCCTGTTGGAAAAGAAAATGTTGTACAAAACAACTTGACTGCCAACGTAGTTTTCAAAGACCGAAAAGGTAAAGCAATATCAGTAACGAAAATCGTTCAAGGAACCGAATTCATTGCAGAAGTTACGCTAACCAATCGTAAAAACGAACGAGTTGAAAACATTGCACTTTCGCAAATTCTACCTTCAGGATTTGAAATTGTAAATACAAGATACACTGAATTTGGCGAATCAACTTCCAATGTTGCAGATTACATCGACATTCGTGATGATAGAGCGAACTACTATTTCAGTCTTCGTGGTGGCGAAACAAGAACGTTCAAAATCTTATTAAACGCTTCGTATTTAGGTAAATATTACTTACCAGGATTACAATGTGAAGCTATGTATGACAATGAATTCTTGGCTCGAACTAAAGGACAATGGGTTGAAGTGGTGAAGTAAATTATTAACCGCAAAGGCGCCAAGAAAGCGCAAGGTTCGCAAAGTCTATTTCAATAGGCTTGAGAATCAAGTGTAAAAAAAAATCAACTTTGCGGTTAATCAACTAATCTTAGCGAACCTTGCGAAAAAACTTTGTGCCTTTGCGGTAAAATAAAAAATGAAACAAAAACTCCAAGCGTTTCTTCAACGCATTTTAAAATACATCAAAACCAACAAAAAGAAATCTGCAATTGCATTTATTCTTCTTGTAGTTTACTATTTTTCTTTGCCAAGAACACTTTTTGAAGAACCTTATTCCACTGTAATTGAAAGTAATGATGGCGAATTATTAGCAGCAAAAATTGCTCGTGATGGACAATGGCGCTTTCCTGCCAAGGATAGTATTCCAGATAAATTCAAAAAATGTATAACGTATTTTGAAGATGAACATTTCAATTACCATTGGGGTTTTAATCCTGTGGCAATGGTTAAAGCTGTTCAACAAAATCGAACCGCAGGAAAAGTAGTTCGAGGCGGAAGTACTTTAACACAACAAGTAATTCGTTTGTCTCGTAAAAATAAAAAACGTACTTACTTTGAAAAAGTAATCGAAATCATTCTTGCAACACGATTGGAATTCCGTCATTCAAAAGAAAAAATTTTAGAATTATATGCAGCTCATGCACCTTATGGCGGAAATGTTGTTGGACTCGAAATGGCTTCTTGGCGTTATTTTGGAGTGCAATCGCATCAACTTTCTTGGGCAGAAACAGCTACTTTGGCAGTTTTACCGAATGCTCCTAGTTTGATTTATCCTGGTAAAAACCAACAAAAATTACTTAAAAAACGCAATACACTTTTGTTGAAATTACACAACGAAAAAGTGATTGATAAAATGACATATCAATTGTCAATTGAAGAACCGTTGCCTCAAAAACCTTATAATGTTCCGCAAATTGCACCTCATTTATTACAACGTGTTGCCAAAACTGACGAAGGAAAACGCATTAAAACTACGGTTGATATTTCGTTGCAAAATCGTGTGAATCAAATCGCTGCTTATTATTACAATCAATACAAGCAAAATGAAGTGCATAACTTGGCGATTATGATTATTGACATTCAAAATCGTAACGTAATTAGTTATGTTGGAAATTCCCCAACGGATAAGAATCACGATAAAGATGTTGATATTATTTCGGCTCCACGAAGCACAGGAAGTATTTTAAAACCTTTACTTTATGCGTCGATGTTAGATTCGGGTGAACTTCTTCCAAATACTTTGGTTGCTGATATTCCAACGCAAATTTCGGGTTATGCACCACAGAATTTTAATCTAACTTTTGATGGCGCAGTTCCGGCACAACGAGCTTTGTCGCGTTCGCTGAATATTCCTGCAGTTTTGATGTTACAAGAACACGGCGTGAATAATTTTTATGAATTACTTCAAAAATTCCAACTGAAAAACATCAATAAAAGACCAGATCATTACGGATTATCTTTAATTCTTGGTGGTGCAGAAAGCAATCTTTGGGATTTGTGTAGAACGTATGCTAATCTTTCTTCAACCGTTAACTATTTCAATAAAACAAAAGGAAAATATAGAAATAAAGAATTTTCCGAGTTGAATTACGTTAACGGATTTGAACAAGATTATGGCGATGAAACCAATCAAAAGCCTATACTTGGTGCTGGTTCCATTTATTTGACTTACAACGCAATGAAAGAAGTTAATCGTCCAGAAGGCGATGAAGCTTGGCGATTCTATGATTCGTCATTAGATATTGCTTGGAAAACAGGAACTAGTTTCGGAAATCGTGATGCGTGGGCAATTGGAACCAATTCAAGATACGTCGTTGGCGTTTGGGTTGGCAATGCTTCTGGCGAAGGACGGCCACAATTGACAGGAGTTGATAGTGCTGCACCAATATTGTTTGATGTTTTTAATTTATTACCACGAAAAGCGTTTTTCAGTCCGCCATTGAATGATTTAGAATATGCTGATGTTTGTACTAAAAGTGGTCATTTAGCACAAGATGATTGCCCGAAAACCAATCAATTGATTCCTAAAAATGGTAAAAAAACTAGTTTTTGTCCGTATCATAAATTGGTTCATTTGGATGCTTCACAACAATATCGAGTAAACAGCAGTTGCGAAAATGTAGACAATATTGTCATTAAAAAATGGTTTGTTTTGCCACCAGTTATGGAATGGTATTACAAAAGTCAACACATAGATTACATGCCATTACCACCATTTCGCGCCGATTGTCAACAAACACAACAAGCGTCAATGGATTTTATTTATCCAAAAACAAACAGCAAAATATACCTCACCAAAAATTTTCAAAGTAAAGTACAACCTGTAATTCTAAAAGTGGCACATTCCAACAAAGAAGCCAAACTTTTTTGGTATGTTGACAACGTTTATAAAGGCGAAACCCAAACGTTTCACGAAATGCAAATTGAAGCCAATACCGGTTTTCATTACATCACGGTTGTAGATGAATTTGGGAATGAAATTAATAGAAAAGTTGAATTTGTTAGAGATTAGGAGCGAATGGTTTGCGAATTTTTGGTTTCCCTATTCCTGCTTTTCGTTCTACTTCGTGCCACTACAATCAGGGCTAGATTGGTTTTGTCTTTTATGAAGTTCAAGTTTCAAAAAACTAAATTTTTAAATTACCACTAATCAGTTTCATAGAATCTTTTGTAATACCAATAGTATTTGCTAAACTATTAAATTCAGAGATAGAATCTCTAACTTCTTCAAAAATTGGATTTGGATTTTTAATTCCGAAATGCTTGGCAAGTTCTTTTAAATGTTCAATCGTTGGATTCTTACTTTCACCTGCTACAGTTGTGCTATGAAATCCAAAAGAGGAATTCGAAAACGTTAAATCATAAGCTGGTGCAAATTTCCAATTCCCATTTTTATCCATTAGAAACGAGAAGTTTTTACTATGATCATCTCTGTTGTGTGCTAAAACATTGAAAGTCGCTAATCGCAACACTTTTGCATAAGCATTAAAATCTTTTTCAAGTGTAAAAGCGCAATCCATAATGTGTCCGTAATCTAACGTACTCATTCTGAAATTATCGTGTAATAATCCACAAACCGAATGAAGATGTAATTTTTCATTTTTAATTCTATCAAATCGTTTACTTCCAAAAAAATAGTTCCCGTTTTTGCTTTTAAATAATCTAAATTCGTTTACTTCAATTCCAGCATTTTTCGCCATTTGATTGTATGTAAATTCAATTGTAGCAATATCTTTCAAATCGTTTGAAGAAGGAAATTTTATGATCCAATGTTCAAATCCATCAGGTAAATCCGATTTTCCATAAAGCAATTCTTCTGTCTTTGGGTTAAATCCAACTAAAATTTTTGGTCTTGCTCCACCAGAAGAACCACCAAGTTGGAACAACTCCTCTATTACATCTTCTGAAGTCCCACTTAAAACCGTTTCAATTTCATTAGAAATTACATCTAAATCTATTTGACGCAAATCATTATAATCGTTTTCATATTCTGGCTGATAAGTAATCGCTCCAACAGCATTTTTATCAATATAAGCCAATCTGTCTAAAGGTGAAATGTCTTTGAGATTTACACCTAATGAAAGTAATTTTCTGTCAAGTAATAATTTTCCCCAACCGTCAGGAATTGAATCTGAAAACACACCAAAAAGACCATCAAAATGTTGTTCTTTTGGAACTAAAATTTCATTAGATAATTTCATTTTAAAAGGAGAAATTTCTAATCCATTTGCAACAAAATCGGGATGATATTTAAAATAAACTTTACCCTCATTTTCAATCATATCGCCAATTTCAATCTTTGTTTCAAGATTTAAAAATGCTTTTATATTTTTAATCTTTCCCATAATTTATTGCTTGAATAATTTCTCTATTTTCTTTAAGTCTTCGTCAACTACAAAGACTTCTTCAAAATCATCTAATCGATCAAAAAGATGCGCTAATTTCAATAACGATTCTAACGAAATTTGTCCAGTATATTCAAATCGTTTTAAACTGCCCAAAGAAACTCCAGATTTATCAGCCAATTCAGCTTGTGATAGCTTCTTGTATTTTCTCAACTTTTTAAATCGTTCTGCTAATACTAATTGAACTTGAGAAGGTGTTTTATTAATAGAATAATTTTTCATTTTAGCCAATATATTATACAAATATAACTTATTTAATATTACATAGCTAATATATTATCCAAAAATATATTTTGAAAACTGTTGCACTAGCCCAGATTGCAACGGAAATCCTTGTGAAAAGAAACACCAATTTTTCACGACAAAAATGAGCGACCAAAGAAGCTTATTTTTGGCATAGAAAAATGGTGTTTATTGAGCAAGATTGTAGTGTAAAGCTGGAAAAAGCTTCAAATAAAGTACAAAAAAAACCGCTACTCAATTAAGAATAGCGGTTTGTTTTTTATTGAATTTCTTTTCCTTCTTGATCGAAGAAACGATATTCTAGGTACGTGTAAGCGTCACGAGGTATAATTTTCACCCATTTTTTATGTTCAAAAAGCCATTTTGAACGTATTGATGGAAAACCTTTTTTAAGGTATGCTGCCACGAAAGGATGAACATTAAGTTTTACTTTCTTGTGGTCTTTCATAATTTTTTCAAGTGAAAAAGTAATCTTGTCAATAATTTGGATTGGAGCATCGACGTCGCTACTCAAATTATTAGGATTTTCTTCTCTTGTTTCAATATTTACTTCAGGTCTTACTCTTTGTCTAGTAATTTGAACTAATCCAAATTTACTCGGTGGTAAGATCTTGTGTTTGGCTTTATCGTCTTCCATTTCATCTCTTAAGAAATTAAATAAAACTTGACGATTTTCAGGATTTTGCATATCGATAAAATCGACTACAATGATTCCGCCCATATCTCGAAGTCTTAATTGGCGTGCAATTTCTGCAGCGGCAATCATATTAACTTCTAAAGCAGTATCTTCCTGATTGGTTGCCTTGTTAGAACGGTTTCCGCTGTTTACGTCAATAACGTGAAGAGCTTCTGTATGTTCTATAATCAAATAAGCACCTTTACTCATTGAAACGGTTCGTCCGAATGAGGTTTTTATTTGACGTTCTATATGGTATTTCTCAAAAATAGGAAGGTCTTTATTTTGATAAAGTTTAACCATATTTTGTTTTGTTGGAGCTATTTCGGCTATATAGTCCTTTGTTTCTTGGTACAACTCTTCATCATCTACTTGAATACCTGTGAAAGTATCGTTGAATATGTCTCTAAGCATTGAAGAAACTTTATTAAGTTCTCCTAACACTTTAGACGGATGATGAGCAGTTGGTAATTTCTTACACATTGCAAGCCACCTATCGTTTAGGTTTTGCAAATCTTTTTCTAATTCGGCTGTTTTTTTGCCTTTGGCTACTGTTCTCACAATAACACCAAACCCTTTTGGCTTGACTGCTAGCACCAATTTTTTCAATCGGTCTTTTTCGGCCTTGTCTTCTATTTTTTGAGAAACAGAAACTCGGTCAGAAAAAGGTACAAGAACTAAATATCTACCTGCAAAAGAAAGCTCAGAGCTAATTCTTGGTCCTTTGGTAGAAATTGGTTCCTTAACTACTTGCACTAAAACAGATTGATTGGCACTCAGAATATCTGAAATGGCGCCATCTTTATCAATCTCTTTTTCAAACTGAAAGTTTTTTAGGGAGAAATCTTTTATTTTACCTGCGCTTACAAGTTTAATGAATTTCAAATAAGAAGCTAATTGCGGACCTAAATCGTGATAATGTAAAAAGGCGTCTTTTTCGTAGCCAACATTTACAAAAGCTGCATTTAATCCGGCAACAGGTTTCCTGATTTTGGCAATAAAGATATCACCCACAGCAAAACTGTTCTTTTTTTCTTCTTCTTTGTGTAATTCAATTAGTTTTCCATCTTTTAATAAGGCAAAATCTACAGCATCGTCATCCTTGCGAATGATTAATTCTTTATTCATGTTGTAAATTTTTATCTGTATTTATTGTTCATTGTTTATTGTCTGTTGTTTATAGTAAAACCATAAACTCTTAAACCATAAACCATAAACTTTTTGACACAGATGGATTAAACATTTTTTACAGGTTTTTACCCGGTGGAATTGATATTAGATTTATGATATTAAATATTAGATTTATGCAGCAACATCATATCTAATATCTAAAATTTGAAATCTAAAATTCCTTTTCAATGAACGTTTAAAAAGAAAAAAGTAGTTTAAAACTACTTTTTCTTCTTGTGACGGTTAGCTCTCGCTCTTTTCTTACGTTTGTGCGTCGCTACCTTATGTCTTTTTCTTTTTTTACCGCTTGGCATAGGTTGATTTTTTGTGATTAATAAATAATTTTTTAAACTGCTACTTCAGTTTTAGTTTTTACTCCTTCTACGAATACTTTAGCAGGTTTGAATGCAGGAATATTGTGTGCAGGAATTTTAATTGTAGTATTTTTTGAAATGTTTCTACCAGTTTTTTCAGCTCTAGTTTTGATAATAAAACTACCGAAACCTCTTAAATAAACGTTATCCCCATTTTCTAAAGAAGTTTTTACTTCTTCCATTAATGCTTCAACCGTTGATTGAACATCACCTTTTTCAAGTCCTAATTTTTCTGAAATTTTCGCTACGATGTCTGCTTTCGTCATTTTCTTTCGTATTTAATAATTATGTGTATTTTTTTTGAGAGTGCAAATATAGGAATTAAAAAAACAATATTTCAAGGATAATTGATTAAAATTTAATTACATAAAGTTATACTTTTGTTAATCTTAAAATTTATATGGAATTTTCTAACTCATTATTGCATTGGTATTTACAAAATAAACGCGATTTGCCTTGGCGGAATACCAACAACCCTTATCCTATTTGGCTCTCTGAAATTATGTTACAACAAACTCGTGTAGCACAAGGTTTGCCCTATTTTTTATCGTTTATGGAAGCTTTTCCTACCGTTTTTGATTTGGCAAACGCCGATGAAGAGCAAGTTTTAAAACTTTGGCAAGGTTTGGGATACTATTCTCGTGCTAGAAATATGCACAAAACGGCACAAATGATAGCTTTTGACCTCAACGGAAATTTTCCAAACAATTATAATGACTTATTAAAACTTAAAGGAATTGGAGAATATACTGCTGCAGCCATTGCCTCTTTTGCCTTTAACGAGGTTGTTCCTGTAGTTGACGGAAATGTGTACAGAGTTTTAGCACGATATTTTGATGTTGAAACCGATATTGCATCAAGTTCGGCTAGAAAAGAGTTTACTGCCTTGGCTAAAGAGTTAATTCCGAATGATAATCCTGCGTTGTTCAATCAGGCTATTATGGAATTTGGAGCTCTGCAATGCGTTCCTAAAAATCCGAATTGTGAGATGTGCATCTTTACTAATAGTTGTGCAGCTTTGCAAAAGAAAAAAGTTACTGAACTTCCTGTAAAAGTGAAAAAAACTAAAGTCACCAATAAATATTTTAATTATTTGATTTTCTTAGATGATTCAGAGAACACTTTGCTTAATAAAAGAACTGAAAAAGGAATTTGGCACAATTTATATGAATTCCCTAATCTCGAAAGTGAGAATGAATTATCTTTTGAATCCTTATCTAAACTAGTAATCGAAAATTATGCTCATCTAGGAATTGAAACCATTTCGATTTATAATGAGAATCAAATTATTCATAAACTTTCGCATCAAAAACTACATATTAATTTTTATAAAGTGGAAGTTTCTATGGAATTGAATAACGGAATCGCACTAGATTCATTGAGAAATTATCCTTTTCCGATAGTAATTTATAATTTTATAGAGAAATATTCTATTTAATTTGTAATTTTGAAATTCTCAAATTATTGAATTATGAACGGAACATTGAATAAAGTTATGCTAATTGGTCATTTAGGTGACGATATTAAGATGCACTATTTTGAAGGAGGAAACTGCATTGGACGTTTTCCATTAGCGACTAATGAAGTTTATATCAATAAATCGACTAATGAAAAAATCACTTCTACCGAGTGGCACAATCTTGTAGTGAGAAATAAAGCTGCTGAAATTTGTGAAAAATACCTTACTAAAGGTGATAAAATTTATATTGAAGGTAGAATTAAATCTCGCCAATGGCAAGCTGAAGACGGTTCTACCAAATACACAACAGAAATTCAAGTTACAGAATTTACGTTTTTAAATGTAAAAAAAGATACTGAAGGCAACAAACAAATTTCAGGCTCAGAACCAAAAAACAGTAACTTTGACGCACCTAATTCGGCAATAGAAAACGACTTGCCTTATTAATTATGTATAACTAATATAATTTAATTTGGACCCAGAGCCCAGTTTTACATTATTTTCTACCGTTGACACCAACATGCTTCTTGGCATCATTGGAATTATAGTTTTGCTTTTCTGCTCGGCAATGATTTCAGGATCAGAAGTGGCACTATTTTCTCTAAATCAAACAGATTTGGATGAATTGTCAAAAAAAAATTCTTCAACAGCCACGGTAATTTCAAATTTACTTTCTAAACCAAAGAAACTTTTAGCAACCATATTGGTAGCTAACAATTTTATAAATATTGGTATTGTAATTCTTTTTTCATACACATTAGACAGTGTTTTTTCTGTGATTGAATCAACGCTTCTCAAGTTTATAGTTGAAGTTGTTTTGGTTACCTTTTTACTATTGCTCTTTGGCGAGGTTTTACCAAAAGTATATGCAAACCGAAACAATGTAAAATTCGCTACATTTATTGCTTATCCTATTTCAATTTTAGACAAAATTTTAGCTCCTGTTAGTATACCTTTACGTTCAATAACGAATTTTATTCAAGAGAAGTTAGGCAAACAAAAGACCAGTTTTTCAGTTGATCAGCTGTCGCAGGCACTTGAATTGACCTCAGCAGATGACACATCACAAGAAGAACAAAAAATATTAGAAGGCATCGTTTCATTCGGAAATACCGATACCAAACAAGTAATGAGTCCGAGAATTGATTTATTTGCTTTAGACATTGAAGAAACCTTTGCAGAAATTTTTCCGAAGATTGTTGATAAAGGCTATTCACGAATTCCTGTTTACAGAGACAATATTGACCATATAGAAGGCGTTTTATATATTAAAGATTTAATTCCGCACATCAACAAGAAAGAATTTGATTGGAAAACTTTGCTTCGTGAACCATTTTTTGTTCCTGAGAATAAGAAACTTGATGATTTGCTAAAAGATTTTCAAGGAATGAAAAGTCATTTGGCCATTGTGGTTGATGAATATGGTGGAACGTCTGGAATTGTATCTTTAGAAGATGTAATCGAGGAAATTGTAGGCGATATTAGTGATGAATTTGACGTTGAGAACATTAACTTTTCTAAAATTGATGACAAGAATTATCTATTTGAAGGTAAAATTAACTTGAAAGATTTTTATAGAATAATTGATGTAGACGAGGATTTATTTGAAATAAGAAAAGGAGAAGCCGAAACTTTGGCCGGATTTATTTTAGAAATAGTTGGAAATTTTCCAAAAAAAGGCCAAAAAATACCATTTGAAAACTGCTTATTTACCATAGAGGTAGTTGATAAAAAACGAGTTAAACAAATAAAAGTTACCATTGATGCGTAAACCATTTAATTATATAGTAGGATTAACTTTAGTTTTTAGTGCAATTGTTTTAAGCAGTTGCAAAGACGATGTACTGCCAAAACCTTCAAGCCAATTGCGATTAGATTATCCGGTGGCAGAATATGCCGCATTTGAAAATCATTGTCCGTTTACATTTAACATCAATTCGGATGCGGTAATTAAAGAAAAAACCGAGTGTGGTTTCACAATCACCTATCCAAAAATGAAAGCCACGATTTATTTGACTTATAAAGCTGTAAATGGTAATATTGATAAATTGCTTCGAGATGCTCAAAAACTAACCTACGAACACGTTATCAAAGCCGATGACATCTTGGAACAACCTTTTATTAATAACGAAAAAAAGGTATACGGAATGTTTTATCGCGTTGGCGGAAATGCCGCAACGAACTCGCAATTTTATGTAACCGATAGCACAAAACATTTCTTGACCGGATCGGTTTATTTCTATGCTAAACCTAATTATGACTCGATAATGCCAGCTGCAGATTATATCAAAAACGATATGCAAAACTTAATGGAATCATTGAAGTGGAAATAATTTTTTAATTATTTGGTTTTCAATCTGTTTATAATATTAAACTTTGTTTAATTAATTGTTAAAAATATTAAACAAAAGAAAGATTAACCTACCTTTACCTAGAACATTAAAAATAACAAAAATGAACTTAGTAAAAAAAATTAGTACTATCGTAGTAATTGCTGCGATTTCTATCTCTTGTGATGGTAAGAAAAAAGAAGCTGAAACTACTGATGCAGCAACAGACACAACTCAAGTTGTTGCTGACACAACTAAAGTAGAAACGGCTACAACAATCGTAGATGTAGCTGCAGGAAATCCTGACTTTTCTACATTGGTAGCTGCGGTAAAAGCTGCTGGGCTTGTTGAAACTTTAAGCAGTGAAGGTCCGTTTACAGTATTTGCTCCAACAAATGCAGCTTTTGAAAAATTACCAGCAGGAACTGTTGATGGTTTATTGAAACCTGAGAGTTTAGAAAAATTAAAAGGTTTGTTGACGTATCACGTTGTAGCAGGAAAATTTGATGCTGCTGCAGTTACAGAAGCTATAACTAAAGGAAAAGGTAAATTTACAGTTACAACAGTACAAGGCGGAAAAATTGATTTAGGTTTAAAAGATGGTAAAGTAACTTTGACTGACGCCAACGGAAAAACTTCGACAGTTGTTATCGCAGATGTTGCAGCTTCAAATGGTGTAATTCACGCTATTGATAGTGTAGTTATGCCTAAATAATTATTAATTCAGCATTAAAAAAACCGCTACAACTTTAATTGCAGCGGTTTTTTTTTATTTTACTTTTAATAACTAAGCTTTATTTCCAAGTTTAACTTCTGAAACTTTATAAGTTTTTCCATCAGCGCAAGATTCTGCTGCTTTGACCAAATCATCTGATTTTAATTTATCTAAATCAAAATTTACGGTTGCTGTTTTGGATTCAAAATCAACTTTTGCATTTTGAACACCATCCATTTCGGCTAGTTTTTCTTCTATAGTTTTAGCACAACCCACAGCGCAAGTCATTCCTTCAATATGAAATGTTGCTGTTTCAGGTTTTGTTGCTGCTACAATTTCTTTTTTAGATGTAGCTTCCTCTTTACCTTCTGTTGGTTTGCTATCGGTATTTTTACATCCAATTAAAAAAACTGATGCTAAAGCTAAACCAACAATTCCTTTAGAAATTTTCATTGTATATATTTTTTTAAATTTTTGTTTCCAAACTGATTTACAAAATTACAACTTTTTTTATGCGACAATTCATAAAATTATGTCAATTTTGTAGCGCTAAAAAATTACTATGCAAACAAATACATTAAAATGGTTATTTCTAACAGTTTTGGCCTTAATTTGGGGAAGTTCTTTTATCTTAATCAAGAAAGGATTGGTTGGATTATCACCGCTGCAATTGGGTTCGTTGCGAATAATTTTTTCAGCACTATTTTTAATTATAATCGGATTTAAAAGCATTACTGAAATCAAGCAATACCAATGGAAGTACATTGCTTTAACCTCTTTATTTGGCACTTTTATTCCGGCGTTTCTTTTTGCTATTGCTCAAACACAGATTAGTAGTTCGGTGAGTTCTATATTAAATTCACTAACACCTTTAAACACTTTAATCATTGGTGGATTAGCCTTTGGTTTAACCTTTAAACGAACTCAAGTTTTTGGCGTAATCATTGGTTTAATTGGAACACTTTTACTGATTGTAAACGGTGCAATCAATCATCCTAATCAAAATTATTGGTACACTGTTTTGGTTTTGATAGCGTCAATTTGCTATGCAACGAATGTAAATTTGCTAAAAAAGCATTTATCAGATGTAAAACCTTTGAGCATTACTACAGGAAACTTCTTGGTAATGCTGGTTCCGGCATTGGCAGTTTTATTCTCCACAAATTTTTTAACAATTGTAGAAGATGTTGAAGTTCAAAATTCAATGATTTACATCATTATACTTGGAGTTGTTGGAACAGGAATTGCAAATATTATTTTCTTCAAATTGATTCAAATGTCGTCTCCTGTATTTGCTACATCTGTAACCTATTTAATTCCGGTTGTTGCCTTCTTTTGGGGTTTATTAGACAACGAAATGCTGACACCAATTCAATTTGTTGGTGCATTTATTATTTTAATTGGAGTGTATTTGTCGAGTAAGAAGTAGTGTTCAGTTTGCAGAAAACATCTAATTCATTAGTTTTCAGAAAAATATACAGAATAATTTTGTTAATTAAAATATTAATGTTTAATTTAGCCAATCTATTAACCATTTAATATCAATTGCTTATGAATAAATTATCTTTGTTTGTTTGTTTGTTTGTTTGTCAAGTATGAGAGCACAAGAGTGTGGATTTGAAACACCTCAAAATTATCAAACTTTTGATACCAATTCCTATGGGTTACCTACCAGCACCACGCCTAATTTTTGCATAAATGTCGCTTTTAGAATAGTCAGAAACAACGATGGTTCAAACGCCGCTGTAGATCCATCAATTATTCCTCAAGTTTTTGCTCAATTGAATGCTGTTTATAATCCACATGGCATTAGTTTCGTACAGATTGGTACATTTGACTATGTTAATAATTCCGCTTACAACAGTTATACCTCTACACCTTCTACATCACCAACAAATATACCAAATTGTTTAAACGTCTACTTTATCAAAAATTTTCAGAATTTAAGCCCTACTGTTGGTGGTATTGCAAGTTTTGGAACTAATAGATCCGTTATTCGGGGAAGCGTAGCTTTAGATAATTATAATGTTGCACATGAAATTGGGCATAATTTAAATTTATTACATACTTTTCAATGTACATCACTTCCCATTCAAACGTGTACTGAAAACCCTCTTGACACAAGCCACTGTTTAGATAAAGGTGATAAAGTGTGTGACACACCAACTGATTTTAATCCATATCAGTATAATTCATCAACTCCTCCGCCATATCCTATAAATAATTACAATCCAGATAAATCAAATATAATGTCTTATTGGTTTACTAAAACTAGTTTTACTTCAGGTCAAGCAGAAAGAATAAAAAATACACTCCTTAATTCACCGCAATTGCAAAGTATTAGATCTAATCAATGTGCTAAAATAGAGGGCGAAAGCAATATATGTTCTATTGGGAATTATAATTATAGTGTTGTTACTTTCGGAACAAATCCAACAATAACTTGGTCGGTAAGTTCAAACCTTTCCTTTGTTGGTTCAAATAGTGGAAATGCTGTTACTATCAAATCAAGCAATGCCAATAATTCTGGTAGTGCAACAATAACGGTAAGCATAAATGGTTTTTCCATTCAAAGAATTATACATATTGGCGCGCCAAGCTTAGGAACCAATAATAAAGTTATGGGCATATATGATTGGGTAAGTGTTGGATATAGTAATATGGGATTAATAGCTCCTAATAATCCAACAATAGAATCTTATAGATGGGAGATAATTGAAGGCGATGACTTTCCTCCAAATTGCCCTACGGCAAACTCTACAAAACCAAAGTTTATTGGCGCACCTGTTTCTGATCCTTATAATTACAATAGTGGCTCTTCGAATCAAGCAGTTGTCAATTGGGGCACATGTTCTGGTAGCTATATGATAGTTTGTTATGCTGTCAACTCTTGTGGTGAAACTCCATACTTAGAACGTTATGTTGACGTAGGACTACCAAAAAACAACCCTTGTTACAAAAACAATTTCAATACAATTATTGCACCAAATCCTATCCGTGGTAGCGAAATAAATATAGTTGTAAATAAAACACCTCAACAAACTCCATGTAACTGGAAAACTCAAAACTCCTTTGTAACTTTTAATGCAAAACTAGACCAAACTAATAATACAGTAAGTATATATGATTTTAATGGCAATTTAATTTACAATTCTCGATATGATAGTGATGAATTTACAATTAGTAACCTAAGTCTAATTAGTAACAACAATTATATCGTTAATTTAATTACTAACGAGGGTGGCGTTGATCAAAAAATAATTATTGTTGAATAAACAAAAAATCAGAAATGAAAAAAATTACAACATTTACAATCCTATTTTTAGCCATAATTAGCTGTACAGATAACTCGACTGTAGCAAGCCCAACCTTTAATGTGACACCTATCTTAGGCAAATGGCAATATTCCGAAAGATTAGATTATAATCCACCTGGACCGTATTTAATTGCAAACGGACCAATAATTGATTTAAAATCTGATGGAACTTTCACATCTAACGAATTAACTAATTATAACGGTGGAACGTATACTGTTTCAATTGACAGTATTTTATCATTAACTTATATTTCCTCAACAAGCTCATATACTTGGAAAAAGAAAATATATCAAATCGATAGCAACGAACTATTTTTAGATCTCGATTACCTAGGTACAGGATCTTGTACAGAAGGTTGTGCAGAAAGATATACAAAGGTTAATGGAAACTAAATAATTCGGAAACAAGTAAATAAAAAAAACCGTTTCAAATTAATGAAACGGTTTTTTACTTTATTATTTTTTTCTAATTATTGAAAATCAGCATCGGTTACACCTTCGTTGATTTTTACTTCAGTAATTTTAATATCAATATCTCTACCTTGAGACATAATTATGTTGTGAGGCACTTTAATTCCTTTAACATCTTTGTAATCATTGAAAGTGATAGTTGAAGTCATTTTTTGACCGTTTCTTTCAGATGTTGTTGATGATAACAGTTTTAAACCTGTTTTTACATCATAATAAATGGTTGTTTTACCATTTTTAATCGCATAAGCTTCAACACCATTAATTGATTCAATTCCGTCTACAACTACATCAGCTTTTTTAGCTAACGCTAATTCTTCAAATGTTGTTGCTAAAGGTTTTTTCTCTGCAAATTCTTCTGGAGTTAAGTCTTTCTTTTGACCTTGACCTGAAGTGTATCCGGTAGTTTCACCTATTACTTGTTTAGAAAGCTCCATCATTCCAACTAATTCCAATTTAGATAAAGTTTTTCCTTTTACATCTTTCTTTACAATGTATGTCAATGGCGCTGGAGCACCTTCAATTTCAGACGAACCTGTTAAGAAAATAGTTTTTACAGCAGCAACAGCTTTATCGCCACCAATAGCTTTAATGTAGCTATCCATAACCGTTTTAACCGTTACTCCTGCAGGAGTTGGTTTTTTCATTGCAGGTTTTTCAGTAGGATTTCCAAATTTATCAAAATAGAACATTGGTATTTTTAATTTCTCTAACGCAGGAATAACCTCTGAACCTTTTCCGGTCACAATAATTCTTAAATTATCTTCAAGAACATATTTATTCATAACTCTCATAACATCATCAGCAGTTACAGCTTGAATGTTTTTGATGTAGTTTTCATAAAAATCTGCTGGCAAAGCTTCCGTTTCAATATTCAAAGCATAACGAGCTACCGTTTGAGGTTTTTCAACTTGCATTACAAAACGACCTACATAACCTGCTTTTACATTATTTAATGTTTCATCAGATACTTTTTCAGTTCTAATTCTTTTGATTTCTTTAAGGAACTCAACAACAGCGCTATCAGTAACCGCATTTCTAACTTGAGAGTTTGCTTTGAATTTGCTTTCGCTATATTTACTAGAGCCAACACTTGAACGCGCACCATAAGTCCAGCCGTGAGCTTCACGAAGATTCATATTTAAATAACTATTGAAATCGCCACCAAGAACTTGGTTAGCCACAATCACTGGGAAGAAATCAGGATCAGACAATTTTAATTTTACAGTATTTACTAATGAAATTTCAGATTGAACTGCATTAGGCATATCAACAAAGTTAATTTGAGTATACTGAACATTACTTGGAACAGTGTAGGTTTGTTGAGGCGCCTTTCCTTTAACCCATTTACCAAATAATTTCTCTACGGTTTTCTTAACTTCTTTAAATTTCACATCACCAATTACAACTAAATAAGCTTTTTCAGGAAGAAAGTAAGTAGTGTAATTATTTTTTACATCAGCTAAAGAAACAGAGTTAATTGTTTGTTCAGACAAGTATTCACCTGCTGGATGATTTTTACCATAAACAAGAACATCTTCTACACGAGCCGCAACAGCAGGAACGCTTTTTTCTTGAGTTTTTAAACCTTCAATTAATTTTTCTTTTTCTTTATCGAATTCTTCTTGAGTAAAGTTTGGGTTTAAAGCACCATCAGCCATTAATTCTAAAATTCTTTTTGAATATTTAGATAATCCGCTAGCAAAAGCACCATTTGAACTGAAGCTAATATCAGCACCTAAAAAATCAACTTCTTCATTAAAAGCATCTTTTGTTATTGAAGTTGATCCATTACCTACTAAACTACTTGTTAAATCATCAACACCTTTTTTAGCACCTTCAGCATAAGGCGCATTATCAATTGATAAATTAAAAGAAACTCTTGGAAGTTTATGATCTTCTACAACTAAAACTTTCAATCCATTTGGTAAAACAAACGAAACTGGTTTTTTGATATTAATTGTTGGTGCTGGTCCAGGTTTTGGTTGTGATCTATCTTGTGCTTGCATAGTTATTGTTAAAAACAAGCTTACTATTAAAATTATTTTTTTCATGTTTTCTTGTTATTTATTTTGCTTAGACATTTCACCATCGTTAGTTTCAGCTTTGTCTTTAGCAGGAACATAATCTAAAATCAAGCGTTGATTAGCATTCAAATATTTTTTGGCAATATCTCTAATTTCCTCACGAGTAATGGAACGAAAAATTTCAATTTCAGTATTAATTAAATTAATATCGCCATATAACATATAATAAGTAGCTAAATTTTCAGCCACACCTTCTATACTCGAATTACCATTTACATAATTGTTTTCATATTTGTTTTTTAATTTTAACAAATCATTTTCTGAAATCAACTCAGTTTGTAGTTTTACAATTTCTTCATCTGCTTCTTTAATTAGGTCAGCCGATGTAAATTCGCCTTGTGGAATTCCAATAATCATATAAGAACTATAATCCTCTTGACTGTAATTGAATGAACTTAATTGAAGTGCCATTTTCTTTTCATCAACAATTTTCTTGTACAATCTTGAACTTTTTCCATCGCTCAATAAGGTTGAAATCATATCCAAAACTCTAGCATCTCTAGTTTTCATTGATGGCGTTCTGTAAGCAGCAACAACCATAGGCTTTTGAATATTAGGATCTTCATATCTAGCATTCATTTGTTGCGTAATTGGTTCTTCAACAAATTTTTGTTTTACTGGCTTAACTCCTGCAGGAATTGGTCCAAAATATTTTTGAATCCACTCTTTAGTTTTAGCGATATCTAATTGACCAGCAACTACTAATACAGCATTACTTGGAGAATAGAATTTTTTATTAAATGCTTGAAACTCCTCTAAAGTTGCAGCATCTAAATGTTCCATAGATCCAATAGTTGCCCAACGATAAGGATGATTCTTAAATAAATTTTTCTTTACTTGAGCAATCCAACTACCGTAAGGTTGGTTATCAACTCTAAGACGTTTTTCTTCTTTAACAACTTCATTTTGCGTATCAACTCCAATTTGGTTGATTACAGGATGCATTAGTCGCTCTGATTCCATCCACAAACCCAACTCTAAATTATTAGAAGGAAAAACTTCAAAATAATATGTTCTATCGTCAGAAGTGTTTGCGTTATTTGTTCCGCCATTACCGGTTACAATCTTGAACCATTCACCTCTTTTGATGTTTTGAGTTCCTTCAAACAATAAATGTTCAAAAAAGTGAGCAAATCCAGTTCTCTCTGGATTTTCATCTTTCGAACCTACGTGATACATAACCGAAGTTATAACTACTGGTGCCGATGCGTCATTGTGTAAAATAACGTGCATTCCGTTAGCTAAATCATACTCCTCAAAGGCAACCTTTTGAGCATGAGCTGTTCCTCCAAGCATAAGCATTGAACTTAAAGCGATTAAAGATTTTTTCATAAAAACTAGTATAAATTTTAGTTGATAGCACAATTAGTGTTTCAAATGCTAATTCTGTTACACAAAAATAGATTTTTTTATCAGTAGAACTTAAAGTATTTGATTAATTATTCAAAAATCTATAAACGATTGATTATTAAGTAAAAACTTTTTTAAAAATGGGTTGTATGAGAAATATTTATTTGTATATTTGCAACCTTAAAAAAATTAACTAAACAATTTGTTATGTACGCAATCGTAGAGATAGCAGGGCAACAATTTAAAGTAAGCAAAGACTTAAAGGTTTATGTTCACC
>NZ_JAIXTJ010000014.1 GCF_027483985.1 Flavobacterium sp.
ACGTTTCAACCATCGAAAAGAAAAAGAAGAAATAAACACGGATTTATGGACAGAATGGCTTCTGCAAATGGAAGAAAAGTCCTTGCGCGTCGTAGAGCTAAAGGAAGACACAAATTAACTGTTTCTTCTGAACCAAGACACAAAAAATAATGATTAGTTTCTAGTCAATATTAAGCCGTTACTTTTATTAGTAGCGGCTTTTTTTTGAATCTGTTTATAAAATTTGATAAGTTTAAACCATCATTTTTTACTTTTTAAATCAAACAGAGTACTTTTACACAACACATACAACTAAAATAACAACAGCATCTTACTACTGAAACACATTCAGTACAAAAGGTTCAGATTAAACAAACTAACTACAATGCCAAAAGACAATTCAATCAAATCAGTTTTAATTATTGGTTCAGGTCCAATCGTTATTGGGCAAGCTTGCGAATTTGATTACGCAGGCTCACAATCCGCAAGATCTATTCGTGAAGAAGGAATCGAAGTCATTCTTATCAATTCCAATCCGGCAACAATTATGACTGATCCTAGTATGGCGGATCACGTTTATTTATTGCCATTAACTACCAAATCTATAATTCAAATTCTTAAAGAACATCCTCAAATCGATGCTGTTCTTCCAACTATGGGTGGACAAACTGCATTAAACCTTTGTTTGGAAGCCGATGAAAAAGGCATTTGGGAAGATTTTAATGTAAGAATGATTGGTGTTGATGTAAATGCGATTAATATTACGGAAGACAGAGAGCAATTCAAACAATTACTTGAAAAAATCGGCATTCCTGCAGCGCCAGCAAAAACAGCTACGTCGTTCTTAAAAGGGAAAGAAATCGCACAAGAATTTGGTTTTCCGTTAGTAATTCGACCGTCGTTTACGCTTGGTGGAACTGGAGCAGCATTTGTACACAGCAAAGAAGAATTTGACGAAAAACTAACTTATGGTTTAGAAATGTCACCAATTCACGAAGTTTTGATTGATAAAGCTTTATTGGGTTGGAAAGAATATGAATTAGAACTTTTAAGAGATAAAAACGATAATGTTGTAATTATCTGTTCGATAGAAAATATGGATCCAATGGGAATCCATACAGGTGATTCTATAACAGTTGCACCAGCAATGACGTTGTCAGATACAACGTTTCAAAAGATGCGTGATATGGCGATTTTGATGATGAGAAGCATCGGAAACTTTGCTGGAGGTTGCAATGTGCAATTCGCTGTTTCACCTGATGAAAAAGAAGATATTGTTGCTATTGAAATCAATCCAAGGGTTTCGCGTTCGTCTGCATTAGCGTCAAAAGCTACAGGTTATCCTATTGCTAAAATTGCCTCTAAATTGGCTTTAGGTTACCACTTAGATGAACTTCAAAATCAAATTACAAAATCTACTTCGGCCTTATTTGAGCCAACCTTAGATTATGTAATCGTAAAAATACCACGTTGGAATTTTGATAAATTTGAAGGTGCTGATCGAACATTAGGTCTTCAAATGAAGTCAGTAGGTGAGGTAATGGGTATTGGCCGTTCGTTTCAAGAAGCGCTTCACAAAGCTACGCAATCACTTGAAATTAAACGTAATGGACTTGGTGCTGACGGAAAAGGATACAAAAACTACGAACAAATTATTGAGAAACTAACTTACGCAAGTTGGGATAGAGTTTTTGTGATTTACGATGCGATTGCTATGGGAATTCCGTTAAGTAGAATTCACGAAATTACTAAAATCGATATGTGGTTCTTGAAACAATACGAAGAATTGTATTTGTTGGAAAGAGAAATCACGAACTATAAAATAGATACTTTGCCTAAAGAATTATTGCTTGAAGCAAAGCAAAAAGGATATGGCGACAGACAAATTGCGCACATGTTAAGTTGTTTAGAAAGTCAGGTTTATAAATTGCGTGATGAAATGAACATCAAGCGTGTTTATAAATTAGTAGACACTTGTGCTGCCGAATTTAAAGCACAAACGCCTTATTATTACTCGACTTTTGAAGCCGAAATTCAAACGGCTAACGGTGAAATATACGTTCACAACGAAAGTATAGTAACCGATAAGAAGAAAGTGGTTGTTTTAGGTTCGGGTCCAAATAGAATTGGACAAGGAATTGAATTTGATTATTCGTGTGTCCACGGAGTTTTAGCTGCTAAAGAATGTGGTTACGAAACAATTATGATTAATTGTAATCCTGAAACAGTTTCTACCGATTTTGATACGGCAGATAAATTGTATTTCGAACCTGTTTTTTGGGAACATATCTACGATATTATTCGTCACGAAAAGCCAGAAGGAGTGATTGTGCAATTGGGCGGACAAACGGCTTTAAAACTAGCAGAAAAATTGTCTAAATACGGAATCAAAATTCTTGGAACTTCATTCGATGCTCTAGATTTAGCCGAAGATAGAGGACGTTTTTCTGAACTTTTAACCGAATTAAATATTCCGTTTCCGAAGTTTGGTATTGCTGAAAGTGCTGATGAAGCATCTAAACTTGCTGATAGTTTGGATTTTCCTTTGTTGGTTCGTCCTTCTTATGTTTTGGGCGGACAAGGAATGAAAATCGTTATTAATAAACAGGAATTAGAAGAACACGTAATTGATTTACTGAAATCGATTCCTGGAAATAAATTATTGCTTGACCATTATCTTGATGGAGCCATTGAAGCAGAAGCCGATGCCATTTGTGATGGAGAAAATGTCTACATCATTGGAATTATGGAGCATATTGAACCTTGCGGCATTCACTCAGGTGATTCTAATGCGACTTTGCCACCGTTTAATTTGGGTGAATTTGTGATGCAACAAATAAAAGATCATACCAAGAAAATCGCATTAGCGTTGCAAACGGTTGGATTAATAAACATTCAGTTTGCTATAAAAGACGATACGGTTTACATCATCGAAGCCAACCCAAGAGCTTCTAGAACGGTGCCGTTTATTGCGAAAGCTTATGGCGAACCTTATGTGAATTATGCTACCAAAGTAATGCTTGGAGTAAATAAAGTAACTGATTTTACTTTCAATCCTAAGTTGAATGGTTATGCGATTAAGCAACCAGTTTTTTCTTTCAGCAAATTCAAAGATGTGAACAAAGCACTCGGACCAGAAATGAAATCGACAGGTGAAAGTATATTGTTTATAGACGATTTAAAAGACGATCAATTCTACGAATTATACAGCAGACGAAAAATGTATTTAAGTAAGTAAAAAAGAAAATCCCAAATGAGAGTTTGGGATTTTTTTATGGTTTAAATTCTTAGTAAGTTTGAATTAATACATCGGTAGGTATATTTAAAGATTTGTGCAATTGTCTAATCATTTCTAAAGATAGTTTTCTTTTTCTATTTAGAATTTCACTTGCACGGCTTTTAAACCCAATAATTTTTGCTAAATCATTTTGTGTGTAACCCATTTGTTCCATTCTGAATTTAATTGCTTCTATTGGATCTGGTAAATCTATTGGAAAATGTTCATTTTCATATTGGTCAATTAAGATTCCTAAAAGTTCTAATTCATCTCCTTCTTGAGTTCCTTTTTTGGCATCAAAGATTATTTCAAGCCTTTTTAAAGCTTGATCGTAATCATTTTCTGTTTTAATAAGATTTATATTCATAATCTTTATATTGTGTTAGCATTAATTTTATCATATGCAGCGTGTGTTCCAATAAACCGAATCCAAACCATTTCATATTCGAAGTTTATTTTTACAATTAAGCGATAATTATTTCCTTTAATATTAAAAATAACTCGATTATCGTTCAAAATACTTGCGCTAGGATATTCAAGTTTTATCTCATTTGGATTTTTCCATTCTGCTTTGCAGGTTTCTCTGAACCAAGATTTTAGTTGTTGTTCGCAATCTGAATGTGCTTCCCAAAAGTCTCTCAATATTTTTTTGGCAATTACTCTCAATATTTTTTTTACAAATATAGGAAGTATTTCCCAAATTGGGAATTACAAATAAAAGTTTTTTTGTCGTTTTTTTTTATTGACGATTAATGCTAAGAATTATACAGCAGACGAAAAATGTAATTAAGTAAATAAAAAAGAAAATCCCAGATGAGAGTTTGGGATTACTTTATGGGCAAAGTATTCTTTATTTTTGGAACATTTTATTCTACAATTTCAAATATTTTATTAAATATTTTTTTCAGTTTTCTATTTTGCCATTTGAGGTTAAGTCTCGAAAATACAGAAATAAAAATAATAAATACATTAAATATAATATATATTTCTATTGGTGGTTTTGCTTCAAAATAGAAAATTGAATTAAATATAATAAACACAATAACTGGAAAATATTTTATGCTAGGAATTATTAGTTTACTAACAGGTTCGATAGTATAATTTACTATCAAATTTTTTTCAGAATTTTTATAAGTTCCTTTCAGAAAATAATAACTTGGAAAAAAATTAGAATTTTTTATAATCTCAAAAGTTGAATCGTCAAATTTTCCATAAAAGCATTTCGAATTATCAGCAAAGAAAATCGACAAAATTCCCCATTCGATTTTTAGTTTTGGAGATCCAATTTTGGTGTTTTCTTTTAATCTATTTCTAAATTCTGTTATATCTATTTTTGATTTCATTAAAAGATTTTTTTCATTTTCCTAAGTGACATTGCTACCAAAGGTTCGGCGCTACACGAGGTTTGGAACTAAATTAGCGCTATTTTTCGGATTAGCCAAAATTCCCTAATACAAACCAATTTTTCCATCAAGCCTAATACCCAAATAGCTTGTAGCGTGTGTTGTGCATTCGTAATTTTATGCTTCTTTTTTGTAATTTAACAATCTTCTAAAATATGTATTTTCAATTGTCACATTATCATTTCTTTCGACGTCGCTATATTTAAAAGTGTTACTAAAAAATAATAAATGATAAGAGTTGAATATTATAATTCTAACCCGTTTAAAAATTTTAAACTTCAGAATCACTTTAGCTTTTTTTTCTGTTTTACAATTTTTCAGAACTTCGATTTTTTTAATTAATATATTAGAAATTGATAAAACAACAAGAGGTAAAAAAAATAAATGTAAATCAATAACTGCATTTATATATTCTTCGGTATTTTCGGGAATATGTGTCGGTTTTCTTCTCCAACCATAATATGGAAAAAGGAATGAATATGCGTATAAAAAGATCGTTGTTCCATATAATACTGAATAACAATCATTGCTCAATCTAAAAAGATTAATTTTTTTTATTTTATAGATGTCTTCTTTTGTTAGTTCTTTTTTACTCATTTTTGGTATAATGACGCACAACTTTTACATAGCGCTACAAACAATCGTCCAAAATTATTTGTACTCTTTTTTTTTATTAATTGTAAATATATAAAAATACTTACAAGAATAATTATGGTTTCCCTCATAGCACAAAAAAGCTAAAAGTTAGTTTTAACTTTATGCTTTTTAGAGGGTTTTGTTGGGTTTTTGTTGTCTCATTTTTAAGTTTATACATTATTAATAAAAGAACTAAATTTATGTAACACTTGGAAATTGCGGCGAACCGCTAATATTGGACGAACTTATCTTAATTATTTAGTAATATTTAGACAACAAAATTATTCCGTAAATCCAAAAATTATATAAGATGGTATAAGTAAGTCCGTAAAATATACTTTTTTCAATATTTCCGCTGCATTGAGAAGATTTTTTAAATATCAGTCTCAATGATCTGAAAAAAATCCAATATAGCATTCCCAAGAAAACTAATATTGACATCCATAGTATTGCTCCTACGGCAAAAAAAAGATAGCTAATAATTATAGTTGCTACTATCCAAAATAGTATATTCAAAATTATTTTACCAATTCCATCTCCGATTTCTGTAAAAGAATGTTCGAAACCACTATCAGCATTTAGTTCTTTTAAAAAGTTTAGTTTTTTAGCATCAAATTGATCGGTAAGTTTGCCTAAATTATCTTTTAATTTAGTGCCGTTATACAAGCTGATTGTGATAAATAGGAAAAAAGCAACGGAAAGAATTGAAGTGGATAGTAATGAATTTTCTATAACAGTTTTATGTTTTCCAATTCCATAAAACCAAACGCTAAAAATGGTAACTAAAACGCTAAGTAAAGATATTGTAAATATTTTTTTTGAATCAATATATGTTCTTTTGTTTGGTATTTTCATCTTTTGACAGCATTTATTTTAGTATATTCGCTAATCTTCTTTTATTTTACGAGGTTGCGAAGTTTAGAACTTTTTTATATGCAAGATAATATTTCTTGCGAAACGTGAACTTGGATTTACTCCTAAATACGTAATTGCTTGAAGCGGGTGTTAACTGTACTTTTTACAATATTATCTATTCTTTTAAATTCTTCTTTGGCAGGATTTCTATTTGGATAAGTGTCTATAATCATTTCGTCATCAGCTGTTATAATCTTTATCTCAAAATATTCTTTTGGATTTTGAACCATTATTACTTCAGTACTACTATCAATTGCAAATTGTTTTTCTATTTTAATAAATCCAAAAATTCCGTTATAGGTTCCTTTTGTGATTTTAGATTTTTCAATCCTAACCTTCTTTTCAAAATTTAGTAAAACGGCTACAGGTATGGACAAAGCCAATTTTAATAATAGGATAATCGTCCAATGCAGCTCTTCTATTCTTGTGTACTTTTCTGTTAAACTTTCTAATACTAGAAATGAACCCAAAAACACAACAAACTGCAATATTGATTGCGGATAGTTCTTAATATTTTTCGTCATATACAGGATGTTGATTAAAATAGCTGCAACCGTTCCGACATTTGGCGAGGAGGCAATCTTCGGAACTAATTGTTTTTATCAAAGATAAAGTTTCTTGCGAAATGGAATGTGAATTTACTGCTAAATTTGCAATCTTACCAAACACCTCTTGGTAGCAGTAATTACTCATAATTTTTTTACTTTTTGTCTTTTTTTTAATTCATTTTTCTCGATAAAGTTAAAGCCCAAATCATAGGTTACTGAACTTTTATTTTTAGCAAATATTTTAAAGAACCTTCCATCCGTTTCAATGCTGCTTACATTATAATCACTATCATACTTAGTTACGAATTCGGCTTTAAAAGATTTTGTTGTAGTTACTGCTTTTCGCAATAAATTAGATAAGAAGAAAATTTCAGAACTTGTCAAGTTGATGGTTTTATTACTTTTTTCAAATCGAAGGTTTAGGTATTGAAAACCTTTTGTTGTTTTGTCTTCTTCTAATTTTATTTTCTGATATAAATAGGTGAGTGGTTCAATATTTATTCTGAAACTCTTTGGAGATTGTCTTCCATAATCCGTTACAGACTTCAAAATTTTGTTATCTTTTACGAAGGTAACACTTACTTCTTGGTCATCAGTCCAATTCGCTGCATACTTATCTTTTAGATTCAAAAAATTAACTTTTTTCAAATTCTTCTCAATTGCATTAAATACAGAAGCTTGTATTTTTGATTTGAAATAACCATTTTTGGAATTGTAACGAGCACCGTAAAAATATACATCTCCGTTTTTATTAATTTCTATATTGTTTATCGGACAGGAACCAAAACAAGGCGATTTTGAAATTATTATTTTGTCGAAATTCTCTTCACTATTTACCTCGTAGTTTAGTTTTGAAAATTCCAAAACTACTTTTGCATCAAGCTTTAATTTTAACCTTTTAAGATTGATTCCAACAATTTTAGAAGTATCCCATTTTTTTGAAATCGGATTTAAAATATATAAACTATCACCAACAATTTTATATTTTGTGATAGTTCCGAAAAAAGTAGTTTTTCTTTCCTCTTTTGCTGTACTTTCTATAGTTTGAAAATAACCTGGTTTACTTTCGCAAATTCCGTTGGAATTGAAGGTATAACCGAAATCGGAGTAAAAAGTGTTTTCGTTTTTCGGGTTTTCTTTTACAAAAATCCAATCGCCAACAATTAAATTGGCATAATTATTTGCTGGTTTCTTTTCACAAGAAGTTAATGTGAAAAATAGGAGAAATATAATTTTAAAATGATTCGTCATAGTTTCGCTACCAACATTCCGACATTTGGCGAGGAAGCAATTTTCGGAACTAATTGTTTTTATCAAAGATAAAGTTTCTTGCGAAATGGAATGTGAATTGACCTCAAAATTTAAAGTATAGAGCAACCTTGGTAAACAGCTGTGAATTTATTTGCAAACATTATTTTTTAAATGATATTTAGCTTCTTCGTCGCCTAGTTGGACTGCTTTATTTAAGTCTTCACAACCACCAAGTTTGTCGTTTAATTTAGTATATTTTAATAGCGCTCTATTGGTGTAAGCATATCCAAAATTTTCATTTAATTTTATTGCTTTATCAAAGTCACTTTTTGAGGCTATCAAACTATCTATTTCATAATAAGCTCTTCCTCGATAAGCATAAGGTTCTTCATTTTGTGGCGACAATTGAATGGCAATTGTATAGTTGGCAATGGCTTTATCATATTTTTTCAAATCTAAAAACGCACTTCCACGTGATATATAAACCGTTGGATATTCTTTGTCTAATGCTGTTGCTTTATCGAAACTTTTGATTGCGCTTTCTAAGTTTCCGTTTTTTTGTTCTAAAAAACCTTTCCAATAATGATATTTTACTGAAGGAAAATTTGAACCATAGATAATCATTGATGAAAGTACAAGAAGAACGATAGGAGCAACTGTTCCTAGAATTGCGATAAGTATAATTTTTAAAATTCGAGGTTTCTTCATTGAATAAAATACTGATATTATAACTACTAAAGTTTTCGTGCTTTGAGAGTTGGTAATCTCCGCAACTAATTATTTTATTTGAATTATTCAAGTAGTAATGTTCCTTCTTCCGTTAGTATTGTTTTTCCATTTTTTTTGACTTCAATGGTAACGTCGGCATCGGTATCTACTCCAATGATATTTCTGTAAACTTTGTAAATATACTTTCCACTTGAAAATGAAATAACGTGATTTCCGCCACTTCCTTCAAATTTCAATATTCCATTATTTAAAATAATGTCAGGTTTTCTCGATTCTTTTTGTCCAATTTTCCAAGAAGAATATCTGTATTTGTTAGCATATAATTTATCAATTCTTATCAAATAGTTTTTAGACATTATTTTGTAAGTTGGGCTTTCAAATATTTTTAATGATTGATGCAGCGTTTGTCTATCTTTAGATATCAAATTTTTTCGAAGATTTTTTTCAATACTACTTTGATAATTAATGGCAACTATTTTTCCTTCGTCATCAATCCAGATGAGTCCTGCATCTAACATTATTCCTCTCCAACCAACTTCAGACCATTGCTCTATTTTTGAATTTGCAACCTTATCAATTAACGTTTTGTCAAAGATTTCGTTAAATCTTGTTTTAAATTCTTCTGCGTTTTTTATGCTCGATATTGGATATTCTCGCTGTAAAGGGAAATATATTATCTTCGAAATGCTATCGATGTTTTTAACTTTAAAAAAAGTTATAATTTTATTGATATTTGCTACTTTATACTCATTAAGCTTTTCACTTTGAGTGTAGCCAAATCTAGATATGAGTAGTAGTAAAAATAATAGTCTAAATTTCATTTTGGGTGTTTTTTAAAATGACCACTATGGTTGCAACGCGTAAACAGGCTTCAATTTTAGGAACTGCTTTCTATCAAAGATAAAAATTCTTCTGCAAAGTGGATATGAATTTAGTTCAAAATTTGTAATCGTGAGATACGGCTGTTAGCCGACGGTTTATTGGAATGATGAATATAAAATTAAGCTAATAATTGCTATTAAGAATGCAAGAATTGAAGTAATTTGTAAGTATTTATAAATTTTATTAGGATTAATGTTTGTAATTATTTCGGTTTTTTCATCATCTAACAATTGGATAATTTGTTTTCCTACAACTTTTTTTGTTTCGCTAATTACGTGAACTTCGCTATATAAAACTGCAATACCAAGAATTATGCCTAATCCGAGTGACGCAATAGACATTATAAAAAATAGATGTTTTATTTCACTTAATTTATTATCGCTTTTTAACGAGATTATAATTCCAAATAGACCTACGGCTAATGTGATTACATTTTTCAGCCAGGAAAAATGTTTTTCTCGTAATTCGTCTTGAATTTTACTTAATTCAGTTACTTTCTTCTTTACTCTTTCGTCGTTTATTTGCATAATCTTTTAAAAATAGTTGGTAGTCGTTCAGTTTTAATATTTTAATGTTACTTTTTCAATCTATGTATTTTAAATTTTTATCTTTTTAACGGAATTGCTATTTTAAACCATTGTGATTCTCCGTTAGTTTTATAACTAACTGCAATATGAATTTTTCCATTTTTCATATTTTCTTCAGTTGGTGATAAATCAATTAAAATTTCATTTTCATTTAGTGATTTTGGATTAGAAAACTTTATTGTTGGTCCTGCAAAAGCGCAATTTTTTGGATCAATATTTTCAAAAATAAATTTCGTATGTGTTGTTTTGTTTTTTTTGTAAATACTTATTTCCAGTCAATATTTCAAAAGTAATTTTTTCATTTCCATTTGTGAATTCAAAACTTTCATTTGAAGGATTATTTTTTTTTACACCACAATTTGTTACAAAAAAGATAGTTGTAAACATTAATGCAAATTTAAATTTCCAAAATCTCATAATTTTCTTTTTTAATCGGTTTTTCTGCGTTCTCTAAAACTGTCGGCTAACGTTCCGGCGCTTGGCGAGGTTGCGAACTTCATTCACTGACAATTACAAATGTAGACAAAACTTTGATGTAACAATTATCATTTCTGATAAATCCCAAACCTATCAATTTCTTATACTGCTGTTGTGTGAAGGCTTTTTAATTCTTACTCATTCAACGATTTTAAATTTTAGAGTATCCTTGTTTTTAACTAAAAAAAAATAATTTTCATTTGCTTTTTTATATATTTCATATGGCAAATCTATATCAGAAATACAAGGTTTAAATATATACTTATCGAAAGAAAAATCTGGTTCGTGCTTATCCTCAATCCAAGAAGGAAAATTATTTTTATATTCTAATGGACACCAAGAATACAAATGAATATTGTTTCTAAAGCTTTTCATTGTTAAAATTCCTCTATTTAATTCTATTTTTCTTATGGTATCACTTTCTATTTTCATTTCTTTAGTTATGAAATCTTCATTTTTTTCTTTTTTGCAGGCTAATACAATTATAGAAAGTAATAGAATTGAATATCTAAGTGCTTTTTTTTTCATTTTTAATAACGTTTCAAAATTCTCCGAGTTTTTTAAAGTTACTGCCAACGTTCCCACGCATTGCGCTGTTGCGAGCTTCGGAACTGATTATTTTCTGTTAAAGATAATATTTCTTGCGAAAGAAAAACGTCCGGCTTGCACAAATTTCGCAATAGCGCAAAACGTGTGTTGGCAGTAGTTTTTTTTAATAGATGAACTTCACTTTCGGCATTTTCATCTCAATTTTTTTTATTTTGTTAGTGTCAATTCTGTTATCTATCAATGTAATCTCTTTTAAGTTTTTCATTTTAATAATTTCGTTTGGCAATTCTGTTATTTTATTTTGATACAGATTTAATTCTTCTAAACTATTTAGTAAACTAATATCACTTGGAAGAGTTTCAATATTATTAACACTTAAATGTATTCGTTTAAGATTTTTGCACTTTGACAAATTGTTAAACAGTTCTTTAGCATTAATTTTTTCTTGTCTTATAAATCCAAGTTCTTCTAAATTCTTTAGTTCAGAAAAGTTAAGAGTTAAGTTTGGAATTTGATTGCAACCAAGATTAAGTCTTTTTAGTTTTTTCAATTGATTAATTTTTGACAAATTTGAAACAAAATCAAATTCATACATACTTGTCATATCTAATTCCTCAATTATATTATTTTCAAAAAAACTATTTGGAAATGTTTTAAAATCTGTCCAATAAATATCTAAAATTTTAAGTTTTTTTAGATCACAAATTTGTTTCGGAAATGTTTTAAAATCGTTCATTCCAATATTCAATATCTGTAAGTTTTTTAAATTTTCAAGACTTTCAAGTTCATTTAAATTATTTTGTGAAACATTTAATTCTTGAAGGTTAGTTAGTTTAAAAACTATTTTCGGAATTTCTTTGAGATTGCTTTCTGATAAATCTACACGATAAACTAAATCTAGATTTTTTGGTAAACTATCTAAATTTTTATAGACTTTTTCATTTCTTAATTCAGTTAAAGACAACACATTTTCCTCTTGTTTATTGTTACAAGAAATTAACGTAAATATCATAAAAATTGCTGTCGTTATCTGGTTTTTTGTCTTGTCCTAAAATACGTTGACCATTTTTAGGTTATTACTTGAATCAAAAATACGGATTTGTAATCGGAACATTGATAACTTTTTTTAAAAAAATCCCTTCGGGTTTTAAAAAAGTTACTAACATTCCTTACGCAACCTTTCGAGCATAGGATTTATAAGGTTGTTGGTTGTATTTTCGATGTACTTCTTGTGGTGTTTTTAGTTCTAAACTCCAGTGCAAGCGTTCGTTGTTGTAAATTTTTACAGCTTCAGCAATCATTTTATTAGCGATTTGTATGTTTTTAATTGTGTTTTTTAATCCGAATTCAT
>NZ_JAIXTJ010000043.1 GCF_027483985.1 Flavobacterium sp.
TCCTAGATTTAAACAAAGACAAGGATAATTATGGCAAGAATAGCAGGGGTAGATATACCTAAAAATAAAAGAGGTGTTATAGCACTTACCTATATCTTCGGAATAGGAAAAAGTAGAGCTATTGAGATTTTAGAAAAAGCTCAAGTTAGCCAAGATACTAAAGTTCAAGATTGGAATGATGATCAAATCGGAGCAATTCGTGATGCTGTATCATTTTATAAAATTGAAGGTGAATTACGTTCTGAAACTTCATTAAACATTAAGCGTTTAATGGACATCGGATGTTACAGAGGAATTCGTCATAGATCTGGTCTTCCATTAAGAGGACAAAGAACTAAAAACAATTCTAGAACAAGAAAAGGTAAAAGAAAAACTGTTGCTAACAAGAAGAAAGCAACTAAATAGTAAGTAATATGGCTAAAGCAAGTACAAAAAAACGTAAAGTTATTATTGAATCTTCAGGTGAAGCTCATATTAATGCAACTTTTAACAACATCATCATTTCGTTAACTAACAAAAAAGGTGAGGTTATTTCTTGGTCTTCTGCCGGTAAAATGGGCTTCAGAGGTTCTAAAAAGAACACTCCTTATGCGGCTCAAATGGCTGCTGAAGATTGTAGCAAAGTAGCATTAGAAGCTGGACTTAAGAAAGTAAAAGTTTATGTTAAAGGTCCAGGTAATGGAAGAGAATCTGCTATCAGATCTATTCACAATAGTGGTGTAGAAGTTACAGAAATCATTGATGTTACTCCAATGCCTCACAATGGATGTCGTCCTCCTAAAAGACGTAGAGTATAATTTTTTACTGAATATTCAGTATCTAATATATAATTAAGTATAACAAGAGAAAGAACTAAGATTATCGAAGGATTTATTGACCTGAATTCATAATCTCTTTTTCAAAACAATTTTAAAATGGCAAGATATACTGGTCCTAGTACTAAAATTGCTCGTAAATTTGGCGAAGCAATCTTCGGAGCTGATAAGGCATTCGAAAAAAGAAATTATCCTCCTGGACAACACGGGATGGCTAAAAAAAGAGGTAAAAAATCTGAATATGCTGTTCAGTTAATGGAAAAGCAAAAAGCTAAATATTCTTACGGAATTTTAGAAAAACAATTCAGAAACTTATTTGAAAAAGCAGCTGCTTCTAAAGGAGTAACAGGTGAAATCCTTTTACAATTATGTGAAGCTCGTTTAGATAACGTTGTTTTTAGAATGGGTATTGCTTCTTCAAGAAGAGCTGCAAGACAAATCGTTTCTCACCGTCACATCACTGTTAATGGTGAATTAGTAAACATTCCGTCTTATCACCTTAAACCTGGTGATGTAGTTGCTGTTCGCGAAAAATCTAAATCTTTAGAGTCAATTGAACGTTCTTTATCAAACTCTAATCATGTTTATGAATGGATTACTTGGAATAATGATACTAAATCTGGAACTTTTGTTACTGTTCCGGCTAGACTTCAAATTCCTGAAAACATTAAAGAACAGTTAATCGTAGAGTTGTACAACAAATAATAATTGACACTAGTCTAAATTATGGCAATATTTAATTTTCAAAAGCCCGATAAAGTTATCATGATCGATTCAACCGATTTTGAAGGTAAGTTTGAGTTCAGACCTTTAGAACCTGGTTACGGATTGACTGTTGGTAATGCACTTAGAAGAGTTTTACTTTCTGCTTTAGAAGGTTATGCTATCACCTCTACAAGAATTGAAGGTGTTGAGCATGAGTTTTCTACTATTTCAGGAGTTGTTGAAGATGTTACTGAAATTATCCTTAGTTTAAAACAAGTTCGTTTTAAACGTCAAATTGAAGATATTGATAACGAATCAGTAACTATATCTATAACGGGTAAAGAGCAAATAACAGCAGGTGATTTTCAAAAGTTTATCTCTGGTTTTCAAGTTTTAAATCCTGAGTTGGTAATCTGTAATCTTGATTCTAAAGTTAATTTCAATATGGAATTGACAATTGAAAAAGGAAGAGGATATGTTCCTGCTGAGGAAAATAAAAAACAAAATGCTGCTATTGGTACAATCTTTACTGATTCTATCTTTACACCAGTTAAAAACGTGAAATATGCTATTGAAAATTTCCGTGTTGAGCAAAAAACAGATTACGAAAAATTAGTTTTTGAAATCAAAACTGATGGATCTATCAATCCAAAAGACGCTCTTACTGAAGCTGCAAAAGTATTAATTCACCACTTCATGTTATTCTCTGATGAGAGAATCACTCTTGAGGCAGACGAAATCGCTCAAACAGATTCATATGATGAAGAATCATTACATATGAGACAATTGCTTAAAACTAAGCTTGTTGATATGGATTTATCTGTAAGAGCATTAAATTGCTTAAAAGCAGCTGAAGTTGATACATTAGGAGACCTTGTCTCTTTTAACAAACACGACTTAATGAAATTCCGTAATTTTGGTAAAAAATCTTTAACTGAGCTAGATGAACTAGTTGCTGTTAAAAATTTAACCTTCGGAATGGATTTGTCAAAATATAAATTAGATAAAGACTAGTTTCTTTATTCAAGTTAAATAGCATTTTAAAATGAGACACGGAAAAAAAATCAATCACTTAAGCAGACAGACTGGACATAGAAAGTCTATGTTAGCTAATATGGCTTGTTCATTAATTGAGCACAAACGTATTAACACTACTGTTGCTAAAGCAAAAGCGTTAAAACAATTTGTTGAACCGCTTATAACAAAATCTAAAGAAGATACTACTCACAATCGTCGTATTGTATTTGCTTACCTAAGAAATAAATATGGTGTAACTGAACTTTTTAGAGAAGTTGCAGCTAAAGTTGGTGACCGTCCTGGTGGATACACACGTATCATCAAAGTTGGTAACCGTCTTGGAGATAATGCAGATATGGCAATGATCGAATTAGTAGACTTCAATGAAATCTACAACGGTGGTAAAAAAGAAGAGAAAAAAGCTAAAAGCCGTCGTGGTGGAAAAGCTAAAAAATCGGAATCTCCAGCTACTGAAGCACCAGCTGCTTCAACTGAAGAAACTACTGATAGTGCTGAATAATGAATTAATATTCATAAATATAAAAAAGGATAAGCTTTATAGTTTATCCTTTTTTTATATACTTTAAATAATTTTATTGTTTATAAAGTTTATAAACAGGTTTGAGTTTTAATTACAAATAACATAAATTTGCATCACAACAACTACTACCAATGAAATACACAACACGACCACGCGCAATTTTACTACTTGCTGATGGAACTATTTTTTACGGAAAATCAATAGGAATAGCAGGAACCACATTCGGTGAAGTTTGCTTCAATACTGGAATGACTGGTTATCAGGAAATTTTTACTGATCCATCTTATTTCGGACAAATAATGGTTGCAACTAATCCTCATATTGGAAACTATGGGGTTAATGACAATGAAGTCGAATCTGATAGAATTATGATATCTGGTTTGGTTTGTAAAAACTTTAGTTTTAATCATTCTCGTCCTGATTCTGAAAGTAATCTGTTTGACTATTTCGAAAAACAAAATTTAATTTGTATATCAGATGTTGATACTAGAGCTTTAGTTAGTTATATTCGTGATAACGGTGCTCAGAATGCGGTGATTTCTACGGATAATACTTCAATCGAGGATTTAAAAAATCAACTTGCTGCTGTACCAAATATGAAGGGATTAGAATTAGCTTCAAAAGTATCTGTAACAGAACCTTACTTTTTCGGAGATGAAGCAGCAACTTACAAAGTAGCCGCCTTAGATTTAGGTATCAAAACAAATATTTTGAGAAATTTAGCTAAAAGAGATTGCTATATCAAAGTTTTCCCATACAATACACCCTTCGGTGAACTTGAAGCTTTTAATCCAAATGGCTATTTTTTGTCAAATGGTCCTGGTGATCCTGAACCTTTAGTTGATGTGCAAGAAACGGCCAAGAAAATGATAGCTTCAAATAAACCTGTATTTGGTATTTGTTTAGGTCACCAAATTATTGGTTTGGCTAATGGAATTTCGACCTACAAAATGTTTAATGGTCATAGAGGAATCAACCATCCTGTTATGAATGTCTTGACAGGTAAAGGAGAAATTACGTCACAAAATCACGGTTTTGCAGTTAACAGAGAAGAGTTGGAAAATCATAAGGATTTAGAAATAACTCATTTTCACATCAATGACAATACCGTTGCAGGTATGAGAATGAAATCTAAAGATTGTTTTTCTGTGCAATATCATCCTGAAGCTAGTCCTGGTCCACACGATTCCTCCTATTTATTTGACGAGTTTATAGCTAAGTTGAACAATTAATTATATAAAAAATGCCCCAAATAGTTTTAACTTTTGGGGCATTTTATTTTATTTATTATTTAGTCGTTATAAGTGTAACTTTCATAAATATCATCTATTTTAATATTGTTTTTCAAGAAAGTTCTATTCACAGCAAACCACTTATCGTACATCACTTTTTTATTAGCTTGAATAGTTTCCATCATATCAAATAATTTATTCTTTTTTAAATTGTAGGATTTTACAGTTTGGTTGTATAAAGTTATAGATTCATTCGAATTAGAGTCTGTAGTGGTTTTTAGTTTTTTTAGGATTTTATTTTCATTTGCAAAATCATTAAATAAGGGAATAACTTTCTTTTTCTGAGTAAAAATAAAATTACTATAGTTTACGTTTTCGTTATTCAATGAATTATCCTTTACAATTGTTTTATATTGTGTAGTTTTTAACACCACTTCTTTAAAGGTGTTTTCAATTGCTGTGATGGTCTCATTAAAATCATCGTTGTTAATGTTGAATATTGTAGCATTTAATTTTTCATCTAAAACATTTATTTTGTAAAACAATATATTCTGAAAAGCATTGTATTCTAAAATATTGGTGCCACTAAAATTCTTGATGTTGATATTGTTCATTTTGCCAAATTCTTTTTTGCTTTTTTCAAATGCTTTTAATTCATCAAAATAACTCTTTAGATTTAACTCTCGCTGTTTTAAATTTTTATTTATTTCAGTTACACTCAACTGTGATTGTGAAACATAATCATTCATTATCAAAGTACCATTTGACATACACTCGATAGTTTTTTCATTCATTTTTATAAAACTATCTCTAAGTAAGGTATTCTTTTTATACCCTTGATCATTTTTCTTAATAATTGAATTAATGTTTTTTAATTTCTCTATAATTCTTAAAGCTGTTGATTTTGTTCTATTTTCAAGTTGGTTTTCAACGATAGTATTTGAATACTCAATTAATGCTTTTTTAATATACAATTCGTTTTTAGCAAAGTCATCGATATAAGCAGTTAACGCTCTGTATTCTGGAGTGTCATTCTTTTGAGCGTAGGCAAACATTTGAAGAAATAAAAAAAACAAAGTAAGGCAAAGAGCTAATTTTTCATTTCCTTTTTTAGGAGTAGTAGTAGGTTTTTTCATAGCTTAAATTTTTATGTAAAATTATCATCTAAACATTTCAATCTGTTACAGTTAAAGAGTAAAACGTTATATAATAACAAGGTGTTAGTTTAGTATAAATCTTTGGGGCAAAAGACCAACTAAGTTTAACTTTACATACGATAAATTAAGTGTTTTGGATCTTGAATTTTAGTAAATTGTACAATATTTTACATAAAAAAAAGAGATTTCTAATAAGGTAGAAATCTCTTGATATTTTTAATCTAAGTTTGAAAATTTTTCATAGAGATTTTCAAACTCAATATTGTTCTTTAGAAATAAACTATTGGTCACATACCAACGTTTTAATAGTTCACTTTTTATAATTTGATTTTCTTGTAGGGCATCAAAAAATTCATTTTTAATTTTGTTGTATCTTTTAACTTCATTGTTATAATCTTCAACTTTTATGGTGTCACCAGCTTCAAAAAATTTAGCTTTGATTTTCTGAAAATCTTCATGCACTAAAATGTAATTTTGATATAATGGTACAAGTGTTTCATTTTGCTTTATAAAAAAATTAATCAATTCAACATTTGCATCGTTTAGCGAAGTGTCAGTGAAATCATCTTTAAAGAGATCTGTTTTTGTTAAGGATTCCATAGTAACATTACTGATGAAATTCACACATTCCAATACGTCTTCTACTTTTTTATATTTAAATAATTGTACCAGTTTATCATCTAAGATATTTAGCTTGTAAAAAATTAAATTTTGGTAAGCATTGTATTCAAATACATTTCGTTTATTAAAATTTCGAATGTTAATCTTATATTTTAAACCGAAGTCTTTTTTGGCACTTTCATATTTTAATATTTCCGAATAATATTTTGCGATCTCCGATTCTTTGTAGGCAAAGTTTTTAAAAATTTCAGAATAATCTAAATTACATTGCGCTTGATAGTCATTTAACTTTAGAGACTTATTTTTAAGTAAGGTTATAGTTTTGTTGTTTAATTTTATAAAGGCATCTCTTAAATCTGTGTCTCCATAAACTCCTTTATCGTTTTTAGTTAGGTTTTCGTTGACGTCCTCAAGTTTTTTATAAATGCGTTCTAAGGTTGTTTGAATTCTGTCATCTGGACTAGCGTCAATAATAGCTGTTGAATATTCCATCAAAGATTCTTTTACGAACAATTCATTACGCCCAAAGTCTGTTATATAAGCTTTAGCATTTCTGTAGTTTTGACCAGTGATTATTTGAAATGAAAAAAGGAATCCAAAAAGGATTGCTTTATAAAATACTGATTTTAAGTTAGGGTTACTTAAAAATAAAAACCGTTTCATAATTTCATTATTTGATTCTTTGACATTATAAAATTAAATAAATATTTGTAAGTTACCAACGTATTTATCTACAAAATGCAAATTAAAGCGTTAAAATGCGTATTTTCGATTTTATTGTATAAAATTTATTACAAATTTTTCATTAAGTTTTTTTATGTCTTTTTTAATCCAATTAAAACTTTGATTTTGTCTTTTTTTAGGGTACTAAAACGATTGAGTTTATAAGTTTTTTTAAAAAAAATGGATTAAGTTTTGACTAATGCTTAAATTTGTGTGCCTTATTATGGTAAATATGTAATTATCTAACTATAAAATAAACACAATAATGAGTATTATTATTAAAGTTCACGCTAGACAAATATTAGATTCAAGAGGAAATCCAACAATTGAGGTTGACGTTGTTACCGAAAACGGTATTTTAGGTCGTGCCGCAGTGCCAAGTGGTGCTTCAACAGGAGAACACGAAGCAGTTGAATTACGTGATGGAGGTAAAGCCTATATGGGTAAAGGTGTCCTGAAAGCAGTTGAAAATGTAAATACCAAAATTGCTGCTGAGTTATTAGGAACGTCGGTTTTCGAACAAAATAAAATTGATCAAGTTATGATTGATTTAGACGGAACTCATAATAAAGGTAACTTAGGTGCAAATGCTATTTTGGGCGTTTCTTTAGCTGTTGCAAAAGCGGCTGCCAATGAATTAGGATTGCCATTATATAGATATGTTGGTGGTGTTTCGGCTAATACTTTGCCAGTGCCAATGATGAATATCATTAATGGTGGATCACATTCAGATGCGCCAATTGCTTTTCAAGAGTTTATGATTATGCCAGTTAAAGCGACATCGTTTACTCACGCGATGCAAATGGGAACTGAAATTTTCCATAATTTGAAAAAAGTACTACACGATAGAAATCTTTCTACTGCTGTGGGCGACGAAGGTGGTTTTGCACCAAATTTAGCTGGCGGAACGGAAGATGCTCTAGATACAATTAAAAAAGCGGTTGAAAATGCGGGTTACAAATTCGGTGATGAAATTATGATTGCGCTTGATTGTGCTGCTTCAGAATTTTATGTTGACGGAAAATATGATTACACTAAATTTGAAGGAGCAACCGGAAAAATTAGAACATCAAGAGAACAAGCAGAATACTTAGCTTCCTTAGCAGCAAATTATCCAATTATTTCTATTGAAGACGGAATGTATGAAGACGATTGGGAAGGATGGAAATATTTAACCGAATTAATTGGCGACAAAACACAACTAGTTGGTGACGATTTATTTGTAACTAATGTGGAACGTTTGTCAACCGGAATTGAAAAAGGAATTGCCAATTCAATTCTTGTAAAAGTTAACCAAATTGGTACGCTTACAGAAACTATTGCAGCAGTAAATATGGCTCATAATGCAGGTTATACTTCAGTAATGTCGCATCGTTCTGGTGAGACTGAAGATAATACAATTGCCGATTTAGCAGTAGCATTAAACTGTGGACAAATTAAAACTGGTTCAGCTTCACGTTCTGATAGAATGGCGAAATATAATCAACTTTTGAGAATTGAAGAAGAATTAGGAAATACAGCTTACTTTCCTGGATTGAAAGCTTTCAAACAGAAGTAAGAACATAAATTTACTTGTTTAAATAAAAAACTTGACTACTAAAAATTAGTCAAGTTTTTTTTTGTTTTCAATCGAATTCTCGACCAAACCTATCGAATTCTAATTTATTGTAATTTGTATTAAAGTAAATGTTATTTTTGTTTACTATTATGATAAAATATTTTTTAACATACTTAATGCTGTTATCAGCGAGCCTTAGTGTTTTTTCGCAAAATACAAAGATAGATAGTTTGAACAAAGTGTTCAAAAATACTGACAGTGATATACGTAAAGCTGAAATTTTCAACTTGATGGCAGATGAGTATAAAAGTATAGAACCAAATAAAACTATATTTTATGCCAAAAAAGCATTAGAGTTAGCAAAGAAAACGGAACATTTTATAGAACAAGGAACATCTTATAATAATTTAGGAAACGCTAATATTATTATAGGAAATTATACCGAAGCATTAGATTATTTTACAAAAGCTCAAATCGTTTTTGAAAAAGAGTTAACGGTAGTTAGCCAATCTAATGTTAAAAATGTTAAAGATGGTTTAGCCAGAGCATATGGTAGCATCGCTTATGTTTTTATGGAGCAAAGTAGTTATGATAAAGCTTTGCAATTTAATTTTAAAGCTTTAAGAATATATGAAGAAACACAAAATTCAATAAAGCTTTTAAGAATTTACAATAATATCGGTGTAATATATAAATCTCAAAATAATTTTGCTAAAGCATTAATTTATTACGAAAAATGTTTGTTTTTACAAGAAAAGTTAAAAGATTCTAATATAGGTACTACAATCAATAACATTGGATTAGTTTATTTAATGAAAAAAGAATATTCAATGGCGTTTGAATATTTTAAAAAAGCTAATTTTTATTTTGATAAGTTTCCAAACCTTCTTGGAGAAGCAGATTTGAACTACAATTTTGGTAATTATTTTATAGAGACAAAAAAATTAGATAAGGCTTCAGAAAATATAAATAAATCCTTGACCGGATATACTAAATTGAATAATAAGTTTGGGATTGCAAAAACTTATGCATTGCAAGGGATAGTATATTCAATGCAAGGAAATTATAATGATGCCTTAACTTCAACAGAAAAAGGATTAAAAATTGCTAGAGAATTAAAAATTTTAGATCAAGTTCAATCCTTTGAAAAAAACATTAGTGAAATTTATGAAAAACTCAATCAACCTGATTTAGCATTAAAACATTTTAAATTATACAGTGAAGCTAAAGATAGTGTTACTAATGCTGAAACAATTAAAAATTCAATTAGAGCCGAGTTGAATTTTGATTTTGAAAGAAAAGAACTTTTAACAAAGAAGGAACAAGAAAAAAAAGAACTTATTTATCAAGAACAGAAAAAAACAAGTTTAATTAAGTTAACGTTATCCATATTACTAACACTTTTCGCCTCTGGAATGTCCTTTTTAATTTATAATAGAAATCAATTAAAAAAACGACTTACATTAGAAAAAGAATTAGCTGTTTACGAGCAAAAGGCGTTACACTTGCAAATGAACCCACATTTTATATTTAATTGTTTAGGATCAATTTCAAGTTTTATTGTTCAAAATAGTTCGGATGCAGCAATTAAATATTTAGCAAAATTTTCAAAGTTAATGCGTTTGACTTTAGAGTATTCTAAAGAAACATTTATCCCAATTGATAAAGAAATAGAAAGTTTGCAAAATTATTTAGAATTAGAACAATTGCGTTTTAATAATAAGTTTAGTTTTACAATTACGAAGGCTAGTGATATTGAAGATGATTTAGTTTTACCGCCACTATTATTGCAACCTTTTATTGAAAATGCTATCATACACGGATTAAATCCCGATGCAAAAACAGGAACTATTGCAGTCAGTTTTACAATTGTAGAGGAGAGTCTAATTTGTGAAATTACTGATGATGGCATAGGAATAAATAAATCTAAGGAGCTAAAGAAATCTTTAGTAAAAATGCATAAATCAATGGCGCTAGATATAACAAGAAAAAGATTGGAAATGTTAGGAAATACAAAATCTAATAATACCGATTTACAAATCGAAGAAATTAATGAAAATGGCATTATAAAAGGAACTAAAGTTACTGTTAAACTACCTTTACAATACCAAGATAAACTATAAAATATGATTACAGCTGTATTAATTGATGATGATGTAAATTTAAGAAACGGAATGAAAGGCTTGCTGTCTCTTTATGCTCCAGATATTGAAATAATTGACGAAGCAGATAGTGTAACTTCTGGACTTGAAGTTTTGTCAAGAGTTACGCCACAAGTAATTTTTCTTGATATTCAAATGAATGATGGTACCGGATTTGATTTGTTAGAAAAATTAGCCGATTCAAAAGGAAAAGTATCTTCTCATATTATTTTTATTACAGCGTATGAACAATATGCCATTAAGGCTTTCCGATTTAGTGCTTTAGATTTTTTACTAAAACCCGTTGGGCCAGATGAATTAGAAAAAGTTATTGATAAATTAAAAGGCGTTCTCGAAAAAGACAATGATTATTCGCATATTGATTTGCTTTTAGAAAACATTCGAAAAAAAGCAGATAATTTTAAAAGAATTGCATTGTCAAATTCAGATGGAATTCATCTTATTGATATTGCAGACATAATTAGATGTGAAAGTGACGACAATTATACTAAGTTTTATATCAAAAATAAAAAACCAATTCTAATATCTAAAACCTTAAAAGAATATGAAGAATTGCTAAATGAGCACGATTTTCTTCGAATTCATCAGTCTCATTTAATTAATATTGCTTTTGTAACCTCTTATCTAAAAAAAGATAGTGGTTTTGTACAAATGGCTGATGACAGTTTATTGCCAGTATCACAAAGAAAGAAAGAGCAAATACAAGATAAATTATTTAAAAAATTGAAGTTCCAATAACTTAAAAAATTAAGCCAACTATAAAAAATTGCATTATGAAAAAATTAACCTACTTAATTTTGCTTTTATTTTTTGGGTATTCTTATTCACAAGACATCACTTTTTCTGATGAAAATTTACGAATTAGATTAACTCAGGCAGCTACGAATAATAACATTGCCAAAGATAGCAACGGTAATTCAATTAAAATTGATCTCAATGACAACGGAATCATAACTGTTGCAGAGGCTTCTCTTGTTTATGAGTTAGATGTTAGTAACGTAACACCAAATGGTATTGTGAGTATTGCAGGTGTGGAGCTTTTTCCGAATTTAAGAATATTAGATTGCAGTAACAATGATATTACTTCTATAAATTTGACAAATCTTTCGTTGTTGCAAAGTTTAGATTGTAGTAGCAATGATTTGGGAGCAAACGGTATTATACTCAATGGTTGCACTGGCTTAACTGATTTAGATGTAAATGGTAATAATCTTTTAAGTACCATTAATTTTTCCACACTTGTTAGTTTGGCAACTATTGATTTATCTAGTTGTAGTTTTACTACAGTTGATGTTTCCAATTGTGTCCAATTAAATTCCTTAAATTGTAATAATAATGATTTAATTACATTATTTGTAAAAAATGGTCGTAATGAAACTATTTCATTTTCGGGAGGTTCTAATTCAGGTTTAATTTATATTTGTGCAGATGAATCTCAAATTGCTGCTGTTCAATCCAATCTAACGTCTAATCCAACCTGTCAAGTGAACTCATTTTGTACCGATGCTCCTGGAGGAAATTCTTCTAGGTTATCTGGTTATTTGGTCTTTGATGCACTCAATGACGGCGTAACTAGTGCTGATCCTAAATTTCCTTACTTAAAAATGAAAACAATTATAGGTGCTGATGTTTATCAAACAGTAACCGATAATAACGGAGATTTTGAATTTTTTACAACTGTAACTACTGGCGCTATTTCTCAATCTTCGGTCTTAGAAAATACGTCTTTATGTTTGCCAATGCCAACTTTAGCAACTTCATTAAACGGAAATGATTTAGTGAATAATCAAGTAATTTTGCCTATTTCTGCACCACTACCTGATTTAGAAGTTGTTATAGCGCCAAAAACACAAGCACTTCCAAATAATTTAGCTACCTATAAAGTGGTCTATAAAAACAAAGGGACAAAGACAACCAATGCGCGACTACTACTAAACTATAATAATTCTCTACTCTCATTTGTAAATGCATCAAATGGTGCTGTGACTAATTCTCTTAATCAATTGGCTTTAAATGTTAATCAAATAAAACCTTATGAAACTAGAGATTTCGAGGTAACTTTTAATGTTAGTCCAACTGCAGTATTAGGTAACGAAATGATTTTCAATCTTAGTTTTAATGAGACATTAATTAATACAGAGTTGCCAATAGATTTAGCAGATAACGTTTTTACTTACAAACAAGTGATTGAAAGTAAACCAGCTGTTTTTATTGAATGTTTAGAAGGAAATAATGTTGATACTTCATTAATTGGCAAGTACCTTCATTATGTAATTAGTTTCACCAATACAACTACAGAAACAATCAATGATATCAATATTGTAAATGTAATTGATGCATCAAAATTTGATATGAGTTCACTTCAAATTTTATACACGTATCATCCTATGAAAATGGAAGCAAAAAATAATAACGCCAGATATTCTTTTAGAAATGCTGATGTTGGCGGACCTGGCGGAAGTGGTGGAATTTTACTTAAAATAAAAACTAACGATAACATTACAACTGATTCTGCAGTCTTAAATGATGCCGATGTATATTTAGATTATGACAATCCGTTAGCGACGAATAATGAAGAAACAATTTTTCAAACATTAGGAGTAAATCAAAACAATTTAGATGCTACTGTCTCGATATTTCCTAATCCAACAAATTCATTGATAAATATTAAATCAAAAAATGACATTCTTTATTTAGAATTATATGATTTAGGTGGTCGTTTAATTCAGTTTTCCAATGTTAAAGATTTTAATGCTACAATCGACTTATCTGAAAGAAGTGCCGGAATATTTTATTTAAAAGTTGTTACTTCAGAAGGTATTAAAGTAGAAAAAGTTATTAGAAAATAAACTTTGATTTAAAAAAGCCACTAATTAATTTTAGTGGCTTTTTACTTATTTATTAAAACTCTTTTGAGTTTTTCAATTTCTATAGGTTTGAGTAAGAAATCATCAAAATAGATGTTATAATCAGCATTATCTTTTGCTGCAATGTCTGCGGTTAAACCATAAATTGGCGTATTTGTGTTCAAGTTTTGAAGTGTTCTAATGTTTTTAGCAGCTTCAAATCCGTCTAAAACAGGCATATGAATATCCATTAAAATTAAATCATATTTTTTTTCTTTTGATTTTTCTGTAGCATCTAAACCATTTTTAGCGTGATCTGTTTTGATGTTCCACTTTGATAATAACTTCATTGCAATCATTGCATTGATTTGATTGTCTTCGGCTAATAAAACAGTTAAACCGTCAATAGTTACTTCAGATGTTTTTATTTCATCATCTTGTTCTAATTCCGATTTTTTTAAAGTTAATTCAAACGAAAATGTAGTTCCTTTGCCTACAATACTTTCAATATGTATATCACTTTTATAGAGTTCAATGATTTTTTTTACAATAGACAAACCTAATCCTGCACCATCTTTTTTTCTTGTAATTCCGCTTTTTAATTGTGAAAAACTATCAAATACTAGTTTTAAATTCTCTTTTTCAATTCCTATTCCTGTGTCAGAAACTTTAAACAAAATTTTATCATTTTCTGGAGTCTTTGAGGTTACAGCTAGTTCAAGAGTAATGGTTCCTTTATCTGTAAATTTTACAGCGTTATTAACTAAATTGCCTAACACTTGAGTAAGCTTTGAAGTATCTAGAAAATATGTTTTTGCTAAATTAGAATCCGTTATTAATTTAAATTCAATTGATTTTTCTCTTGCTTGAATGTCATAAGTATTGTAAAAATTATTTAGAAATTCTTTTATTTCTGTAGGCTGAAAATCAAGAGTTATCTTGCCTAAATCAATTTTGGTATAATCAAGAATATCATTTACAATTTGCATTAAATGATTGGAAGAAAAGGTTAAAGTATCAATTAAGGAAGTGTCATTTCTATTTTTTTCATCAGTAAGCATCGATGCAATTGTTGTAATGGCATTTAGCGGTGTTCTTATTTCATGACTCATTGTAGATAAAAACTCTTGTCTTACTTTAGAAAGTTGCTCACTCTTGTTGTTTTTTCTAATTAATAGATTTCGTTCTTTTTGAAATTCAGCATCTTTTTGCATCGACTGCATTTTGATCAATAGATCATAGTTTTCGATAACTTTAAAATTCTGAGCATTAAATACTTTATCTTTTTCTTCAATGTAAATTTCTAAAAATTCTAATGATTTAGTGAGGTTTTTCTCTTTTTTGTAAATGCTATAAATTAAATATAGAATTTTAACTTTTACAATCGAAATATTAAAATAGTTGCATAAATCAAGGCCTGTAGAAGAATATTTCTTTGCAAGATCATTTTTATTGTCTTCCAAATACAATTTAGCAAGTTTATTGTAGGCCATTGCTAATCCAAATTTTTCATTCATTTCTAAATGAATTTCGATGGCTTTTAAAAAACATTTTTCCGCTTCAATGTAGTTTCTTTGTTCAAGAAAAATTTTACCCCTTCCATAAATTGAAAAAGCTAATCCTCTTAAATCATTTGTCTTAGATTTTAAAGAAATTGAATTCTCAATAAATTCTTTAGCCAAATCAATATTGTTGTTTTTTAAATAAATTGAAGATAAATTATTCAGCGCATTGGATTCAAGATTTAAATCATTTGCCTTTTTGGCTGCAACAATTGCATTTTTATTTGCAGTGATAGCTTTTTGTTCATTTCCCGTAAATTCATAAATGCTTCCAAGTGCTTTTTCACATTTTGATATATTTTGGTAATCATTATGTTTTTTAAAAACTACTAAAGAGTCAATCAATAAAACAACACTAGTTTGAACGTCATTAGTTTTATAATAAATACTAGCCACATTAAATTTAGTTTCTGCGATGCCTCTTTCATCCTTAAGTTTTTCATAAATGCTTAAACTTTTTTGCGCTAAATTAAATGATTCATCATATTTTCCTGTAATCATATAATATAATGATAATCTAGAAAAAGTTTTTGCTTTTAAAGAATCATATGATGGATCGACACACAACAATAAAGCATTGGTCGCTAATTCAATACTCAGGTTCAAATTGTTTATCCTTGATTGATAAGATTCCTCTAGTAATGTTTCTATTTTTAATTTGGAGTTCAAATATGTCGCAGTAATGGTTATAAATTAGGTAACTAATCTCAAAAATAAGATACTTTATTCACATAAAGATAATTTTAACAATAATATTTGCTTATTTTCGGTAAATGCGCTTTTAATCGACAATTATTTTTAATTCAATTCTTGATATATATAGCAACCTTGCAATATTTATAATAAAATTAACGAAAACGTTAACGTATTTGTTTTTTAATTCATTTAGAATTCCATAATTTTGTTAAATTATAAATTATCAAGCTTAATTACCCATTATATTATGTCAAAAACAGCAATATTAGAATACGATGGCAATAAATATGAGTTTCCAATTATTGTAGGAAGCGAAAACGAACCTGCTATCGATATTGAAAAATTACGTGCCCTAACAGGTGCTATAACTTTAGATCCAGGTTACAAAAATTCAGGTTCTTGCAAAAGTGATATTACCTTCCTTGATGGTGAAGAAGGAATTTTACGTTACAGAGGTTATGCTATTGAAGATTTAGCTGAAAAAGCTGATTTTCTTGAAGTGTCTTATTTAGTTATTTTTGGTGAATTACCAACCAAAGACCAATTAGCGCAATTCGAAAACGATATCCGTAAATATACTTTGGTTAACGAAGAGATGAAAAATATCATCGATGGTTTTCCAAAAACGGCGCATCCAATGGGTGTTTTATCATCATTGACCTCTGCCTTGACCGCTTTTAATCCAAAAGTAGTTAATGTTGAGAACGAAAAAGAAATGTATGAAGCGGTTTGTAAAACAATGGGTAAATTCCTTGTTATCGCCACTTGGACCTACAGAAAGATGATGGGTTATCCATTAAATTATTACGACAATACTTTGGGTTATGTTGAGAACTTTATGCAGTTAATGTTTAAATTGCCAACAGGACCATATACAGCCAATCCTTCAGTTGTAGCTGCTTTAGATAAATTATTTATTCTTCACGCTGACCACGAGCAAAACTGTTCGACTTCAACAGTAAGAATTGTTGGTTCATCTCACGCAGGTTTATTTGCTTCGATTTCTGCTGGTGTTTCTGCACTTTGGGGTCCATTACACGGTGGCGCTAATCAAGCGGTACTTGAAATGTTAGAAGAAATTCAAAAAAATGGTGGTGACGCCGATAAATATTTAGCCAAAGCTAAAGATAAAGATGATCCGTTCCGTTTAATGGGATTTGGTCATAGAGTTTATAAAAACTTTGATCCAAGAGCTAAAATCATTAAGAAAGCTGCCGATGAAGTTTTAGCAACACTAGGAGTTGATGATCCAATTCTTCAAATTGCTAAGAAGTTAGAAGAATCAGCATTGGTTGACGAATACTTCGTATCAAGAAAATTATATCCAAATGTTGATTTTTACTCAGGTATCATTTACCGTGCCTTAGGAATTCCAACCGATATGTTTACAGTACTTTTCGCTATCGGACGTTTACCAGGTTGGATTGCACAATGGAAAGAAATGCGTGTAAACAAAGAACCAATTGGAAGACCAAGACAGGTATATACAGGTCACCCATTGAGAGATTTTGTGGCAATGGACAAAAGATAATTTTCCCTATTATTAGAATTAAAACTCCTTTTTAAGGAGTTTTTTTTTGCTTTTTTTTTAATTTAGAAATATTTAATTACTTTCTTGAAAAAGTAGGAAAAGTTAATCATTTAAATCATAAAACAGGTAAGTTGTCGAATAATATTGAATTTTAACGATGTTAATGAAAATGTTTTATTTATTTTGATAAAAGAAACAACAACTAATTGTTACTGACCCCAAATCAAGCAATTAGATGAATTTTAACTATTCATTTACTAACTAAAACCTACTGCTATGAAAATTAAAAACTACTCATTCATTACATTGTTTGCATTATTATCTGTCTTGTTTAAAAGTAATGCTCAAATTAATAGTACCTTTTTTGGATTTAATGCTGGTTTAAATAATTCGGGAAACTACATCAATGGTTTTGGTTTCAATTCGTTAATCAACAATGCTGGTAGTAGTAATAGTGCTTTCGGTAACAATACTTTAATGGAATCTAAAGGTGGCTTTAACAACGCTTTTGGAAATGATGCATTAAGTAGAAATTATTCAGGTGAACTTAATTGCGCTTTTGGTACTAGAAGTTTAGAAAATAATTTAACTGGAAGTAGTAATATTGCGATTGGTCATAGAGCAATGGGAGATGCTCAAAATCCAGGTTCGAACAACACAGCAATCGGATATGCAACGTTATTAAGGAATCAAGGAAATGGTAATATCGCCATAGGATATTATTCTCCAAGAAATTTGTTGTCTGGAAATAATAATGTTTTTATTGGAAATGAAAATGCAATAAATCTTGTAAATGGTAGCGATAATGTTTTTTTAGGAAGAGTTACTGTTAATCCTTTGCCTTCAACTCCAATAATCTCTGGAAATAATACTGAAAAAACAATAATATTAGCCGATGGAAGTGGAAATCAAAAAATGTTAATATCGGCCAGAGGTAATGCAGGATTTGGTTTAGGAAATAATGTAATTCCAGTCAATAAATTAGATATTGGTGGTGGTGTTGTAATTGGACGAAATTTTACTCCAAGAGGAATTCCTTTTCCAGTTGCAGGGTCACTCGCACCAGCTAACGGTTTATTGGTTGAAGGTAGAGTAGGTATTGGAACTAGAACTCCTGGTAATAAAGTAGAAATTACCCACGGTGTTTTCGGTAATTCAGGTCTACGTTTTTCTAATTTGAATAGTAATTTTATCCCTAATTCAATTAACACTACAAATAGTTTTCTTAGTGTAAACGCAAATGGAGATGTGGTTTTGCAAAAATTACCAAATTCTACAACAAGTAATTTATTGTCTTCTGCTGGAAATACAATGACTAGTAATGTTAATTCTTTGATTGCAACCGCTCCAATAGTAAACTCTATAAGTAATTCTATAAGTTCTAGCAATCAATTAATAACTACTGTCAATGGCGTTTCAAGTGCACCAGTAACGTTGCCAGTTCCAACATTTACAGAAGTCGACTCAAGTACAACTAATGAACTACAAACGTTATCACAATCAGGAAACACAGTAACATTATCTAATGGTGGTGGTTCATTTACCTTACCAACCTTTACAGATACAGATGCGCAATCTTTAACTTTAGTCGGAAACAATCTTTCAATTTCTAATGGAAATACAGTAGTGCTTCCAACTTATTCAGACGCGCAATCACTAACAATTACTGGGAATACCTTATCAATTTCAAACGGAAATACAATTACTTTACCCACTTTTACAGATACTGATACAGACGCTCAATCACTTTCATTAGTTGGAAATGCTTTGACGATTTCAAACGGAAATACAATTACTTTACCAACAACTACGGTAATACCAGGAAGTAATGTAACTATTACAGGTAACGGTGCGCCATCAACACCATATCAAGTAAGTTCAATTGATACAAGTCTTTATTCTAACAACGGTACAATTAATCAATCTACTACAACCAATAACAATAGAGTTGTAAATATGAATGATAGAAATATTTGGTTTAATACTTCAACAAGTCCAAATCACGGAAAAATGTATATTGGTTCTAGTTATATCTATCCAAACAACACTGGAAATTATAAATTATTTGTAGAAGGAGGAATCTTAACTGAAAAAATTAAAGTAGCACTTAGAAGCACCAACAATTGGGCTGATTATGTATTTGCAGATGATTATAAATTAATGCCATTAAAGCAAGTAGAAGAATTTATAAATAAAAACAATCACTTACCTAATATAGATTCTGCTGAAGATTTAGCTAAAAATGGATTGGATTTATCAGTAATGCAAGCTAAGCAAATGGAAAAAATCGAAGAGCTTACGCTATACATAATTGAGCAAAACAAAATGCTAGAAAATCAAAGTAAAGCAATTGAAAATCAGAATAAAGAAATAGAAGAATTAAAAAAACAAATGAAAGCATTAATTCAAAAAAACTAATGAGTTATGAAAATATTAAAAACAATTTTAATAGCTCTTCTTTTTTTGAACAATCTAGATTTGATAGCGCAAACTAAGGATTATATCAATGCAGAAAAAAAGAGAATAGCAAAGACAGAACAAACAGAAAAAGATGTTGAACGATTTATCACAGATAATTTCAATAAGTATAAATTAGCTGTTGGAGCGTCAGATGAATTGATAAAAGAACTGAGAGAACACGAGAATTTTACTGATGCTCAAATAGAAAAAGCACTAATTGATGCTAAACGCAATGAGTTAAGAAAATTATTTTTTTCAAAAAATCGTGAGTTTGTTTCTGATTATAAAGCTTTAGAACTTCCAGCATCTATCGCTCAAGATTGCGTTAATGGTGACTTTGAAGATGGAACAGCAGGATATACCTTCTGGACTGATTTACACCCACAACCAGGTTCAGGAACTTCGTTTTTTCAATCTTGCGCAACGCCAACGGTTTTGACCACTACCAATGTTTTAGCGCCAACAACAAATAATTTTAATTCTAGAGCTACAATTATTAATAGTACTGCAGCAGGTTACCAACAATTTGATCCTGTTTTAGCTAGTTTTGGAGTTAATGTTCCAACTTTAAATAATAATGGAGGAACTAAAGCTATCAAACTTAATAATACTGGTGGAATGGGTTCTTCCGATTTAACTACTGTTTCTAGATATTTTCCCGTAATAAACCAATCTACAATTGATTTCAATTTTTCATTGGTGATGGATAATAAACCAGGTCACGCTCAAGATATTCAGCCTTATTTTAGAGCGAGAGTTTTAGATCAATTCGGTAATGTAGTTGATGAATTTTGTATCATAGCTAATCCTAATAATTGTTTATTTTCAACGATCAATGTAAATGCAGACAGAAGAGTTCTTTACACGGGTTGGATCTGCGCAAGATTAAATGTAGGTGATATCTTAAATCAACCCGGAACTATTGAGTTTTCGGTTAGTGATTGTCAACCTTCAGCTCATTTTGGAACCGTTTATATTGATAATATCTGCGGTTTTACTTGTGCTTCGCCGCAATTGGGTGCCATTAATACAAATCCAACAAATCTTAACTGCCCAAGCCCAACGAGTACAGAACCAATTGAAGTTTGCGGAACTTATGCGCCTCCAGCTAACGCAGTTTTAAACTCAATTACACTCCAAATTATTCAAGGTGGTGTTGTGATTGCCACAATTAACACTCCATTACAATTGACCTCAAGTGGATTTTGTTTTAGTTTTTTGCCAAGTCTTTTCGGTGCAAATCCTTCCGGCAATTATGAGTTTCAAGTAAATGCTGACTTTAATGTAAATTGTACAGCAGGAACATTTTTATACGAGATTTCAGATAATTCCGCTAATGTTGGACCCGATGTAACTTTTATCGATTGTTGTATTCCAACATTGATATTGACTTCACCAGCAGATGATAGTAATAATCTGGCACTTCCAGCTGTAAAAAAACGGGAACGATCTGACTGGATTAAAGCAGCCAACATTATTTCAGTAGGAGATAATGTTCAAGGCAATGGTGTTGTTTACCACGCTGAAAATTATGTAGAGTTAAATCCAGGTTTTGAAGCTGTGCTTGGTTCTCAATTTGCCGCTTATCCTGAAGGATGTTCGAGTACTTTTGTCTACAGAATTGGTCAGGAGCAAAATAATTCAGATGAACAACTTGAAGAAAATATTAATTTGATAAAACTTAGTAATGGTTTTTCTATTATTCCAAATCCATCAAGTAATTTTATTGAAGTTGTAATGAATGATGGTGATTTTAATAAGGTTAATATTGCAACAATTGACGGCAGAATTGTATTTGATAAATTTACTGATGCCATAAATAGAACACAAATAGACGTAAGTAAATTTCCAACTGGAATTTATATTATCAATGTGACAACTGAAGATGGACAAATTCATTCCGAAAAGTTAATCAAAAATTAAAATAGTAAATACTTATAAACAAAAGCTTCGTTAATCAACGGAGCTTTTTTATATTTGTACAAATGCCAAAAGCAAAAGTATATGTTACAATTAAATGTAAAAAACGAAACTTCTAGATTGAGAGCCGTTGTATTAGGTTCGGCCTTAAATAATGGTCCAACGCCAACAGCAGACGAAGCTTATGACCCAAAATCTTTAGAACATATTCTTGCAGGAACTTATCCTGTTGAAGAAGATATGGTTAACGAAATGGAAGCTTTCAATACTGTTTTTCAAAAGTATGATGTAAAGGTTTTTCGTCCAGAAATGATTGAAAGTTATAATCAAATTTTCACTAGAGATATTGGTTTTGTGATCGATGATGTTTTTGTTAAAGCCAATATTCTACCTGATAGAAATCGCGAATTAGAAGCTATTAATTATGTTATCGAACAAATAAATCCTGCAAAAGTGGTTCGTCCGCCAGATGAGGTTCACATTGAAGGTGGCGACGTAATGCTTTGGAACGATTATATTTTTATTGGCACTTACAAAGGTTCTGACTATAAAGATTATATCACAGCAAGAACCAATATGCAAGGTGTGCAGTACATCAAAAATTTATTTCCAAACAAGATTGTAAAAGAATTTGATTTAGTAAAATCTAAATTAGAAGCTCGCGATAACGCACTTCATCTTGATTGCTGCTTTCAACCAGTAGGAAAAAATAAAGGAATCATTTACAAAAGCGGTTTCCGAGAAGAAGCAGATTACGTCTTTTTAGTAAAATTATTCGGTAAAGAAAACTTATTTCACATTACGCGTGACGAAATGTATAATATGAATTCTAACGTTTTTTCTATTGCTGACGATGTAGTAGTTTCAGAAAAAAACTTTACAAGATTAAACAACTGGTTAAGAGAACAAGGTTTTACAGTAGAAGAAATTCCATACGCCGAAATTGCCAAACAAGAAGGATTGTTGAGATGCTCAACTTTACCTTTGATAAGAGATTAGAGTAGTTGTAAGTTTTATGTTATGAGTTATAAGTTCTGTTTATAATATTGACCTATTTAAAGATGAGTAGTTATAGAGATTTAGATATTTATAAAATTGGATTGGAGCTTTTTTACATTGTTCATCCAGCTTCTTTAAAACTTCCTAAATATGAAATGTACGAATTAGGAAGTCAAATAAGACGTTCATCTGATTCTGTGGTAACTAATATAGTGGAAGGTTACGGAAGAAAAGCTTACAAAGCTGAATTTATTCGATTTTTGACTTTCTCTTGGTCAAGCTGTTTAGAGACTGTAAATCATTTAGAAAAAATTAATCATCTGTATAGAGGGATAATATCTAATAATGAAGATTTAATTATTAAGTATAACGAATTAAGTTCCAAAATTTTCAATTTTATAAAATATGTTGAGCAAAATTGGAAGACATAAAACTATCGACAAACAAATTAACCTACAACCCAAAACCTATAACATACAACAAAATTAAAAATGAATCAAACTACAAATTCAATTCTGATGATTCGTCCGGTAGCGTTTAGAATGAACGAGCAAACGGCGGTAAACAATTATTATCAAAAAGTCCTTGACGGATTAACTCCAGCAAATGTTAATGAAAAAGCGCAACAAGAGTTTGATACTTTCGTAAACAAATTAAGAATGGTAGGTATCGAAGTGACAGTGGTTGACGATACTTTAGATCCAGATACTCCAGACAGTATTTTTCCTAACAATTGGATTTCGTTTCACGAAAATGGTGACGTGGTTTTATATCCAATGTTTGCTGAAAATCGTCGTGCCGAAAGACGTGAAGATATTTTAGATGTTCTTGAGGCCAAAGGCTACGAAATCAATGACGGAATTATGGATTACACTGCTGCAGAAGAAGATGGTTATTACCTTGAAGGTACGGGAAGTATTGTGCTTGACAGAGAAAACGGAAAAGCTTACTGCGCATTATCTCCAAGAGCTGACGAAGAATTATTCATAGAATTTTGCGAAGATTTCGATTTAAATCCAATCATTTTTGAAGCGTATCAAACTGTTAACGGCGAACGAAAACTAATCTATCACACCAACGTTATGATGTGCATTGCCGATACTTTTGCCGTGATTTGTGCCGATTGTATCGATGATAAAAAAGAACGCAAAATGGTTCTAGACAGTCTTCGTTCTGACGAAAAAGAAATTATTTTGATTACAGAAGATCAAATGAACAACTTTGCAGGAAACATGTTAGAATTGCAAGGTGCAGATGAAAGAAGGTATTTAATTATGAGTTCATCAGCTTATAATGCCTTAACCAAAAAACAAATCGCACAACTTGAAGAACATATCACAATTCTTCATTCCAGCCTAGATACTATTGAAGCTTGCGGTGGCGGAAGCGCTAGATGCATGATGGCTGAAGTTTTTCTTCCAAGAAAGTAGTTTTGTCACATTAAGCGCAGTCAAAGTGCTTTTTAACTTCCAAATTCCAATATAATTACAATTGGAATTTGGAATTTTTTTTATTGGAATTTCACTTATATTCCTCTTATAATACTCAAGACTGCACTAATAATATACTGAATACCAATAGCAACAGTCAAGAATCCTACAATTCTCGAAATTGCTACAATTCCAGAAGCTCCTAAATATTTAGCAAGATAATGAGCACTTCGCAAAACTAAAAATATTAGAAACGAAACTACCAATATTGAAAGTGTCGACGATAAAATTTCAGGTGTAGTTTTATGATCTTGGTTAAAAGCAATCAATAAAGAAATCGATCCTGGGCCAGCCAACATTGGCATAGCAAGCGGCGTTAAAGCAATTGAGGTTCTACTTTGCAAATCTTCTTCCACTTCTTTGCTGATACCTTTTCTTTTCTTCGGATTTGCATTTAGTAAACCAAAACCCGAACTCGCAATCAAAATTCCACCAGCTATTCGCAAGGCCGAGATTGTAATTCCAAAAAAGCTTAATACATATTCACCAACAAAAAACGAAATTATTAAAATGATACAAACGTTAATAGCGGCCATTAAAGAAACACGTGAACGTTCGACTTTGGTATAATCTTGTGTTAAACCCACAAAAAAGGGAATTGCGCCAATAGGATTTAGTACCGAAAATAAAGCACCAAGCAAAACAAAAAAAGTATTCAAGAAGATGTCCATTCTTAAAGAGGTTTAAATTTTCGACAAAGATAAATAAAGAATTATGCCTAAAGTTAAAATAAAGACAATTATCCGTAATTTTGTCAAATGAAATCGCCACGAACCTAACTTTTGTTTAAAACAAATTTCAAATACGGTGATGCTATAAAAAACAACTTCTACATTTATGAAAAATAAGAAAACACTAGTTCTTGGTGCTTCCACCAAACCTGAAAGATATGCTTTTAAAGCCATAACAATGCTGGTTGATAAAGGTCATTCCGTTTTAGCAATTGGTCAAAATCAAGGAGAAGTTGCCGGAGTTTCCATCCGAACCAAAAATATTCCACTTAACAATATCGATACGGTTACATTGTATTTGAACCCGATACGTCAACGCGATTATTATAATTACATTATCGAAACCAAACCTAAACGAGTAGTTTTCAATCCAGGAACCGAAAATCCAGAGTTTTATCAGTTACTTAAAGCCAATTCTATCAAAGTGGAAGAAGCTTGCACCTTGGTTTTATTGACAACTAATCAATATTAATGTCAGACTGAGCTTTGTCGAAGTTAGGAGCGAGTGGCTCGGGACTTATCAGTGAAGGTAATTCCTGCTTTTCGTTCTACTTCGTGCCACTTCAATCAGGGCTAGTGAGGTTTCCATTTTAATTTTTGTTCAAAAATCTACAGCGAGTTCTAGTTCTAAAACTTCGTTTGGCTAGTGGCAGGTTTGCTAATTGCCAATAATCCAATAAAAGTAATTAATCCGTTAACGATAATTAATTCGTTATCAATAACGTAATCGCCCAAAAGTGCCGCAGAATTTTGAGAAATCAAAAAACATATTGCAGGAGAAATCAAACAAATTAGTGGAACCAATTTATCGTGAACGGTTTTGGATTTAACAAACAAACCAAAAGCATACAATCCTAATAATGGACCGTAAGTGTAAGTAGCAATTTTAAAAACCATTTTCACAACCGAATCGTCATTGATGGCATTGAAAATGATAATCACCACAAACATCAAAACAGAAAATCCTACGTGAACCCAATGGCGCGTTTGAACCATTTTTTTATCATCTGATAACTGCTGATTGCTGTCCGTTGATTGCTTTTTGTCCATTCCAAGAAAATCTACACAAAACGATGTAGTTAATGCGGTTAACGCACTATCAGTAGTTGCAAATGTTGCCGCTGTCAATCCTAACAAAAACACTATTGTCGGTATAATACTCAAATGATTTATAGCAATTTCAGGAAAAAGTAAATCAGTTCTAGCCACATCATTCACCATCGGAACTTGTATTCCGTTTTTCTGTGCATAGATGTACAATAACGCACCAACACTCAAGAAAAAGATATTTATTAAAACAAAAACACCTGTGAAAGTAAACATATTTTTTTGTGCTTCACCAATGTTTTTGCAACTCAAATTTTTCTGCATTAAATCTTGATCTAATCCTACTGTGGCAATAGTTACAAAAATTCCACCCAAAATTTGTTTCCAAAAATAAGTGCCTTTCAAATAATCTTCAAAGAAAAATACTTTAGAATAATTGCTGTTTTTTACCTCTTCAAAAGCTTCGATTATTCCAAAATCTAAACTTCTACAAACAAAAAATATCGTTAAGAATACCGACGAAATTAAGAAAAAAGTTTGTAGTGTGTCAGTGATAATTATGGTTTTTAATCCACCGCGATAGGTGTAGGCAAAAATCAATCCGAGCGAGATTAAAACGGTAATTGCAAACGGAATTTCTAATGCGTCGAAAACATATTTTTGTAAAACAAAAACCACTAAATACAACCTAAAAGCCGACCCAATTGTTCTTCCAATTAAGAAAATTGTTGCAGCAGTTTTGTAACTCACCACACCAAGTCGCTGCTCGATATAACCATAGATTGAAGTCAAATTCATTCGATAATACAACGGAAGTAAAACTTTGGCAACAATTATAAATCCGATGGCGCAACCTATTACAAATTGAAAATATTTAAACTGCAGATCAGGATTTCCAACCTCGCCAGGAACGGAAATGAAAGTGATTCCAGAAATTGCTGTACCAATCATTCCAAAGGCTACTAAATACCATTTTGAATTTTTGTTGGCCTTAAAAAAAGTATCATTATCAGTACTTTTTCTACTAACAACATTTGATATAAAAATTAATAATCCGAAGTAAACTACAATTAAAATTAGAATGGCTATTGGCGACATAAATGGTTTTTTTGTTTGCGCTAAAATATAAATATTTGAGAACATTGAGTATAGAAAATAGAAAAAAGACATAATATAGAATTCTTAATAAACTTTCTATATTCTATGCTCTTTTTTCTATTCTCTTTTTAAAAAATACTACTTTTGCCAAATGGAATTTTCATCTAAACTTCTCGAAAAAGCGGTTAACGAAATGGCGCAATTGCCCGGAATTGGCAAACGAACTGCCTTGCGATTAGTGCTTCATTTGTTGAAACAACCAAGTGAGCAAACTCATTTTTTATCGCAAGCATTAACCACAATGCGCGATGAGATTAAATTCTGTAAAAATTGCCACAATATTTCCGATGTAGATGTTTGCGAAATTTGCGCAAATGCATCAAGAAACCACAAAATAATTTGTGTTGTTGAAGATGTTCGCGATGTAATGGCTATTGAAAACACCAATCAATTTAAGGGAGTTTATCACGTTCTTGGTGGTAAAATATCGCCAATTGATGGCGTTGGACCAAGTCAATTGAATATCAATTCGTTAGTTGAAAAAGTAAAATTGGGAGCGATTGAAGAGATTATTTTTGCATTAAGCTCTACAATGGAAGGCGATACTACCAATTTTTTTATTTTCAAACAGCTTAAAGATTACAATATAAAAACCTCTACAATTGCAAGAGGAATTGCGGTTGGCGACGAATTAGAGTATGCCGATGAGGTCACTTTGGGACGAAGTATTCTGCAACGAGTTCCTTTTGAAAATTCACTTAAAAATAATTAGTTAATATTCTATTCTAACTTTTTTGTTTTTACATTTGAAAAACTATCTTTGTTTGCTAAATTACTTTTGATAATGAATTGTAGAATTTTATATATATTATTTTTCGTAAGCGTTTTTCTTACATCTTGTGTACCAACAAAGGATTTAATTTATCTACAAGATAAAGGAAATTCTACTACTGCAAATGTTGTAGAATCTACCAATAAACCTTATCGTTTGCAAACTAATGACGTGCTTAGCATCACTATAAAAGCACTAGATGAGCGTTTGGTTGAGATGTTTAGTACTACAAGCAAAACGCAATTATCTCCAACAATTGAATCTTTATTTTTTAATGGTTACACAGTTGATGATCACGGAAACATCCGAATTCCGGTTTTGGGCGAGGTAAATGTACTTGGCTTTACTGCCGAAGAAGTGAGAATTAAGGTAGAACAACGATTGTTAGATGAATATTTCAAGGCAACTGCTCAATTGTTTGTGAGTGTTAAACTTGCCGGATTTAGATATACTGTAAATGGTGAAGTTGGTACTCCTGGTACTAAAGTTTTATATCAAGAAAAGGTAAGCGTATTAGAAGCCATTGCTAATTCAGGTGATATTACAGTTACCGGTGATCGAAAAGATGTTGTGGTTATTCGACAATTTCCGCAAGGTGCAGAGACTTTCAAAATTGATTTGACTGATAAGAATGCAATGAAGTCAGCGGTTTATTATTTACAGCCTAACGATTATATCTATGTTAAGCCATTGAAACAAAAAACTTGGGGTACAGGAAAAACTGGAATAGAATCTTTGGGTACTATTATTACCATCTTATCGCTGGCAACCACCACTTTTTTATTACTTAAAAACTAAAATAACCAATAATGTTAGATATAAAAGATTTTTCTTTTTTTGAAAACCAAAACAGCTTTGACTTTAAAGGTTTTTTAATAAAAACGGGTAGTTATTGGAAGTGGTTTATATTGGGTTTAGCAATTTCTTTGGGTATTGCTTATCAAATAAATATTAGAAAACAAAAGATTTATTCTCTTGAAACTACTATTGCTGTTAAAGAACAAGAAAACCCATTATTTACTTCAAATACCAGTTTAGTTTTTAATTGGGGCGGAACATCCGATCAAGTTCAAACTATTGCTACGACATTAAAATCGCGTTCGCATAACGAGTTGGTTGTAGATAAACTAGATTTTTTTATTGACTATCAGCAAGAACAAAAGTATTATACCAAGGATATTTATGGTGAAACACCGTTTTTAATTAAAATTGACAAAAGTAAAAATCAGTTACTTGGAACACCAATTGAAATAGATTTTAAATCGCCTACAGAATACCAAATTAAAATCAATTTCAAGTCTAATTCTGCTGCAGTTATTAATTATAATACCAATACAAGAGACGCACAATCTGTGGTGAGTGGTGATTTTATAAAACGATTTAAAGTCGGACAACGAGTAGCGCTTCCATTCCTTAATATGGTTCTTGAAATCAAAGAGAATCCAGGTAATTATACCAATCAAAAGTTCATTGTTAAAATGAATTCATTTGATGATGTAGTTTCAAATTATAAAAACGTAAAGGTTCTTATTGACGAAAAAGCTGGTTCTATCTTAAAGTTATCTATGCAAGGAACTAACAAAGCTAGAATAGTTGATTATCTTAACGCTACTGTTAGAATGTTAATGAAAAAGCAATTAGAAAGTAAAAATTTATTTGCTGAAAATACCATTAAATACATTGATACTACTTTAGCGTTGATGGAAGGTGATCTGAAAGATTCCAATAATGAATTGAAAGATTTTAGCAGAAATAAGAATATTGTTGAAATAGAGAAAAGAGGAGAAAATTATCAAACTCAAATTCAAGAGTTAGATATTACCAAAGATGACATTGATAGAAAAATTAATTATTATAATTCATTAAATAATTATCTAAGAAACAGTACTGATTATTCTAAACTTCCTGCGCCTTCTGTAGCGGGAATTGAAGAGCCAAATATTTTAAGAAATGTATCTGATTTGATTTCGCTTTCAGTTAGAAGGTCTGAAATGGCTTATTCTGTAAAAAGCGAATTAATGTTCAATACTATTGATAACGAGATTTCGGCTGTAAAAAGAGTTTTATTAGAAAATATTGCTACTGCTAAAGCTGCTATTCAATTTGAATCTAATCAAGTTAGAAGTAAGATAAGTCAGGCCGAAAATAATATTAGACTTTTACCCGAAGATAGTCAAAATTATCTCAAAATAATGAGGAAATTTAATCTTAGTAACAGTGTGATTGATGCTTATTTACAAAAACGTAATGAGGCTCAAATTGTTAAGGCAGCTAACTTATCAGACATTCAATTTATCGATCCTGCAAAAGATATTGGTGGTGGTTTGATTGGTCCAAGAACAGGCGTTAATTATGTTATTGCTATTTTCACCGGATTGATTATTCCGTTGTTGATTGTGTTCTTAATCTTTTTTATCAACAACGCCATTCAAAATACAGATGATATTAATTCCTTGACAAATATTCCTTTAATAGGAGTTGTTGGAATGAAGCATTCTGATACCAATTTAGCCGTTTTTGAAAAACCAAAGTCAGCTTTATCCGAGTCTTTTCGAGCCATTCGATCGTCGCTCCAATTTTTGTATAAAAAGCAAAAAGTTTCAGGTAGTAAAGTGCTAATGCTTACGTCGTCAGTCAGTGGTGAAGGAAAAACTTTTTGTTCTATTAATATTGCCACAGTATTTGCTTTAAGCGAAAAGAAAACGGTTATAGTTGGTTTAGATTTAAGAAAACCGAAAATTTTTGACGATTTTAATCTTAAAAATAATATTGGTGCCGTAAATTATTTAATCGGTCAATCAACTTTAGAAGAAGTAACCCAAAGTACTAAAATTCCTTATTTAGATGTAATCACATCAGGTCCAATTCCACCTAATCCATCCGAATTAATTATGGGTGAAACGATGAGTGAGTTTATGGACGAATTAAAAAACAAATATGATTACGTAATTTTAGATACACCTCCAGTTGGACTAGTAACAGATGCAGTAGAACTTTCAAGCTATGTTGATGTTACGCTGTATGTCACTCGTCAAAATTTCACTAAAAAAGAAATGATTAACTTATTAAACAATAGAGTTAAGAGAGAAGAATTACACAATGTAAGTATCATCTTAAATGGCTTCCAAAATAAAGCCAAATATGGTGCTGGATATGGTTATGGATACGGTTATGGATATGGCGCCTATTCTAATGGGTATCACGAAGAAGAGGTTTCTAATAACATTTTGGTTAAGTGGTATAATGCCATCTTTAAAAAGAAAAACTCATAAATGGAAGTTGTCAAGAAAATACTAATAACAGGTGGTGCTGGTTTTATTGGATCTAATTTATGTGAGTACTTTGTTTCTAAAGATTATCACGTAACTTGTTTGGATAACTTTTCTACGGGTCATAAAAAGAATATTGAGCATTTATTACATAAGGATAACTTTTCTTTGATAGAAGGTGATATTAGAAATTTAGAAACTTGTATGCAAGCCACAAAAGACAAAGATTTTGTGCTTCATCAGGCAGCATTGGGTTCGGTGCCACGTTCTATTCAAGATCCTATTGCTAGTAATGAAGTTAATGTTTCTGGGTTTTTGAATATGTTGGTTGCTTCACGCGATAATGGAGTTAAACGAATTATTTATGCGGCGAGTTCATCAACTTATGGGGATTCTGAGGTGTTGCCTAAAGTGGAAGAGGTGATTGGTAAACCGCTGTCGCCTTATGCTATTACTAAATATGTTAATGAATTGTATGCTGACATTTTTAGTAAAACTTATGGATTAGAAACTATCGGATTGAGGTATTTTAATGTTTTTGGAAGACGTCAAGATCCTAATGGAGCTTATGCTGCTGTGATTCCTAAGTTTGTTATGCAGTTGATGAAGAATGAGAGTCCGGTAATTAATGGTGATGGCAGTTATTCTAGAGATTTCACTTATATTGATAATGTGATTCAAATGAATGAGTTGGCTATGACTACTGACAATAAAGAGGCTTTAAATACAATATATAATACGGCTTTTGGCGATCGTGTCACTTTGAATGATATGGTTGGTTTGTTGAAAAAGTATTTATCTAAATATGATGCGTCTATTGCTGAGGTTGCGGTGACTTATGGTCCGGAGCGCGTTGGTGATATTCCTCATTCCTTGGCTAGTGTTGAAAAAGCAAAACGATTACTAAATTATAATCCAAAATACTCCTTTTCATTGGGCTTAGAGGAAGCGGTGAAATGGTATTGGGAACATTTAAAATAAAATAGAATGAAAATTACAAATATTTGCTGCATCGGAGCAGGTTATGTGGGTGGACCAACTATGGCGGTTATCGCTCAAAAGTGTCCACATATTAAGGTAACTGTAGTTGATTTGAACGAAGAGCGCATCGCTAGATGGAATGATGACGATGTTGATAACATTCCAGTTTATGAGCCAGGTCTTGGAGCTATTGTTGCGCATTCACGCGGGAAAAATCTTTTCTTTTCAACTGAAGTAGATAAGGCTATTGACGAAGCTCAAGTTATTTTTATTTCGGTTAATACGCCTACTAAAACTTATGGTTCTGGAAAGGGTATGGCTGCAGATTTGAAGTATATTGAATTGTGTGCTAGACAAATTGCACGCGTTTCAAAAACGGATAAAATTGTTGTTGAGAAATCAACATTGCCTGTTAGAACAGCTGAGGCTATTAAGAGTATTTTAGATAATACTGGTAATGGTGTTCAATTTCAAATATTGTCTAATCCTGAATTTTTGGCAGAAGGTACAGCTGTAGAAGATTTGCTGGCGCCAGACCGTGTTTTAATTGGTGGTGATACTGATGAAGAAGGTCAAAAAGCTATTCAAGCACTGGTAGATGTTTATGCTAATTGGGTTCCGAAGGATCGTATTTTGACTACTAATGTTTGGTCGTCGGAGTTGTCTAAGCTTACGGCTAATGCTTTTTTAGCACAACGTGTTTCGTCTATTAATGCGATGTCGGAATTATGCGAAAAAACAGGCGCTAATGTAAATGAAGTTGCAAGAGCTATCGGAATGGATAGTAGAATTGGACCTAAATTTTTAAAAGCCTCTGTAGGTTTTGGAGGGTCTTGTTTTCAAAAAGATATTTTGAATTTAGTTTATATTTCAAAGTCGTTCGGGTTGCATGAAGTTGCTGACTATTGGGAGCAAGTAATCATTATGAACGATCACCAAAAAAGAAGGTTTTCTAAAAATATTGTAAGTACGTTGTACAACACTATTGCCGATAAAAAGATTACCTTTTTAGGTTGGGCATTTAAGAAAGATACTAATGATACAAGAGAATCTGCTGCTATTTATGTGGCTGATGATTTGATAAATGAGCAAGCTAATATTGCTGTTTATGATCCGAAGGTGGCTTATAAACAAGTGATTTCTGATTTGAATTACCTTGAAACACGTTCAGAAGATCAAAATAAAAAGCACGTAACTTCTTTTAGTGATGTTTATGAGGCTTGTGCGAATTCGCACGCTATTGCGGTATTAACCGAGTGGGATGAGTTCAAAAATTATGATTGGCAGAAGATTTATGATGGAATGAAAAAGCCGGCGTTTGTTTTTGACGGAAGAAATTTACTAGATTCAGAAAAAATTAGAGCTATCGGTTTTATTTACCAAGAAATTGGTTCCTAAATTTTAATAATTAAAACTACTTTTAGATGGAGGTAAAAATCGGTATTATTGGTCTGGGATATGTAGGTTTGCCGTTGGCTAGATTGTTTGCAACAAAATATCCAGTGGTAGGATTTGATATCAACGAAAGTAGAGTTTCTGAACTTAACAAGGGTAATGATTTTACTCTAGAAGTTTCAAAAGAACTCTTGGAGTCCGTACTTATTGATGCACCATTAAGTGGCGTTGGTTTGTTTTGTACAACCGATTTAGAAGCCATTAAAGATTGTAATTATTATATTGTAACCGTACCAACTCCAGTTGATAAAAATAATCGTCCTGATTTGACTCCTTTGTATAAATCGAGTGAGACGGTTGGTAAGGTACTTAAAAAAGGAGATATTGTTATTTATGAATCCACCGTTTATCCTGGACTTACAGAGGAAGAATGTGTTCCAGTTTTGGAACGTGTAAGTGGTTTGAAATATAATGTAGATTTCTTTGCAGGCTATTCACCTGAACGCATTAATCCGGGTGATAAAGAGCATACGGTAGATAAGATTTTAAAAATCACTGCTGGTTCAACACCTGAGATTGGTTTGAAAGTCAATGAAATTTATAAGTCCGTTATTACGGCTGGAACACATTTAGCGCCATCTATAAAAGTAGCGGAAGCTGCCAAAGTAATTGAAAATTCTCAACGAGATATCAATATTGCTTTCGTAAATGAGTTGGCCAAAATTTTTAATATTTTAGATATTGATACTCAGGCTGTTTTAGAAGCCGCTGGTACTAAATGGAATTTCTTAAACTTCAAACCTGGTTTGGTTGGCGGACATTGTATTGGTGTTGATCCTTATTACTTGGCTCAAAAAGCTCAAGAAGCAGGTTATCATCCTGAAATTATTTTGGCCGGAAGGCGTCTGAATGACAGTATGGGTGAGTATGTGGCTTCTCGAATTGTGAAGTTGATGATAAAAAAGCGTATTCCAGTAAATCATTCAAGATTGTTGTTATTGGGTATCACTTTTAAAGAGAATTGTCCTGATGTAAGGAATACTAAAATTGTAGATGTTATTAAATCCTTACAAGATTATGGTATAACGGTATCTGTATTTGATCCGTGGGCTAATCCAAGTGAAGTTATGCATGAGTATGGTTTAGTTACGACTAATATCGTGCCCAAAGAACGCTATGACACCATTGTTTTGGGTGTTGCACATAAAGAATTTTTAACTTTAGATTTAGAGCAATTTAAAAATCCGAACTCAGTAGTTTATGATGTTAAAGGAGTTTTAGATTGTTATATAGATGGTAAATTATAATACTTTTATCTGAACCTCATTCAGTAGAAGTAAAATCAGAATAAAAATGAAAAAAATAGTAATCACAGGAGGAGCAGGTTTTATTGGTTCTCACGTAGTTAGAAGATTTGTAACTAAGTATCCCAATTATCATATTTTTAATTTAGATGCCTTGACTTATGCTGGTAATCTTGAAAATATTGCTGATATAGAAAAAGCGTCTAATTATACTTTTATCAAAGGCGATATTGTTGATGCTGATTTTATCAATAATTTATTTGAAGAGCATCAATTTGATGGCGTGTTGCATTTGGCAGCCGAGTCGCATGTTGACCGTTCGATTACCGATCCGTTGAGTTTTGTTAAAACCAATGTTATCGGTACGATGAACTTATTGAACGCGGCTAAAACTATTTGGAAAGACAACTTTGAAGGTAAGCGATTTTATCATATTTCTACCGATGAAGTATATGGTTCGCTTGGTGCTGAAGGTTTGTTTACCGAAACTACTAGTTATGATCCTAATTCACCTTATTCGGCTTCCAAAGCTAGCTCTGATCACTTCGTGAGAGCTTATGGTGAAACTTATGGATTGCCTTATGTAATTACCAATTGTTCTAACAATTACGGTCCTTATCATTTTCCTGAAAAATTGATTCCGTTGTTTATAAATAATATCATTAATAACAAACCGCTACCTGTTTATGGTGACGGTAAATATACCCGCGATTGGTTGTTTGTTGAAGACCACGCAGCTGCTATTGACTTGGTTTTTCACGAAGGGAAGAATCACGAAACTTACAATATTGGTGGTTTTAACGAATGGCAAAATATTGATTTGGTAAAATTACTTTGTGCTCAAATGGATGAGAAGTTGGGAAGAGCTAAAGGCACTTCAGAACAATTGATTGCTTATGTTAAAGATCGTCCGGGACACGATTTGCGTTATGCTATTGATGCTTCTAAAATCAATAAAGAATTAGGATGGGAACCTTCTGTTACTTTTGAGCAAGGATTAGAACGCACAATTGATTGGTATTTGGCAAATGAAACGTGGCTGAAGAATGTTACTTCGGGTGCGTATCAAAATTATTATGCTGCGCAATATGAATAACTATTAGGGCGATTATGATTGATATACCGCATGTTTCTTTAGTAAGTCCGGTTTACAGAGCCGAGAAGATTCTCGACCAATTGGTTGCGGAATTAGTAGCGGTAATGCAACAGTTGAATTGTACGTATGAAATTATATTGGTAGACGATCGAAGTCCAGATAATTCTTGGAAAGTTATGCAAGAACTTTCACGACAAAATCCTAATGTAAAAAGTATTCGTTTGAGTCGCAATTTTGGACAACATCCTGCAATTATGGCGGGATTATCTTGTGCGAAAGGTGAGTGGGTTGTTGTTATGGATTGTGATTTGCAAGACCAACCCAAAGAAATCCTTTCGCTTTATGCCAAAGCCATTGAAGGATTTGATATTGTTTTGGCGAGAAGAATCCATCGACAAGACGGGTTTTTTAAGCGACTTAGTTCTAAGTTATTTTCTATTGCTTATAGCTATCTTACAGAATCTAAATTTGATAGCACTATTGCTAATTTTGGTATCTTTAATAAAAAAGTCATTGCTTCGGTTTTGACTATGCAAGATTACATTAAGTCTTTTCCTTTATTTGTGAATTGGGTAGGTTTTAGCTCTACAGCTATTTCAGTAGAACACGCTCCGAGAGCTTCTGGAACTTCCACTTATACGCTTTCCAAATTGTTGAGTTTGGCTTTTAATACTATTATTTCTTTTTCTAATAAACCGTTGAAGTTATTTGTAAAATTAGGATTACTTATCTCGATGTTTTCGTTTTTAGTAGGTCTATATACTATTTACAGGTATTTTAACGGAGAAATTTCGGTAATGGGTTATAGTTCTTTACTTGTGTCTATTTGGTTCTTCTCTGGTATTATAATCACTATTATTGGCATTGTAGGTATCTATATTGGTAAAATATTTGACCAAGCTAAAGACCGACCTTCTTTCATTATTGATAAAACTATAAATTATGACCTATAGTAACGTAGCTGCAGAAGAATTTTACATCGGAAAAAATACTATAATTGATCCCACTGCTAGTATTAGAGGTATCAACGGTAAGGCCAAAAAAATTGTTATTGGCGATAATTGCTACATTGGCGCTAATGTTCAAATTATTTGTGACGACTTTTCTTTAGGAGATTATTCTAAAATACAACACGATACCAACATACACGGTTATTTGCCCTGTCATATTGGACACAACGCGTGGATTGGACAGTTTACCATCATTGATTCTATTGGTGGTACGACCATTGGAAATAATTGTGGTATTGGTGCGCATTCCCAAATTTGGAGCCATATTAAATTTGGTGATACTCTTGAAGGTTGTCGTTTTTTGACCGAAAAACCTATGGTTATTGGTAACGATGTTTGGTTTGTAGGACATTGCATTGTGTCTCCGATCACGGCACAAGATAAATCAATGGCTATGGTTGGATCGGTTGTAACCAAAGATATGGTTTATAATGAAATTTATGCGGGTTCACCAGCAAAATCCATTTCAGATAAAATAGGATTTCAATTTAATGAGGTTTCTTTGACTACTAAATTAGAAAAGATGCAATCCTATTTGAACGAATGGAATTCAGATTGTAAATCTATCAAAATTATTTCGGATGTTTCTGAAATCGATTGGAACCAAGAACTAACATATTTTAATGTTGCTGATCGTACTTATACTAAACGAAGTACCGATGAAGAGATGAGTTTTATGAAATTTTTATTACCTGCTAAAGGTAAATTTATTCCGGTTTAGCGCTTTTTTGTTTCGTTTAATACTATTTGTTTTCCTCCAAAATACTACCTATGATTCCATTCAACAAACCTTATCTTACGGGAAAAGAAACCCATTATATTTATGATGCCGTAAACTCGGGTAAAATTTCGGGTAACGGAAAATATACTCAGATGTGTCAAACCTATTTTGAAGAACATTATGGCTTCAAGAAAGTTTTGTTGACTACTTCTTGTACGGATGCGCTTGAAATGACCGCGATGTTAGCTAATATTCAGGAAGGCGATGAGGTTATTGTACCCAGTTATACGTTTGTGTCTACTGCTATAGCGTTTGTTAGGCAAGGTGCAACCATTATTTTTGCTGATTCTTATTCTGATAATCCGAATATTGATGCTACGAAGTTAGAAGCTTTAATTACTCCAAAAACCAAAGCCATTGTTCCGGTTCATTATGCAGGTGTTGCTTGTGATATGGATACTATAATGGACTTGGCAGATCGTTATAACTTGCTGGTTTTTGAAGATGCAGCGCAGGCTATTGATAGTTATTACATTTCAAAAGATGGAACCAAAAAAGCTTTGGGAAGTATTGGCCATATGGCTGCATTTTCTTTTCACGAAACCAAAAATATCATTTCGGGAGAAGGTGGTATGTTGACTATTAATGACGAACGTTTTATTCCAAGAGCCGAAATTATTTGGGAAAAAGGAACAAATAGAGCGGAATTTTTTAGAGGTGAAGTCAATAAGTATGGTTGGGTAGATACGGGTTCGTCTTTTTTGCCGTCAGAAGTTATTGCTGCTTTTTTATGGGCGCAAATTGAAACTATTTCGAGTATTCAAGAAAAGCGTATAGCGTTATGGAATAGGTACTATGATGGGCTTAAAAATAATGCTGCTGTTGGGTTGCCCAATGTTCCTGATTATGCTACTAATAATGGGCATATGTTTTATATTGTTGCTGCCAATTTGGAGCACCGAACGCAATTGATTGCTACTTTGAAAGCCCACGGATTTCTTTCCGTTTTTCATTATATTTCTCTTCATTCTAGTGACTATTATACTTCAAAGCACGATGGAAGGGATTTGGTTTGTTCTGATAAATTTACTGATTGTTTGTTACGCTTGCCACTGTTTTTTGAATTGGAACCTGCTGCTGTTGAGGCCATTGTTTCTTTGATTATTGCTGCTAGTCCGGTTTAGTGGGATTCTTTGGTTGTTGGAATGACAAAATGGGGTGGAGTTTCTGGAGGGATTCTTCGTTTTTTGGAATGATAAATTGGGTTGGATGTGTTTTGGTTGAGTTTCTTTGTGGAGTTTCTTTTTGGAGTTTCTGGTGGGATTCTTCCTGCGTCAGAATGACAAATTGGGGCGGAGTTTCTTTGTGGAGTTTCTAGTGGGATTCTTTCCTTGTTGGAATGACAAATTGGGGTGGAGTTTCTTTGTGGAGTTTCTGGTGGGATTCTTTCTTCGTCAGAATGACAAATTGGGGTGGAGTTTCTTTGGTTAGTTTCTAGTGGGATTCTTTCCTTGTTGGAATGACAAATTGGGGTGGAGTTTCGTTGGTTAGTTTCTGGTGGGATTCTTCCTTCGGCAGAATGACAAATTGGGGTGGAGTTTCTTTGGTTGGTTTCTGGTGGGATTCTTCCTTCGTCAGAATGACAAATTGGGGTGGAGTTTCTTTGTGGAGTTTCTGGTGGGATTCTTACTTTGTTGGAATGACAGATTGGGGTGGATTTGTTTTTAAGTTGTTGCTATTTGCACCAAATTATTGATATGGTGTTGTTTATTCTTTTTAGTTCTTTGGTGGTTTTTCTGTGTTTTATTGAGAAGCCTATGAATAGGAAGGTTACTTGTAGGTGGTTGCCTTCTGGGATGGCTGTTTTTATTTTTAGATTGCTTGGTTTTTCTTCTTTTTCAAAAATTATTTCTTCACTATAAATTGTTGTGAATTTATTTTCTACATAATTCCAATTGGTTCTTGCTATTGCTATATGGGCGAATTCGGCTTCTTCTGGCCAGTCTAGGTGTTTGCTTGGGTGGAATTTTGGTATGGTGCATTCACTGGTTTCTTCGTTCCAGTGCCACTTGGCTTTTAAAACTTTTTTTAGTGGTCTTGCTTTATTGCCTTCAAAACCAACAAAATAATCTTTGGCATCACTCGATTTCATTCCGATTTCTACGGTTCTTTCGCCTGGTTGGTTTTCGGTGTCTTCGTTCATTACGTCCAACATTAATCTGTTGGTTCTTCCTGCGAAGCTTCCGTCTTTTGCTCTTTTGAATAGGTACAAGGCAGTAAACCTAAAATTTTTTGCTTTTATTGTACATCTTCCAAACTCTTTGCCGTGGTTTCTTGCTTTTGTAAAGACTGGATTTTGCATGAATTCTTTTGATGAAACTCCTGTTTTGCCTTTGGCTCTTACATAATTATTTTCTTTTTCTTTATCCATATAAAAGTTCAAATCTCCTATGGTTCCTACAATTTTAAATGGTGCAATTACTCTAGCCATACCTTAGTTTGTTGTTTATTAATTGAATAAGTTGATTTTTTTTTAACGTAATATGGTTTTAAATATTGTTGCTTTTTTGTTTTTTTTATTACACAATGTTGGTGAAATTCCTTACGTATTTTCTAAAGCAAAAAGAGAAAACTTTTTTTGTTATTCGTTTGCTAATTTTGTTTTAATTAATGTATTTCATCGGATTTTATTGTTTATAATCGAATAAATTACGAGTTCTATGGGCACTATGTTAAAATATGTTATTTTAGTCGAGTCATACTTCTAACTGTTATTTATTCAAATAGTTAGGTGTAGTCAAAGTGTTGTTTTTAATGTGTCATTGTAGTCTCGTAAATACTAATGTTGCCAAGAAAAAAAAATACGTTTACTTCTTTTATCGTTGCTTTATTGTTGGTTCTATTTGGAACTACTAGTGCTATTGCGCAAGTAAATGCTTATACTTTAACCCAATCTGTTGTTGGTTTTACACCTTTGCCTGTTACAGCCACAACGGCTATTGCGGCACCTTGGGATAATTCGGGAGCTATTCAAGTGCCTATAGGGTTTACTTTTAATTACGACAGTGTTAATTTTACCCAATGTTATATTAGTCCGAATGGTTTTATCACTTTTGGAACTGTTGTACCATCGGCCGTTAATTATACTCCACTATCTGATAATACGACTTATAATGGTGCTATTGGTGGAGGTGTTATTAGTGCTTTAGGAACTGATTTGGTTTCTAGTGTTTCGAATCCGGCAGCTATTGTTTATGCAGTAGAAGGCGTTGCACCTAACCGAACTTTTATTGTGCAATGGACGCGTGCTAATAGAAAAGCAGCTGTTGGTGATTTGGATTTTCAAATTCGTTTGTCAGAAACCACTAATGAGATTCTGCTAGTTTATGGCAATTGTGATACTACTTTATCGACTACTACGGTGAACGTTCAAGTTGGTTTGCGTGGTCAGAATAGTGATTTCAATCAAGGTAATGTCTTTAATCGATTTCAGGGAAGTAACCAATTATGGAGCGTTACCGGTGCTACTGTTAATGGTACGTTAAATAATCATACCTTGTTAACGAATCCTTCTGCGTTTCCTCCGTTTGGTTTTCAATATTTGTATGTTCCTGGTCCGCCTTGCGTCACACCGCCTAGTCAAGCTACCGGTTTAATTATTGGAGGCACAGGCATAACAAGTAATTCCTTTTTAGGAAATACGTTTACTGCGGCTAATCCTGCACCTTCTAAATATTTAATTGTAAGAAGTACTGTCAATACGCCACCAACTTCTGCCACTTTTATCAATAGAAACATTTATAATGTAGGTTTTAATTATGGTGCTGCTCCTGTTTATAGAGTGGTTGCTAATTCTAATTTGACTACCTTTAATCAGACCGGATTAACTTCAGGAACCACCTATTATTATTGGGTGATTTCTTTTAATGAAAAATGTGCAGGAGGTCCGTTTTATAATTTAGTTGATCCGTTATTTGGATCGGCAACGACTTGTTTTCAATCGGCTGTAGCCAATGCTGCTGTGGCTGTTGGAGGAAACGAATTTACTGCCAATTGGAATCCAGTAGCAGGTGCAACAGGTTATGCTCTTGATATCTCAACGAGTTCTGCTTTTACCACTTTTTTACCGGGTTATAATAATTTGATTTTGGGTTCTGGTGTTACCTCTCAAGTGGTATCGGGATTGTTGCCTTTTACAACTTATTATTATAGAGTGAGAGCTCTTGGTCCGGGTTGTATAATTAATAGTAATACCATCACGGTTGCAACGACCTGTGGTTTTTATACCATTCCGTATGTTCAAAATTTCGATTTGACGCCAGTTGGCAGCGTTCCTACCTGTTTTTCGGTTTTGAATGCTAATGCCGATACGAATCAATGGCGTACTCAGTCCTTGAATTTTGCTTCAGCTTCTCGTTCTATTCAAATAGATAAGAATGCTACCGTTGATATGAACGATTGGTTTTTTCTACCTGGTTTGAGTTTAACCGGAGGAGTTTCTTATCGATTAAAGTTTAGTTATAATACCGGTAATACAGCTTCTAATTCTGAAAATTTATCTGTGTTGTACGGGACTAGTCAATCAGTAGCAGGAATGACTACTACATTAACTACCTTAACTTCTTTTGATAATAGTTTCTACGAGACTACACAAGTTGATTTTACACCTCTAAACTCTGGTGTGTTTTATATTGGTTTTAGAGGCAATAGTATTGCTAACCAAACTTACATAGTTATTGACGATATTAGTGTGACGCCATCGCCTTCTTGTATTGAACCTACGGAGGTGCTCACAACTGCAATTACATCAACTACAACAAGTTTGAGTTGGATTCCTTCGACTATTCCACCCGCATTAGGTTATGAGTATTTTCTATCTACAACTGCAACACCACCTACCGCATTAACGGTACCCACTGGTTCTGTTGGAGCAGGAGTAACTACTTTAAATTTGACCGGTTTGAATCCAAGTACAAGTTATTATATTTGGATTCGAGGTAATTGTTCTTCTTCTGATAAGAGTGTTTGGTCGGTTGAAGAAACGTTTAATACGGAGTGTTCTACTCCAATAATAACTTCTACAATTGCGGCAACAAGATGTGGTTATGGAACAGTGAATTTGGTTGCGAATCCGAGTTCTGGTTCTTCCATTCGTTGGTTTGATTCGATGACTAGCGGTGCTCAGGTTGGTTCAGGAACAACTTTTACGACAGCACCATTAAGTGCTACTACCACATATTATGCTGAGGCTAGAGCATTTGGAGCTATAGTAAAGTTAGGTCCATCCAATCCAACCACTCAATTGGGTGTTAAAGGACTTCAGAATTATCAAGGTTTTGTGAATTTTACCGTTCATACGGTAACTTCTCTACAATCTGTAGATATCTTTCCCATAGCATCTGGACAGGCAGGAAAATTGGTTATTCGAAATTCTGCCAATATTACTTTAGCTAGTTTTAATTTTACTACGTCTGTTGCAGGTGGATCTACCTTGCAGCAAATTATAATGAATTATAATTTACTTCCGGGCGTATATAATTTATATTTTGATACGTTACCTGCTTCAGGATTGCGTATGAATACTACCAATTCGTCCTATCCTTATGTGTCTTCAGTAGCTAGTATCGAAGGCAATAGTATTGATGGCAATTTTAATTTGGGTGCTTATAATTGGAGGTTTACCACAGAATGTTTATCGGGTAGAGTTCCGGTAACAGCTACTGTTTCTGCTCCACCAGCTTTAAGTTTGAGTGCTTCTACTTTGACTATATGTGAAAATGAAACTACATCATTAGTTAGCGTATTTGGTGGTTCCTCTTATGATAGTTTGGTTTGGTCGCCTTCTACAGGTGTTTCAGGATCGGTTGCAGCAGGATTTACTTTTAATCCAACGGTTACTACTACCTATGTCTTGTTGGCTAATCAAACCACAGGTGCACAGTGTGGTAATTTAGCTACTTTGACCGTGGTAGTTAATCAAGCGCCGCCGATTGTTTCCATACTTCCTGTTAATCCTTCCATTTGTCAAGGAACGGTGCAGCCTTTATTAGGAAGTACGAGCATCGCTAGTCCAGCAGTATTGATTAATGAAAATTTTAATGCTCCGACCAATAATTGGGTTGTAGCAAATAGTTCTACTGGCGGCAATACTTTGGCGTCGCAATGGACTTTGAGGCCAGCAGGCTATAATTACATTAATGGTTTTGGTTGGAATGTTACTTTCAATAGTAATGATAATTCCCAATTTTATTTAGCCAATTCTGATTCGCAAAGTGGTACCGCGGGTACGATTACAAGAACTACTTTAACTTCGCCTTCCTTTAATTTGGAAGGATTTACGTCAGCGAATTTGAGTTTTTATCATTATATTAATGCTATTGCGTTTGATAAATTTGAAGTACAAATCACTTCTGACAATGGCGTTACTTGGACTAATTTACAAAACTATACTGTTTTGCAAGGCGGACCAGGTGCTTTTTCTAATGTGGTTATAGACTTAGCGGCTTATTTAGGCTTGCCTGATTTAAAGATTCGTTTTAATTATTTTTCAAATTGGGGTTACTGTTGGGCTTTGGATAATGTAAGAGTAGCAGGAACTTTGACCGCTGCTTTAACCTGGTCTCCGATTACTGATTTATATTCTGATCCAGCAGGAACAATACCTTATGTTGCCAATACGCCTGCCACTGTTGTTTATTCAAAACCAACGAATACCATAACTTATACGGCCACTTTAACTGGGTCTAATGGTTGTTTGCGAGTTGTTACTAACACGTTGACTGTTTCACCACAAACTGTTGCTGGAGTGCTTTCCAGTGACCAATCCATTTGTACTGGAACACCTGCAAATAATCTTGTTTTGACGGGAAGTGTGGGAAGTATTTTGCGATGGGAATATGCTAATGATGCTGCTTTTACCTCTGGAGTAACTACCATTGCTAATACCACAACCATCTTAACTCCAGCGCAAATGGGTGTCTTTGCAACCATTCGTTATTTTAGAGCAGTTGTTAGAAGTGGTGTGTGTAGTCAACTTTATTCTAATGTGGTTTTTGTAGCTTTTTATTCCACTACTTGGAATGGTACCTCTTGGAGTAATGGTGTGCCTAATGCTACTACAAGAGCTATATTTGCTGGTAATTATACATCGACTGGTGATTTATATGCTTGTTCTGTTCGTGTAAGCGCAGGAACGGTTACTTTTAATGCTAATCATTCGTTGGTAGTCACCAATGATGTTACGGTTGTAGCAGGCGCTTTGATTTTTAATACTACTTCAAGTTTGGTTCAATTGAATAATGCTGCGGTTAATGCCGGGAATATTACTTACCGACGATCTGCTATGCCTATGACTAAATTTGATTATACTTATTGGTCTTCTCCTGTAGCGAATCAAGTGTTGTCTACCTTTTCGCCTTTGACTCCATCAGATAAATTTTTTGAATTTAGTCCAGCCCTTGGAAATTGGTCCAATGTAGCTCCGAGTTCCGGTATGGCTTTGGGTAAAGGATATATTATTCGCGCTCCTAATAATTATAGTTTGGTTACGCCTTCGGTATATAATGCAAGTTTTGTTGGTGTACCTAATAATGGTATTATTACAACTCCGGTTTCGGTTGCTGCAAGTACTTTTAATTTGTTAGGAAATCCTTATCCAAGTGCTGTGAGTGCTGATTTATTTTTATCCGATCCTTTAAATGTTGGTGTAGTGGATGCTTCTATTTATTTGTGGACGCACAACACTCCAATTTTGGCGGGTCAGTATACTAATAATGATTATGCGATTTATAATTATTTAGGAGGAACAGGAACCAGTTCGGCACCTAATACGGGCATTAATAACACTGTTCCAAATGGCAAAATTGCTTCAGGGCAAGGATTTTTTGTTAAAGGATTAGCAAGCGGCGTGGCAACCTTTAGAAATGCTATGCGTTTGGTTGGAGATAACAATCAGTTTTTTAGAATGCAAGCGCCGACTGTAGGAACAGGTTCGGTATTAACTTCGATTGAAAAACATAGGATTTGGCTTGATATTGTTAATGATCAAGGCAATTACAAGCAGACTTTAGTTGGTTATGCTACGAATGCGACTATGGGAATTGATCGTGGTTATGATAGTGATTATCTTAATGTTGGGAATCCTGTTTCTTTATATTCGTTAGCTCCAACGTTGTCTACTTTATCTATACAAGGACGTTCTTTGCCTTTTTCTGATTTGGATGAGGTGCCTTTAGGATTTTATACCGCTTCTTCGGGAGAATTTACTATTAATCTGTATGATTTTGATGGGTTGTTTTTGAATCAATCTATTTATTTGAAGGATAAAGTTACCGATATTATTCACGATTTGAAACAGTCTTCTTATGTGTTTAGATCAAATGCAGGAACGTTTAACGAACGTTTTGTTTTAGTGTATCGCAATGGTGCGTTGTCTGTTTCTTCTGCTTCTTTTAATAGCGATGCTATAGTTTTATATAAACCTGCGCAAGAGCTTTTTATTGATTCGGGTGCTGCTCTTATGCAGTCGATTAGAGTGTTTGATGTTCGAGGAAGGCTATTGCTTGAAAAGAAGGACATTAACGCGACTAGAACTTCTTTTGATGCTGGTACTACCAACCAGGTTTTATTGATTGAGATTACTTCTAGTGACGGATTGAAGGTTACTAAGAAGTACGTTAATTAGTGATTAGTCCTTAGTGATTAGTCCTTAGTGATTAGTCCTTAGTGATTGGTTCTTAGTGATTAGTAATTAGTTTTCTGTTTCAGTTTTTTTTGGAGTTTCTTTGGTTAGTTTCTTGTGGGATGTTTCCTTTGTCAACATGACAAATTGGGGTGGAGTTTCTTTGTGGAGTTTCTTTGTTGAGTTTTGCTGTTGAGTTTCGTTGGTTGGTTTCTGGTGGGATGTTTTCTTCTTTTTTTGATATTGTTTGGTTGGTTCTAGATTAAATACCTCTTTTATAGACTAATTACCTGCAAGGTGGGTTATAACGAGTTTTGGTGCTATTCATCGAATATATTTTATTTCTCGTTGTTGCGGCTGTAGTTTTGCTCCAGAAATTAAAACAAAGCAATGAATACAACGACTCCATCAACATCATTTATCTCTGAAAACAGAATGTTTTTAGTTATTCTTTTTGTTGTGTTTTTATTATCAAGTGTTCAAACGTTTGGTCAGACTTCTGTCACTGCTGAGGTTTGTGAGACTACTGCTGTTTCTGTTGTAACTGAATCGGCTGTTGCTTTTGAATCAGATGTTGATTTTGTGAATTGGTTTATGGGTTCTAAACAAACTCAAAATATTAACAGATCTTCTGAATCTGCTACTAAAATTTCTACAAAAAAACAGATTATTTCTTCGGGTGTTACGCCAAACAAAGTGCTTTACAGAACTTTTATGAAACGTGTACTTAGTCAAGAAATAGCTATCGCTTGAGTTAGGTTAGAATCAATATAGTTAGGTTAGTTTAGAAAAAAAGCTTCTCCATTTTTGGGAAGCTTTTTTTGTATCTTTTACTTTTTTGTGGTACTCTTTATTACTATCTATATAATAGGTGTTAAATTATTGAAAAATTATAATTATCAAAATAGACTACCAATTTGTTCCATATTATATTAATGAGCGTATTTCTTACTTTTGAATTGGTGTGTTTTTAAATGTAACGTGTTTTTTATCGATTATATAATGCATTTTGTCGATTTATCAGTTAGACAGTTACTTATATCAAAATTTTACAAAAAAATAATGTATTTTTATACACTTAATTAAGTTTATAATTGTATCCCAAAATAAAAATGCTATGATAGTATCATTACTTGAAAAACTAACAACTACTTTTTTTAAAACTACTGCGATTAAAACCCTACTTTTAGTTGTATTAGGTCTTTTTACCACAATTAGTGTAACTGGACAGGTGAGTTCGTATACAGTAACTGCAGTAACAAATGCATATGCCCCGTTGCCCTCTCCTGTTGGAGGTGCTAATAAGATCGCACTTTCATCAACATCTACGGCAACAGATGATCAGATTATGGCATTGCCATTGCCTTTTAATTTTACCTTTAATGGTGCTACTTATCCTGCATTGACCAATGTCCAAGTTTCGATGAATGGTTTTATGACTTTCGGAGCTACATTGCCAAGTACCACTAATTATATTCCTTTATCAAGTACTGAAGCTTATGCAGGTGCAATTGCTGTTTATGGAAGAGATATGGATTTGTTGGTTCCAAATAATGCAGCCATTAATGTTTCATATATTGTAACTGGAACAAGTCCGAATAGAATATTAAAAGTTGATTGGGGTATTAGAAGATCTAATGGTGCCTTAACTGGTTTGGATACAGGCAATATGCAAATGCAAATTTGGCTTTATGAGACATCAAATATTGTTGAGTTGCATTACAATAACTTTGCTCCAAATGGTAATGGAACCGGACAGATTGGTTTAAGAGGAAGTAGTAATGCTGATTTTAAAAATTTTGCTTTTCCCACTCCTACGACTGACTGGCCTACGACAATACTACCTGCGGGTTCAGCTAATGGCGATTTAGTAAGAATTAAACCAACACCTGGTATTATTGCGATGGGAAGTGCTAGATCTTTCCGTTTTACGCCTGATCCTTGTCCGAGTCCTTCTTCCGTTACTGTTTCTGGTGTAGCTATTACTACAGCTAATGTTAACTTTGTGGCACCTTCGGTTGCTCCATCAAATGGTTATGTTTATGAGGTTAGAACTAGTGGTTTGCCAGGAAGTGGTGCAACAGGTTTAGCACAAAGTGGTACTGTTCCGTCTAATCCTTTTACGATTAGTAGTTTAATAGGTAATACGACATATCGAGTTTATGTTCGTTCTTTTTGCGGTGGAAGTACTTTTGGTTCTTGGGTTGCCTCAACTCCTTTTACTACTTTTTGTTCTGCTGTGAATACGGCTTATATTGAAGATTTTGATCCTTTTAGTAATCCTTATACTGCTCCGGCTATTCCGCCTTGTACTACAAGACAAAATACTTTGGGTAATCAATGGGTTACAACAACAGGTCCTGTGGGTGCGAATTTTTTAAGTGAACATTTGATTTATAATTTCCATCCTGTGGAAGCGGCTAATGCTTGGTTTTACACACGAGGAATTAATTTGATTGCTGGAAATGAGTATACTATAGATTATTTGTATGGAGGTTCTTCTCAAAATACTTTGATAACCAATAAACTTGAGGTAAAATATGGTTTAGCTCCAACGGCTAGTGCTATGGTTTATCCAGTAGATAATCATCCGGTTATTAAAACTTCAAACTTCAATAATATTGTAAACTTTACTGCACCGACAACAGGTGTATATTATTTTGGTTTCCACGCTTATTCTGATGCCAATAATGGTGAGATTTATTTAGATGATATTCAGGTTTATGATTCAAATTGTAAGAAACCAACTGGTTTAACTGTTCCTCCTGCTTTAGTTTCTTTTAATAGTGCTTTAGTTTCGTGGACAGCTCCTTCGCCAGCTCCAGGAGGAGGTTATACTTACTTTTTAAGTACTACCAATCCTGTTAAAACAGCTGGTTCATTTGTGATTGGAGCTACTTATGTGATTACCGCTGTGAATACTACCAATTTTACATTAATAGGAGCTAGTTCGAATACTGTTGGTACAGCTTTTATCGCTACTGGTGTAGGAACTGGAACTGGAACTGCTACTGAGCAATTATCTAATAATGCCGCAGGAACAGGTACTGTTGGGGCAGGTGCTACTGTAGCCAACTTGTCTGGTTTAACTCCGTCAACCACTTATTATTTTTGGGTAAGAGGCAACTGTTCAGCAGGATATAACAGTCAGTGGTCTGATTATGTAACTTTTACTACAGCAATTGCTCCGCCTACTTATTGTTCGCCATCAGGTGGAGGAAATACTCAAGATCCGAATGGTATTACTAATGTAACTATGGGTACGATTAATAATACTACAGGTATTGAGGCAAATAATTATGGAAACTATTCTAGTTTGAGTACGAATGTGGCTCAAGGTGCTACTATTCCTGTGAATATAACTTTTGGAACAGGATTTACTTATGATACTAACATTTGGGTGGATTGGAATAATGATGGTGATTTTGATGATGCTGGCGAATCGGTTTACACCGGAGTTTCAGCTGCTCCGAATCCATCGACTTTAAATGCTAGTTTTACTGTTCCTTTGGCTCAGCCACTTGGACCGAGACGTATGCGTATTGGAGGTATTGACGCCCCAACTTTTACAGGAGGACCTTTAACGCCTTGTAGAGTGGGTGCATATCAAGCCTATGAAGATTATTCTATTAATGTTGTTGTTGCACCGCCAGCTTTAACATTAAGTTCTAACACTAGTACCCAATGCGCTAATATTGCATCGCCTTTAGTAACAATTACTGCGGGTCTTGCAGATTATGACACATTTTCTTGGAGTCCACCAGGTGGTGTTACGGGTACACCAGCATCAGGATATACCTTTAGAAATACTTCAAATACTACTTATACTTTAACAGCGAATCAAACAAGCGGTGCTTTTAGTACGAATTCTGTTTCTTTTGTTTATGTTGCTAATGATGTTCCTACACCGATAACAATTACTGCACCATCTGGTACGGTATCTTGTGCTGGTGGCGCGGGAATTCCATTAACAGCTTCTGGAGGAGTAGTTTCAAATATTACCATTTTCAATGAAGATTTTAACTCTGGATTAGGAGCTTGGACTACTTCAAATACTTCGTCAGGAGGAGCAAATGCTGCTGCACCAGCTTGGACTGTACGTCCAAATGGTTCTGCGGTTTCGTTTTCTACTCTATTTAGTAATGATAATTCTCAGTTTGTGGTTTCTAATTCCGATGCACAAGGAGGAACACCTTCGCCGAGTGTTACGCGTACTTCAATGGTATCGCCAGCGATTAATTTAACTGGATACCAAACGGCTTCTTTAAGTTTTTATCACTTTTTTAATTGGTTTGCAGCGAGTGATATTGCTACTGTAGATGTTTCGACTTCAGCAACAGGACCTTGGACTTCTTTAAATAGTTATACTGCTGATCAAGGAACTGCTTCTAACTTTGCTTTGGCCATTGTTAATTTGAATGCTTACGTCGGTCAGACTATCTATATTCGTTTTAATTATCAATCCAACTGGGGTTGGTGGTGGGCACTTGACAATGTAAAAGTTGCTGGTAGTGCTACCTCTTCAATTGTTTGGACGCCAGTGACTGGACTGTTTAATGATGCAGCAGCTACTTCGCCCTATGTAGCAGGTACTGGTGCTAATACTGTTTATGCTAGTACAGCCGTGCCGACTACTTATACTGCTTCTGCTAGCACACCTGGTCCAACAATTTGTTCTGCTACAAATACAGTGTCTGTGACAGTAGCTTCGGTTACTGCAGGAACGGCTTCAAGTAATCAAACTATTTGTTCGGGAGCTCCTGCTAATTTAACCGTAAGTGGTGCTGTTGGAACGGTTTTAAGATGGCAGTATTCTAACACCTTAGCTTTTACTACTCCAATTGATATTCCTACAAGTGCTTCTACGACCTTAACTTCTGCACAAATGGGTTCATTGAATGCTACAAGATATTACAGAGCAGTAGTTTCTAATGGTGGTTGTACAGGATTTTCAAATGTAGTTACGATTACCTTACTTGATACCACTTGGGATGGTTCGGGTTGGAGTAATGGTACGCCAAGTGCCAGTGTGGCAGCTGTTTTTGATGGCGATTACACTTCAACAGGAGATTTGACGGCTTGTTCGGTATTTATTTCTAGTGGTGATGTTATTTTTATGCCAGGACATTCTTTGATTGTTCAAAACGCAGTTAATACTTCTGGAGGTACTTTGACATTTGAAAATAATGCTAGTTTGGTACAAGTGGTAAATGGTGTTTCTAATACGGGACCAATTACTTATAAACGTAATACTACACCTGTTAGAAAATTTGATTATACTTATTGGTCTTCGCCAGTTGCGCCACAAACTATGGTTGCATTTTCACCTTTGACTCAATATGATAAATATTATTCTTTTAACCCAGCTATTAATCAATATGTGAGCGAGCCGAGTACTAATTTAATGATCGCCGGTAAAGGTTACATTATCCGTGCTCCAAATACCCACGATCCGATTACCCCATCTATCTTTAATGGAGTTTTTGCTGGTGTACCTAATAATGGTGTTATTAATGCACCAATTGTACTAGGTGCTACAGATGTGAACTTGATTGGTAATCCTTATCCGAGTGCTATTGATATTGACTTATTCTTTGATTTCAATGGAATCACAACAGGTACAGGAGTAGTTGATAAAACTATCTACTTGTGGACACATAATACTATTATTACTAACAACAATTATACTAATAGTGACTATGCAGTATATAATTATATGGGAGGTGTTGGTACGTCTGGTGCTCCGGGAGCTAACAATGCTGTACCAAATGGTAATGTTGCTGCTGGTCAAGGGTTCTTTATAAAAGGTTTCTTGAATGGAAATGCTGTGTTCAATAATTCAATGCGTATAACAGGAAATAACAATCAGTTTTTTAGATATAACAATTCGGCTACTTCAGTTAATGCGGGTAATAAGAGTCGCGTTTGGTTAGAATTGTTTAATAATCAAGGTGCTTACAAGCAAACGCTTGTTGGTTATGCTGCTGGTGCTACAGATGCTTATGATAGTGGTTATGATGGTGATGTTGTGAATGCAGGAAACGCTGTAAATTTCTATTCTACTTTAGGAACTCAAAATTTAGCTATACAAGGTCGTGGTTTACCTTTTAATGAAAATGACGTTGTGCCTTTAGGTTATAGCAGTACTGCTGCTGGTTCGTTTGAAATTAAATTGTCTAATTTTGATGGTATTTTTGATACTCAAAAAGTGTTTTTAGAAGATAAGTTATTAAATGTGATGCACAATTTAAAACTTAGTAATTATGCTTTTACTACTAATGCTGGTACTTTTAACGATCGTTTTGTTTTACGATTTACTTCAAGTGCTTTAGCTGTTGTAGATCAAACTTTTACCGAGGAGAGTTTGTTAGTTGTAAAAGAAAATCAAACTATCCATTTGAATTCTTCTTTAACTCCGATGAAGTCGATTCAAGTTTATGATATCAGAGGCAGTTTATTGTATTCTAACAATGCTGTTAATGCTACTGATTTTAAAATTACTTCTCTTCATTCTTCGCAACAAGTATTGTTGGTGAATGTTGTTTCTACTGATGGGATATTAGTAACAAAGAAGTTAATTTTTTAAAAATATCTTTTTAAAAAGCCCATACAAATTGCATTTGTATGGGCTTTTTTTGTTTTTTCCTATTTGTATTACAAAATGCGACAGCTAAGTATGTACTTTATCGATTTTTTTGGTAAATACATCGGTTTTGCATTTCAAGTGTTAAATTATTATTAATATTATTTATATCTTAACCCATTAATTAACCCAATTTTTTTAAATTATGATGAATAACTACAATTCTCTGAGTTATCGAATGTTTTCGAAACTCAGCTCGCAGGAGCCGGAAGTAGTTGGGAACTCTCCCAATACTCGAGGTAAAACGCGAACGTCGTGGTTTGTGAATTTGATTATGTTTATTGCCGTACTTTTAGTAGGTAATACCATTTACTCGCAAACTACTTTAATTAGTCCAGCTGGTGACGGAGGATTTAATAATGGTGCAACATTTGCTGCAAATGGTTGGACTGTTTCGAATTCGGCTTCTGTAAATCAGTTTGTGGTAGGTACAGCTGTTTCAAGCGGTGCTATTACCGGTAATTCCGCATTCATTAGTAATACGGGAGGTACATCGAATGGTTATAGCAATGTGGACAATACATTAAACTATTTTTATAGAGATGTAACTGTACCAGCAGGTGAAAATGTTATCAATTTAACATTTAATTGGATTAGTAATGGTGAATCGACATGGGATGCTATCCAAGTTTTTGCAGCTCCAACTACTATTACGCCTGTAGGTACAACAACTTATCCTGGTAATGGTTTGGCGGTTGTGCCAGCAGGAATAGCAGGAGCTACTTTCGTAGGTTCTTGTAATCTAGCTACAACCACTCAATCGTCTACTTTCTACATTCCAGGATCTTTTTCGGGCACAACCTTTAGGTTAATTTTTGCGTGGAAAAACGATAATAGTACAGGTACTAATCCTGCAGGAACGATTGATAATATATCTCTTGTTTCAAGAACTGCAGCTACATTTGTTTCAGCTGCGACTGGAAACTGGTCTGCTGGCGCTACTTGGGTCGGTGGTATTGCCCCAACACCAATTGATAGTGCTATTATTTCTAATGGTCATACAGTTACTATTGATGCTACTGGATTGTCTATCAATAATTTAACAATTGGAGGTGGAGCATCTGGTATCTTGACATACGGTACAACTCCAACAGCTTTTAGTGTTAATGGTAGTCTTACGGTTTCTACAGGAGGATTATTTAACGTATTTAATGGTACCACTGGTAAAACACTAAATGTAGCTGGTAATATAGTAAATGATGGAAGGATCGATGTTTCTGTGGGGACAACAACTGCTGGGCAATTGGTTCTTAATGGTAGTACTGTTCAAAGTGTTACCGGTTCTGGTGCTTTTGGTGGTACAGTTACTGCAACAGGCACAACCAATACAGCAGGTGTTATTAGAAATTTAGTTTTTTCTAATACAAACATTGCTACTCCAAATGTTAATTGGTCTTTTAATAACATACGCGTTGCGTATAATTTAACGTTAACTGCTGCTAGAATTAATTTAGGAACTAATAAATTAGTTTTTGGTAATTATGCTGCTGGAAATACATTAACAGCTGCTGTCGGCACAGGTTTCTTGCCTGGTGCTAGATTTGCTCGATGGTGGACAACATCTGCTGTAGGAACTACCGTTACTGCAGGGAGTGATCCTACAGGAACAACTAGTAGGTATCCATTTTTAACGGCTTCTGGTGCTACTAGAGCGATGTATATTTCAAGATCTTCTGCTACTGTAACAGGTAATACTGCTGGAGAATTGACTGTTGCATATGCTGATGCTACTACTGTAACTTCTGGTTTGTCAGTAGTTGACGGTACTTATACTATTACTGACCGTTATGATGGTAATTGGACTGTAACGGCTGAAGCTGGTTATGTTTATGCTTCTGGAACACATACTGCTGTAGCTTTAGCTAATGGTTCATATGTTGGGTCAAATGGAAATTCTCGCATTATGTTGGCTTCTGGTCCTTTTGGTGGAACACATCAAAACGGTACAGTTACCCCAGGTGCTCAACGAATAGGTTTAACTACTGCACAATTAACAGCTGGTGCTTTATACGTTGGAGCTAATACTGCTGATATTTCTCAACCATGTGCCGGAACTCCATCTGGAGGAACAGTGTCTGCTTCGAACATTTCTGCATGTAATGGCATTGTTCCATCTCCAGTTACTGTTTCTGGATTTTCAACAGGAGTTACAGGTATTACTTTGCAATGGGAAGAGTCTGATGATAATGGTGTTGCAGATGCTTGGGCAAATGCCGTAGGAGGTTCTGGGGCTCTAACTGCTACTTATACCCCACCTATTTTAACTGGTACGCGTTATTATAGATTGAAAGTTACTTGTTCAAATTCAGGTTTATCAGGATTTTCTAATGTTGTAACGTATTCACTAGTAGGTTGTGATTTCAATGTAGCAAGAAGCACTGGAATTACCTTCAATTCAATTCAAAGTTCGGGTACTGCTTTAACAGGCTTTAGTTCTTTAGATGATAGTAGTTCATCTGCCACGAATATTGGATTTAATTTCTTTTATAAAGGAACAAATTATACACAATTTGTTGCTAATACCAATGGTTTTATTGGACTAGGTTCTTCAACAAGTTCATCATTTACAAATAGCTTATCTACTGGTGTTAATATCATAGCTCCGTTTTGGGATGATTTATTTGTTACTGGTGGAGTTCCTGTTGCACAGATAGGTACTTTTATTAAATATCAATTAGATGGTGTTGCACCGAATAGAGTGCTTACTGTTGAATGGATTGGAATGGAGCGATTTTCTTATCCTGGTCCTAACTTGAATTTTCAGGCAAAATTGTATGAAACTTCAAATAAAATTGAGTTATTATATGGTTCGATGGAATCTCAAAATGGTACTACACCTAATTCAAATGTTACACCTTATACCTATTCCGTTGGTTTAGCTGGTCCATCTGGGACTGGTACTTTCAGAACGTTAGCGTTGTTAGGTGAAAACTCTGTTGCTTTTGGAGCAACTGATCCAACATCATTAGCAGTTGATACAGAGTGTAATTCAAAATATACGTTTGAAGCAGCGACAGCTTTTTCAGGAACATCGACTTTTGCTTACACAGCTCCTGTCAATGATAATGTAGCTGGTGCAATTTTACTACCAGTAAATTCATCACCATGTGTTAATTTATGTGGTACTTATTATACTACCGGCAGTGCAACTGCATCACCACAGCCCTCTACGTGCACCACTGCACCGGATGATGACGTTTGGTTTAGCTTTGTTGCACCTGCTTCAGGTCAAGTTACAATTTCTGTAAAAGGCGCTACTGGTTTTGATGCCGTAGTTTCATTGACAGACAATTTATTTGCAAATCTTGCTGGTTTTGGTTGCGTTAATGCAACTACAGGAGCCACTAATTTTGGTCAAACTGAAACCTTAGATCCGGTTGGATTAACTCCAGGAGCTACTTACTACCTTAGAGTTTCTCATAATGGAAGTGGATTTGGAACAAGATCAGGTTTTTCTATATGTGTGAGTGATTCACTTATTGCTAATCCATTGAATGATAATCCTTGTGGTGCTGTTGTTATAACACCTGGGGCTTTATCAACCTGTAATGCTTATGTTGATACAACAGCTCCTTCATCGTCTGTAAGTAGCACAACAAGTTTAATTGGTGCTACCTTCACTACAACAAATGGTGTTGTTGCTCCAGCTTGTACAGGTGCTAGTTCTCCAATAAGAGATGTTTGGTTCAAGTTTACAGCTTCTTCTACAACGCATGGTGTAACAGTTACTGCTGTTCCTGGATTTGACGTTGCAGTTGAAGGATTCAGTGCAGCTTCAGGTACTTGCGGTACTTCTGACCTACTATTGACGCCACTAGGTTGTGTTAATGGAGTAGGTACAGGAGGTACAGAACAAGTTATCTTTACAACTGTTGCTGGTACAGATTATTATTTAAGAGTTTACCGTCATCCAGCAGGATTTTCAGGTGCTCCTGTTAATAATAGTCAGTTTTCAATTTGTGTTTTCAGTCCTGCGCCAGTTTGTACGACTAATTCTTCACCAGCAAATGCTGCAACAGGTGTGAGTATTACTCCAACATTAACTTGGGCTGCAGCTACCTATGCAACAAGTTATGATATTTATTTAGGTACTGTTTCAGGACCAACCACATTATTAGCTAATTCTACAACTACATCTTATACTGTAACTCCTGCTCAAGCATTATTAGGTTTGACGCAGTACTTCTGGTATGTTGTTCCTAAAAATGCTAACGGTGCTCCAACTTGTGGTGCTTTAAATCAAACTAGCTTTACAACACAAACTGCATGTACTGTTCCGTCAGGATTGACAGCTACAGGATATTCAACTGCTTCGAATACGGTAAATTTAGCTTGGTTAGCTCCAACTATCGGTTCTTCACCACTTGGTTATGAATATGCAGTTACCAATTCTGCCACTCCACCAACTTCTGGAACTTTTACTACTGATTTAAATTTATCAGGATTTAGTGTTATGCCAGATTTGACTTATTATTTACACGTAAGGACTGCTTGTACACTTGGTTCAGATTACAGTTCTTGGGCTTCTATATCTTTCATAACAGGATATTGTCCATCTACAGGTGGTGCTTCCGCGTCTTACTACATTAATAATTTTTCAACGACTGGTGGTATCGCTAATATTTCTAATTTGAATACAGGCTTAGCGGCTAATGGTTATCAAAATGCTACTGCACAATTTGTTTCTCAAGTTGCTGGAGGTACTGTTAATTTTGCTATCACATCAGATACAGGTCTATCAGATTATGGTTATGCGATTTTTATTGATTGGAATAATGATTTAGATTTCACTGATGCAGGTGAAACAGTTTATAATTCTGGTGAGTATTTATTTGGTACGTCTGGAAATTTTGTTGTTCCAGCGGGTCAGGCTTTAGGAAACTATCGCATGAGAGTTGTATCTAACTTTTTAGCTACTTCGCCATCTTCTTGTAATACGGCTATTTCAGGTGAGACAGAAGATTATACTTTTAGAGTTGTGCCACAACCTATTGTAATAGCTAGTTTTACTCCAATTGATACTTGCGAATATGACTTAAGTACAACAGTTGTAACTTTAACAGGTTCAAACTTTACTAATGCAACTTCGGTTACATTAAATGGTACTTCTGTAGCTTATACAGTTGTTAATAATACTACAATTACAGTTACGTTAAGTTCTGGTTTAACTACTGGCACTTTTACGGTTACTAATGCTCTAACATCAGGTACAAGTTCAGCTGTTTTCACAGTTAAAACTGCTCCTGTAATCAATCCTATTACTGGAGGAGATTCTTTATGTATGCCGGAAACTTTGACGCTTGCAACTACTACACCAGGAGCCATCTGGTCTTCTGCTAATCCATCAATCGCTACTGTTGTTGGTGGTGTTGTAACAGGTGTTTCAGCTGGTCAAGCTACAATTAATTTAAGTTTAACTATAGATGGTTGTACAACTACAATTTCTAAAGTTATTACTGTTAATGAGCCGATAGCTAATTTAACTTCGCCTCAAAATGTTAGTACTTTAACGGGAACAAATGCTGTCTTTAGTAGTTCTGCTACTGGTACAGGTGTTTCCTTTGTATGGCAAGAATCAACAGATGGAGGTTCTACTTTTGCTGATATTGTTATTTCTGCACCTTACAGTGTAGCTACAACTACTGCTTCTGGTGTAGTAACTTCGACTTTGACCATTACTGCTGTTCCAGGTGGTGATGCACCAGCTGGATATAATGGAAGATATTACAGAGCTAGAGTTTTAGCTACCGCACCTTGTTTAGATGTGTTGGAAGAAAACTTAGTTGCTGCTATGTTATCTGTAGGAAATACAGGTATCGTTCAAGGTCCAGTTTCCAATTCTCCAGCAATATGTAACACAGGTTCTACAAGTTTTTCAGTTCAAGCATCGGGTGATGTAGATGGTTACCAATGGTACTTGGATAGAAATGATGGAAATGGAGCTGTTTTAATTACTAATGGTTTAGTAGCTAACGGCATTACTTATTCTATTTCTGCTTTTGATGTTACTCCGGGTTCACCAAGTAATTTAAATTCAACTTTATCCTTATCAGGTGTTGATTTTAACAATGGTGTTAATGGATATTTATATTATGTAGTAGTACAAGGTCCTGCTCAGAGTCCTAATACTATGTTAAATCCTGCAACTTTAAATGTTGGTGAAGGCGTTTCTATAAGCGAAATGAATCAACCAGTTAGTCTGACTAAGTGTAGACCTTTTGGTTCTGCTACTGATACCGCTCAATTTACTGTTACACCATCTGGTTCAGTAGGAGTTATTCAATGGCAAGTGTACAATGGTACTGCTTGGGTAAATACAGGAGCTCCTGGAGCTACTTTAACTGTTAATTTAACTAGTGCTAATCAAGCTGGAGTTACTACTTATAGAGCTATGGTGAATGGTCAAGGATCTTGTCCAGAAATCTACTCAAATGAGGTTACTTTGACTTTATCGCAACCTACAATTACTGTTACGCCAAGTTCTGCTAGCTACTGTGTTCCAGGTTCACCAGTAAGTTTGACTGCCTCTGGAGCATCAACTTATACTTGGTCTCCTGCTGCAGGTTTATCTGCAACGACAGGAGCTACAGTAACTGCTTCGCCTTCAGTTAATACTACTTATACCGTAGTTGGTACTGATGCTTCAGGTTGTATTAATTCTACTACTGTAAATATTGTAGTAGGTGCTGCTGTTGGTGCGCAAGCAATAGCTTCTAATAACACAGTTTGTGCTGATGCCTCAGTTCAATTAACTGCAAATGGAAGTCAGTTATTTACAACACCAAGTGTTACTAATTATAATTTTACAGCTACTACTGGTGCATATACGCAAGTAAGCGCTGCAGCAACTCGATTAACTACAGTAGAAGCTGATGCAGTAATCAGTGCTACTCAAAATATTGGATTTACATTCAATTATGGCGGAGTTAACTATACACAGTTTAAAATGTCTTCAGATGGTTATATTTCTTTAAATCCATCTGCAACTAATACAGCTACAAATAATTTATCTACAGCGAATGCTGCTTTACGTCCAATTATTGCTCCGTTATGGGATGATTTAGATGGTAAAGCCACAGGTGGTTCTTATGCTGGTTTCGAAGTAACAGGTATTGCTCCAAATAGAGTATTAACTGTTGAATGGAGAAACTGGGAGTGGAATTGGTTATCTTCTACACCAGTAATAAGCTTTCAAGCTAAGTTATATGAATCTAGTAATAGAATTGAATTTGCTTACCGCTCAGAAACTGGGGCAGTAAGTTCTGGTTCTGCTACGATTGGGATTGGTGCGCCAACGGGTAATGGTGCTAATAGTTACTTAAACTTGACTAGTGTAACAACACCAGCTGTTAGTAGTACTACTTCAACTACAAGTTTAGCGGCAAAACCTGCAACAGGTACTGTTTATAGTTTTGTGCCAAATAACACGCCAACTTTCACTTATGCTTGGTCTTCAGTTCCAGCTGGATTTACTTCTACTGCAGCAAATCCAACAGTGAATCCAAACACAACTACAACTTATACAGTTGTTGTCTCTTCACCAAGTGGATGTTCTGCAATGGCCTCTACAACTGTAAATGTTGTTGATGGTGCAACAATTGCAACTCAACCTACAGCTTTGAGTCAATGTGCGGGAACACCAGCTACTTTCTCAGTAGTTGCTACAGGTCCGAGTTTGACCTACCAATGGCGTAAAAATGGTTTGAATATTTCAGGAGCGACTGCTGCTACTTATTCAATTCCATCTATTGTTGAAGCTGATGAAGCTTCTTATGATGTTGTTATTACTCCATTATGTGGTGCTGTAGTAATTTCTAATGCTGTTGCATTAGTTGTGAATGAAGTTCCAACTGCAGTAGCAACTGCGGGTAGTTTAACATGTGAGGGTACTACTTTAACTTTAACAGGTACTACAACAAACGGAACTATTTTCTCTTGGACTGGTCCAAATGGATTTACTTCATCATTACAAAACCCAAGCATTTCTAATGTTACATTAGCGGCATCTGGAGTTTATAGCTTTACTGCTAGTACAGTTGATGGATGTTCTGCAACGGGTACAACTACTGTTACTGTAAGTGTAAACCCAGCACCAGTTGTAACTAACTCTGGTAGTTTAACAACTGCTTGTGTGGGTGAGATTAAAACTCTAACAGCCTCTGTTGCGCCTGCACCAGCCTCTACTAGTTTGTCTTTTGGTACGAACTTAGTATCATCAGGTACGGGAACTGCATCATTTCCAGTGACTTTGTCAGGTATACCTGCTGGAGCTGTAATTACAGGTGCTCAGTTGGTATTGAATAATGTTGCTGCGATTGGTGCATCATGGAGAAGTGAAATTAGAGTAGCTTTATCAGGTGCTTATACCTTAGCTCCAACGCAAATATCAACTTTAGGATCTGGTGGTACCATTACACCTAATCCGGTTATTAATTTAGCTGGATTTAATGCTACGTCTGGTGTCGTAAATTTATTATTGACTGAAACCCTTGATGATAGTGGTGATGATGCAACTTTTGGATCTGTTCAATTAGTTGTTAATTATCAAATTGTTTCAGGAATTGTTTGGTCTCCAACAGCTGGATTGTATACTGATATTGAAGCTACTGTACCTTATACAGGAACTCCAACAAATACTGTATACTCTAAAATTGATGCGCCTGTTACTTATACAGCAACAGCTTCTACACCAGCAGGTTGTAGTAGAGGCACTGCGAAATCATTTACCATTGCTACTTCTGGATGTCCAGCGACAACTACTCTTGCTCCAGCAAGTTGTGGTGTTACTTTAGCAGGCTGGTATTCAACAGTTACTGCTACTTGGTATAATTTTGCTCAAGGGTATAAATTTAGAATTACTAAAGTTGATAATGTAACTAATGTGCCACTTGCAAATCCAATTGTAATTGAGCGTCCAGTTAATAATATTTCGTTATCTAACGTACCGAATACTACTTATAATTCTCGCTATATGTTTGAAGTTTCTGTTAAATTAAATGGTGCTTATCAGCCTTTCTATGGCGCACCATGTTATGTAAACACACCTAATCCAGTATCTACTATTGGAGCACAGTGTGGTACTACATTGACTACAATGAACCAGTTTATTTCAGCTACAGCTATACCAAACGTTACGGCTTATAGATTTAGAGTGACTAGAGTAGTAGGTGGTGTTCCAACAGGAGCTTCGCAAGAAACTACTCAACCGTCTAATAAATTTAATATGACCCAATTGAGCGGTATTTTATTTGCAAGTACTTATAGAGTAGAGGTTTCGTTAAGAAACACTGATGGTACTTTCTTACCATATAACGTACCTTGTGATATCAATACACCAGCTTATCCTACTACACAAGTAAGAACGGTTCAGTGTAATAACTATCAAGTAGTAAGTAACTCTGAGTTAATTATTGCAGATGGTGTAGCAGGTGCTACTCAGTACCGTTTCAGAGTTTACGATGGAGCAGGATATGATACGTTCTATGATAATACGATTAACCGTTTTACATTGAATAATTTCCCTGGATTAATTCCAAATGGTGAACTTTATTCTGTACAAGTTGCGGTTAGATTACCAAACGAACCAGACTTTGGTCCTTTTAGCAAAGTGTGTACTTTTAGAACACCAATGCAAGCAAGAACTATTAGAGATGATGTACAATTAGAAGTGGCAAATACTTTTGAGGCTTTGGCTTATCCAAACCCATTTGCAGCTAACTTCAAGTTGGATGTTAAAACTAACAGCGAAGCAAGTATCCAAGTTAGAGTTTATGACATGATTGGAAAATTAGTAGAAGATCGAATGATAAATGCTTCTGACATTCAAGAATTTGAATTAGGAAACCAATATCCTTCAGGAGTTTACAACGTGATTGTATCTCAAGATGCTAATACTAAAACATTACGTGTTATTAAACGATAGTTTATAAGTCTTTAGTGATTAGTCCTTAGTGATTAGTCCTTAATTAGATTAACTTGTCCTTTGGACTCGAGGATTAAATAGAAAGCCCTTCCGGAAACGGAAGGGTTTTTTTTGTATTAAGATTGGAGTATTAAGTAGTAAGACTTTGGATTGTTGATTGAGGATTGAGGATTGAGGATTGAGGATTGTTGATTGAGGATTAAGGATTAAGGATTGAGGATTGAGGATTAAGGATTGAGGATTAAGGATTGAGGATTAAGGATTGAGGATTGAGGATTGAGGATTGTTGATTGAGGATTGAGGATTGAGGATTGAGGATTGTTAATTGTTTTACTCGTCCTTTGGACTTGAAATGTTAGAAGAAGCTTTTTCGGAAATGGAAGGGCTTTATTTCACTTCGACAAGCTCAGTGACCGCACTTCTGCAAGCTCAGTGACCGCACTTCGACAAGCTCTGTGGCCGCACTTTGGTAGGCTCAGTTTAAATGTTTTGATGGGAGTTTTTTTGTTGTTACTTGTTTTTTTCTTTTTCATTGGTTAAAATCCCTATTTGTAGGGATTTTTTTTGGCATTTAAAAAGTGAATTTTGTTATAACATTTAAATCCTATAACTATGAAAAACATTATCCCAATGAAATGGTTCGTCCATCTTCTTAAAATTTTAAACCTTAAGAGTAAATTGCTATTTGATGAGTTTGAGTTTTTAATGTATTTCGGCTCAAGGTCTAAATTTACTTTTAGGTCGTTTTCTTCTTTAAAAGTGTTGTTATTTTTTATGGTTTTTTTAATTTCAAATTTTTGTATTGGTCAAATTAATTTTACTAATTCACAAAGTGCTGCTTTGGTTGTTGGTCAAGCTAATTTTACTTCAAATGTTGCTAGTTGTACGCAAAGTGGACTTTATGCACCTTCTTATACCGCTATAAGTTCAAAAGGAGTTTTGGCTGTTAGTGAGCAAACTGGAGGTCGTGTGAAATTATGGAATCCCACTCCAACGGCTAATGGTGTGAACGCAACTGTAGTTGTTGGAAAAACTAGTTTTACGGATTGTACTAATGCTGGAGCCAATCAAGCAAGTATTAGTAACTCCAATGGTGTTGCTTTTTCACCTGATGGGAATAAATTAATTGTAACTGATTTTAGTAATAATAGAGTGTTGATTTGGAATACTATACCTACCGTAAATGGACAGAATGCCGATGTGGTTCTGGGTCAACCTAATTTCACATCAGGTTTTGGCGGTGTTTCAGCTACCGCAATGAATGGTCCAACTGGTGCTTATGTAAGTAGTGATGGCCGCTTGTTAATTGCTGATCGAGGAAATCATCGAATTTTGATTTGGAATAGCATTCCAACTACCAATAATAAGCCTGCTGATGTAGTTGTTGGTCAGACGATTTTTACTTCTCCTGGTGGCGGAAGTTCTGCTACAACAATGGTTAATCCTTGGGGTGTTTGTGTTTCTCCCGACGGAAAGTTACTTGTAGCTGATTCTGCTAATAATAGAGTATTGGTTTGGAATACGATTCCGACTGTCAATGGCGCTGCGGCTAATGTTGTAATTGGTCAGGCTATTATGGGAACTAATGGTGCTGGTACTACTTCGAGCAACTTGAATGCTCCCATTGGTGTGACTGTTTCACCCTCAGGTAAAGTAGCTATTGGTGAATTTGGAAACAGTAGAGTGCTTGTATACAATTCTATTCCTACTACTAATGGTGTTGCTGCTGATGTTGTTTTGGGTCAACCTAATTTTACCTCTTCTACAGCTTTATACCCTTCAGGTTCGCCAACCAATAATAATATGTTCAGCGTATATAATGCCTCTTTTGACTTGTATGGACGGTTGTATGTTGCTGGAAGAGAAATGAATCGTGTTTTGGTTTTTGGTGCTGCACCTGCAGTGCAAGCCAATTTAGGTATCGGAATTACATCCAATATTTCAACGGCTTGTTTGGGAACGAGTAATACTGTAACTATAACCATAACTAATGCCACTGCGACTGCCGCTTCTGGTGTAATTGCAACGGCAAGTTTGCCAGCAGGTTTTACTTATTCTTCTCACGCCGCTTCGGCAGGAACCTACAATCCTTCTTCTGGTTATTGGAACGTTGGAACTGTTCCTGCAAGTGGCTCAAGAACATTAACTATTAATGGAATCGCAACTGTTTCAGGAAGTTTATCTGCTTATGCTTCTATTATTCAATCGAATCAATTGGATCCAGTTTTGTCCAATAATGGCGCAAGTGTTTCTTATTCTATTCTTAGCGAGATTCCTGTACCAGCCGGAAGTACGACTCAAACTTTTTGTAATGCTGCAACTGTTTCCAGTTTAGTGGCTTCTGGTTCTACTATTAAATGGTATGCTACTCCGGTATTGGGTACTCCATTGGCAGCTGGTGTTTCTCTAGTTAATGGAGTAACTTATTATGCTTCTCAAACCATTAGTTCGTGTGAAGGTATCACTCGTTTGCCGGTGACTGTTAACATACAATCCCTTTTAAATTATTATCAGGATTCAGATAGCGATGGTTTTGGTAATCCGTTGGTATCGACAACTTCATGTGTCCCTGTTTTGGGTTATGTATCAAATAATTTAGATTGTAATGATTCGCAACTTCAATATGCTGATTTTGATGGAGATGGATTTGGTTCTACTACTTCAGTTGCTTGCGGAGTTACAAACAATTTAGATTCTAACGATACTTTATTGACTTATGTTGATGCCGATGGCGATGGATTTGGTTCGACGGTTTTAGCAGCCAATGGCGTTACGAATACTTTAGATTGTAATGATAATCAATTGCAATATACTGATTTAGATGCCGATGGTTTTGGTACTTTGCCTTTAGTTGCTTGTGGAGTTACAAACAATTTAGATTCTAACGATACTTTATTGACTTATGTTGATGCCGATGGCGATGGATTTGGTTCGATGGTTTTAGCACCGAGTGGTGTTACTAATGCTATAGATTGTAATGATAATCAATTGCAGTATACTGATTTAGATGCCGATGGATTTGGTACTTTGCCTTTAGTTGCTTGTGGAGTAACAAATAATTTAGATTCTAACGACAATTTATTGACTTATGTTGATGCCGATGGCGATGGATTTGGTTCGACGGTTTTAGCACCGAGTGGTGTAACTAATGCTTTGGATTCGAACGATAACTTATTGACTTATGTTGATGCTGATGCTGACGGCTTTGGTTCGACCACTTTAGCTCCGAATGGAGTTACCAATTCCATTGATTGTGATGATAACGAAGTACGTTATTTAGATGCAGATAATGACGGCTTTGGATCTGTTGCTATGATAAAAGTAGCTTGTGGTGGAAGTTTGTTTTCAACTGATTGTAATGATGCTAATGCAGCGATTAACCCAAATGCGGTTGATGTATGTCATGATGGAATTGATAATGATTGTAATGGTGTAATTGATAATGTTGGTTTGCCTGGTGGTTGTACTCCAATTGTTGGTTCATTGCCAGCAGGAACTTGTGGTACTACATTAGCTGGTTGGTATTCTACCGTAACCGCTAATTGGACTAACTTTGCTCAAGGTTATAGATTCAGAATCACTAAGGTTGATTTGAATACGAACGCTCCACTTGCAGCTCCAATTATTATTGATAGACCAACAAATAATATTTCGTTAGCAAACGTTCCAGGAACTACTTATAACTCTCGTTATATGTTTGAAATTGCTGTACGTTTCAATAACGTTTGGCAACCCTTCTTTGGTGCTCCTTGTTTTTTGAACACACCAAATCCAGTTTCGACTATTGGTGCTCAGTGTGGTACTACGTTAACTACAATGAACCAGTTTATTTCGGCAACTGCTGTTTCAAACGTTACAGCTTATAGATTTAGAGTAACTAGAGTAGTAGGTGGCGTTCCGACAGGAGCTTCGCAAGAAACTACTCAGCCTTCTAACAAATTTAATATGGCTCAGTTGAGTGGTATTTTATTTGCAAGTACTTATAGCGTTGAGGTTTCGTTAAGAAATACCGATGGAACATTCTTGCCTTACAATGCGCCGTGTGATATCAAAACGCCAGCTCATCCAACTACGCAAATAAGAACAGTACAATGTAATAACTATCAAGTAGTAAGCAGCAATGAGTTGATTATTGCTGATGGAGTAGCAGGAGCGACACAATATCGATTCAGAGTTTATGATGGTGCTGGTTATGACACGTTCTTTGATAATACGGTTAATCGTTTTACCTTGAATAATTTCCCAGGATTGGTTCCGAATGGAGAAGTTTATTCTGTGCAAGTTGCGGTTAAATTACCGAGTGAGCCTGACTTTGGTCCGTTTAGCAAAACGTGTTCGTTTAGAACTCCAATGCAAGCTAGATTTATAAGCGAAGATGTACAATTGGAAATAGCAAACACTTTTGAAGCTTTTGCTTATCCAAACCCATTTGCAGCAAACTTTAAACTGGATATTAAAACTAACAGCGAAGCTAGTATTCAAGTTAGGGTTTATGATATGCTAGGAAAACTTGTAGAGGATAGAATTATCAATGCTTCTGATGTTCAAGAATTTGAATTAGGACAGCAGTGTCCTTCGGGAGTTTATAACGTTGTTGTGGCTCAGGAGGCGAGTGTTAGGACGCTTCGTGTTGTTAAACGATAGTTTTTCAGTGTTCAGTGTTCAGTGTTCAGTGTTCAGTGTTCAGTGTTCAGTGTTCAGTCGTTAGTTTACCTCGTCCTTTGGACTCGAGATTTAAAAGCTCTTTCGGAAACGGAAGGGCTTTTTTTCACTTCGGCAGGCTCGGTTTTCAGTTGTCAGTTTTCGGTTGTGGGTTGTAGGTTGTAAGTTGTGGGTTGTAGGTTTTGGGTTTTGGGTTTTGGGTTTTCGGTTGACAGTTTTCGGTTTTCAGTGAGCAGTTGTCGGTTTTCGGTTTTCAGTTTAACTTGTTCTTTGGACTTTTGGGAAAGGGACTTTTTTTTAATTTTTATATAGAAACCTTGTTGCTTGTTTGTTTTGATTGAATTTATTTTGAGGTTTGCTTTTTGGGTTTGAGTAAAAAAAAAAACCACTTCGTAAGAAGTGGTTCGGGTATATTTTAAAAAATAGGTTTAAGCCTCTTTTGTTGCATTTTTTAATTTGTAAAATGCAAACGTTACTCCCAAAATTAAAAGTAATATTAATTTACCATTTATAGGCGCTGGAGCAGGATCGACACCTTCTACAGGTCCTTCGTCTCCGTCATCATTTGGTTGTGCAAATACGATGAAATCGGATAATAATAGGAAAGTAAAAAAACAAAATTTTAAAAATTTATTCATAACAGCATTTATTTTGTGCAAATATAAAATGAATTTTCAAATAATTCCTTATTATTCGCATTTTATCGATGAAATGAACGTTAAAGTTTCCTTAAACGTTATAGTTCGAAAAAAAATTAATCAAATTCTGACGTAAAAAATAATTTTACGCTAGGGTATTTGCTTTGAGTCATTTGAATAGTAAAATCAGAGTCAGCTAAAAATACCAATTGACCGTATTTATCGTGGGCAAGGAATTTTTGTTTTACACGTTTGAATTCCCTGAATTCTTCATTTTTAGCATCATCGGGTTTTACCCAACAAGCTTTGTGCACAGGGAAGTTTTCATAAGTACATTTTGCGCCATATTCGTGTTCCAATCGGTATTGAATTACTTCATATTGAAGTGCACCAACGGTTCCAATTACTTTTCGATTGTTCATTTCTAATGTAAACAACTGTGCAACACCTTCATCCATTAGCTGATCAACACCTTTTTCTAGTTGTTTCGCTTTCATTGGATCAGCATTGTTGATGTATCTAAAATGCTCTGGAGAGAAACTTGGAATACCTCTGAAGTTCATTAATTCACCTTCCGTAAGCGTATCTCCGATTTTGAAATTTCCGGTATCATGCAATCCAACGATGTCTCCAGGATAAGATATGTCTACAATTTCTTTCTTTTCTGCAAAGAACGCATTTGGACTTGAAAACTTTAAATTCTTATTCAAGCGCACGTGCATATAGGGTTTGTTTCTTTCGAATGTACCCGATACAATTTTGATAAAAGCTAAACGATCTCTGTGTTTCGGGTCCATGTTAGCGTGAATTTTAAACACAAAACCAGATAGTTTTTCTTCTTCAGGATTAACCAATCGCGTGTCAGATTCCTTTGGTTTTGGCGTTGGCGCTATTTCCACAAAGCAGTCAAGTAATTCTCTAACTCCAAAATTATTTAATGCTGAACCAAAAAATACCGGTTGTAAATTTCCATCTAAATATTCTTGACGGTCAAATTTTGGATACACTTCTCCAATTAATTCTAATTCTTCGCGCAGTTTTTGAGCAGGTTTGTCTTTTATTAATTTTTCTAATTCAGGACTATTTATGTCAGAAATGGCGATGGTGTCTTCAATGTTTTTGCGGCTGTCACCACTAAACAAGTTAATGTTTTGTTCCCAAATGTTGTAAATACCTTGAAAGTCATAACCCATTCCGATAGGAAAACTTAATGGCGTTACGTGAAGTCCTAATTTTTTCTCCACTTCATCCATCAGGTCAAACGCATCTTTTCCTTCACGGTCTAACTTGTTAATGAACACAATGATCGGAATTTTTCGCATTCTACAAACCGACACCAATTTTTCTGTTTGTTCCTCCACACCTTTAGCTACGTCTACTACGACAATTACGCTATCAACTGCTGTAAGTGTGCGGAACGTATCTTCTGCAAAGTCCTTGTGACCAGGAGTATCTAGAATATTAATTTTTTTATCCTTGTAGTTGAAGGCTAGGACCGAAGTGGCTACCGAGATACCTCTTTGGCGTTCGATTTCCATAAAGTCACTGGTTGCGCCTTTTTTTATTTTATTGTTTTTTACAGCACCAGCTTCTTGAATGGCACCTCCAAAAAGTAATAATTTTTCAGTTAAAGTTGTTTTTCCGGCATCAGGATGTGATATAATTCCGAAAGTTCTACGACGTTGTATTTCTTTTAAAAAGCTCATAATTGTTATAATGGACTGCAAAAATACTATTTATTAAATAAATAACTAATGGAAGTTGTCAATAGAAAAAAACTTCTAAATATTTCTGTTAATAAATTTTTGTTAATAGTAGTTGCTATACTTGTATAATACCTTCGATTTGTTACTTTTGTTGATTGTAATGTTTGTTGTGATATTCGTGACCAACAGCAGATTATTGCTTTCATTTAGTTAATTAATTTAAAAAGTATGAAGTTAAAACAATTGTTTTTAGGATTAATAATGGGTCTTGCTCTTACGGCAAATGCTCAAAATAAATCTAAAGAAGTTTTATTCACCATTAATGACAAAGCCTACTATACCGATGAGTTTGTTAGGGTTTATAACAAAAATTTGGATTTAGTTAAAGATGAATCTCAAAAAGATTTGAATCAGTATTTAGATTTATATATTGGATATAAGTTGAAAGTGAACAAAGCTAACAAGTTGGGATTACAAGACAATCCGCAGTATTTAGCTGAATTAAAAACTTACCGAGCACAATTGTCTAAAAACTATACTACAGATTCTAAGGTTACTAAAGAATTGGTTGATGAAGGATATCAAAGATTGCAAAAAGAAGTAAATGCTTCTCATATATTAATTTTAGTTGACGAAAATGCTTCTCCTGAAGATACGCTAGCTGCTTACAACAAAACTTTAGCAATCAAACAACGTTTAGTTAAAGGTGAAGATTTTGGTACTGTTGCTGCTGAGGTTTCACAAGATCCATCCGCTAAAGAGAATAAAGGAAATTTAGGCTATTTTACAAGTTTTAGAATGGTTTATGCTTTTGAAAATGGTGCTTATAATACGCCGCTTGGCACAGTTTCAAATCCGATAAGAACTCGATTTGGATATCATTTGATAAAAGTTAACGATGTTCGAGCTAATAGAGGTGAAGTAGCTGTTGCCCATATTATGATTTTGAAACAAAAGGATAATGTTGAAGTAACTACTGCAAAAACTACTATTGACGATATTTATAAAAAACTGCAGCAAGGTGAAAAGTTTGAAGAATTGGCCAAACAATTTTCAGAAGATAAATCTTCCGCTTCTAAAGGTGGTATTCTAAATCGTTTTGGTTCAGGGCAATTGAGTTCAGAGGAATTTGAAAATCAAGCGTTTTTATTGACTAAAGAAAATCCGGTTTCGGCTCCATTTGAAACACAGTTTGGATGGCACATCACTAAATTAATAGAACGTTTTCCAATAAAATCATATGAAGATTCAAAAGTGGAATTGGAAAATAAAATTGCTAAAGATGATCGTTCTAGATTAATTACTAATTCGTTGACCGAAAAATTAAGAAAAAAATATCCTGTAAAAAGAGATGCTAAACTTTATGCTTCCTTGGTTAAATTAGTAACCAACGATTTTTATGAAGCCAAATGGAGTTTGCCTGCAGATGCTAAAAAGTATACTGGAACACTTTTCAGTGTAGGCACAAGAAATCTTACAGGCACCACGTTCTTAGACTATATTTATTCGCAACAAAAATCAGGAATTGCAATAAAGCCTATCGATAAGTTGGTTGAAAAAATATTCCAAAACTTTGCTGATGAGCAACGCAACCAATTTAATACTGAAAATCTAGAAAATGAATTTCCAGAGTTTGCTTCCATAATGGAAGAATATCGTGACGGATTGCTTTTGTTTGATTTAATGGACAAAGAAATTTGGCAACGTTCTAAAACCGATTCTGTAGGATTGAAATCGTTTTATGAGACTCAAAAAGGAAAGTACCTTTGGAAAACTCGTGCGAGTACAGAGATTTACTCTTCTAAAGATAAAGAAACTATGGTTAAAGTTTTGGCACTGCTTAAAAAAGGGAAAACACCTAAAGATATCAAAGATAAATTCAATACACCAGAAGTTTTAAATGTTATGTTGTATGAAGGTACTTATGAAGAAGGTGACAGTGCTTTGCCTCAAGGTACGAAAATGGAATTAGGACTTTCTGAAATCACGAATAAAGGTGAATACTTTTTTATTACTAAAGTAAATAAAGTACTTCCAGCAGGATCCAAATCTTTGGAAGAATGCAAAGGAAAGTTGGTCAATGATTATCAGCAATATTTAGAACAAAATTGGGTTGACGAGCTCAAAAAAGAGTTTACAGTAAAAATTAATAAAGACGTTTTTGAAACGCTTAAAAAACAAATTAAAAAATAATAAACGAAGTAATGATGAAGGTATTGAATAACAAAATTGTACAAGGAGTTTTCCTTTTTTTAATTGGTTTTTCTGTAAACGCACAAGAGATAATTAAAGATAAAGAGCCAGAGAAAAAAGCAATCAGCACGCAACAAAAGCGTCAACGTGTTGATGGCATTGTAGCTACTGTTGGAGATTATACGGTTTTAGATTCTGATATAGATAAGGCTTTTCTTGAAATTGAAGGTTCTGGTGGTTCTGTAAAAGACATTACGAGATGCCAAATGTTGGGTAAACTTCTTGAGGACAAACTGTATGCGCACCAAGCCATTCAGGATTCTATTGTTGTAAAAGACGAAGAAGTGAAAGAAAAAATGAACCAACAAATAGACTATATGGTAGAACAACTTAAGTCTATGGAGAATGTGGTGAAGTATTTCAAAAAGAATAACGAAGACGAGTTCAAAACAGAACTTTTTGAAATCTTGAAACAACAAAAATTAGCTTCTGAAATGCAGAAGAAAATTGTAGATCCTATTCAAATTACGCCAGAAGAAACTAGAAATTTTTTCAAAAAGATTCCACAATCAGAACGTCCAATGTTGGGTGCTGAACTTGAAATCGCCCAAATTGTTATTGCTCCTAAAGTTACTCAAGCCGAAAAGCAAGTGGTTATCGACCGATTGAAAGAAATTAAGAAAGAAGTAATGGAAGGTGCAAGTTTCAAGACTAGAGCCGTGATTTATACCGAAGATAGAGCTTCTATTCCTTCAGGTGGTTTTTATAAAATCAATAAAAAAACACCGTTTGTAAAAGAATTTAAAGATGTTGCTTTCTCCCTTCAAGAAGGTGAAATTTCAGAACCATTTGAAACCGAATTTGGCTATCATATTATTATGTTAGAAAAAATTAAAGGTCAGGATTTGGAATTGCGTCATATTTTAATGATGCCTAAAGTTTCTGCTGAATCACTAAGAGAAGCTAAAGAAAAAATTGAAACCCTAAAAGCAAGAATTTTAGCCAAAGAGATTACGTTTGCTGATGCTGCAAGACAAATGTCTGATGAGAAAGAAACTCGTGCGAATGGCGGAACTTTGATCAACCCAAAGACACAAGATACGCATTTTGAGTTGACTAATATGGATCCAACTATTTACGGACAAGTTTCTAATTTAAAGAGCGGTGAGGTTTCTTCGGTTATTTTAGATGAAGATGCTAAGGCAGGAAAACGTTACAAAATCATTATGGTAACAAACAAAATCGATGAGCACGTTGCCGATTTTAGTAAAGATTTTGTGAAGATAAAAGAATTGGCTCTTAAAGAAAAACAAATCAATGCTATCGCAAAATGGACCGATGCTAAGGTTAAAGAAACTTATATCAAAATTAATGGTGAGTACAAAGACTGTACTTTTACTAACAATTGGTTGAAAAAATAATAGTGTGTTTTGGATTTAAATGGATAAAAAATCTAAAATCTAATATCTAAAATTAAATATGTCAGACGTTACAGCTATACAAAATTTAGTTCAGAAAAGACTTGAGCTTAAAAAAGAAATTTCCAAAATAATTGTTGGTCAAGATGATGTTGTGGATCAAATTTTATTGAGCATTTTTTCAGGCGGACACGCTTTGCTTGTTGGTGTTCCGGGATTGGCAAAAACTTTAATGGTTAATACTATTTCTCAGGCTTTGGGATTGAATTTTAAAAGAATTCAGTTTACGCCCGATTTGATGCCGTCGGATATTTTAGGAAGTGAAATTTTGGATGAAAACCGTCAGTTTAAATTTATAAAAGGACCTGTTTTTTCAAACATTATTTTGGCTGATGAGATTAACAGAACGCCACCAAAAACCCAAGCGGCTTTATTGGAAGCTATGCAAGAACGCTCGGTAACTATTGCGGGTCATAATTATAAATTGGATTTACCTTATTTTGTATTAGCTACCCAAAACCCTATTGAGCAAGAAGGAACTTATCCTTTGCCAGAAGCACAGTTGGACCGTTTTATGTTTGCTATCAAGTTAGATTATCCTACGTTTGCAGAAGAGGTTGAAGTGGTTAAAAGCACTACATCTGATGCCAAACCATCTATTAACGCTTTGTTTTCAGCGCAAGAGATTATAGATTTTCAGCAGTTGATTCGTCGTATTCCTGTAGCGGATAATGTTATTGAATATGCCGTAACTTTAGTAGGGAAAACGCGACCGAATTCTCCCATAGCAACAGATTATGTAAACAACTATTTAGATTGGGGTGCAGGACCAAGAGCTTCGCAAAATTTAATTTTGGCAGCCAAAGCTAATGCTGCTTTCAACGGAAAATTCTCTCCAGACATTGAAGATGTTAAAGCCGTTGCGACTGGAATATTAAGACACAGAATTATCAAAAATTACAAAGCCGACGCTGAAGGAATTACTGAAGAAGTAATTATTAGCAAGTTGATGTAGTTGTTGCAAAAATATTTGAATCAAGCTCCGCAATTGTCTCCTGACTTTGCGGATTTTTTTATATTTGATAATCAGATTTTGCGTAGGTCAAGTTTTGTATGCATTCCCAATTATTTCCAAAATAAAATAGCTCCAAAAAAATGTCGTTATTTTTGCGCAAAGTCAGGTAAAATTTGCGCTGCTTAAGTAGGTTACTAATTTTAAATAAAAAGTTGCTTTGAGATGTTTTTAACAAGTATGACGAGTCAAGCGCTAGCATTATTAATTTGTTTTTATCTGTTTTGTAATAGTATTCTATTTTGTTTGATTTTAGGGATATTCTATTTTTTAAAATTGAATTTTTATTTTGCTACTTGGTATAAAAAGATTTTTTTGTTTATCGGAATTGGTGTAATTACTTATTCTATTTTATTTTTTTGCGAGAAACTATAAAATTAAATACCATTTGAAGTTTTTTTTCGTTTTCTAAAAAATTTATTACGATGAAAAAATGGCTACTTGTACTTCCGGAATTTTTTATTTTAGCATTAGCGCTATTTTGGTTTTTAGATAATTATTTGGGTGTTGGGTACATTAATTACTATACCATAGCTGTTTTTAGTATCGTAGCACTTCAGCTTTTTTTGAAAAATAAGATTATCGGAATTCTTCTTGGATCCATTTTTTTTCTTTTCGGATTGTATATGGTGTTGGCCGTACTTTCTGAGTTTAAAAAAATTACAACAATCAATTTTGCATCTTTTGAGTTAATTTCTGTTGGTTTTTTAATCTGTTTTGTATTGATTGCTTCTTCTATTGGAATGTTTTATAAAGCCGCTCCCAAAAAGTTTTAAGTTGACCTATTTTTTATGCTAATGCATTGACTTCATTGTGTTTTTGTGTTCTATTAAAGACCATTTTTAATCTATTTTTGGTTTGTTCTTTATTTGAATTGTATTTGTTCGCAATTGCCAATTAAAAAAATTAGTATTGAAAATTAACAATCATCAATTTTTCTTTCTTAAACTACGATTTTGATAAAAAATGTATAGCGAAATTCTCGTTTTCGCAAATTATTTCTTTGAATAAAGATAGTAGACTAAAAATTTTTTAATGGTATAACGTTTTCGTAAATTCGCGCTGCAAACATTAAAAATTAATTTATTATGACTTTTGGTACTGAAATGACTCTTTATAAAGACTACATTAAAGAAATTGAAGAAAGAAAAGGTCAAGGATTACACCCTAAACCAATTGATAGTGCTGATTTGTTAAGCGAAATTATTGCTCAAATCAAAGATACTACCAATCCTAATAGAGCACATTGCCTTACTTTTTTTATTTATAACACTTTACCGGGCACGACGCCTGCAGCAGGAGCAAAAGCTGCTTTTTTAAAAGAAATTATTCTTGGTCAAGAAGCTGTAGCTGAAATCACACCTACTTTTGCTTTTGAATTGTTATCTCATATGAAAGGCGGACCATCTATTGTGGTTTTGCTAGATTTAGCTTTAGGAACTGATGAAGCCATTGCCAAACAAGCTGCTGCAGTTTTAAAAACACAGGTTTATTTGTATGATGCCGATATGGCGCGAATAAAAGAAGCTTTTGAAAACGGAAATGAAGTTGCCAAAGATATTTTGGAAAGTTATGCAAAGGCAGAATTTTTCACTAAACTTCCAGAAGTTGCAGAGGAAATTAAGGTAGTTACTTTTATTGCAGGTGAAGGTGATATTTCAACCGATTTATTGTCGCCAGGTAATCAAGCGCATTCGCGTTCTGACCGTGAGTTGCACGGAAAATGTATGATTACACCGCAAGCTCAAGATGAAATAGAAGCTTTAAAAGCACAACATCCAGATAAAACAGTAATGTTAATTGCTGAAAAAGGAACTATGGGAGTTGGTTCTTCACGTATGTCGGGTGTAAATAACGTAGCGCTTTGGACTGGTAAGCAAGCTAGTCCGTATGTGCCTTTTGTAAATTTTGCGCCGATTGTAGCAGGAACTAATGGGATTTCACCTATCTTCTTAACTACGGTTGATGTTACTGGAGGAATTGGTATCGACTTGAAAAACTGGGTTAAAAAAACAGATGAAAACGGAGCTGTGGTTCGTGATGAAAATGGAGAGCCTATTTTGGAACAAGTTTATTCTGTTGCTACAGGAACGGTTTTAACTATCAATACAAAAACAAAAAAATTATATAATGGCGATCAGGAATTAATTGATATTTCAAAAGCCTTTACGCCTCAAAAAATGGAATTCATCAAAGCTGGTGGATCTTATGCTATTGTTTTTGGTAAAAAAATACAAACGTTTGCTGCTAAAACACTTGGCATTGAAGCACCGTTAGTTTATGCACCTTCCAAAGAAGTTTCTGTTGATGGGCAAGGCTTTACCGCTGTTGAAAAAATCTTCAATAAAAATGCAGTAGGTACGATTTCAAAAAAACCATTGCACGCTGGTTCTGATGTTCGTGTTACCGTAAACATTGTTGGTTCGCAAGATACAACTGGTTTGATGACGGCTCAAGAATTAGAATCGATGGCAGCAACGGTGATTTCTCCAATCGTAGATGGTGCGTATCAATCAGGTTGTCACACGGCTTCCGTTTGGGATAAAAAAGCGCAGGCTAATATTCCGAAATTGATGAAATTTATGAACGAGTTTGGTTTGATTACCGCTCGTGATCCAAAAGGTAAATATCACGCTATGACGGATGTTATTCATAAAGTATTAAACGATATTACAGTAGATGAATGGGCTATCATAATTGGTGGTGATTCCCATACTAGAATGTCTAAAGGTGTGGCTTTTGGTGCTGATTCAGGAACCGTTGCCCTTGCTTTAGCCACTGGAGAAGCTTCGATGCCGATTCCAGATTCAGTTAAAGTGACTTTTAAAGGTCAAATGGCTAGTTATATGGATTTCCGTGATGTGGTGCATGCAACGCAGGCACAAATGTTACATCAATATGGTGGAGAAAATGTTTTTCAAGGGCGCATCATCGAGGTTCATATTGGAACATTAACTGCCGATCAAGCCTTTACTTTTACCGATTGGACTGCTGAAATGAAAGCAAAAGCTTCCATTTGTATTTCAGAAGATGAAACATTGATTGAATCTTTAGAAATTGCAAAAGGCAGAATCCAAATTATGATTGATAAGGGTATGGATAATAAAAATCACGTACTTCAAGGATTAATTGACAAGGCTAATAAGAGAATTTCTGAAATTAAATCGGGTGAAAAACCAGCGTTGCGTCCGGATGCTAATGCTAAATATTATGCTGAGGTTTTGGTTGATTTAGATCTAATTGCTGAGCCAATGATTGCCGATCCGGATGTAAATAATAAAGAAGTTTCTAAGCGCTATACGCACGACACCATTCGTCCGCTTTCTTTTTATGGTGGTGATAAAAAAGTAGATTTAGGATTTATCGGATCTTGTATGGTTCACAAAGGCGATATGAAGATCTTAGCTCAAATGCTTAAAAATATTGAAAAACAACACGGAAAGGTAGAATTTAAAGCGCCTTTAGTAGTTGCTCCTCCAACTTATAATATTGTTGATGAATTAAAAGCAGAAGGTGATTGGGAAGTTTTACAAAAATATTCTGGATTTGAATTTGACGATGCAGCACCAAAAGGAGCGGCGCGCACCGAATATGAAAACATGTTGTACTTAGAACGTCCTGGTTGTAACCTGTGTATGGGTAACCAAGAAAAAGCATCTAAAGGAGATACGGTTATGGCTACTTCTACGCGTTTGTTTCAAGGAAGAGTTGTAGAAGATTCTAATGAGAAAAAAGGCGAGTCTTTACTTTCTTCAACTCCAGTTGTCGTCTTGTCGACAATTCTTGGTAGAACACCATCAATTGAAGAATACAAACTAGCTGTTGACGGTATTAACTTGACTAAGTTTGCACCATCACATAAATTGTTGGTTGGATAATCCCTCCTAAATAATCAAATCTAAAGCCTAAGTTAAATCTTAGGCTTTTTTGTTTATATGTGTTTATTTTTGTAAATTAGTAGGATTAATAAAGAACTTAAAATTAGACACTATGGCTTTTGATATTGAAATGATTAAAAAGGTGTACGGAACTATGGCAGCTCGTGTGGATAAAGCACGTGAGTTAGTTGGTCGTCCTTTAACACTTTCTGAAAAGATTTTATATTCGCATTTGTGGGAAGGAACGCCTTCTCAAGCATTTTCTAGAGGAAAAGATTATGTTGATTTTGCGCCTGATAGAGTAGCTTGTCAAGATGCAACGGCTCAAATGGCCTTGTTACAATTTATGCATGCTGGAAAGAAAACCGTAGCGGTTCCAACAACAGTGCACTGTGATCACTTGATTCAAGCGAAAGTAGGTGCGACTGCTGATTTAGCTGTAGCGAATTCACAATCTAAAGAAGTTTTTGATTTCCTTTCTTCTGTCTCAAACAAATACGGAATTGGTTTCTGGAAACCAGGATCAGGTATTATTCATCAAATTGTTTTAGAAAATTATGCTTTTCCAGGAGGAATGATGATTGGTACCGATTCTCATACCGTAAATGCTGGCGGATTAGGAATGTTAGCTATTGGTGTTGGTGGTGCTGATGCGGTTGATGTTATGTCGGGTATGTCTTGGGAATTGAAATTTCCAAAACTTATCGGAGTTAAATTAACTGGAAAATTAAATGGATGGACCGCTCCAAAAGACGTGATTCTAAAAGTGGCTGATATTCTTACTGTAAAAGGTGGAACTGGAGCGATTGTGGAATATTTTGGCGAAGGTGCGATCAATATGTCTTGTACCGGTAAAGGAACTATCTGTAATATGGGTGCTGAAATTGGAGCTACGACTTCCACTTTTGGATATGATGATTCTATGCGTAGGTATTTAGCTGCAACTGGTCGTCAAGATGTAGTGGATGCTGCCGATACGGTTGCTGATTATTTAACAGGAGATGCCGAAGTATACGCGAATCCAAGTCAGTATTTTGATGAACTAATAGAAATCAATTTATCAGAATTGGAACCACATATTAACGGACCATTTACTCCCGATAGAGGAACGCCAGTTTCTAAAATGAAAGAAGAAGCCGCTAAAAACGAATGGCCTTTAAAAGTAGAATGGGGATTGATTGGTTCGTGTACCAATTCTTCTTATGAAGATATGGCTCGTGCTGCGTCAATTGTCGAACAAGCCGTTGCGCACGGAATTACTCCGAAAGCTGAGTTCGGAATCAATCCGGGTTCAGAGCAAATTCGTTATACTATTGAACGCGATGGCATCATTGCTACTTTTGAGAAAATGGGAACTAAAGTATTTACCAATGCTTGCGGACCTTGTATTGGACAATGGGATAGAGCAGGAGCAGATAAAGGAGAAAAAAACACCATCGTTCACTCGTTCAACAGGAACTTCTCTAAACGCGCTGATGGAAATCCTAATACCCATGCTTTTGTAACTTCACCCGAAATGGTTGCTGCATTAGCGATTTCGGGAGATTTATCTTTTAATCCGATTACAGATACTTTATTGAATGATAAAGGTGAAGCGGTGAAATTGCTTCCTCCAACAGGAGATGAACTTCCAAAAAGAGGTTTTGATGTAGAAGATGCTGGTTTTCAAGCGCCAGCTGAAGATGGAAGTTCTGTTCAAGTTGCGGTATCTGAAACGTCTGACCGTTTGCAACTTTTGGCTCCTTTTGATGCTTGGGATGGAAAAAATATTTCAGGTGCAAAATTACTTATTAAAGCTTTTGGTAAATGTACTACCGATCATATTTCTATGGCTGGACCTTGGTTGCGTTTCCGAGGCCATTTAGATAATATTTCAAATAATATGTTGATTGGTGCGGTAAATGCTTACAATCAAGAAGCTAACAAAGTTAAAAACCAATTGACTGGCGAATATGCTGCTGTTCCTGCTGTGGCGAGAGCTTATAAAGCGGCTGGAGTTCCATCGATTGTTGTTGGTGATCAAAATTATGGTGAAGGATCGTCAAGAGAGCACGCTGCTATGGAACCACGTTTTCTTGGTGTAAAAGCAGTTTTGGTAAAATCATTTGCCCGTATTCACGAAACGAACTTAAAAAAACAAGGTATGTTGGCTTTGACTTTTGCTAACGAAGCTGATTATGATAAAATTCAAGAAAATGATACCATCAATTTCTTAGACTTAACAGAATTTGCACCTGGAAAACCATTAACTTTAGAATTCGTTCACGAAGATGGTTCGAAAGATATTATTTTAGCCAATCACACCTACAACGAAAGTCAAATTGGCTGGTTTGTAGCCGGTTCAGCATTAAATTTAATTGCTGCTAACGCCTAGTTGGTTTGTGATTTAATTTCATAAAAAAAAACTCCTAAGAATTTCTTAGGAGTTTTTTTGGTTATATGTTTTTATAGATTTCTGTTAGTCCCGAATCCCATTCTACTGTTTCGTAATAGAAATTAAGTGTTGTGAGTTTTCCTTTTTGTTGAATGATAAATTTTCCTGTAACCCAAGCATTATCGCCTTTTATTTTTATCGTATCGCCTGATATCGGATTGGTTTCTTTGTAATGTTGGTATATTTTTCGGGCAATTTCTTCTTTAAGTTCTTTTTTAGAATTGAATGTACTGACTACAATCATACTTCCGTTATTATTTTTAACAATCAGCTCCATTCCATTATAGCCATATTTGTAGGTAGCAACTTTGGTTTTCTGTTGTCCAAAAGAAAACTGGGCTAGTAGTAGCAGTAATAAAAAGTATTTACTCATTGAAGTAAATTGGGGTTAGATTTAGATTGCTAAAATATCATTTTTATTGTAAAATAGTGACTTTTGTTTAGAAAATTAATTAGATTTTAATAAACAATGCTGGAAAGTGACTGTTTTGCTACTTAATGTTTGATAAAATGGGAATTCAAAGGTTGGTTATTATATAAAAATAAAATTCCGTTCCAAGTAAATGAAACGGAATTTTATTTTGAGTACTCTATCTGCTAGTAGTAAGTATAACGTCTTACTTTAGCAATATATTTTGCTAGTCTAATTACTTGGTGACTGTAACCGTATTCATTATCGTACCAAACGTAAAGAACAATATTTTTTCCATCGTTAGAAACTATAGTAGCGTTACTGTCATATATTGATGGTGCCGAAGTTCCAACAATATCAGATGATACCAATTCGTTATTTAGAGAATATTTAATTTGCTCTACCAATTCGCCTTCCAGAGCATATTGTTTCATAATGTTGTTAACCTCTGCAACCGATGTTTCTTTTCCAACTTCAAGGTTCAAAACTACTAAAGAACCATTTGGAACCGGAACACGAATGGCATTAGAAGTTAATTTGCCTGCTAAACTTGGTAACGCTTTTGCAACAGCACTTCCAGCACCTGTTTCTGTAATTACCATGTTCAAAGCTGCAGCTCTTCCGCGACGGTATTTTTTGTGCATGTTGTCTACCAAATTTTGATCGTTGGTATATGCATGAATAGTTTCTAAATGCCCTTTTACCACTCCAAGCGTATCTTCAACTGCTTTTAATATAGGCGTGATAGCATTGGTTGTGCAAGATGCTGCTGAAAAAATAGTAACCGTATCTGGATTATAATCAGTGTGATTTACGCCATAAACAATATTCGGAACACCTTTTCCTGGTGCTGTTAATAGCACCTTGTCTACACCTTTAGAAACTAAATGTCTTTGTAATGCTTCTTCCGTTGTAAAAACTCCAGTGTTATCGATTACTAAGGCATCTTCAATTCCGTATTTTGTATAATCAATTTCTTCAGGAGAATTTGCTGTAATAATGTGAACTGTTGTTCCGTTAATGATTAAGGCATCATTTTCGGCATCGGCGTTAACCGAACCTTCAAAGTCACCGTGAACGGAATCATATCTAAGTAAAGAAGCTCTTTTTTCTAGTGATTGTGCGTCGTTTCTATCACGAGTTACAATAGCTCTCAAACGGAGTTGTTGTCCCTTTCCAATTTTACTCATCATTTCGCGTGCTAGCAAACGACCAATTCTTCCGAATCCGTAAAGCACTACATCTTTTGGTTTGATGTCTTGCGATTTTTTAGCGTCTTTTAATTTGTCAATTACAAAAGCTCGTGCGTCATTGTATTTATTGTCTTCTAAATGGTATTCAAAAGTCAATTTACCGATATCTATTCTCGATGGTGGTAAATCTAAATTTAAAATAGCTCTTGCAATTTCAACTGAGTCGAAAACATTGATTGGTTTTTGTACAAATTCGCCTGCATATTCGTGCAAGTTCATAATGTCGCTTACGTTTCTGTCAATCAATTGATTTCTAAAAAGTACCAATTCAATTGACTTATCGTACCATAAATCACTGATGATTTTAATGAATTCTACTCCGGCTTTTCTTCTGTCGGCTTGAAAAGCAAGTTCTTTTTCGTATAAATTGTTGTCGCTCATGAAATAATAAATTGTTTAGTTGTGTTCGCTCTGAATTTGTTTCAGATTTTGAATATTTCGGTGCAAAAGTAATTAACTATAACGTTTTCGTGAAATTATTTCGTAACTTTTTTTAAACAAAAAAACCATTCTGAAAAAAACAGAATGGTTTTTACCTTTTATATAGAAACGTTTTAGATGATTATTCTAATGATTTGACCGTTTTTAGTCATTAATTGCACACTTGTTCCTTGGTTTTCATCTTTATTGTTGGTGATTCTGGAAACCGTTTCAACATCGGTAGCTTTGGAATTATCGATGGATAGAATGATGCTTCCTTCTAGTTCATCTTTATAAGGTTGAAGGCGTTCGTTATTGACCTCTTTAATTTTTACGCCGTAATCAATTCTAAATCGTTTTTTATCTTCATTTGAAATGCTTTCCAATTCTAATCCTTTAAAGTCGGTTTGGATAATGTCATTTTTAACTAAAGTTACCGCAACCACTTTAGTTTGTCCATCTCTAACATAAGTAACATTAATTTTATCGTTTGGACGTTTCGTATTAATATAACCTGATAATTCTGCAAAAGAAGCAATTTTTTGATTGTCTAATTTTTTTATGATATCGCCTTTTTTCAAACCCGCTTTTTCAGCACCTGAATTTTTATTGATTTTATTGATATAAAAACCTTCGCTTTCTTTAATTCCGAGTTCTTTGGAATAGTTGCCAGTCAATTCGCTTCCTTCAACACCTAAGATACCTCTTTGAACATTACCAAATTCCATAATGTCTTCGATAATTTTGCGGGTAATGTTTGACGGTACAGCAAAAGAATATCCAGCATAACTTCCGGTTGGTGAAGAAATCATCGTGTTAATTCCGATTAGTTCTCCACGGGTATTTACTAACGCACCACCTGAATTTCCTGGGTTTACAGCAGCATCGGTTTGAATAAACGATTGAATTCCTTTGGCATCTAAATTTCTAGCTTTTGCAGAAACTATTCCGGCAGTAACTGTTGAAGTTAAGTTATATGGATTTCCGACTGCCAAAACCCATTCGCCCACTTTGACTTGATCTGAATTAGCAAAAGTTGAATAGGGTAATTTTTCTTCAGCATCAATTTTTAACAACGCAATATCCATTTTAGAATCGGTTCCAATTAATTTCGCTTTGTAGGCTTTATTATTGTTCAAAGTAACTTCCAATTCGGAAGCGTCTTTGATTACGTGATTGTTAGTTACAATATAGCCATCTTCTGAAATAATAACACCTGAACCTGTTCCAATTTGCTCTTGTTGTTGTCCACCACGTGAACCATAAATAAAGTCAAAAATAGAATTGTTGTAAACGGTTCGAGTTGAAACATTTTTTACGTGAACTACGGTATGAATTGCATTTTCTGCTGCTGCAGTAAAATCTATATTTTCTGCACCCATTCCAACTGCTCTTGTAGCATTCATTGGTGCTTGGGTGATAATCGAATTTCCACTTCCTTCTTTTTCAATAAATAATTTATAAGCGCCAAGTGTTGTGGCACCACTTAACAAAGACACTAAAAATAAACTTGATAATCTTTTCATTTTTTAAATTGTTTTAAATCATTTAACATCAAAATTAGTAATTTATTATTTTCACAAATTCAGTTTAACGCTCGTTTAACAGACTTTAACGTATCATTAATATTCGTAACTTTGTTTTTTTAAAAGTGATTAGTGAGTAGTAACTTGTGATAAGTTTTACTGCATTTACACAAAACTTAATTCACTTCATTTTCTTAATGATTTAATATAAAAAAATGCAACTCCAATTTTACAAATATCAAGGAACCGGAAATGACTTTGTGATGGTTGATAATCGTCAAAATTTCTTTCCCAAAAACGATACCAAACTCATTGAACGACTGTGTAACCGCCGTTTTGGTATTGGTGCTGACGGATTAATTTTATTAGAAAATGACAATTCGACAGATTTATCTGCCGAGAACGTAGATTTTAGAATGGTCTATTATAATTCTGACGGTAACGAAAGTTCGATGTGTGGCAATGGTGGAAGGTGTTTAGTGGCTTTCGCCAAAAGTTTAAACGTCATTCAAAATCAAACTACTTTTATTGCAACCGATGGTTTGCATCACGCCACATTAGATGAAAATGGCATAGTTTCGCTTCAAATGAAAGATGTTGATGAGGTTAAAATTGCTTCAGAGTATGTTTTTTTAAATACGGGTTCGCCTCATCACGTGACTTTGGTGAATGATTTGGAACACTATAAAGTAAAAGAAAAAGGTGCCGAAATCCGATATTCTGATTTGTATGGAACAGCAGGAAGTAATGTGAATTTCGTGAATCAAATTTCAAAAAATCATTTTCGATTGCGTACTTATGAACGTGGTGTAGAAGACGAGACTTTGTCTTGTGGCACTGGCGCAACGGCAACGGCTATAGCAATGAATGTCTTGGGGAAAACCAATTCAAATAGTATTGTTATTGATGTGGAAGGCGGAACATTAAAAGTTACTTTCGAAAAAACGACTAAAGGTTTTGAAAACGTTTTCTTAATCGGACCAGCAACGTTTGTGTTTGAAGGTAAAATTGAATTGTAAAAATTTCCAATTATGTCATTCCGTAGGAATCTCACATTAATGATTACTAATTAGATGATAACACTTAAAGGAACAAACATTTATTTACGCGCACTCGAGCCAGAGGATTTGGAGTTTGTCTATGCTATAGAAAACAACGAATCTATTTGGAATATGAGTAATACACAAACGCCTTACAGCAAATTTTTGATTCGTCAATATCTTGAAAATGCGCATCAAGATCTTTATGAAGCCAAGCAATTGCGGCTTGCAATTTGCAAAAATAACACTTTTGAAGCTGTAGGATTAATCGATTTATTTGATTTTGATCCTGTGAATAATCGTGCCGGAATTGGTATATTAATACAAAATGAAACCAATCGAGGCCACGGAATCGGTAAGGAGGCACTTGGTTTATTAATCGATTATAGTTTTAATCAGTTGCAATTGCATCAACTTTATGCAAATATTGGTGTTGACAATGAAGCAAGTTTAAACCTTTTTACTACTTTTGGATTTCAGAAAATTGGCGTCAAGAAAGATTGGATTTATCAGAATAATTCCTTTCAAGACGAAGCATTTTTTCAGTTAATCAATCATCAACATTAAAATTTATATCTGTTTTGAATAAAAAATTAAAAACCATTTTAGGAATTGGAGGCATTCTGTTCCTTGTTGTAGCTGCTTTTATTTTCATCAAGTTTTTTTCTTCCAATACTAAATTTTCGAAAGAAGAACTGTATGTAGAAGTTCCAACAGGAGCTACTTATGAGGATGTAAAACGAATTGTTTCGCCCTACGTTGACAATATGAGTGGTTTTGAAATGATGGCCAGTCTTAGAAAATATGATCAAAACGTAAAACCAGGCCGTTTTTTATTTAAAAAAGGAATGGGTAATTTTAAGCTTGTAGCTGCGATGCGTCGCAATGTTCCGGTGAAATTAGCTTTTAACAATCAGGAACGTCTAGAAAATTTGTGTGTTAGAATTAGTTCGCAAATCGAGCCCGATACTACCAAATTACTAGCTACTTTTAGAGATTCACTTTTCTTGAAACAAAATGGATTCACCAAAGACAATGTTATTGCAATGTTTATTCCAAATTCATATGAGTTTTATTGGAACGTTTCTGCCGAGAAATTTCGTGAAAAGATGCTAAAAGAGTACACTAATTTTTGGACTAAAGAGCGTTTGCAAAAAGCAGAAAATTTAGGATTGACACCAGTTCAAGTAATCACGTTAGCTTCCATTGTGCATAAAGAAACCGTTAAAAAAAGTGAACGACCAGTTGTGGCTAAAGTATATTTGAATCGATTAGAACAAGGAATGCCTTTGCAAGCTGATCCAACAGTGATTTATGCTTTAAAATCTAGAGATAACGATTTTGATCAAGTGATTAAACGAGTGTTGTATAACGATTTATTGATTTCGTCACCTTATAACACTTATGTAAATCAAGGTTTGCCGCCAGGACCAATTGCGATGCCTGATATTGATGCAATCGATGCCGTTTTGACACCAGACAATAATGATTACATTTATTTTTGTGCGAGTGTAGAAAAATTTGGTTACCACGAGTTTGCTTCTACATATGCACAACATCAGGTGAATGCTAAAAAGTATGCAGATTGGTTGAATGGAACCGGAACAAAGCGATAATGTTAAAAATAGCTCTTAATGGATTTATTTTTAAAATTAAAATGTAACTTTGATAAAAAAGGATAGTTATGACAATAATAATCAAGAGTAAGACAACTAAAATTGAAGTTGAAAAAATGTTATTGCAGTTTACCAAATCCAAATCAAAAAAATCTTTAAGAACTGTTTTTGGAAAACATCCTATTGCAGTAGATGCTGTTTCTTTTCAAAAAAAGTTAAGAAATGAGTGGGATTGATTTTTTAGCCGATACTAACTTCTTAATTTTTACTTTGCAAGGAAATTCAATAGTTGAACCTTTTTTAGATTACAATATTGGGATTTCCTTCATTTCTGAAATGGAATTGTTGGGTGTTTTTAATATTTCCAAAATTCAAAAATCCAATATGCAAAGTATTATCGACGAATGTTTTGTTATTGATATGAGTACAGAAATTAAGAAAAAAGCAATATAGTTAAAGTAAAAATATAAAATTAAATTGCCAGATGCAATTATAGCTGCTACAGCAATTGAGTTAGCTGTACCTTTTATTACTGCTGATGCTGATTTTAAAGTTATTAAAGAATTAGATTTATTATTTTTGGAATACGATTAATTTTATGAAAATTAAATTTCTTTTATTTTCCTTTATATACTTATTAAATTGTGCTACTGGATTTTCTCAAAATAAATTCGATTCTTTTTTCAAACCTTCAGATTCGTTAAATAAGTCAAGACAACGTGCCGTTATCTTAACCGAGACTGCTGTAGCTTCTGCTGGATTGGTAGGTTTAAATCAGCTTTGGTATGCTGATTATCCAAAGTCTAGCTTTCATTTTATTAATGATAATGATGAATGGCTTCAAATGGATAAAGCAGGTCACGTGTTTTCAGCTTATCATTTGGGAAGTTATGGTGCTAACGCTTTGAAGTGGAGTGGAAGTAGTAAAAAAAACCAACTTTTATATGGTTCTTCGGTCGGATTTGCTTTTTTGACCGTCGTTGAAGTTTTTGATGGCTTTTCACAAGAATGGGGTGCATCTTCTGGTGATTTAATTGCAAATGCAGGTGGAACTGCTCTTTATGTTTCTCAAGAATTGCTTTGGGAAGAGCAACGCATCGTTCCGAAGTTTTCCTTTCATACTACTTCTTTTGCTGCTGTTCGTCCGAATACTTTGGGAAGTACTTTGTCGGAACAAATTTTAAAAGATTATAATGGCCAAACCTATTGGTTGTCGATGAATTTACATTCTTTTTTTAAGACATCAAAAGTACCCAAATGGCTTAATTTGGCTGTTGGATATGGTGCTAAAGGTTTGGTCGCTGGAAGAAGTGAAACAGCTGCCGATTTATCCCTTCCTTTTTACAAAAGAGAGCGCCAATTTTACCTTAGTTTGGATGCAGATTTGACAAAAATTCAAACAAAATCACATTTTTTAAAGACTTTTTTCTCCATTTTTAATGCTATTAAAATTCCTGCTCCAACGATTGAATTCAATGGTTCACAGCGTGTTAAATGGTATGGTTTTTACTTTTAGAAAACTTTAACTGCTTGATTTTCAATTTTATTTAAAAATATGTTGTATATTTGCACCGTCAATATCAAGATGGTGACAGCACTTGGAAAATACAAAATATGATAAATAGATGGTCGTTTTACATAGGAATCGTTGTGTTAATTGGATTTATAAGTTCTGCTTTTAAACCAATAGAATCTTTTCATCATAACTGGTTTTATGTAGACGAAAATGAAGAATTGTTGTATCAATTTCCTTCAGAAAAACCTTCCGATTACATCAATACTTCTATCCCTTTTACTGGCAAATATTTTATTGGTTTTAAAGAAGCGGTTGCTTTTAAAGAATCACAAGGAAAGTACGGTAAAGTAAATTCTTTAGGATATTTAGGAAAATATCAATTTGGTACTTCTACGTTAGCTTCTATCGGTATAAAAGATAGTATGTTGTTTTTAAGAAATCCTAAATTACAAGAGAAAGCTTTTATTGCCTTGTTAAAGAAAAACAAATGGGAATTAAGAGAAGTAATCAAAGAATATCGTGGTAAAATGATTGATGGAGTAAGAATTACTGAATCAGGTATTTTAGCAGCTGCGCATCTTGGTGGAGCAGGTTCGGTAAGAAAATTTCTAGAATCTAACGGAAGAAAAAAATGTAAGGACAATTACGGAACTTCTGTAAAGTCTTATATGAAAGAGTTTGGTGGTTATGAAACTCATAATATCAAGCCAGAAAGTCATCCGAAGATTAAATAAGTTATAATTTATAACTTACGGAAAGCATAAAAACTCTTGGTAAAACAAAAGTCCTTCTTTCGGTAATCATAAAATCAGAAAAAGAATAATCGTTTTTTACCTCGTTGTCGAATAAATTATTGACAAATAACTCAAAACCAAATGGACTATTTTTCTTTTGATAACGCAGTGAGGTATTGGCAATATCATAAAAATTGGTTTGATTAAAATTATCTGTATTTTTTAAATTTTCGTAATCTATTCTAAAAGTAAAATATTTTTTGAAAGTAAATTCAACTTCTGAAGTTAGTTCATCTGATTTATAATTGCTTTTTGTAATTCCGTTAAATTGGCTGAAACCTTTGTTATAACCAATGCTTATGTCTGGCCATTTTTTGTATGCTGTTTTAAAGGTCAATCCAACAGTTTGATTATTTCTATCATTTGAAGTTATAACATTATTTACTGATTGTAAATAGTTAAACCAACTTAAATTAGAGTTTAATTTCAAGTTAAAACGATAGATTTTTTTGCTTACTGAACCCATAAATCTCCAATTGGTTTCAGGATTATCGGTTAAAATAGGTGTAGAAAATTGATTTATTCCGCTAAGTTGAATTTCATTTCTTGTAGTTTTAACCTTTTTATTGAAGCTTGCTGTAGCATTCCAAATAATACCTCGATACATATTCATTTTAGAATATCTCAAGTTGGCTGCATGATATTGTTCGTTTTCTAAAAGTGCATTACCTTTAAATACTGAATTATAACTTTGCAAAGTAAATTGATTGGCCATTTGGCTTACTTCTGGAAATGTATTAGAGAGTTTGTAATTGAAACTTAAACTTTCCGATTTATTAAATTCAAATTCGCTATTGAATTGTGGTTGTAATAAGGTTTTTGAAATAGTTAAATCTAATTGGTTTTGGTTAGTATTAAGATTGTACCAATGCCAATATAATCCTGGTTTGTTCGTCCATTTTCCTATTTTGAATTTATATTCTAGTCCAATGTAAGCGTCGTTTAATTGGTATTTTACATTATTTCCGAAACCATCAATTCCAAAATTGTTGATAGTTCCGTTGGTTAATAATTGCTTTTCGGATGTTTCAAAATTTGAATTTATATAATTGTTTCCAACATTAGTGTATAAATGATTAAAGTTGTTTACTATCCAATAATGTTTAAAAAGAGCATCAACATTATTACTTTTTACTCTTTTAATTTGGTCAATAGTATAGTTGGTGTCATTTTGTAAAGGAATTAATCCAGTTAAAAAAGTTTGATTGGTCAACCAACGATTTTGTGGCGTATTTTTTTCGTAGGCTTGATTAATTACAAGTGTGGTTGTATGATGTTCGTTATAACTTTTGTGCCATTCAACAAACTGTTTTACTGCAACATTATCTGCTTTAGAAATAGTTTCAAAAGTATTTGAATTGACATTTGTACTTGAATTGATGATGTTGTCAATATCATTGGCACTTGATTGAAATTGAGAATTATAATAGATTTTTTCTTTTTTATTCGGTGAATAATCTAACTTTATGTTTCCTATTCCTAATATACTTCTTGATTTGTTATCTTGAAGTTTGTCTTCAAATGAGATTGTGGTATTTTGAAGATAGTCATTTTCACTTTCAATTTTGGACTGCATAAATACTTTAGAGAATATACCAAATCCAGAAATGGCTAATTTTGGTGAAGTATCAAAACTAAAATTGAGTGCGCCAAATTGTGATTTATTTTGAACTACATCTGTATTGTCATTAGTATAAGAAAACAAATTGGTTAATGATTTTCTGTCGGATAAAAAACTACTCACGCCACCTTGAAAACGCATTAAATCTTCAAATGTAAAAGTGCTTTTACCTATGTTATTGATATCGCCAATAAAACTCAAATTGGTTTTGGGAGCGTAATAGAATAAACCAGCATGTGCTAAATGAAAACCATTATTGTTTGCAACTTCCGCTCCAGCTTCAATATCTCCAAAAACAAACTTCTTTTTATTTTCTTTTAATTTTACGTTCATAGCCAAGTCATCACTATCTGAAACTTGTTTCATAAACCCCACATCATTAAAGTGATCGATAACTTCAATTTTATCAAGTGCATCAGCAGGAATATTCTCTACAGCAAGTTTAGAACCACCACCAAAAAATGATTTTCCTTCTACCATCATTTTGGTAACTTTTTTACCTTGAACAGTTACATTTCCTTTTTTATCTACTTCAACCCCAGGAAGTTTTTCAAGAATTTCTTTCATTTTTCGCTCATTGCCATTGGCAAAAGCTTTGATGTCGTAGGTAAGTGTGTCTTTCTTTATTACAATGGGTTTGTACTCGTGTTTGATAACAATTTCTTTGAGTACTTCACCAGTTGCTTTTAGTTTAAAATCGTGTGTAGTTATGGTTGAGTTGGTTTCTAGAATTATTACTTCTTCTGTATAACCAATGTAGGAAACAGTTATTTCGTATTTTACATTGTCTTCTAACTCTAATCTATAGCGACCTTTATTATCTGCAATAGCAAATTTTAACGTTGCTTTTTCTTGAAGTGGTTTAGCTATAATGTTTGCGGACTCTAGAGGTCTTTGTTTATCGTCGAAAACCACACCTGTAATGGTGTGGTTTTGTGAAAATGATTTACATATAAATAAAAAAAAATAAAATTTATATATCAAATAAATATTATTACTTATCATTATCCTTTGCCATTTGAAGCATATTTTCTATTTTCTCACTTGTAATTTTATAAAATTCATCTAAAGAAATAATCCTTTTTGCAGTTGGTTTTACAATATTTACTAACTTTTTGAAATCTATTGATTTTAATCCAATTGTTACTTTTTCTTCTTGAATTTCTAAAATAAGACCTGGCAAGCCAGAGTATTGTGTAGGTCCAAATGAATAAGGCAAAGAAGGGCAATACCAAGCCACAACAGGTTCTGAGTATAATTTTTCTAAATATTTCTTTGTTTTTAATGTTTTCGCTTTATAACACAAAAAGCCATCGATATATTTTGTTTCGTTAGTAAGTTCCCAATTTAATATTGGTTCTATTTTGATAACAAAATCATTTTTCCCAAAAAGGCTATTGTAACTATTTTTTGCGCATAAAATTTCTTTAAAATCTACATTGTTGTAGATTAAATCAAATGGAGTACAAAAAGAATTTACTGTATTTGCTGCTAATGGATTAACCTTTAAATCTTCAACTTGATAGAAAATAGATTCTTTAATGTTAAAATCTAAATTATATTCAATACTTTTACTTGCATTAATAGCATCTGCAATTATTCCAAATTTTTTATCTGCTTCCAATAATTTTTCATTGGTCACTATCTCTATTTTGTATACAATTCTTCCAGAAGTATTTTGTGAAAAAATTGAAAAGAAACTCATTAAAAATGAAGTAATAATTATTGTTTTTTTCATTTTTTTTTAATTATCTATTAAATTATCCAACTATTTATTATTGTTAATTAATTACCTCCTTTCATACAACCCACAAAAGCGCCAAACGCCAATGAGTTAACAAAGTCAGGTTCATTAGGATAAATTTCAGTAAAAGTTTCTTTTACATCTTGTTGAACTTTAAAGCAGTATCCGCATAAATCACAAGTTTTTGCTTGTTTTTTTGACTTTTTGTTTGATGCTTTAACATATGTTTTTCTTTCTTTTTTATTATTTTCTTTTTTTTCAGTTGCCAAACTAGTATTACAAATAGCAAGAAGAAAAATTGTTGCATATAAGATTTTTTTCATAATTTAAAAATTTAAAATAAATAAAACTTGATTTATAGTGGATAATTTATACAAGCATCAAAAACTCCATCTGCAATATTTCCTGCTTGTTCTGGTCCTAACATATCTAAGTATGCTTTATAAACTTTAGCCCAATTTACCATACATTCCCAAAAAGGTTTTACCACTGCTGCATTAACTTTTTGATTTAATACTAATTCACTGTTTGGCAAATTTATTTGTCTAATAACTTCTTCATCAGCAATCGTATTTGCCATTGATACACTACTAAAAGCTACCAATGCGATAGCTGTAAACATTAATTTTTTCATTTTAATAATGGTTTAAATTTATAAATAGTTTTTTGGTTAACCATTGTAAAGTTGAAAAAAAAAAAAATGATTCTTACAATAAAGCCAATTAAATTAACATTTATTTAACAAGTTAAGATTTTGTAAGTTGTTTTAAAATAGCTTAATACATTTTATGAATAATGTAGATCGTTGGGCGATTGTGTAAATCGATGGTTGTTTTTTTCCATTCAAAAACTTTCATTGTTTTGATGTATTCTGTAGGAAGTGTGATATCTGCAGCTATGCATAAATGAGTATTCGGTTGCAGTGTTTGCAATAGATCTTCTAGAAATTTATTGTTGCGGTAAGGCGTTTCTATAAAAATTTGCGACTGATTCTTATCGAAAGATAATTTTTCAAAACTTTTTACGGCCGCTTTTTTATCTGATTTATCTATGGGTAAGTAGCCGTTGAAAGCAAAACTTTGACCGTTCATTCCGCTTCCCATCATCGCTAAAAGTATGGACGATGGTCCAACCAACGGAACTACTTGAATGCCTTTTTCGTGTGCTAACTTTACAATAACCGCTCCAGGATCAGCAACGCCAGGACAACCTGCTTCACTCATTAAACCTACATTAATTCCTTGCAAACACGGTTGAATCATTTCGTTGTGTTCAGAAACATCGGTGTGTTTGTTTAAAGAACTTAGCACTAATGACGATTGTACTTTCTCTGGATTAATGCTTTTAATAAATTTTCGAGCTGATTTTTCGTTTTCAACAATGTAGCAATCTATAAATTCGATAGCTCTTCTAACCGTTTGAGGCAATACATCGTGTGGATTACTCTCGCCTAGAGTCGTTGGTATTAGGTATAAAATTCCTTTAAGGTTTGCTGGTTTCATTAAACGTGTTTTGCGATTAGTTTTTTAGCTAAGCTGTCTGTAGCTTCATCTAGCATTTCGTACACCATATCAAATCCGTTTTGTAAACCATAATAAGGATCTGGAACATCTACTTTGTCTCCAGGAAATAATTCGTCAAGTATTAGTTGAACTTTATTTTTATCTTGTTCGTTCTTCGCTAAGAAAAGTACGTCATCATAATTCGCTCCATCCATTACATAGATGTAATCAAATTCTTCAAAAAATTTGGGTGTAAAGTGTTTGCCTCTTTGCTGAGAAATATCTAAACCATTTTTTTTGGCTGTAGCTATAGAGCGTTCGTCGGGTTGTTTTCCAACGTGCCAATGACCTGTTCCTGCCGAATCTACTAGAAATTTATCTTTAGGTAGTTTCGCAGCGAGAAGTCCTTCTGCCAAAGGCGAACGGCATATATTGCCTAAGCAAACCATTAAAATTTTAACGGGCATAGTGATTGTATAGTTTCAGATTGTTACTTTCAGTTACAAAAGTAAGAAATGCAGTTCACTATAACGATAATTTTTTGTGAATATCTTCAACAAATTTCTTGAATTGCTTGTCGGTTGAAACCAAATTGTCAACGGTTTTGCAAGCGTGTAAAACGGTAGCGTGATCTCTATCACCAATTTGTGATCCGATATTTGCTAAAGATGCTTTTGTGAACTTTTTAGCAAAAAACATAGCTAACTGTCGGGCTTGCACCACGTGGCGTTTTCTTGTTTTAGACTGCAAAGTGTCGATATCCAACTGAAAGTAATCTGATACTACTTTTTGAATGTAGTCAATTGATATTTCGCGTTTAACATTTTTAACAAATTTCTCTACAATACTTTTAGCTAAATCAAGTGTTACTTCTTTCTTGTTAAAAGAAGATTGTGCAATTAAAGAGATTATTGCGCCTTCAAGTTCACGAACATTCGATTTAATATTTTGCGCAACATATTCAATAATTTCATTAGGCATTTCAACACCATCACGATAAAGTATGTTGTTCAAGATAGAAACTCTTGTTTCGTAGTCGGGTTGGTGCAATTCGGCAGATAAACCCCATTTGAAACGAGATAACAAACGTTGTTCGATATCTTGCATGTCAACAGGAGCTTTGTCAGAAGTAAGAATTACTTGTTTTCCATTTTGGTGTAGGTAATTAAAAATGTGAAAGAATACATCTTGCGTACCTGATTTTCCTGATAAGAATTGAACATCATCAATGATTAACACGTCTATTAATTGATAGAAGTGAATGAAATCATTACGGTTGTTCTTTTTAACAGAATCTATATATTGTTGTGTGAATACTTCAGCAGAAATATACAACACGGTTTTTTCTGGATATTTGTCTTTTATTTCAACACCAATAGCGTGCGCTAAATGCGTTTTTCCTAAACCAACACCACCAAAAATTAAAAGCGGATTGAACGACGTTCCACCAGGTTTGTTGGCAACAGCCATACCTGCAGAACGCGCTAGTCTATTAGAATCACCTTCTAAAAAGTTATCAAAACTATAATTTGGATTCAGTTGTGATTCAATTTTTAAATTTCTAATTCCTGGAATTACAAACGGATTTTTTAATTCTGGATTTAGGTTTTTAAACGGTGCATCAACTTCTTGTGATTTTATTGGACTACGGTGTGCAGATGGCAATTGTTCCGTAAACGGTTGTTTATTGCCATAAGTGTTTTCCATTTTAATTTTATAGAGTAACTTTGCGTTTTTTCCAAGTTCTTTGGTTAGGGCAACTTTTAGTAATTTCACATAATGTTCTTCTAGCCATTCGTAAAAGAATTTACTTGGAACTTGAATATACAATGCGTTATCAGAAAGTTCAACTGACTTAATTGGTTCAAACCATGTTTTGTAGGCTTGCTCTTGAATATTGTCCTTTATAAATGACAGACAGTTTTCCCATACCGATTGCGCAGTTTTGTTCATGTTCTTGTTAAAATTACTAATTTTGTTTAAAGGTTCTCTTACAAAAAAAAAGGAGATTTTCTTTGTGTTTTTTGGGTTAACAAATATGTGAACAATTTTCTTTAAAAAAAAATTAAATGGTATTGATTTTTTAAAATTTTTGTTGTAACGAGCGAATTTAATATAGATAAAAAGCAAATAAAATAGATGAACGGACACGAAGTAGAAGTTAGAGTTAGATATGGTGAAACCGACCAAATGGGTGTGGTTTATCACGGCAGTTATGTGCCTTATTTTGAGATAGGAAGAGTGGAATGGCTTAGAAACAAAGGGGTTTCGTATAAATTGCTTGAAGAAAGCGGTGTAGCTTTACCGATTGTATCCATGCATTTGAATTATAAAAAACCAGCGCGCTATGATGATCTGTTGACTATTGTTACGAAGTTGAAACATTACAGCGGAGTTAAGATTGAATTTGATTGCGAAATTCGTAACGAAAACCAAGAGTTATTAACAACTGCTCATTTTATTCTCGTTTTTGTGGACACAAAAAGCGGAAAACCTATTGTTCCTCCGGGTTATATTTTAGAAATTTTAAAGGAAGTAATTTAATCTTTCAATTTTATCTCAATTTCAAATAAATTAGTAAAAATGTCGACTACTTGTTCGGCATTTTTTTAACTGAAAAATTTAGATTTTTATTATTTTGAATATAATTTTTTGATGATTTTTATTTTCTAACTCAATAAAATAAAAGCCAGATTGGGTTTCAATTGAATTAGTATAAGTATCAACTCTACTTATTTTTTCTTGTTTTACTATTTGTCCTAAATAATTGCGAATAGTTATCGTATAATTTTCAAAAGTGGAATTAAATTTTATATTGAAAACTCCAGTTGTAGGATTTGGATAAATTGAAAAGATCGATGAATCTAGAGTATTGTTTGAAAGATTATCTGGTGATAACTTTATTATCCAGTAGTCTAAATTAGTTGCAATTTCAGTCTTTTCCCCAGAAATACTAGATTTTGAGTTAGAACCTATAATTATTCCATTATCTGATGTAGATTGAATTTTTATATTATAATCTTGGTCATTACCACCAATTGTTTTATTCCAAAGAATAGTTCCGTTTTCATCAATTTTAACAATCCATATATCTTCTAATCCTCTACTATTTTCTGTTTTATCACCTGAAATTGGTGACATAGATGGACCAGCTAATAAAAATTTTCCATCTGTTGTTATGGCAATTGATGCTATTCCATCTCTTAATGTTCCACCAATAGCTTTTTGCCAGATTATTTCACCCAAAGAATTCAGTTTTATTACCCAAAAATCAGCATCACCTTTTGAAACTTCTGTTTTATTTCCTGATATACTTGAATAAGAATTGCCACCTAACAAGAAACCATTATCATTAGTTCCATAGGCTATTGAGCATTGGTCTTCTTCTGTTCCGCCAATTGTTTTTTGCCATTCAATATTTTTATCTAAATCTAACTTAACAATCCAAAAGTCATTTTGACCATAACAATTTTCAGTTTTATTTCCAGAAATACTTGAACTTGAATATCCACCAATTATATAACCGTTATCCGATGTTTTGTTGAATGAAGTAAGTGTTTCATTACTTGATCCTCCTAGTGTTTTTTGCCATATTATGTTTCCTAATTCATCAAGTTCTAAAACCCAATAATCATAAATTCCATAATTTATCTCGCTTTTATCTCCTGAAATTGATGAAGCTGAAATTGCACCAATTAATATGTTATTATTACTTAAAATATTTAGCGACATTGGTTGATCAGCATTACTACCTCCAATAGATTTTTGCCAAAGAATAGTTCCAGTATTGTTTAATTTTAAAAGCCAAATGTCATCTACTCCGTTTGTATTTATAGTTTTATCGCCAGCAATATTTGAACTTGAAGCTCCTATAACAATAAAACCACCATCTGTAGTTTCTTTAATTAATGTGTTGCTATTAATACCATTCGCTTTGATTGTGTTCTGCCATACAATAGTGCCAACAGCATTCAATTTTACAATCCAAAAATCAAAAGTTCCAAAAAATTGTTCAGTCTTATCTCTTGAAATTACGGAATTAGAATATCCACCTATAATGTATCCGCCATCTGTAGTTTGACTTATATCTGTTATTCTATCAATTTGGTTTCCACCAATAGTATTCTGCCATTCTATTGTAGGAGTTTGGGCATTGATATTGCAACAATAACCAATGAATAGTATTATGATTACAACATTTTTCATGATTATGGTTTATAGAATATAGTTTCTACTTTAGCTCCAGATTCTGTGTCTTTTCTTAATTTGTAATAATATTGACTTAATAATTTATCGAATAGCTCAGGATCTTTGACTTGAATTGAACTCAATTCTTCAATTGTTACATTCATAGAGAGTAAAGTTTCGGATGATAGTAATACACCGCCAATAAAAGGTTCGTCATTACATAGAACACCTCTTGTACAATCTAAAATTGCAAATCCAGTACCAGAAGATAAATTAGTTTGACTAGGAGCAAGTTGAGCAATATTTACTCGGTAATTATAAGTATGATGGCTAACTATAGGAATTTCCTCAACTGTAGCAGTCATTGTGTTTGGTGCTTCATTTTGTGGGAAAGTATAAGTAAATCCTTTTTGAAATTTATCTTCTGCAAGTAGGTTTCTACAAACATTTGCAGTTCCATTACCATTGTCAGTAGTACTTATAATGACATTGCCACTTATATCAGTTCTTTTATAGGGTTGATATAGACTTTCTACTGTGTTCATTACATAACTAAGACTATAACCAGGTAAGCCTTGTAAAGGATTTAAAATATAATTTCTCATAGCGCTTCATTGACTAGGTGTAAAAAATAAGGTTCGGGTATTTGGAAATGAAGAATCATAATTTTAATTATATTTAAAAAACTCATCGTTTCCAAAAGGAATAGGAGGTGTTTGACTACTGAAATAATTTAATCCATTGTTAAAATTAAAAACATTAATTCTGACATTCAGTACCAATGGTGTTAATGGGTTGTCAATAATTGTTGGATTATTGATTATATTTAACTTTTGAGTAATAAACTCTTAAGAATCAAAAGTTGACCAAAATGTTGTAGTTACTTGTGAAAATGAGTTTAGGCCGCAAAGTAGGAAAAGAAGTATTGTTTTTTTCATAATTATTTAATAATTAAGTGTTTTGAATTATAAAAGTAGTTTTTTTATTTTAACAAATTCAAAAAAGCTCCATTTATTTCAATTTTATCTCAATTTCAAATAAATTAGTAAAAATGTCGACTATTTGTTTGGCATTTTTTTTGCGTGTTGCTATTTCAATTTCGCAACTCTCGTGCATGTTTTGAGCGATGATTTCGAGATTTTTTTCTTTGATTACTCGCATTACTTTGTTCATGTTTTTGTAATCAAACGATACTATGTAATGTATGTTAATTGTTTTTTCAATAATTTCTGATGCTTCCAATGCCATTTGTGCTGATGTTCTGTAAGCTGAGATCAATCCGCCAACGCCTAATTTAATACCGCCAAAAAATCGAACTACTACGATTAGTATGTTGGTTAGTCCAAAAGATTGAATTTGACCATAAATTGGAGCTCCGGCCGAATTGCTTGGTTCGCCATCATCGTTGGCTCTGTATTGAATTTTATCGGTTCCGATTTGAAAAGCGTAGCAAAAGTGTACGGCACCAGTATGTTGCTTTCGTAAACTATCTAAATGGTTTTTGATTTCTTCTTCTGAAGTAACTGGAAATGCGTAGCCAAAAAACTTACTGTTTTTTTCTTTGAATAAAATTTCTTCCGATGGCGAGGCAATGGTATTGTAGGTATCGTTCAAAACTTAAAGCGGCAACTGTTTTTGATTGAACAAATCTACCACGTCTTCTTTTCCAACTTCAAGATTCCACACGTGAAGTCCTAAACTTGCTGCTGCATCAGTATTTACTTTTTTATCATCTACAAATAACGTGCGTTTTGGAGATAAGTCGTATTTATTCATAATGGTGGTGAATATGGCTGGATCTGGTTTTCGCATTCCCATTTCATAGGAGTAGAAGACTTTTTCAAAGCATTGATAGAAATCACTAAAAAACGAAATACCTACGTTATGTTCGAATCGGCTAATGTGAATTTCGTCGGTATTGGTTAAGAGAAATAAGCGGTATTTTTTGTACGAAAGCATTTGAAGAAACTCTAATCTATACAGCGGAAATTCTCCTATAATCGTATTCCAAGCTCCACGAATATCTTCTAAACCAGCATTTGGAATAAATTGGTGGAATGCTTCTAGAAATTGCAATTCGGTTACTTTTCCTTTTTCAAATAAATCATTTATTTCAATAAGCTCTTTTTTAGGTTCGTGAAGGCCCAATTTTTGGAAGGCTTCTATTTGAGCTTGCTTTTCTAAATTGATAAAAATATCACCAAAATCAAAAATTATTGTATCAATCATGATTATAAAAAGTTAAAAGTTCATCGGTAATTAGGTTTTCTTTTTTAATTTTTTTCGAATGTATACTTGGAGCTTTTGTGCCTTCATTTAAAAAAAGTGATCCTTTAAAAACTCGTGCTTCGTCCCAAATATTTTCGTCAATAAACGTTTGCAAAGTTTGTCTTCCGCCTTCAATAAATACTGATTGTAGTTCTTTATTGTATAAGAAATCAGCAATTTGAATTCCGATATTTTTTGAAAAATCTATTTCGTTGGCTGAAAGCGTTATGGTTTTTGCTTGATTATCAAAGATATGACTTTCTTTCGAAATTCTATGATTTTGGTCCAAAACAATTCTAATAGGATTATTTCCTTTCCAATCTCTTGTAGTCAAACTTGGATTATCGTCTATAACCGTTTGTGTTCCTACTAAAATTGCTTGTTCTTCGCTTCTCCATTTGTGAACTAATTGGCGAGAGAATTCATTAGTAATCCAATAAGGTTCTTTGTTATCTTTAGTTAATGGAGCGATAAATCCGTCCTGACTTTCGGCCCATTTCAAGATGATATAAGGACGTTTTTTGTTGTGGAAAGTAAAAAAGCGTTGGTTTAATTCATTGCATTCCTCTTCCAAAACGCCAACAACAACTTTTTTTCCGGCTTCGATGAGTTTTTTTATACCGTTTCCAGCTACTTTCGCAAAAGGATCTATCGTTCCGATGACAACGTTTGGAATTTTACTTTGAATGATTAAGTCTGCACATGGCGGTGTTTTTCCAAAATGACTGCAAGGTTCTAAACTAACATATATCGTTGCTTTCGATAGCAGTGATTGATCTTTGACCGAATTGATGGCATTTACTTCGGCGTGTGCTTCACCTGATTTTTTGTGCCAACCTTCTCCAATGATTTCGTCATTATATACAACAACACTGCCAACCAACGGATTGGGATAGGTTGTTCCTAAACCATTTTTGGCTAATTGTAAGCAACGTTTGATGTATTTTTCGTTCGAATTCATTTTGCAAAAATAGGATTTTATCTTTACAATAGTATTCGCTATTAGTCATAGTTTGAATCTTAAAAAGGTGTTTGGTGGAAGCTGATTTTTAATATCAATTTAATTTGATTAGTCGTTTTAGTTATAGCTTACAATTTTTATTGTTCCAATGATTCTATGTTGTAAAAACAAATACGTTATTTTTGTGCTGTAATTTATACTTTCAAAGCCTATGGTTTTTGAATTTTCTACTTTTACTAACGAATTTTGATTTTTTAGAAATGATAATTAGAGAAATCCAATCTGATGATAACGAACAAATTGCTGCGGTAATTCGTCAAGTTTTTATATCGGATGATTATCCAAAAACAGGAACTGCTTTTGCCGACGTTCAATTGGATTTTATGTTTGAAAACTACAATACTTCAAGAGCCATTTATTTTGTTGTTGTTGATACTGAAATAAATTCAGCATTTTATGGAAAAATAATTGGTGGAGCAGGAGTAAATCAGTTGGATAATTCGAAAGAAAATATTTGTGAATTACAAAAAATGTACTTTTTAAAAGAAGCACGAGGTAAAGGAATTGGCTACCAATTAATATTGAAATGTATTGAACAAGCTAAGATTTTTGGATACGAACAATGTTATTTAGAAACCTTGCCACAAATGGAAGTAGCTCAAAATTTGTATAAAAAAGTCGGTTTTGAATACCTTAACGAACCACTTGGCGGCACAGGTCATACTAGTTGTCCGGTTTGGATGTTGAAGCGATTGGTTTAATTTATTTTAAGAAAAAATGATGTTGATAAAAGAATATAAAGCTACGTTTCTACAAATGCTCGTTCCGTTGTATGATGAAATGGAAGCAGAAAGTTTTTTTCATATTATTTTGGAATTTATTCACCAAAAAAAACGTCTTGATTTGGCATTAAATCCAGATATGACAATGACTGAAGAGGAGTTTTCTCGTTGGCAAAGTATTGTTGCAGATTTAAAAATCGAAAAACCTATACAATATATCTTAGGGCAAACTGAATTTTATGGATTGCCATTTAATGTTAACGAACACACCTTGATTCCGAGACCAGAAACCGAAGAATTGGTTGATTTAATCGTAAATAAGTATTCCGATGAAGCAGTTTTTGATTCAGAATTAAAAATTCTTGATATCGGAACGGGTAGTGGATGCATTGCGATTTCGTTAGCTAAAAATCTGCCGAATGCTAAAGTTTATGCCATAGATGTTTCAGATAAAGCATTAGAAACCGCTCGACACAATGCTGAAATTAATCAGGTTGAAGTTGGTTTTATCCTAAAAAATATTCTTGAAACCGAAGATTTGGGCGAACAATATACTGTAATAGTTTCGAATCCGCCTTATGTTAGAAATCTTGAAAAAGCCGAAATAAAAGCCAATGTTTTAGCATTTGAACCACATTTAGCTTTGTTTGTTGACGATGAAGATGCGTTGCTTTTTTATAGGAAAATTGCGCAATTAGCTAAGCAAAATTTGACACAAAACGGGAAGTTGTTTTTTGAAATCAATCAGTATTTAGGTAAAGAAACTGTTGCATTATTACAAAACTTAGGATTTCATTCTGTTCAATTACTACAAGATATTTACGGAAATGATCGAATGATTTGCTGTGGAATTTGATTAATTCTCAGGAATCTCGTAGTTTACCTAAAGGCTTTTTTCTGAAAAATTGTACTATTCGTACCTTAAAGCTTCGATAGGATCCAATTTAGATGCTTTTATTGCTGGATATAATCCTGACACGATTGCTACAATGAAACTTGTGATTACAGCAGCAAGAATTGCGCCCCACGGAATTACGAATCCGAATTTCATTAAGGACGCCATTAGATAGCCAATTGCCATTCCTAAAACAATTCCAACTAAACCACCAATTTGAGCAATTATCAGGGTTTCCATAAAGAATTGCCAAGCGATGGTTCCTTTTTTGGCGCCAAGTGATTTTCTAACACCGATTTCTCTTGTTCTATCAGTTACAGAAACAATCATGATGTTCATTAAGGCAATTGATGATCCTAAAATCGTAATGATACTAATTACCCAAGCAGCAACACTTAAATAAACTGTTATATTGGCAATTCGGTTGGCTAAATCGTCACTTCTTGAAATTCCAAAATTAGTTTCTTCCACCGGACTTAGTTTTCTAATTTGTCGCATTGTAACGGTTGCATCGTTTACAGCACTTTCTAGAAGCTCTTTTTTGTCTACCATTGAACTTACTGTGTAATTGATGTTAGGTGTTGAAAATATAGAACGTGCGACTTGAATAGGAATAAGAATTCGTAAATCTTGGTTGTTTCCAAAGGTGGAACCTTTTTCTTTTAAAACGCCAATTACTTTAAATTTTGCTCCTCTTATAGACAGTATTTTATCAATTGGGTTTACGTCTTTTAGCAAACCTTTAGTGACAAAATCACTACCAATAACGCAGACATAAGCATTGTTAGAAATATCGAACGGGTTGAAGTTTCTACCATTTACAAATTCTAAACCTGAATTGTTGGCATAAAGGTCATCTACACCAAGTACGCTTATTTCTGGATCCGTTTTTTCGTTTTCATATTTTACTTCTGCAGTTGCAGTTGCTGTGAAGGAAACCGAAGTATGCGTAAACGGATAATCATATTTTTCTTTAAAAGCTTTGGCTTCGGGATAAGAAATGATAGGATTTATTTTTTCAATTTCGCCACCACCTTGATTTCTTGTCGAAAACTCATACTGGTTGATGTTGAAGGTATTCGAACCCATCGAAGCAAATTTAGAATTCAATTCGTTGTCAATAGCAGATACTACTGTTAGAATTCCGACTAAAGCTGTGATTCCTATGGCGATAATAACTATGGTCAAAATCGTACGCAAAAGTTGTGCGCGAATCGAACCCAAAGCAATCTTAATATTTTCTCTGAAAACTGCATTCATAATACCTATTTGTCACGAAATTACATTATTTGTTACAAGTTTGTGTTATAAGAATTACAAATTATTTTAAAAAGTATGATATTTGTACCATAAATTCAGATATCTGCTTTTAGAGATTAGATTTAAGTTCTAAAATACCATCTGAAAATTTTATATCTGATATCAAAAATCTAAAATCTAATATTTAACAATGGCATCTAAACCAAGTATTCCTAAAGGTACACGTGATTTTTCACCTTCCGAAGTTTCTAAACGCAATTACATTATGGGTGTGATGCGAAATCATTTTGAAAAATTTGGATATCAACCTATTGAAACACCAAGTTTTGAAAATTCAGATACTTTAATGGGCAAATATGGTGAGGAAGGCGATCGTCTTATTTTTAAGATATTGAATAGTGGTGATTATTTAGATAAAGTTTCGGCAGAGGAATTGGCTGATTTGAATTATAAAAAACTTACTACCAAAATTTCTGAGAAAGCGCTTCGTTATGATTTAACGGTGCCGTTTGCTAGATATGTAGTGCAGCACCAAAACGAAATTGAGTTTCCGTTTAAAAGATATCAAATACAACCTGTTTGGCGTGCCGATCGACCTCAAAAAGGAAGGTTTAGAGAGTTTTTTCAATGTGATGCTGATGTTGTTGGTTCGACTTCGTTGTGGCAAGAAGCGGAGTTGGTGCAACTTTATGATGCTGTCTTTACTAGTTTAGGTTTGAAAGGTGTTACTATTAAAATTAACAACAGAAAAATTTTATCTGGAATAGCTGAGGTTATTGGCGCTTCTGATAAATTAATTGATTTTACAGTTGCCCTAGATAAATTGGATAAAATAGGAGAGGATGGCGTTAAAAAAGAAATGCTTGAAAAAGGAATTTCTGAAGAAGCTCTAGTCAAAGTTCAGCCATTATTTAATTTCACTGGAAGCATTCAGGAGAAAATAATACAGCTTTCCGATTTACTTTCTTCATCGGAAGAAGGTATTAAAGGAGTAGAGGAGTTGCAATTTATTTGTGAAACGGTAATTAAATTAGGATTACAAACGGCACAATTGGATTTAGATGTAACACTTGCTCGCGGATTGAATTATTATACAGGAGCTATTTTTGAAGTAGCCGCGCCGAAAGAAGTGTCAATGGGAAGTATTGGTGGCGGTGGAAGATATGATGATTTAACTGGTATATTCGGATTGAAAAATATGAGTGGCGTAGGAATATCATTTGGCCTTGACCGAATTTATTTAGTACTTGATGAATTGAATTTGTTTCCAGAAACCGTTACGACTTCAACCAAGGTTTTGTTTTTAAATTTTGGTCAAGAACAAGCTTTTGAAGTGATGCAAGCCATTACAAAACTTAGAATGGAAAACATAAAAGTTGAAATGTATCCTGACGCTGCTAAAATTGACAAACAGTTTAAACACGCAGAGCGAAGAAACATTCCGTTTGTAGTTAAAGAGATTTCTAACGGATTATTTACTTTGAAAAATCTTACCTCTGGAGAGCAAACGCAGCTTAGTTTTGCGGACTTATTATCTCAACTTAGCTAATTAAACTAAACTTTATATAAATAAAAAGCTCCGCAATTTGCGGAGCTTTTTGGCGTCAAATCAATCATTTAAACCCTAATTAAAAACGATTTTTCTACTAGTATCACCTTTGTCTGTTTGAACTTTTACAATGTAAGTTCCAGAACTTAATCCACTTATTGGTAATTCAATGTTTTGCTGGTTTTGATCTTTTACATCAAATGTTGCAATTAATTGACCTAATAAGTTGTACAATAATACTTGTTCTACTGTGGCATCAACCACGTTATTTTTGATATTTAATATGTTTTTAGTGTTAGCGTAAGCTACTTGAATTCCGTTTTCAATAGTGAAATCTTCGTTAGCTAAAGCTGCGCTGTTATCTTTAAATGTTAAAGAGAAACGGTTGTCTGTTAATCCTTGTGGTACTTCAACAATGTAAGGCTGATCTGTGATTTCGTGGTATCTGTTATCAGCATTATCGTGGATAAATACTCTTAAGTTATCATTACTTGTAAAGTTTTCTAAATTATCAACCATAATTTTAACTTCACCTGTTACGTTTGTTTTTACACCAATAGGATAAACATTATTTACGTTAAAAGTACCTTCACCTTGAATAGCCAGTTTTTCATTTGTGTTGATGAAATAGATATCATTTAATTGATTATCAATATTTACAGCATCATAGCCAAAATCTAATGCGCTAGTTGCTAACTGGTCCATAAATCCTAAAAGGATTTGTCTGTGATAATTGTCTTTAGACGTTAATCCTAAACGTATTTTTTTGAAAGTATCTGCATTTATTTCATCATCTTGATTGTTTGTAAAATGAGAAGCAGTTGAAACAATACTTGTGTTACTTCTGAACAATGTTGTTGATAAAGCATTATCTTCTTTAATGAACGCTCTTTGGTCATTATTGAATCTTACTGTACCACCAGCAGCTGAACCTACAATAAAGAATCCTTGGCTTACAGGGATATATCTTTGAGGCACCTTAGCACTTGCACCAACACCACTAATACCAGCTGGAGCAGAAGGAGGCGTTCCACCCACTAAATTTCTAACAGAATAACCACCTTGATAAGCTGCTAGGTTGTGCGTGTTATTTGTAGCAGAATGTTCCCAGAAATATAATGAACCTGTAGTTGAAGCATTATTTGCTGTGATAAACGCATTAGCATCAAGAGCTGAAGCATAAGGGTTACCTGCAAGATTCAAGTTGTTAGCTGCAACAGTTGTTGTAATTAAACCGTTGTTAGGTTTACCAACAAAAGTATAATTTTGATTTGCAGCTGCCGTACCACTTCCTTTTAAAGTAAATCCTTGTGCAGCACTTAATGAACCTCCTGAACCAACACTTGACCAGTTAGCATAAGCATTAGTTTGATTCTGGAATTTGAATATCCAATAGCTACTTAATGTGATTGGGCTAGTTGCGCTACCGTTCAATCCTGTTGTCCAAGTAATGTTTTGTGGTGTACTTGTAGTGCCATCTTTCATTACTCCACTAACCGTGAAAGCATTATTATTTGTAGTATTGTTGATTGCTCCTACAGGAGATGACCAATAATTATAGTTAAAGATATTTTTAGTTCCTTGTTGGTCTCTTTCAATTCGTCCTGAACTTGTTGGGTCTAAATCACTGTTTAAAGTTTGTACTAATTGTGCTCTACCTTGTAAATCTAAAATACCGTCTAATTTAAAGTGGTGAGAGATTTCAATTTTAGAATCATTTGTTGCAGATAACGTATTAGAATGTGTGAACAATCCTAAAACAACTTTATTACCATTAGAATTTACATTGTGATTTGTTCTTACAATGTTCCAGTCGATAGGTGTTGTGCCATTAACAATTGATAAACTGTAAGGTACATCTTGTATTGCACCATTTCTCCAAGTTGCATTTGCTGACCACAATCCGTTTGCATTACTTTCGTAAGGCATTGGAGCTGTTTGTAAATTGATAGAAATCTTATCTGGAATTACTAAACTTCCTCTATTGATATTAATCGAATCATCATCTAAATGCGTTCCGATGTAAGAATTCATTGAATAGTATGCGAATAAATCATTCCATAGTAAAGCACTTACATCGTTTTTAGTTACAGTTGCTGGAATAATAGTTCCTCTTGTACCTGTTCCATTTTGTAAAATCTCTTGGTTCATTAAGAAACGGATTTCAGCAGGAGTTACTGCACGGTTCCACATTCTTAATTCGTCGATATCACCTTTGAATAGGTTATTGATAGTTGTTTTATTTATGTATTGCGCACCGATACTAAACGTACTAGTTGAAGCTATTGGAGGTTGTGGAATAGAGACTGAAATATCTTGTACACCGTCAATATAGATTATCAAATTATTACTACCATAAGTTACAGCGATATTATGCCATATCAAGTTAGGTAAGGCAGTGTTAGAAACTACGCTTCTTAAAATTGAACCTGCACTATACCATTCCATTCTAACTCTGTTGTTGTTTTGCAATACTAATTGATAACCAGTTGTTGCACTAGCTTTTTTAGCGATTATAGTTCTTTCGGTTCCTAAATCATTTGCACCGTTAGGTCTAACCCAAGTCATTATTGAAAAAGTAGTTCCAATTTCGTTAACATTGTCAATTCTAACATAATCATCAGAACCGTCAAGAGTTATGTGTAACGGATTTGTTGCACGGTGTGCTACACCAAACGTGATGAATTTAGTAGAATCAAAGTCATATAAACAAGTTTGATTTGCACCTGTAGTTGCCATAAATACTGTTTCAACACCTGTTGTGAATGTAGCGTTAGTTGCTACTACCATTACATAAGCATCTGTTGGTCCAAGTGCTGGTAATCCGCTTGTAAAAGCTGAAGTTGGTACTGAAACTCTCGTTGTAGCAACATCGCCACCAGTTTCAACCACTTTCCATTTTCTATTAACTACTTCAGTAATTGTTGTAATTGTAGTTGGACCTAAGTCTACCAATAAATCAACACCTGAGTTATTCATGTTTCCGCCATTTGCACCCCATACTAGGTAGCTTCTGTCTGTAGCAAAAGTATTTGTATTTGCAGTGTTTGTAGCGTTAACATCTCCAAGACCAATTGTTAATACGGTTCCTGGGTTTTCACTTTTAGATTGTTTTTGGTTTAATTGTGTATTATCATCTCTTCCGATACCAGCGATATCGTAATTAAATCCGTTGTTCGCCACAGAATTCCATATTACTGTTCCGTTAGAATCAACATAGTCTGTATCTCCAAGGTTAGTTGCAGTAACACTATTGCTTGCGTGAAGCGTAACACCATTTTTTATTGCTAAATAAGATTCGATTTTTTTCTTGTTAACATCTGTGTTAGCTGCTGAGTAACTTATGATTTCAGATAATTTTCCGTCAAGGTAAGAACCAATATTTCCGTTTAATGAAAATCTACCAGTACCTAAATTATATTGTAAATTGTTGAATTCAGAAAAATTTAAAGTTCCAGTGATAGTTACCTGATCGGCTCCAACAGAGTTACCTGCGTAGTTATCAATTCTTTTACCATTTTTATAAATTTCAGTAGAGTTTCCAGCTGCATTTGTTTTAACATTGTAAATAGTTGTTTCTTGTACATATGTTTCTGTAGTAGTAGCATATGCTCGTCCGTAAGAATTTGACGAAGCAGTTTGTGGCACCGAATTAATACTATGTGATACTAGTTCGTTTACATATCTAGCTGTAAATTCGCCTAAAGCAAATGCGGTTCCATCTAAGTGAAAACTTGAAATTGTAGTTCTACCCGATATAGGAACTTGTCTTGTTGGTGAGCTGCTGTCAAGAGTGTTGTTAGTTTTTACAACAACAAAATAATCTTGAGCCCAAAATCCACCTTTACCTTTCATAACATTAGCGTTGGCAGGATCAAAGTCTATAATTGGATTGAAGTTGATGTTTCTTGTGCCATTTCTGTAGGTTGGTCTTGTAACACCGATAGCGTCAGCATTGTTATCATATGCTTGGTCATTCCAAGAATCTAAAGGGTTGCCATCTGTTGTTGTACTTGTTCCCGAAGTAGCTTTTAACCATAATTTAAGGTTGTTATTTACACTACCTGGACCTACTACTGGATTTGCAAAAGGAGTAATTGGATCAGCTTTAATTATTACATTATCTATCGCACAACCACTATCAGTATTTGAACCGTCAGAGGCGAAAACAATTCTAAATCTCAAATTTGCTTGGTTGTCTAATAAATTAACTTGCGTAGATTTTTCTTCGAATTGAGAAAAAGGTGCTGCAATGTTTGCATTAAGATCGTTCCATCCATTTCTATTACCCAGAGAACTAGATAATGCATTTACATTAGATGCAGAATACCAGTTTTCAGTGGTAGTTCCGAGAACATTCCAAGTTGTGCCGCCATTAATACTGTATTGAACCTGCATCCCATCATCTGGGTCATTATCTGTATTATATCTCATGTCAAGAGAAATTTTTACATTTCTGAATCCAGCTGTATTTATAATCGGACTTGTTAAATAATTCAAAGCGTTGTTTACATAGGGAACATTTGTTCTCCAAAAATTTCCTTCACCTCTGAAAATAGTATTTGTCCAGTTCCACGCTCCATTAACTCCTGAACTAGTCCACCCACCATCAGTTTCTTCAAAGTTTTCATAATAAACGGTATGACTTTGAGTTGGAAAACTAGTACCAGTACCTCTTAAATTAAAATTAAAAGGATTTTCGCTCCCATCGTTATTTACAAATGATATTGTTGCGTTTCTAACACCAATAGCACTTGGGTTAAAGGTAACTTCAAATGTTGTTACACCTACTAATGGTAAAACTGGTGATACAGGTAAGCGAGTTACCGTGAAGTCTGACGCATTGGCACCGCCTATAGTAAATGTTCCTATGGTAAGGTTACCTAGCGCTGCAATGTTTCGTATTTCAAAACTTTTGGTAATCGTTCCGCCTTGTTCGTTGGTAGATCCAAAATCGGTTTGATTAGTTAAGCTTGGCGTTCCAGCTCCACCATCTACTAGAAGGACTCCGCCGCCATACACATCAATTTCTTGAGCAGTAGAAAATTCTGTTAAGAATAATGCTACTATTAGTATTGTTGCTTTTGCTGAATTAAGTAAAAATGTTTTCATAACTCTTAGGGTTTTTTATTATGATTTCTTTTATTTATTAAGTAAGACAATCATAAATCTTACTTATCTGTAATTTGACAGTACAAATGTAGGTCTGAAATTCAAATAAAAAAAATATTTCATCGATTAAATACATTATTAATCGATGAAATACATATTTTATATAGTAAAAAGAAAAAATTCTTACAAAAACAAAACTTGCTTGTGGATAATGTTCTACAGATTTTTAGGGATAAAAGTTTTGAAAATCAATTTTTTAGATAATTGACGAAGAAATAATGTTATTGAAAGGTTTTTTTTATAAAAAAAAGCCATCTGCGATTAAACAGATGGCTTCTTGAAGTGTATTAGACTATCGTTTTATAATTCTAATCATTTTAGTATTATTTCCTTGTGTTACGATCATTGAATATACACCACTTGGGTATGATGCTCCGATGGCAACGTTTTCAAGTTCATTAGCCTCTAAATTAATTTTTTCAATTTGTCTTCCAGTTAAATCATAAACTGTTATTGAAGTGTTTTTATTGAAAATTGCATTAGTTTTAATATTAAAGTTATTAGTAAATGGATTAGGATATACTGCCACTTCAAATGCTACTTCATCTAAACTTTCTTCAGTAACAATTCTACTGCTTGTTCCTTGTTTGATTATTGAACAAGTTGAACCGTAAGGACCAAAATTAAGTTCGTTAGGAAGTTTTACAGACACTTGTACTGAATAAGTTCCTGATGTAATTCCTGGGAAGTTATTTAAATTAAATTTGTTAGCAGTAGTTGTGAACATTGTATCGTAACCAGATGCATTGAACAATCTAAAACGATATAGTGTCGCATTAGATACTGGTGATGCAGCAATAAATTCTGTATTACTAGTTACATTATATCCATTACAATAATTAGATAATAATTGTGTAGTTGGATACGCAGGAGTTTTAACATTGCATGCTGAACCATATGGTAAGAATGTTCCATCAGTATTTCTTAAAGCAACTTCAACTCTGTAGAATGTATTATGGAAAACTCCAGTAAGTTGTGTCATATTAAATTTATTACTGTTAGAAGTTATTACCTGTGCAGGTGTTCCTGTTGGCACTGTTCCATTAGCATTCATTTCTGTAATTCTAAATCTGTATTGAGAAACAACAGCAACTGCATCTGCAGTAACCCATTGATTGAAAGCTGTTAATGTAGCTCCGCACTGCGTACTAATTGCGCTTGTTGGGTTAGGAGTGTCAACAAAACAAGGTGCGCCAAAAAATGGTTGCCATACGTTATTGAATTTCACCGCTACTTCAATTTGGTATCTAGAATTGTAAGTTGTACCTGCAATATTTGCTAAAGAAATATTATTTACAGGACGATCAACTACTATAGATTGTGCAATAGGCGCATTAGTATTAGCATCAACTTTTGTTATTCTAAATCTGTAACCCTGCGCGTTGTTAGACCATATAGCTGTTATCGTTGAATACCAACCGGCTAAAGTTACTCCACACGTTGCTGGTGCTAATGTTGTAACAATTGGAGTACAAGAGTTATCAATTATACCATTACAATCATTGTCTAATCCATCGTAACATACATCTGTTGCATTTGGATTTACGTTTGCTCTAGTGTCATCACAATCAGTTCCAAATAATACATAACCTACTGGCTGCGCACAAGCTTGAAGCGATACATTTGGATTACCAAAACCATCATTATCTGAATCTTGATAATAAGTGTTCAATGCATTAGATGCTGCATTATTATCATTACAATCTAAATTGTTTGTAACATAACCTAAAGGTTGAGAACAAGCTTGAGTTGAAACTGCTGGATTTCCGAAAGTATCACCATCTAAATCTTGGTAGAATGTTACTAATGCGTTTTGAGATGGATTATTATCATTACAATCTGTATTATTAGTTACACCACAAGCTACTTGAGTTGTTGAACCAAAACCGTCGCCATCTACATCTGCGTATTGAATTTGAGTATCGTTACAATCTAAATTATTTGTAACATAACCTACAGGTTGAGAACAAGCTTGAGTTGAAACTGCTGGATTTCCAAAAGTGTCGTTATCTAAATCTTGATAGAATGTTAGTAATACATTTTGAGATGGATTATTATCGTCACAATCTGTGTTATTAGTTACACCACAAGCCGCAAGAGTTGTTGAACCAAAACCGTCAGCATCGTTATCAGCATAAGTTAATTGGTTATCGTTACAATCTGTGTTATTAGTTACACCACAAGCTGCTAGAGTTGTTGAACCAAAACCGTCAGCATCGTTATCAGCATAAGTTAATTGGTTGTCGTTACAATCTGTGTTATTAGTAACACCGCAAGCTGCAAGAGTTGTTGAACCAAAACCGTCTGCATCGTTATCAGCATAAGTTAATTGGTTGTCGTTACAATCTGTGTTATTAATAACACCACAAGCTGCAAGAGTTGTTGAACCAAAACCATCAGCATCATTGTCAGCATAAGTTAATTGGTTATCGTTACAATCTGTATTGTTAGTTACACCACAAGCTGCAAGAGTTGTTGAACCAAAACCGTCAGCGTCGTTATCAGCATAAGTTAATTGGTTATCGTTACAATCTGTATTGTTAGTTACACCACAAGCTGCAAGAGTTGTAGAACCAAAACCATCAGCATCGTTATCAGCATAAGTTAATTGGTTGTCGTTACAATCTGTGTTGTTAGTTACACCGCAAGCTACTTGAGTTGTTGAACCAAATCCATCAGCATCTAAATCTGCGTATTGGATTTGATTGTCATTACAATCTGATGCATCTAAAACATATCCTACTGGTTGTGTACAAGCCTGAGTTGAAACTGCTGGATTACCAAATGTATCGTTATCTAAATCTTGGTAGAAAGTGATTAATACATTTTGTGTTGGATTATCATCATTACAATCAGTATTATTGGTTACACCACAAGCCACTTGTGTCATTGAACCGAAACCATCACCATCATTATCTGCGTATTGTATTTGAGTATCATTACAGTCAGTATTATCTATAACATATCCAACTGGTTGTGAACAATCCTGAACAGAAACGCTAGGATTTCCAAAAGTATCACCATCTAAATCTTGGTAGAACGTAATTAATACATTTTGGTTTTCGTTAGTGTCATTACAATCGATATTATTTGGTACACCACAAGCTACGATAGTAGTAGAACCAAATCCATCACCATCAGCATCATTATATTGAAGTTGAGTATCATCACAATCTGATGCGTCTAAAACATAGCCAATTGGTTGTGAACAATCTTGGATAGAAACATTTGGATTACCAAAAGCATCACCATCTAAATCTTGGTAGTATGTGATTAATACATTTTGCGTTGGATTGTTATCATTACAATCGGTATTGTTAGTTACACCACAAGCTACTTGAGTTGTAGAACCAAATCCGTCATTGTCATTATCTGCATATTGAATTTGATTATCATTACAATCTGATGAATCAGTAACATATCCAATAGGTTGTGCGCAATCTTGAATGAATACGCTTGCATTTCCAAATGAATCACCGTCTAAATCTTGGTAGAATGTAATTACATTTCCGCCATTAACAACAGTAACCGTTTGCATTTGCGTTGAAGTATTTCCGTTACCATCGTCATAAGTCCAAGTGATGTTGTAAGTTCCTTGGTTAGTATATGTCAAAGGATCTGAAGTTGTTGCAACTATAGTTCCAGCGCAAGCATCAGTTGCCGTTGGAGCCGTTACAGTTGCAGAACATTGACCAGTTACTGTTGGAAGAGGAGTAACATTTGCTACTGGAGCAACTGTATCATCAACAATAACCGTTTGAGTTTGTGTTGAAGTATTTCCGTTTCCGTCATTGTACGTCCAAGTAATGTTAAAGGTTCCTTGAGTGTTGTAAGTTAAAACATCTGTAGTTGTGGCAGTAATAGTACCAGCACAATTATCAGTTGCTGTTGGGGCAGTCACTGAAGCAGAACATTCACCAGTTACTGTTGGAAGAGAAATTACATTTGCTACTGGAGCAATAGTATCATCAACAATTACTGTTTGAATTTGTGTTGAAGTATTCCCGTTTCCATCATTGTACGTCCAAGTAATTTCATAAGTTCCTTGAGCATTATAAGTCAATGGAGAAGTAGTAGTTCCAGTTATAGTTCCAGCACAATCATCAGTTGCTGTTGGAGCAGTCACTGAAGCAGTACATTGACCAGTTACTGTTGGTAGAGAAGTTACATTTGCTACTGGAGCAACTATATCATCGACAATAACCGTTTGAGTTTGTGTTGAAGTATTTCCGTTTCCATCATTGTACGTCCAAGTAATGTTAAATGTTCCTTGAGTAGTATAAGTCAATGGAGAAGTTGTAGTTGCAGTAATTTGTCCTGCGCAATTATCAGTTGCTGTTGGAGCCGTTACTGTTGCAGAACACTGACCAGTTACTGTAGAAAGCGAAGCAACATTTGCTACTGGAGCAATAGTATCATCAACAATTACTGTTTGGTTTTGCGTTGAAGTATTTCCGTTTCCGTCATTGTACGTCCAAGTAATATTATAAGTTCCTTGAGCGTTGTAAGTCAATGGAGAAGTTGTAGTTCCAGTAATTTGACCAACACAATTATCAGTTGCCGTTGGAGCAGTTACTGTTGCAGAACACTGACCAGTTACTGTTGCAAGTGAAGCAACATTAGCTACTGGAGCAATAGTATCATCAACAATTACCGTTTGGTTTTGTGTTGAAGTATTTCCGTTTCCATCATTGTACGTCCAAACAATAGTATAAGTTCCTTGACTTGTATAAGTTAAAGGATTGTTTGTAGTACCATTTACAGTTCCTGAACAAATAGATGCTGTTGGAACATTTGTAACAGTTGCATTACATTGACCAGTTACAGTTGGTAGTGTTGCTACTGTTGGAGTAGGAGGATTTGTATTATTTATTATTACCGTTTGGTTCTGTGTTGAGGTATTACCGTTACCATCGTTGTACGTCCAAGTGATATTGAAAGTTCCTTGAGTATTGTATGTTAATGGCGAATTTGTTGTACCAGTTATTGTACCAGCACAATTATCATTTGCAGTTGGAGCCGTTACTGTTGCAGAACATTGACCAGTCACTGTTGGAAGAGATGCTACATTTGCTACTGGAGCGATCGTATCATCAACAACTACTGTTTGAGTTTGTGTTGAAGTATTTCCATTTCCGTCGTTGTACGTCCAAGTGATGTTGTAAGTTCCTTGAGCGTTGTAAGTCAATGGTGATGTTGTAGTTCCAGTAATAGTTCCAGCGCAAGTATCCGTTGCAGTTGGAGCAGTTACTGTCGCCGAGCATTGACCAGTTACCGTTGGAAGATTCGTTACGTTTGCTACTGGAGCAACTGTATCGTCAACAATAACCGTTTGAGTTTGTGTTGAGGTATTTCCGTTACCATCGTTATAAGTCCAAGTAATGTTGAAAGTTCCCTGAGTATTGTATGTTAATGGAGATGTTGTAGTAGCAGTAATTTGTCCAGCGCAATTATCAGTTGCGGTTGGCGCTGTTACCGTTGCCGAACATTGTCCACTTGCCGTTGGAAGAGAAGCTACATTTGCTACTGGAGCAATAGTATCGTCAACAATAACGGTTTGAGTTTGCGTTGAAGTATTTCCGTTACCGTCATTGTAAGTCCAAGTGATGTTGAAAGTACCTTGCGTGTTGTAAGTCAACGGTGATGTTGTAGTTGCTGTAATTTGTCCAACACAATTATCTGTAGCAGTTGGAGCCGTTACAGTTGCCGAACATTGACCAGTTCTTGTTGGAAGATTAGTTACGTTTGCTACTGGAGCAGTAGTATCATCAACAATTACCGTTTGAGTTTGTGTTGAGGTATTTCCGTTACCATCGTTATACGTCCAAGTGATATTGAAAGTTCCTTGTGTGTTATAAGTTAATGGTGCTGTTGTTGTTCCAGTAATTTGTCCGGCGCAATTATCTGTTGCAGTTGGAGCGGTTACCGTTGCAGAACATTGTCCAGTTACCGTTGGAAGTGTAGTTACATTTCTAACTGGCGCTGTAGTATCTGATACTACAACCGATTGTTGTTGAAATGATTGATTACCTCTATTGTCTGTATAAGTCCATAATATTGAGTAAGTTCCTTGAACAGAATAAGATAATGGATCAGTTGTAGTAGCGTTTATTGTACCCATACAATTATCTGTTGCAGTAGGTGTTTGACTTACTGTTACAGAACATTGACCTGTTAAAGCAGGTAGGTTGGTTACATTTGCTACAGGAGCGGTTGTATCACTTATAACAACTGTTTGTTGTTGCATTGATGTATTTCCATTACCATCATTGTAAGTCCAATTAATTACATAACTTCCTTGTGCGTTATAAGTTGTTGGATTAACAGTGGTAGCCGTAATAGTTCCATAACAATTACTTGTTGCCGTTGGAGCAGTTACTGTAGCCGAACATTGAGCATTTACTGTTGGTAATGAAGCTACGTTTGGAACTGGTGCGGTACAATTACTGCTAATTGTAAAGGTTAAAGTATTTGATACACTCGAGTTACAAGTATTGAAAACAGTTATGTTCGCTGTTCCAGCAGTTGAAACATCAGCAGCATTTATATTCGCTGTCAATTGAGTTGCACTTACAAAAGTTGTTGTTCTGTTAGTTCCATTCCATCTTACGATTGATTCACCACTTACAAAGTTAGTACCATTTACAGTTAACGTAAATGCACCAGAATTTGTAAGTCTTGATGTAGGATTTGTAGAAGTTATAGTAGAATTAGGTCTAACAGTCACTGTTACAACATTAGAGTTTACTGTAGTTCCACAATTTCCGTTTGTTATAACTGCTCTGTAATATCTTGTTGCAGTTAAATTACCAATAGCAGAACCAGCTAAAGTAGCCGTAGTTTGTCCCGATAAATTAGTAAAAGTTGTATTATCAGTTGATGATTGCCATTGAATTGTTCCAGCGCTTCCTGTTAATGTGATATTAGCTGGTTGCGAACCTGTACAAATTGATTGGTTAACTGATACAGTTCCAGCAACTGGATTAGGATCTGTTATAGTTACTGTCGCAACGCAAGAGCTAGTTTGTCCATCAGCATCAGTTACAGTAAGAGTAACATTTTGCGTGGTATTTCTTTGCGTACAATTAAAAGTATTAGGGGATACTGAAAAATTAGTTATTCCAATATCGTCTGTAGAATTATTATTTACATCAGCTGGTAAAACGGTCAATGTTCCACCTGCACCTAATGCTAAAGTAGCGTTTTTACAAATGGCAACTGGTGGTTCTGAAATCTGTTTGATAACTTTAAAATCATCAAAATAGAAACCATCGAATGTTGTGTTGTACATATCGGCAGCATTAGAATTATCAGAAATAAGTCTGAATCTAAATTTTGCAGCAGTCGCACCAACTAAAAAAGAGTTGTTATTTGCGTCAATGACAATTTCTTCCATTGCCCATTTACCTCTTGTATCACCATCATATAATACGCCACCGCCACCATTAGTACTTTGAGCATTACTATTAGCAGATTTTGTTGCATGAGGATTTGTTGAAGAAGTTGAGGTTGGTTTTGTGTAGTTTCCACAAAGTGTTGTCCAAGTTGTACCATTAACGGAACCTTGAATTTGCACTAAGTCAAAATTTCTTTCTAAATCCCATTTTGCATAATATTGAACTAAAACCTTTTGAGCTCCAGATAAATTTATGTTAGCAGTAGTTGTTAATGCTTTTGAAGTAGAATTAGCGTAAGCTGTTCCAGCAGCACTATCACTAATTGAAGTTGTTCCTGTAAAAGGACTAGTTGTTGTTACCCAAGTTCCAGTTTGAGTCCATTTAGTTAAAACATCACTGTCAAGATTATTAAAAAGAACGGTCGGGTTGTAAATTTTTACATAATTAGCTTCGTACAATACATAATTATCATTGCTCAAAGTTACTTTATATTCAATTTTTTGGTTTGGTAAAATTGAAGGCGATAAAACCAAAGCTGCAGTAACATTTCTTTGTTCAAGAATGGTCATTCCTGTTTGAACTGCAGGCGAGGTTATAGAAGTAATATTTGATGAAACTGGTGTAACGGTTAATGTATAACCAGAAGGTGTTTGACCAAGTCTTTCAATACCAAAAGTTAAATTAGAATTTAAACTTGTTATATTAGATTGGGTTAAATCGTGCAGTTTTGCATATTTTCCACTATAGTAAGAATTTATGAAATTCATTCTCATTGCTCTTTTTGCAATGGTAGTAATTAATGTTGGAGAAGGCCAAAAATCACCTTCACCGGCAGGAGCACCATTTTCTGGAGAAACTGCTAATACATTTTTGCCCGAACCTGTATTTCCAGTAGCATCAGCTGGTCCACCAGCCATCCAGTCACTTGCATCACCACTAGCTGCATAAAGTACGCTTGGAGCTGGTCCATAAACATACCTATTATATTGTGTCATGTCATGGCAGAATTTTGCATATTCGTTTTCTCTACCAGTAGGAGTGCTTGCTCTACCATTTACCGGATGCGGCAGTAGATTTGAGTAAGCGTGGTGATTTAAAGCAGTTTTAATATTTTTAGAAACAATGAAATCTCTCATAATTTGAGTTTCTGGCTCAGAAAATGCTCCAGTACCTCTATAAGTATTGTCACATTGTGTTGCAGACGATCCAACTAAACCATATTGATATCCGAAGTTTCTATTGATATCAACACCTCTCGTGTTATTTGTTGCTGCTGTTCCTCCAGGGTTACAAATTCCGGCTCTTAAATTTTTTCTTTGCATTCCTCCACCATTAGGAGCGATAGTTTGGTTCCAAACTAATCCATCAGGATTTACAACTGGAATAAAATACAATTCGGTATTGTCAACAAGGTTTTTGATGAACGGATCTGAATTATAATTTTCAAGTAAATACCACATGTAGAAAATTTGATTCATCAAACTTGATACCTCTCTTGAGTGCGTCATACCAGTTGTTAACGCTTGTGGCTCTAATTCGTTTGTATCTGGGTTATCAGATATTTTTACAACATATACAATTCTTCCTTCGTGCGTTAATTGATTTGTCGGCGATGCATTGGCTTTAACTGAAATTAAATTTGGATACAAACTTCTCATTTTATCCAATTCAGCTACCATACCAGAATAGGTTAAGCATCCTCCAAATGTTGATGGTAGTGTAAAGTTTGTTGGAGTATTCCAAGTTAATTCACTACAATCATCATGTTGCCCAATATTTTTTATTACCGTACTTTTAACACTAGACGACCTGTTAGCCATTCCAGCTAACTTTTCTTTCTGCAATTCCATCTGCGCAATTGGCATGTCTTTAGTAGCTCTTTCAGAATAGAATTTAGTCATGTCTTCAATTAAAACAACATAACTAATACCATTTTCAGATATTCTGTTAAGTTCATATTCCGACAATTCAATTTCGATGTGATTTTCAGCAAAATAGACACCACAAGCCACATCGACTCCGGCATCATTAAGTTTATCGAAAAGATTTGGCGTCTTTTTGTCAATCTTAACTCTCTTGTAAACAGAGCTAATGTCTTGAACTTTACTTTGTCCGAACTGAACAGATTGCGCCACAGAAACGCAAGTCATCAAAGTAAATAAAGTTAAAAATAACGTAATTTTTTTCATTTTAATAGGGTTTTGAGGCACAAACCTAAAAAATACTTATAATCTAACAAAATAATTTATCGATTAAATGCATTTATTGTCGTTAAAATGATTTATTTATTGTTTTATTGAGTAAATATCTTACAATTTTATAAAATAATTATTTTGAAAATATTAAATCAACTAGCACACTTTTTTGTGTAGTTATAAATGCTAAAAAAAGTGTTTCAAGCATTACATTTTTACTAAAAGTACTATAGCAATTAAATTTAACTATTAAACTACAGATTTGCAAAGTTTTAAAGAGATATAGGCAGTTAAGAGATTGCTTATTTTATAAGAATTGCTTAAATGTTACTCCTGTTTTTTTGTTTTGTTCTACACCAAAGTATCTGCGTAAGTTATAGTAAGTCACATTTTTTAAGATATTAATATGAAATTTGCTAAGAATAGCTAGAGTAGAATCTAGGTACGCAATCAATTTTTTTAAGTCATTAAATTGAAAATCGTGTACTGTATCATGCACTTTTTATAAATGTAAAAAAAAATAAACATAAAAAAAACGATTTAGAAAGTCTAAATCGTTTATAATCATCGTTTTGATATTAGTAGCGAGGACGGGAGTTGAACCCGTGACCTCAGGGTTATACATATAATATTTTATTAAAAAATAACTTATCACTAGCTTTGAAATCTTTGCTAAAACTTTGTTTTCATTAAACCAAGTGTTAAAGGTGTACCAATAATAATTGTAATAACTGTTAAAATTATTATTTTGCTTTGAGTACTATAAAGATTGATATTGTATTGGCTAATGATTCTATTTTTGTTTTTTAAAAAGTATTTTTTATTGTAATACAAGAATAATAAAGAACCTACACCTAAAATTATCTTTACATAAATTTCAGCTAACAAAACAATATTAAAAATTTCTAAAATTATTATAATATCAAGTAAAATTAATACTTGTAAAAGACTTATAACGCATTCCGCATAAAGTTGTGGGTTGCTCTCGCCCCAATTTTCGTATTTTATATAAACACGAAAAAATATATATTCAAAAAGTTTAATCATCGATATGTTCCCCTATACTTTTACCAGAATACAAATGTACACCAGTATTTATTAAAAAATGTAAACTACATAACTTGTCTTTTTTACAATTATTTTTTTTAAGAATTTGTTAGATGTTTCAAAAGAAGTCATCGCTAACTTTGAAGCATGACCATATTACTATTAACTACTTAAATCAGGAAAATAGGTAATCCAACTCCTAAAAACCAAAATATGATAGAAAACAATACATCTTCGACAGGTTTTTTAGTAAATGTCCAAGCTGTGTTTTCAGGGTTTCTTTTGTAAATAATTTTAAACAAAACCGTAAGTAATTTAAAAATGGTAATTGATAAAAATGGTAATTGATAAAAATGGCATTTTTAAAGTACTAATAATTCTCGGTGTTCCTATATTGTATTCTAACAACAAATATGACAATCCAAATAATAGAATTGTATATAAAAATACTAAAACAAATGATTTTATATGGAATAGCCATTCAATTTTATACATGAATAGGAATGCTATACTTAGACCAAAAGAAACAAAAATTAAATCCATCAAAATTATAAGCTACTACTAAATGTTTAAAAAGAATGTCCTTTTTTAATTATATAAAAATACAAATTAAAGCTAGAGTTATACTTGATATCATAAATCCAGTAATGTACTTTCCTTTGCGGGGTTTATATTTTAATAGTAACCATTCATATCTATTGTTGAAAAAAATCAGTAAATAATTTAGTAGTATCATTGGAACAAAATACAGTAAAACCGCTTGCATTTTGACATAAGACAAATCCTTCAATTGGTTTTTGGTAAATAATGAGTAACTAAAATCATTCAGAAATAATTTCTCGCTAATTATTATTGAAGACATAAAAAATAAACTTGAAAATGCAGACAAATACATTAGTGTTGCAAATTTCCAATTATGATTGTTTACTTCTTTCGCTTTTACAATGGCATCAACGCAAATTAGATAATAAATTTTTAACATTTGTAATTAATTCGATTTATAACTCAATAACGAGCTATGTGTCATTCCGAGATGGCGTTTTTTTATATCAATTTTTTATAAATAATTATATTTTACTTTTGCCCTTTGGTCATTTTGATCCCAATATAGTAAAGTTTTATTTCTTTTATACCAGTTTTTCCAATCTTTAATATTTTGTTCGGTTGGAGTAGCAAAAACTTCTCGACCATAACTATAATTTGACTTAATATTTGTGGTAGTTTCTAAAAAAAATATTGCACTATTAAATACTTCACCTGGAACTTTTTTGCCTTTGTACATACAATCTTGAATTATATGTAAATTTTTTAAATATTCTTTTTGAGCTTTATTTTTTTTTATTTGAATGTTTCCATAATTAGTTATACTGGCTAATAAAAATAAAATTGACAAAAGGAGTTTTACGATGCTTTTCATTTTTAATTGTAATAAGTCAAAAAATCCAGAATGGTGATTTAAGTAATCCATATCTATTTAGATTAGATTTTTTTTAATTTTAATATAATTTTCAAAGGTTTTTGAAGTCATTAAATTGAAAATCGTGTACTGTATCGTGCACTTTTTGTAAATGTATAAAAATTTTAGACATAAAAAAACGATTTAGAAAGTCTAAATCGTTTATAATCATCGTTTTGATATTAGTAGCGAGGACGGGAGTTGAACCCGTGACCTCAGGGTTATGAATCCTGCGCTCTAACCAACTGAGCTACCTCGCCTGATATGGCATTCCCTGAATGCGGGTGCAAATATAAGCCAAATAAAACATTGTCCAAATAATAATTTAAAAAAAAATATTTTTTTTATTTACCTCTTTTTTAAATAAAAATTATATATTTCGCAAAAATTATATTATGTCACTAAAAGTACGTTACGAAATAGAATTTCCAATTAATTCTTCACCACAATTATTGTATCAGTATATCTCAACACCATCAGGTTTGCAAGAATGGTTTGCTGATATTGTAAATTCAAGAGGTGAGTTTTTTACTTTTGAATGGGATGATACCGAAGAACATGCTAGATTGGCTTCAAAAAAATCAGGTGAAAAAGTTAAATTCAAATGGATTGACGAGAACAAAAAGGATACAGAGTATTTTTTTGAATTACGAATTCTTGAAGATGAAATCACCAAAGATGTTTCCTTAATGGTAGTTGATTTTGCGCTAGAGGATGAAATTGATGAATCGAGACAACTTTGGGAAAATCAAGTTTCCGATTTAAAACATGTTATTGGTTCAGTATAAAATCATTTTTAAAACTTATATTTGTCTCGTCTTGTTCTATAAGCAAGGCGAGTTTTTTTTATGATTAATTACAACGGCGAAATTTTATCTTCTGATACCACTTTATCTACTTCTAACAGAGCTTTTTTATATGGCGATGGTGTTTTTGAAACTCTAAAAATAGTTAACAATAAAATCCTGTTTTTTGAAGATCATTATTTTAGATTAATGGCATCGATGCGAATTGTTAGAATGCAAATTCCAAGTGATTTTACGCTAGAATATCTTGAAGAGCAAGTTTTAAACTTGGTTGCAGCCACTAATAATCAAAATTCGGCCAGAGTGCGAATTACTGTTTTTAGAAATGATGGCGGTTATTATTTACCTCAAACTAGGACGGTTTCGTTTATAATTCAAGTGGCTGCATTAGCTGATATTCATTATTCGTTTTCTGATGCGATGTATGAAGTTGATTTATACAAAGATTTTTATATTACAAAACAATTACTTTCTACTATCAAGACAACCAATAAAATGATCAATGTCACGGGTAGTATTTTTGCAGATGAAAACGATTTGCAAAACTGTTTGTTACTTAACAATGAAAAAAATGTAGTAGAAGCTTTAAATGGTAATTTATTTATGTTGCTTGGAAACCAATTAATTACTCCGCCAATAGAAGATGGTTGTTTGAATGGTATTATGAGAAAACAGGTGCTTCAAGTTGCAAAAAACGTAGAAAATATTGAGGTTCTTGAACAATCAATATCTCCATTTGATTTGCAAAAAGCTGATGAATTATTTATAACTAATATGATTACAGGAATTCAACCTGTTACTAAGTATCGTAAAAAATCTTATGAAACTAGGGTATCTAAAGCGATTTTAGAAAAAATCAATGCTTTAATTTAATATTGGATTTTCAGGTGCATTAGACCAGATGATGTATTCACCGCCTAATTCTATAATTTTTTCTTTCCAGAATTGTTTTGACGATTTACTTAAAATAGAAGTTTGATAGTTGTTTGTAGTAATAATCCAAGAATTGGCAACAAGTTCTTCTTCGAGTTGGTTGGCGGCCCAACCGGTGTAGCCCAAGAAAAAACGAATATCTTCTTTATTGACTTTACCTTCGTTGATTAAGTTTTTAGTTAGTTCAAAATCACCACCCCAAAAAATGCCGTTAGAAATTTCAATGCTATTTGTAATTAGTTCAGGTATGGAATGAATAAAGTATAGATTATCTTGTTCAACTGGTCCGCCATTATAGATTACAAACGAAGCATCAATTTCAGGAAGTAAGTCGTTAATGGTGTATTCCAAAGGTTTGTTCAAAATAAATCCTACGGAACCTTCTTGATTATGATCTGCCAATAATATCACTGATCTGTTAAAAGACAGATCGCCAATTATGGATGGTTCTGCTATTAAAAGTTGCCCTTTTCGAAGTTTTTCTGAAGTCATAGTGACGCAATTTGAATTAAATGTACGAAAAAAAGTTATAAAACCAAATTTTAGGGTAAAAAAAAACCATTCGGTTAAGAATGGTTTTCTATATAAAATATAAACTAGATTAGTTTACAGAACCTTCTAATTCTGCTCCAGCTTTAAATTTTACTACATTTTTAGCAGCGATTTGGATAGTTTTTCCAGTTTGTGGATTTCTTCCATCTCTTGCAGCTCTTTGAGATACTGACCAAGATCCGAAACCAACTAAAGAAACTCTTCCACCTTTTTTCAAAGTTGTTCCTACGTTTCCTAAAAATGATTCTAAAGCCAATTTTGCTGCTGCTTTTGTAATTCCTGCGTCAGCAGCAATAGCATCGATTAATTCTGATTTGTTCATAATAATAGTTATTAATTGTTGGTTAAACTTTTTTGTTAATCAAAACAAATTTAGTAGAAA
>NZ_JAIXTJ010000032.1 GCF_027483985.1 Flavobacterium sp.
GATTAGAAAAAGTATTATTAAAATTTCCATAGTTTAAAATTACAAAAAAAGAGCATAAATCCCTATTATCGGAAATAGCTCCTTTTGTGAGTGCAAATATCTGAAAAAAAATTGAATGCTCGAAATTTATCTCCAAGTCAATTCTTTAGACTATAATTTATCGAAAATTTGATTCAATCGTTCGTTAACTTCTAAGATGGTTCCGATACCATTTACAGCGTGAAATTTTCCTTGAGATTTGTAATAATCCATCAAAGGTGCTGTTTTTTGGTTGTATTCGTCGTAACGATTTCTGATTTTTTCTTCGTCTTGATCGTCTGGTCTTCCTGAAGTTTTTCCTCTTTCTAACAAACGTGCTACAAGGACATTATCATCTGCTTCAAGCGCAACCGTTGCTGTAATACTTTGTTCTTTAGACTCCAAAAAGTTATCTAAAGCTTCTGCTTGTGCTAAAGTTCTTGGAAAACCATCAAATAAAAATCCAGCCGAATCTGGGTTTTTATCAACTTCACTTTGCAACATTTTAATGGTAACTTCATCAGGAACCAAATCGCCTTTGTCCATATAGGTTTTGGCTAATTTTCCTAAATCAGTATCATTTTTGATGTTAAATCTAAAAATATCTCCTGTTGAAAGATGTGTTAAATTGTATTTTTCTTTTAAAAATTCAGCTTGTGTGCCTTTTCCTGCACCTGGTTTTCCGAAAAGAACGATGTTGATCATAAAAATTTATTTGATTTTTGATTTTTGATTGCTGATTTTTGATTCTTTTTTTACTTCTAAAATCAAAAATCGTGAATCTTCAATCGTTAATTATTATTGTGCTAATTGATATACGTCTGCTAGGTTTCTTCCTAATCCGTCGTAGTCTAAACCATATCCAACGATGAATTTATTTGGAATTCTAATTCCAACGTAATCTATTTTAATATCTTTTTTGTATGCTTCTGGTTTGAAAAATAAAGTTGCGATTTTTAAATGCTTTACTCCTTTTTCTTTAAAAATTGCTTTCAATTCTTCAATTGTATTTCCTGTATCTACAATATCTTCAACGATTACAACCGTTCTTCCTTCAAGGTTTTCGTTGATTCCAATTAGTTGTTTAACGTCATTTGTAGATTGCGTTCCTTCATAAGAAGCCATTTTCACGAAACTCACTTCGCACATACCACGATATTGTTTCATTAAATCGCCCATTACCATAAATGAACCGTTCAAAACACCAATAAAAACTGGAACTTCGTCAAAGAAATCGTCGTCCATTTGCTTCGCCATATTTTTAATTGCAAAATCAATTTCTTCTGAAGAAATAAATGGCTCAAACGTTTTATCGTGAAGGTGTATCATTGTGTTGTTGTTTTAAAAAATAAAGGAGCAAATTTAGTGAAGTATTAAGTATTAAGTATCAAGTATTAAGATTTTTTTGCTAAAATACTATATTTACAAAATGAATGCAGCATATTACAATCAAATCGCCAATAGCACAGCACATAGGAAAAGTAGAGATGATAATAAAGATTTCATCTTTGCCAATCCTGATTATTTAAAGTATTTATTAGAAATTGCATTTAATAGTAAGGACAAAAATCACCATAAAGCGTGTTGGATTTTGGAGTTGATTTGTGAAGAAAAAATGGATTTATTTTTACCTTTTTTAGAAGATTTTTGCGAGACTTTACCTCATTATAAAAATGATTCTGCCATACGCTCGATTTCTAAAATTTGTTTATTTCTATCCAATTCTAAAAAATATTCTTTAACAGAAAATCAAGAAGAAAAGATAATTGAGACTTGTTTGGATTGGTTGATTGAATCTGACAAAGCCGCAAATGCTGCATACACAATGCGAACTCTTTACAACCTTGGCAAAAAACACCATTGGGTAAATGAGGAATTAAAATTTTTACTTCAAAGAGATTGCAGTCACCAAACTCCTGCTTATAAAGCGGCAGTGAAAGATATTTTGAAAAAATTAACAAGGTCAAAATAATTATTTACGTACATTTGTAAAAACTTTACGTATATGAATACTAAACTCACTTTATCTCTTGAAAAAGAAATTATAGAAAAAGCTAAAATCTATGCTAAAGGAACCGGCAGAAGTTTATCTGAAATGGTTGAAAATTATTTTAGAAGTTTGGTTGAAAAACCAAATAAAAACGACAATAAAGATGAATATGCAGACATAGATCCTCAATTAAAAAAATTAATTGGAATCATAAAATTACCTGATGATTTTGATATTAAAAAAGCAAAAGAAGACTATTACAAAGAAAAATATGGTATATGAAAAACATATTTATCGACACCAATATTTTAGTAGATGTTTTTGCAAATAGAATTCCATTCATTGAAAACTCTTTAAAAATTTACAATTTTGGAATACAAAAAAAAATAGCTCTATATACATCTTCAAATACAATTTCTACAATTCATTACATTTTAAAAAAATCAATTTCTGAAGAAAAAACTAGAATGGCTATTGAACATATTTTAACACATATCTCTGTTATTCCGGTTGACATTAACATTTTAAAAAAAAGCTTGAAATCCAATCATAAAGATTTTGAAGATGCAATACAAATTGTTTCTGCTCAATCAATTAATGATATGAATTGCATTGTAACAAGAGATTTGAAAGATTATAAATATGCCGAAATCAATGTATTAACACCCGATGATTTCTTAAGCACACTAGAATAAGATTTAAAAAATAGAAAATTCAAAAAAAATAACACAACTACAACACAATGAATTATTTCTCATCCGATTTTAAATTAGGAATTCTCGGTGGCGGACAATTAGGTAAAATGCTATTGACCGAAACTAGAAAATTCGATATACAAACATTGGTTTTAGAACCAAGCGAAGAAGCTCCAGCAAGATACAGTTGCAACGCTTTTTACAAAGGAAGTTTGATGGATTATGACACCGTTTATCAATTTGGTAAAATGGTAAATTTGTTAACCATAGAAATTGAAAACGTAAACCTTGATGCTTTAGACGTTTTGGAATCGGAAGGATTGCCTATATTTCCATCACCAAAAACGTTACGTTTAATTCAGAATAAAGGTCGTCAAAAAGATTTTTATGTTGAAAATAACATTCCAACTTCACCTCATCAACGGTTTGTGGATTTGAATGATTTGAAAAAATCATTAGAAAAAGACGAATTAGAATTTCCTTTTGTATGGAAATGTGCTCAATTTGGTTATGATGGAAATGGTGTAAAAATAGTTCGTTCAACAATAGATTTAGTCAATTTGCCTGAAGTGGAATGCATTGCAGAGCAAATGGTTCCGTTCAAAAATGAGTTGGCTGTAATTGTAGCTCGTTCAGTTTCTGGTGAAGTAAAAACTTATCCTGTTGTTGAAATGGAATTCCATCCTGAAGCCAATCAAGTCGAATATGTAATTTGTCCTGCAAGAATTGACGAGAAAGTGGCTCAAAAAGCTACTGAAGTTGCCTTAAAAGTTTCTGAAGTTTTCAATCATGTTGGTTTATTAGCGGTCGAAATGTTTCAAACCGAAGACGATGAAATTCTAGTAAACGAAGTCGCTCCAAGACCACACAATTCAGGACATTATTCGATAGAAGCGAGTTATACTTCACAATTTGAAAATCATTTGCGCGCCATTTTAAATTTACCTTTAGGAACTACCGATAGCAAAGTTGCCGGAATTATGGTAAATTTGGTCGGAGAAGAAGGTTTTTCAGGTCAAGTAATTTATGAAAACATAGAAAAAATAATGGCCATTGATGGCGTAACGCCACACATTTACGGCAAAAGAGAAACTCGTCCGTTTAGAAAAATGGGACACGTTACGATTGTAAATGAGAATATGGTGGAAGCGAGAAAAGTTGCTGAGGAAGTTAAGAATAGTATTAGAGTTATCAGTGTTCAGTAATCAGTCGCAGTTTTCAGTTGTAGTCAACAGAAACAACTATAAACTAAAAACAATAAACAACAAACAATAAATATGAGCAAAGTAGCCATAATAATGGGAAGCATATCAGATATGCCTGTAATGCAAGAAGCCATAGACATCTTAAAAGGATTTGACATCGAAACCGAAGTAGATATCGTTTCGGCACACAGAACGCCCGAAAAATTATTTGATTTTAGTAAAAACGCACACACTCGCGGCATTTCAGTAATTATTGCTGGTGCTGGTGGCGCGGCTCATTTACCTGGAATGGTTGCTTCAATGTCACCTCTTCCTGTAATTGGAGTTCCAGTAAAATCTAGTAATTCTATCGATGGTTGGGATTCTGTTTTATCGATCCTTCAAATGCCTGGTGGCGTTCCTGTGGCAACTGTTGCATTAAACGGAGCAAAAAACGCCGGAATTCTAGCCGCACAAATCATCGGAAGTCACGATAAATGTGTCCTTGATAAAATCATTTTCTACAAAGAAAGTTTGAAAGATGCTGTGAATAAAGCCGCATCTGAATTGAAAAAATAATTATCTTTGATAAAAAGAATACTATGAACATTCAAACTTCTAAAATTGAGTTGGCAAAGGTTATTTTGGATATTGAAAACCCAAAGTTGATTGAAGAAATTTTGCTTTTGATACAATCCAAATCCACTTTAACCGAAAAGCAAAAAGAGGCTATTGATGAAGCAATTTATTCATTGGAAAATAATGAAGGAATTGCGCATAATATGGTTATGGAAGAAACTAGAAATCGTTATTCAAAATATTTCAAATAATGAATGTTATTTGGTCGCCACAAGCCAAAAAAGACTATTGGCAAAACATTGATTATCTTGAAGCTGAATGGACATTTCAAGATGTTGTGAATTTTATCGACAAAGTTGACTACACCATTACTTTATTAGATAAAAATAACATTGAATTCATTTCTACAAATTATAAAGAAATTAATAAAGTGGTGATTACAAAACAAATTACTCTTTATTACAAAATAAATTCCAACACCTTAGAATTACTTCGTTTTTGGAATACATACCAAAATTTAGAAAATTTTAAACTTTAAAAAACTTTGCGCCTTTGCGCCTTTGCGAGCAATGAAAACACTTACCTCAACATTCAACACCAAACATAACACCGCACCTTTTTCGCAAATAAAACTTGAAGATTACAAACCTGCTTTTATCGAAAATATCGCTCAAGCAAAAGCAGAAATTGATGCAATAATCACAAATTCTGAAGCTCCAACATTTGAAAATACGATTGTGGCTTTAGATTTTGCTGGTGAACAATTGGATAGATTATCATCAATTTTCTTCAATTTGAATTCGGCAGAAACTTGTGACGAAATGCAAAAAATCGCTCAAGAAGTTTCTCCGTTATTGACTGAATTTAGCAATGACATTGCTTTAAATGAAGATTTGTTCAAAAGAGTAAAAGCCGTTTACGATCAAAAAGATTCTTTGAATTTAACTACTGAACAAGCTACTTTATTAGATAAAAAATTCAAAGGATTTTCTAGAAATGGAGCATTATTGAATGAAGAAGACAAATTAAAATTACGCGAAATTGACACTGAATTAGCCAAAATCAAATTGACTTATGGCGAAAATGTTTTGGCAGAAACCAACAACTATCAATTGCATATCACCAACGAAGCGGATTTAAAAGGTTTGCCTGATGGCGCAAAAGAAATGGCAGCAAGTTTGGCAAAGTCAAAAGAATTGGAAGGTTGGGTTTTCACTTTAGATTTTCCGAGTTATTTACCTTTTGTTACTTATGTTGAAAATCGTGAATTGCGAAAAGAAATCGCAATTGCAGCCGGAAAAAAATCATTTCAAGATAACGAATTTGATAACAAAGAAAACGTAAAACGCATTGTAGAATTACGTCACAAGCGTGCAAATTTATTAGGATACAAATCACATTCTGATTTTGTTTTGGAAGAACGAATGGCTCAAAATCCTGAAAAAGTACTTTCTTTTTTAAATGATTTATTAGAAAAAGCAAAACCTGCTTCCCAAAAAGAATTTGCTCAATTAACCGCTTTCGCAAAAGAACTTGACGGAATTGACCAACTCGAAAAATGGGATGGCGCTTATTATTCGGAAAAATTGAAGCAAAAACTATTCAACTTTGATGATGAAATTTTAAAACCTTATTTCAAGTTAGAAAATGTTTTAAATGGAGCTTTTACTATTGCTGAAAAGTTATTCGGAATTACTTTTAAAGAAGTTTTTGATATAGACAAATACCACGAAGATGTTCAAACATTTGAAGTTTTGTCCTCAAGCAGTTGGGGATCGGAAGGACAATTAGTTGCCATTTTCTACTCCGATTTTTTCCCAAGAAAAGGAAAACGAAATGGCGCTTGGATGACTTCGTATAAATCGCAAGCTATAAAAAATGGAATCAATGAAAGACCACACGTTTCTATAGTTTGCAATTTCACTCCACCAATTTTAACTTCCGAGAAGTCGGAAGCCAAACCTTCACTCCTAACCTTCAATGAAGTAACCACTTTATTTCACGAATTTGGTCACGCTTTACACGGAATGTTAGCCAATACAACTTATCCAAGTTTATCTGGAACATCGGTTTATTGGGATTTTGTGGAATTACCAAGTCAGGTTATGGAAAACTGGTGCTACGAGCCAGAAGCGTTGGCTTTGTTTGCAAAACATTATGAAACTGGAGAAATCATTCCTCAAGAATATGTAGAAAAAATCAAAGAAAGTGCGAGTTTCTTGGAAGGAATGGCAACTTTAAGACAATTGAGTTTCGGAATTTTAGATATGACTTATCACGGAAAATCTCAAACTATCGCTGACGTAAAAGCTTTTGAAAAACAAGCTATGGAAGGCACAAGTTTATATCCTGATGTTGCTGAGAATTGTATGAGTACGTCATTCTCACATATTTTTCAAGGCGGATATTCTTCAGGATATTATAGTTATAAATGGGCAGAAGTTTTAGATGCTGATGCGTTTGCTTACTTCCAAGAAAAAGGAATTTTCAATAAAGAAGTAGCAACTAAATTTAAAGATAACGTACTTTCAAAAGGCGGAACAGAATTACCAATGGAATTGTATAAAAAGTTTCGTGGTCAAGAACCGAAGGCTGATGCTTTGTTGAAACGTGCTGGGTTGATTTAAATTATTTGATTTGAAAAATTTCATTAAAAAATATTTTAGAAAACTACTATATACTTCAATTATTGGATTAGTACTAATTTTTGGAGTGAACTTTTATGTAAAATCTAAAACTAACTCATTAATTTTTTCTTCCGAAAATGCAATTCCTAAAACAAAAGTTGGAATTATTTTTGGGGCTGGAATTAATGGAAATAGACCAAGCAAATACTTAAAAGACAGACTTGATGCCGGAATAAAATTGTTTGAATCTAAAAAAATAAATAAAATTTTACTTTCAGGTGACAATGGTTCAGATGCTCATGACGAATTAACCGTAATGAAAACTTATTGTTTTGAAAAAGGGATCGATACCACAAAAATATACATTGATTACGCCGGATTTGATACTTATTCAACAATGTATAGAGCAAAAAACATATTTAAAATTGAAAAGGCAATCTTAATTACGCAAGAATATCATTTGAATCGAGCGATTTATATCGGAAATAATCTTGGTATTGAAGCTGTTGGATTTTCAGCAAATCAAGGTGCGTATAGAAATTATAATTATGTATGTTTTAGAGAATATTTTTCGATTTGTAAATCAGTAATTGATATCATTAGAAATCGAGAACCTAATTTTTTAGGAACTGAAATCAATATTAATGGAGTTTCAAATTATTCAAAAGATGATAAAAGATAACCGAAGAACAACGCTTCGGTTTCTTTTTAAAATAAACTTTCATTTTTTTTTGAAACTTTAAAAACTTTTATATATCTTTGTACTATCAAAAAGAAAAAAGATTCTAAAATGGAATTCAAAGAAGCTAAAAATAAATTCGTTCAAACTTGGGGTGCATTGGGAAGTCAATGGGGAATTAACAAAACTATGGCTCAAATCCACGCACTTTTAATGGTATCACACGAAGCAGTTTCAATGGAAGACATTATGGAAGAATTGCAGATTTCACGCGGAAATGCTTCAATGAATTTAAGAGCCTTAATGGATTGGGGAATTGTATACAAAGAATATAAAGCTGGTGAACGCCGCGAATTTTTCACCGCTGAAAAAGATTTAGACGAGTTAGCCGTAAAAATCTCACGAGAGAGAAGCAAAAGAGAAATCAAACCTGCTTTGAAAGTATTAAAAGAAGTTTCTTCCATAACATCTGATAATACAGCAGAAGAAAAACATTTTGTAGATCAAACCACCAAACTATATGATTTTGTTCTAAAAGCTGATAATGTTTTAGACAAAATGACCGAGTACAAAGACAATTGGTTGGCAAAATTGGTAGTGAAAATTATGAGATAAACCTTAAAAAATTTAAATTAAAGTTTCATTTTTTTCTGAAAGTTTAAAATAATAAATAATTATGAGACAGTTTGTATTTAACCTAAACTTAATTTTAACAATAGTAGCTTTAATTGGAATCTTAATTGAAAAGGTACTTACCTATGATTTTGTTGACAGCATCGGATTTTTAGTCCTTCTTGGATTCTTTCAAGTTTTTATCGCTTTTACCTTTACATTTTACGCTTTAACATATAATAGACTTTTACTAATTTCATACCTACTGTATTGGTTTATTGTGGTCCTGTTTTTTAAATTTTTGATAAAAGACTTTATATATGTTAGTTTTTTAATTGCACTATACAATTTATACCTAAACTACTGTAGTTATTCTGACTCTAATTTTAATATCCTAAAAAAATGAACACACTTATCCCAAACTGGCTGATTATCCTTAGTGGAATAGGTCAAATTTTTACAGCAATGATTTATCCTTACATACGCCATCAAGTTTTTGATTGGTATAACGATGTAAAACAACTCAAACCACTAAACCAAGAAATTGCAAAAACTTATGGTAGATATATCCAAGGTTTAAATTTCTCTTTCGGATTGATTGCCATTTTATTTACGAATGAACTTAAAGAACAATCAGCACTATCAGTTGCCTTAACCGGATTAATTGCAGCTTACTGGGTTGGAAAAGTAGCCACACAAATTGCCTATTATCCAATGTATGATATCCCGAAACGAAAGTTATTTAAAGTCGGAAGCTATTTTATGAATACACTTTTTGTGCTTTTTGCCGTAGTAAACACGATGCTTTTCATACATAATTTGATTGGACATTATAAAATGTAAATGCAATGAACCTCAACATTATTGGTTACACAATATATTTATTGATAACCACATTCATTATTCTAAAAGTAGGAAAAATTTGTTACAGAAATGGCAACATCTTTGTTTCTGAACTGATTCCAAATCACGAAGATTTGTGCCATCAAATCAACCAAATACTATTAGTTGGATATTATCTGTTGAATCTAGGGTACTGTGCCATGACTATAATTTCTTGGGAGAAAATCCAGTCATTTCATCAACTTATTGAAATTATTGCCTTCAAATCGGCTATCATCATTTGCACAATTGCAACAATGCATTACATCAACATCATCCTTTTAACGAAATACATCAAAAAATTAATTTAAATACATCTATTATGGAAACTACAAAAATTTTAATCGGTTACGCCATTTACTTACCAGTCGCTTTATTTTTAACCTATTACGTTTCAAGAACACTTTTCAAAAACAGTAAAGTTTATATGTTAGACATTTTTAAAGGTCGAGAAGAAATTGCAAATGCAACCAACAAGTTATTTGAAACGGGTTTCTATCTCTTGAATTTAGGATTTGCCTTAATGATTCTAGAAATGAATATGTATCAAGATAGTTACCAAGTATTGATAGAAAAATTGAGTTATAAAATTGGAGGTTTCGCCATCTACTTAGGAATTATGTTGTTCTTTAATCTGTATTTCTTCTTCAGAGGCAAAAGAAAAGCATCTGAAAACAATCTTCAACAACCAATCGCGGCAAACTAAAAGAAGCAACAAGCCTGACAGACTTTTAAATTCTGCCAGGCTTAAAATAAAATACTATGAACTGGAATTATCTATTTAAACATTGGTTTGGAACTTTGGTTTTTGCCCCATTCATCTTTGACTTATTTTGTTTGTTTGATGAAAATTTAGCTAATATTGCCGGCCTAATTGAAGTTTATCCCATTACATTAATTTTTGGTTTACTATTTTCATTACCAACCTATATTTTATATGGAATTATTTACTATTACTTAGCCAATAAAGAAGTTTCTATACTCTATTCTAAAATAACATTAATTGTATTTACAACATTATCAATTTTGATTACTTTTAACATTGTATTCCACGCAAGAGAACCAATTGGCGGTTATGTTTATGCAATTACCTCTATAATTTTAGGAATTCTTTTAAAACTAAATTTCAAAAATGACAACAATAAACTTAACTACCAAAATAAACGCATCAATAAATAAAGTTTTAGATTTAAACCGAAACATTGATATTCACAAATTATCTACTGCAAAGTCTAACGAAACTGCGATCGATGGTGTAACATCAGGATTAATTAATTTAAATGAAACTGTTACTTGGCGTGGCAAACATTTTGGCATATACCTAACCCATAAAAGTTTGATATCAGCAATGGAAATTCCGAATTTCTTTGTAGACGAAATGTTGGAAGGTAATTTTAAAAGCTTTAAACACCTTCACACCTTCACAGAGGAAAATGGTGTAACCATAGTAAAGGATGAAATCCAATATGAAACTCCATTTGGTATTTTTGGAAGCATCTTTGACAAACTTCTTTTGAAAGCATACTTTACAAAATTTATTACTAAAAGAAATGAATTTATTAAACAGTTAGCTGAAAACAAGAATTAAAATCCACCAAATCATAGGAATACTTTCTACCCAAAATGAGGTATAATATCTTGACCTACTTTCATTCACAAAGATCAAAAAAAGCAATGTAGTAAAAGCCAAACAACATTTCAATAGAAAAAATTGCACCTTTAAATCAATTGATAAAAACTCTAATACAACAAATAAAAACAACAATGCAAATCCTACTAGCTTAGTTTTTTCAACTCCAATTTGCTGCGGAACCGTTTTTAAATGAGGATCATCTGATTTCAAATCGACAATTTCAAAAATTAATATCAGTACAAAAAGCAGAAGAAATCTTTGCATTGCAACCAAGAAGACATATCTACTATAAGGTAAATGGTTATTAATTATTGGAAGGAAAAGCGTCACTCCTACCCAACATAAAGCGACGATATAAATTTTAAATCCTGCCCAATTCCGAGCGTTCCTTTTATTCGGAAAAACAGGTAACGTATATAATAATGTAATGATTAAAAACACAAAACCCATAATTTGTGTATTTCTTTGCAACTGAAAAAAATAATATGACGCAGCAAACAAAGAGAATAAACTCATAATGAAAATAGCTTTCAATTGAACCGTCAATCGCGATTTTTGAGCTCTTGCTAAAGCGTGGTATTTTACAAAATTATAACTTACAATTATTCCGAAAAATGTGAACCCCAAAGTTGCATTATCATTTTCTATGTCAAACAAAATATAGGTCAATTGTACCAGTGCAAAACCTGACAATGCAACGTGAATGCTTGAATTTATATAAAAATCGAGAAGTTTCTTCAGAAATCGCATAGCGCAAAACTAATCATTCTGTTAATAAGAGTCATTTTTGGTTAACAAATTCTCAAAATATTACGTCTTGTTTAACTTAAAAATAGAAGTTTAATAATTACTTTTGTTGCTTAAATCTGAACTCGATTCAGATTCTAAACAACACACACAAACTTTATATTTATTTTCATCAAATGAGAACAGACGCATTTGCATTACGCCACATAGGTCCACGTGAAAACGACCTACAACATATGTTTAAAACCGTTGGAGTTGAAACTTTAGACCAACTGATTTATGAAACGGTGCCTAGTAATATTCGTTTAAAAAACGATTTACAACTAGACGAACCAATGACGGAATATGAGTATTTAGCACACATTCAAGAATTAGGCAAGAAAAACAAAGTTTACAAATCTTATATTGGTTTAGGATATCATCCAGCGATTGTACCAGCGGTAATTCAAAGAAATATTTTTGAAAATCCAGGTTGGTATACAGCCTATACGCCTTATCAAGCCGAAATTGCTCAAGGTCGATTAGAAGCTATTTTGAATTACCAAACCACGGTAATTGAATTAACAGGAATGGAAATTGCTAATGCTTCACTTCTTGATGAAGGAACAGCGGCAGCCGAAGCAATGGCTTTATTATTTGACGTTCGTTCACGTGATCAAAAGAAAAATAATGTAAATAAATTCTTTGTTTCAGAAGAAATACTTCCGCAAACTTTATCGGTTTTACAAACACGTTCTACTCCAATTGGCGTTGAATTGGTTGTTGGAAATCACGAAGAATTTGATTTCTCAAATGAATTTTATGGAGCTATTTTACAGTATCCAGGAAAATTTGGTCAAATAAATGATTACGCTGGATTCATAACAAATGCTCACGCTAAGGACATAAAAGTTGCTGTTGCAGCAGATATTTTATCATTAGTTAAATTAACACCTCCAGGAGAAATGGGCGCTGATGTTGTTGTTGGAACTTCACAACGTTTTGGTATCCCAATGGGTTACGGCGGACCACACGCAGCATTTTTTGCAACTAAAGAAGAGTACAAACGTTCAATGCCAGGAAGAATTATCGGTGTAACTATTGATACTAATGGTAATCGCGCTTTGAGAATGGCGTTGCAAACTCGTGAACAACATATCAAACGTGAAAAAGCAACTTCTAATATTTGTACTGCTCAAGTTCTATTGGCAGTTATGGCCGGAATGTATGCTGTATTTCACGGACCAAAAGGATTAAACTATATTGCAAGCAAAGTACATAATTCAGCTGTAACATTAGCGGATGCTTTAAACAAATTAGGTGTATACCAAACCAATACTGCTTTCTTTGATACTATTTTAGTTAAAGCTGACGCTCAAAAAGTAAAAGCAATTGCAGAAAAAAATGAAGTCAATTTTTATTATGTAGATGCAGAAACGATTTCTATATCACTTAACGAAACTACTTCTCTTGCTGATTTAAATCAAGTAATTGCAATTTTTGCCGAAGCTACAGGAAAAGATGCTTTTGAATTAACCGCATTATCAAATACTTCAAACATACCAAGTTCATTAGAACGTACTTCAACTTTCTTAACGCACGATGTTTTTAACAACCATCATTCAGAAAGTCAGTTAATGCGTTACATAAAAAAATTAGAGCGTAAAGATTTATCGCTGAATCATTCGATGATTTCTTTAGGTTCTTGCACAATGAAATTAAATGCTGCAGCAGAAATGCTTCCGTTATCGATGGCAAATTGGAATAGCATTCATCCTTTTGCACCTATTGATCAAGCAGAAGGTTATCAAATTATGCTCAAAAAATTAGAGCATCAATTAAATATTGTAACGGGTTTTGCCGGAACGACTTTACAACCAAATTCAGGTGCTCAAGGAGAATATGCTGGTTTGATGACTATTCGTGCCTACCACCAATCTCGTGGTGATCATCACAGAAATATTTGTTTAATTCCTTCATCGGCTCACGGAACCAATCCTGCTTCGGCAGCAATGGCGGGAATGACTATTATCGTTACCAAAACAATGGAAAATGGTAATATTGATGTTGAAGATTTAAGAGCTAGAGCAATCGAACATAAAGATAATCTTTCTTGTTTAATGGTTACTTATCCATCTACACACGGAGTTTTTGAAAGTGCTATTTGTGAAATCACCGAACTAATTCACGAAAATGGTGGTTTGGTTTATATGGATGGAGCCAATATGAATGCACAAGTTGGATTAACAAATCCGGCTACAATTGGTGCTGATGTTTGTCACTTGAATTTACATAAAACATTTGCTATTCCTCACGGTGGTGGTGGACCAGGTGTTGGACCAATTTGTGTAAACGAGAAATTAGTTCCTTTTTTACCAACTAATCCAATCATTCCTACTGGTGGAGATCAAGCAATTACTGCTATTTCTGCGGCACCATATGGTTCAGCTCTAGTTTGTTTAATCTCCTACGGATACATTACAATGCTTGGCGCAGAAGGTGTGACGAATGCTACGAAATATGCCATTTTAAATGCTAATTATATGAAAGCTCGTCTTGAAGAACATTATCCAATATTATATTCTGGAGAAATGGGACGCGCTGCACACGAAATGATTTTAGATTGTAGATCATTTGAAGAAAACGGAATCAAAGTAACTGATATAGCGAAACGTTTAATGGATTATGGTTTTCACGCACCAACCGTTTCGTTCCCAGTAGCAGGAACTTTAATGATAGAGCCAACCGAATCAGAAGATTTAGCAGAATTAGACCGTTTTTGTGATGCAATGATTTCAATTAGAAACGAGATTAAAGCGTCAACTAAAGAGCAAGCAAACAATATTTTAAGAAATGCACCACATACCTTGGCAATGCTTACTTCTAACGAATGGGTTTTCCCTTACACTAGAGATCAAGCAGCATTTCCACTAGATTATATTGCAGAAAATAAATTTTGGCCTACAGTTCGTCGTGTAGATGAAGCTTATGGAGACCGAAACTTGGTTTGCAGCTGTGCTCCAATTGAAGCCTATATGTAAAAATAAATCCCAATAATTTAAATCCCAAATTCCACATAGGTTTTTGGGATTTTTCTTTTATATATGACATAAATCAGATTTATTAAAATCAGAATCGTGTACCTTTGTACTTTAAATTTTAAGAGATGAACGATGTACAAACACAAGACGATTTATATAAAATTGTAAATGATTTTTATAAAAAATTATTTGCTGACGATCGCATTAATTACATTTTTACCAAAGTAATTCCTGTTCACGAAAACCTTGAGGAGCATTTGCAAACTTTAGTTAAATTTTGGTCGCAGGCCATTCTAGGAACTGGTGGTTATTTTAACAATTTAACCCAAATGCATTTGGATGTAGATACGAAATCACATTTAACTAAAGAATTATTTGAAATTTGGTTGACGCATTTTGAAGCAGCCATTAATGAAAATTTTGAAGGATTTAATTGCGAACGAATGAAAAATATGGCACACAATCTTTCGAGCATAATGCAAATAAAAATTGCTAAAAACCAATCATAAAATTATCATATTACTATTAAAACATAATAATATTAGCAAAATCATAATTATATGCACGCATATTAATTAATAACAATTAAATTGGAATTTTATTATTAAATTTACATTAAAATCTATTCATTACCACTAAAATGAACATAAAAATAACAGGTTCCGGAAGTTATATTCCAACAGAAATAGTAACCAATAAAGACTTTTCAAATCATACTTTTTTAAATGAAGATGGTTCGCCATTTCCGCTTCCAAATGAAGTGATAACAGAAAAATTTTACGGAATTACTGGAATTGAAGAACGTCGTTATGCTTCTGATAATTTACTTACCTCTGACCTTGCTTATTTTGCTTCAAAAAAAGCTATTGAAGATTCAGGTATTGATCCTGAAACTTTAGATTATATCATTTTCGCGCACAATTTTGGAAATCAAAAAAAAGGAGCCATTCAAGCAGACTTACTTCCTAGTTTGGCGACTCGTGTGAAACATAGTTTACGTATTAAAAATCCAAAATGTGTTGCATACGATATGCTTTTTGGTTGCCCAGGTTGGGTTGAAGGCGTTATTCAAGCGACTGCATTTATAAAAGCTGGAATGGCAAAAAAATGTTTGGTGATTGGTGCCGAAACTTTATCAAGAGTTACCGATCCGCACGACAGAGATTCTATGATTTATTCTGATGGTGCTGGTGCAACTATTATTGAAGCTGTTGAAGGTGAAAATGAAGGGATTCTTGCACACGAATCTGCAACTTATGCTTATGACGAAGCCAACTATTTATTTTTCGGAAATTCTTTTAATAAAGATCACGACCCAGATGTTCGCTATATAAAAATGCACGGAAGAAAGATTTACGAATTTGCCTTGAGCAATGTTCCAAAAGCAATGAAAGAATGTTTAGACAGTAGCGGAATTGACATCAATCAAGTAAAAAAAGTGTTGATTCATCAAGCCAATGAAAAAATGGATGAAGCTATAATTCAACGTTTTTATAAATTGTACGGACAAACGCCACCACAAGGAATTATGCCAATGAGTATTCATAAATTAGGAAACTCAAGCGTAGCAACAGTTCCAACGCTTTATGATTCACTTATTAAAGGTAAAATCGAAAATCAAGAAATCAACAAAGGAGATGTTATCTTGTTTGCATCTGTCGGTGCTGGAATGAACATTAACGCAATAGTTTATAGAATGTAATTTTTTAAGTTTGTTGTTTATTGTTACGGCTTAATAGTTATTTTTGCAAATCAATATACACTAAACTATAACCGCTAAAATGTACGAAAAAACATTTCCAAATAAACGTTTCAAACATACTTTAGAATTTTTACAAAAGCACGTTACAACTTCAGAAACCATCTTTGATTTAGGTGTTCCGAATCCGTTTTCTAAAATAATGGAAGACAATGGCTATACTGTAAAAAACACCAAAGGTGAAGATTTAGACAACGACCAAACCGCTTTACAAAACGAAACCTATACTGTTTTTACAGCTTTTGAAATCTTTGAACATTTATTGAATCCGTATACTGTTTTGCAGAATGTAAAATGTGATAAATTATTGATTTCAATTCCGTTACGTTTATGGTTTTCGCCAGCTTATAGAAGCAAAACTGATATGTGGGACAGGCATTACCACGAATTTGAAGATTGGCAACTAGATTGGCTTCTTGAAAAAACGGGTTGGAAAATCACAGCTCGAGAAAAATTCACACATCCTGTAAAAAAATTAGGCTTCAGACCTTTGTTAAGGTACTTTACTCCAAGATATTATATTGTTTTTGCTGAAAAAGTGAAAAGTAATTAGTAAATAGTGATTAGCTAATGAAATATTACATTGTCATTCCATCACACAACGAAGAATCTTTGATTTCTTTGACACTTCAATCTTTGGTTGAACAAACTGTTTTGCCCACAAAAATTGTTGTGGTAAATGATAATTCTACTGATAAAACAGAAGATGTTGTCAATTCATTTGTCTCAAAATATTCTTTTATTTCTTTAGTAAACAAAACATCTGATGCCATTCATTTGCCCGGAAGTAAAGTCATTCAGGCATTTCAAAAAGGATATGAAACTTTAGATGAAAACTATGATTTTATTGTAAAAGCAGATTCTGATTTAATTTTTCCAAAAAACTATTTTGAAACTATAGTAAAACATTTTCAATCAGATGAACGAATTGGAATGGCTGGAGGTTTTTGTTATATAGAAAAAAATGGTGAATGGATTTTGGAAAATCTTACAGATAAAGATCATATTCGTGGCGCATTGAAAGCCTACAGAAAAGAAACGTTCAAGCAAATTGGCGGATTAAAACCAGCAATGGGTTGGGATACTGTTGATGAATTGCTATGTAAATTCTATAATTGGAAAGTAGTTACTGATGAAAGTTTGCATGTAAAACACTTAAAACCAACAGGCGCAAACTACAACAAAACAGCTCGTTACAAACAAGGTGAGTCATTTTATTCTTTAGGTTACGGATTTATTATTACTGCCATCGCTTCTATAAAATTGGCAATGATGAAGAAAAAACCATTACTATTTATAGATTATATTAAAGGTTTTTGGAAAGCTAAATCATCTAAGAAACCGCTTTTAGTAACCGAAGAACAAGCTAAATTTATACGTAGTTACCGACTTAAAAAGATGAAAGAAAAATTGTTTTAAAGTTTTAATCCCTCTTTCAAATAAAATTATAGTATTTTTACTGCCAACTATAAACTGAACACTGAACCCTTATAAAATGATGTTAATTCGTTATTTAACGCAAATAGGAAGATATTTCTTGATGCTAAAAGAAGTATTCAACAAACCAACCAAATGGTCGGTAATGAAAGGCTTGATTTTGAAAGAAATTGATGACCTTGTTATTGACTCACTTGGTATCGTTGCTTTTATCTCATTTTTCGTTGGAGGTGTTGTTTCTATACAAACGGCTTTAAACTTAACCAATCCGTTAATTCCAAAATATCTTATAGGTTTTGCTACTAGACAATCGGTAATATTGGAGTTCGCTCCTACTTTTATCTCGATCATTATGGCAGGAAAAATGGGATCGTTTATAACTTCAAGTATTGGTACGATGCGCGTAACTGAACAAATTGATGCTCTTGAAGTTATGGGAGTAAATTCGTTAAACTACCTAGTTTTCCCGAAAATAATTGCACTTTTATTATATCCTTTTGTTATCGGAATTGCAATGTTTCTAGGTATTTTAGGTGGTTGGATGGCTGGTGTTTATGGTGGATTTACAACTAGTAACGAATTCATATCAGGAATACAAACCGAATTTATACCATTTCACATTACCTATGCTTTTATAAAAACTATTGTTTTTGCAATGATTTTAGCTACAATTCCCTCTTTTCACGGTTACTATATGAAAGGTGGCGCTTTGGAAGTTGGAAAAGCAAGTACCGTTTCTTTCGTTTGGACTTCGGTAGTAATCATTTTGGTCAACTATATTTTAACTCAATTACTTTTAACGAATTAACCAATGATAGAAGTAAAAAACGTAGAAAAATCGTTCGGAGAATCTAAAGTTTTGAAAGGAATTTCAGCAACTTTTGATGCAGGTAAAACTAATTTAATTATTGGTCAAAGTGGTTCGGGTAAAACCGTTTTATTAAAATCTTTATTAGGTATTTTTACTCCTGATGTTGGTACCATTTCGTTCGATGGCAGAATCTATTCTGAACTTAGTCCTGATGAAAAACGTTCTTTGAGAACCGAAATCGGAATGGTGTTTCAAGGAAGTGCGCTTTTTGATAGTATGACAGTTGAAGAAAACGTTGGTTTTCCGTTAAAAATGTTCACAACAAAATCTCCTGAAGAAATCAAAGAACGAGTTAATACTGTAATTGATAGAGTTAATTTAATAAACGCCAATCACAAAAAACCTTCTGAGATTTCAGGCGGAATGCAAAAACGTGTTGCGATTGCAAGAGCAATCGTAAACAATCCAAAATATCTTTTTTGTGATGAACCCAATTCTGGTTTAGACCCAAAAACTGCTATTGTAATTGATAACTTAATTAACGAAATAACCGTAGAATACAATATCACAACAGTTGTCAATACACACGATATGAATTCGGTGATGGAAATTGGTGATAAAATTATTTTCCTTAAAAATGGAATTCTCGCTTGGGAAGGTACCAAAAAAGACATTTTTAAAACTGATAATGAAGCGATTGTAGATTTTGTATACTCATCTAACTTGTTTAAAAAAATTAGAAAAGCACAAAACAAAGAGGAATAAAGTTAATAAGCTCTTATTAAATATATCCAACCTGTTCTTGATGCTCGATTTTCAAAATCAAGTAAGTAGTAATACGTTCCATCGGGTAATAATTTGTTACTATTCTTTTGTTGACCATACCATTGATTGGTATAATTATCTTGTTCATAAACCAACATTCCGTATCGATTATAGATTTTTAGGTTTCTAATATCAGTGAAACCCGATAAATCAAAAGTTTCATTAGCTCCATCACCATTGGGTGAAATCCCATTCGGAATTGTACACATTGTATTCAAAACCTCAATAGACTGATTTGTACTGCAACCATTACTATTGGTAATCACCACTGCATAATTTCCTTTAGGCAGATTCGAAATCTGAATTGGATTGCTCGTACTCGTAAAACCATCTGGACCTGACCATAAGAAGGAATCTGTACTTACATTCAAACCATCAGCAGAAACAACTTTGACCGTATAAACATCATTTACGCAATTAGCTTCAATGGTATAAACTGGATTGGAGTTAACCACGATCGTTTTCGATACAGAAGAAATACAGCCATTTACATTAGCAATTAACGTATAGGTTCCGCTTAAACTGGTATTTGCTGTATTGAAAGTCAAATTTTGAGTAGTTGCATTAAAGTTGTTTGGTCCATTCCATTGATAAGTAGCATTTGGAATGGTATCTGTTATAAACTGAATTGCATCACCACTACAATAGTTACTCGCAACAGTAACAACTGGCACTGTAGCAATAGGATTAAAACTGATAGTAACAACAGCTTCGTCCAAAGTATTACAAAATCCAGATACGCTGTATTTAAAAGTATAATTCCCGTAAGGAATACCAATTGGCAACCAGTTATTTCCTGATAACATTCCGCTATTGGTAGTTTCTTGCCAAACACCTCCGGTATCATATGTTCCGTTTAATATTGTAAATAAATTTACGGTATTCGTGCTTCCACAAATTACTAAATTACCATCTAAACCTGCGTTTGGAACTGCATTTAATGGAATGGTATAGGAAATAATTTTATCTATGCAAGAACCTGCAGCAGTTGAATAAATTCTAACATAGTAAGTTCCTGCAGCAAGAGCAGAATTAAACGGATTAAATGTTAAAACATTAGTTGTACTAAGAATTGTTGACGTATTGGTTCCTTTCCACCATTGATAATTTAAAAACGAAAAGGGTTGAACCGACAAAGAACCAGCTTGACCTTGACATAAATTACTCGCAGTTATTGAAGGTTCGGGCAAAGTAGTTATATCAAATAAACGATTAACAATATTTCCACATTGGTCTTGAACCTGAAAATTATAAATACCAGGTTGCAATCCAGAAAATAAATTAGACGTACCGTTATTCACCACAAAAGGCAACCCATCTTTAGTTGTAATTTTATAGTTCAATGGCGGAAAACCATTAGCTTCAATGACTACTTGCGTTCCTTGATTGACACAAGGCAATGCATATGCGGCAGTTATAGATAATCCTCCTGTATAGTCAAAAGTTCTAATATTTTCGATACAATTTAACAAAGTTGGACTTCCGTTTGAAAAGTATTGATAAGTTTGCAAAATTCTGAATTGACCTAAAGATGCAATATTGATATTAGTTGTATTATTTAATATGCTCAATGAGTTACTACTTGTTGGCAACGTATTTGAACTATATACAACACCAGTAGTTGGATGCATCCATTGACCAGTAATTGAATTGTACTTTTGTAACCAAAATTGCGACGCATAAGCACTATTATTGTTGTAATTCATAACCAAATCAAATGACCCACAATTGGAAACCACTTGTATACTTTCTGTAGTGGTGCGATAACCTGTAATAAATCTAGTTTCGGTTCTTTCTACATTACAAACATCTTTCGAGTAAAAAGTATAACTTCCTTCCGGTAATGAATTCATATAAAAGATACCATTTGCAGCAATATTAAAACTCACATTATAAGGTAAAGTAAATGAAAAAGTACTTGGAGCTGCAGTAATTGTAACTACTTGCAGTGGTCCATTTGTACTAATTAATCCGATAGAATTTAAACCAATACCACAACCTTTTCTATCTAAAAAAACCAACGGATCATTACCTACTTGATTGGTTATCGTTGCAGTTAAAACATAATTAACACCACAATTATCTGTAACCGTTAAGGAATAATTTCCGGCAGGCAAATTTGTTATAAGTGCAAACATACCATTAGGATTAGCCAAAGGAACATTGTATGGTAATATTTGATTAAATGTGGTAGGAGCACTTGTTATTTTAATTGCACTAATTGTTCCGCCAGTGCTATTTACATTAATTGCGCCATCATTTGAAAGACAACCTTGAAAACTATTGCCAAATGCAGTCATTGATACACTTCTTGTGGGAACAATTATTTCGTATTGAAATGTCGTTCCACAAACATCTAAACCCGTAAAATTATAAGTTCCTGATGGCAACTGCATGTTAAATACTCCCGAATTTATATTAAATGAAACGTTATACGGAAAAGTTTGATTTATTGTTGATGGTCCGCTAGTCATAATAACTGATGTTACAAGTGGTCCGCCATTTGGAATGGTAACATTAGCTAATCCCAAACAAGAATCAGCGACTGGAACTACTTGAAAACCCGGCAAAACTTGCTGAATTGTGACTTGAGTTTGAATTGATCGTCCGCAAGCATCAACTACTTGAATGGTGTAATTACCACTTGGTAAATTATTAGAACTAGTTCCACTATAAACCAAAACACTAGAATTAAACGGTCCAGGATGACTTGAATTATAAAGACTTGGATTAAAACCTGCTGGTGCTGAAATAAAACTTGTTGTGTAAGGTGGTAAAAAATCACACAAACTCAATTCTATGCCACTAATGCAGTTGGAATAAAGTTGTTGAGAATTCAATGCAATTTGTCCGAAAACTGGAATTGCATTTTTAACATAAGCTGTACCACAGGCATCAGTAACCCTGATAGAAAACGTGTAGTTTTGAGCATAAAAAAAAGGTACAACTAATGAAACAACTTGATTTATTGCATTTCCTGAATTTACTGTTTGACTCTGAACAATTGGTGTGCCGCCAGAAGGTGGAACTATTGTTGTTTGAATAGTTAACGGATATCTAATTGAAGTATTCGGATTGGCCGTTACCAAAAAATTTCCTGAAATTGTCGTGCAAGAGTTAAGCGTACACGATTTTATAAAATCTCCTATAGTAAGATTTGGTGTAATAGAAAAACTCAATGTAAATGTTTGAACTACACCTTCGCCGCAAGCATCATTTACCCTAATGTTGTATGTTCCTGCTCCTAATCCTGAAAATATATTTGAAGATTGAGGTGGCACAATTACTGGTCCAGAAGTAATTTCATAAGAAACTGGACTTCCAGTTAAAACATTTGCAATTATACTTCCCGTATTACAACTTGTTTGCAGACTTGTCAATCCGTAAGTTAGTAAAACTCTAGTATCGTTTATTTGAATATTCTGTTGAGCGCTATTTGATAAATTACCTAAAGTTTGATTTGCAATCACAAGATAATTTCCAGCCGCTAACCCATTGTAAGTAGTATTAACAGTTGAACCTATTGGTGTTGTAGTATTTGGCAAACTATAAATACTGTAAGTAATCGTTGCGCCAGGCGTAGTTCCTGATGTTGAAAAACTTAACGTTCCATTTCCAGTGCAGGATTCGTTTGTCTTTGTGACAACTAAACTAAAACTTGACAATTGTGCAAATGACAACTGAAACGACAAAACAAAAAAGAAAATTAGATGTAAATGATTAAAACTTGTTTTGCCTTTCATAAATTATATTTTTTTAGATAAGATGAATAAATTTACAAAAGGTTGCGCTATTATTTTAAAAAAATACCTACAAATTATTAGCCAAACCTGTTATTCTCTTTATATCTTGTTCTTTAGATTTTGGATAAATCATTAAAACGCCCTCTTTATCAACAATGATGTAATCGTGCAACCCATCAACAACAATAATTTTGTTAGCATCAGAACGAATAATATTATTCGAAGCATTTTCTAAAATAACTTTGGCGTTTATTACACCATTATTATTTTCATCTTTGTCAATTTTTTCATGCAGTTGACCCCAAGTTCCTAAATCATTCCAATCAAAAGTTGCCGGAAGAACATAAACATTACTTGCATTTTCCATTACGGCATAATCAATTGAAATATTTTCCGCTAAAGCATAATTTTGAGTGATAAAATCTTTTTCAGAAGAAGTATTATAACAATCCATACCATTCAAAAACAAAGCGTTCATTTGAGGTTGGAATTTTTCAAAAGCTGTAGTTATTGATTTAACACTCCAAATAAAAATACCTCCATTCCACAGAAAATTTCCTGCCTCTAGAAATGATTTTGCCGTTTCATAATTGGGTTTTTCTCTAAACTGATTTACTTTTTTTATTTGATTTTCATCCGATTGATCATATTCAATATATCCAAAACCAGTATTCGGGAATGTTGGCTGAATACCTAGAGTTAGTAACGCATCTTCTTTTTGACAAAAATCAAAACATTGCTGTAAATTAGCTACAAAAGCCTCTTCATCTTCAATCCAATGATCACTTGGCGCGACTACCATTACTGCATCTGGATTTTCTTTTTTAATTTTTAATGAAGCATATAAAATACATGGAGCAGTATTTCGCATTGCTGGTTCAAGCAAAACTTGTTCTTGTTTTACCATTGGCAATTGCTCTAAAACCAAATCATTGTATAATTCATTAGTCAAAATAAGAATATTTTCAGCTGGTATTAATTTAGACAATCTACCAAATGTTTTTTGAATTAAAGTGTCTCCTGAACCCAACATATCGTGAAATTGCTTAGGAAACTCTGTAGTAGAAACTGGCCAAAATCTCGAACCAACTCCACCAGCCATTAGTATAGCGTAATAATTTTTATTCATATTTATTTGGAAGCACTAAGCGTCTTCACTTTTTTAATTAGAGATACAAATATATTCATAATAAATAGGAGTTGAAGAATTAAAAACAGTAAAAAACTAACTACCAATGCAATATTTATATACAATAAATTATCAAACAAAGGAAAATCATTTGGATTGTTAAATATCGAATAAGGAAAAACTAGCACTAAAATTGAAAACAAAGAACCAAAAATATGAATTTTTGAAAGCAATTTAAGAAGCATAATTTTTAATAAATCAAATGCGCCATAAAGTATAAAAAAGAATACTAGAAAAAAGGACAACAACCCATAAAATTGATTATAAGCCATTACGTAATAGGTATCGCCTATATTAACATCAATACTCTCCTTTTTAGCAGTTAAAGCTAGTATGAATAAAACAATCGAACCAAAAAGTAGAAGATAGTAATTTTTAAATTTCATCATTTTATCCCGGAATTATTTCAACCTCAGCGTTGGCATTAAACAGAAAGACAGCTCCTGATTTCACTTCAATACATTCATAGCGTTTTACTCGAAGTCCTTTTTTCTGAAAAATTCTTCCGTTTTTAATTCTGAACAAACTACCGCTTGGCACTTCGTGAATATAATGAACATCTGGTTTTCTCTCATCAAATTGTTTCAAAGCAAAAGCTAATTTAGCATCGGTGTCGCTACTTGCTGTCGGATTTCTAAAATGGTTAGCAACTAAAGGCAACACAGAATTAGGAAAAATCTCCGGACGAATAAAAGGAATCATTAATTGCTGAAAAGTCATCTTCCACTCTACTCCGTGAGGCAAAATTTTTCGTCCGTATTTTTCAAAAGCTACTAAATGTGCTATTTCATGCACAAGAGTGATCAAAAATCGGTATTTATTCAAGTTGGCATTGACCGTGATTTCGTGTTTCCCTGAAAGTCCTCTGCGATAGTCACCGTGGCGAGTTTGCCGTTCGTTAACAATTTTTAGATGCACCGAATTGGTCTTGATTAACTCAAAGCAAGATGAAACAGCGTGTTCAGGAAGATATTTTGATAAGACTTCGCTCATTTATTTATCAATATTCTTATTTGAGTCTAGTAATGATTTTGCATTAATCGAAGAAACAACTTTTTTTCCCGTTTTAGCTTCTAATTCTTTCATAGCAACTTTTGCAACGTTTCCGCCTTGTTTTGCTACTTTTTTATTTTCTTCAAAAGTTTCAGGATGCACTGCTTGAGAAATATCTTTTGTAGACGCTTCTGCTAACATATTTAATATCAATTCGGTATTAGTCATGTTATCACGAAGATTTTCTTTTTTTAATCCTTTTAGAATTTTATACTCTTTGGTGGTTTTTCCAGACCAAGATTTTGAAATAATATCCGTTAAAGTTGCAAACTGTTGTCCTTCTTTTAATCCTCTATTTTTCCACTCATCGGTAAGTTCTTTACGAATTTCAATACTTTTTAACCGTTGATTTATCCAGTTTTTGGAATATCCTAACTGTAAATATTGTTCTAAAGCTCGGTCAATAGTCAATTCTGGATCTTGCAATTCGTCTAATCTTTCTGAAGCAACTTGAGCCAACCAAAGTTTAAAAGGTTCCGCTTTTGGTGAAGGAATAGACTGAATTAACCTGAAAAGTTGTTCTGTATCAGCGACATCTGTTTTGTAGAACTTACCATCCGAAGATTGCATTTTGAGTTGTCCGATATTTTCGGACAACTGACTTCCTTCTTTCTTTAATTTAGATTTTAAATCACTCCAATACTTCCTAGACCTGTCGGTTTCTGTCAAAACTTCTATAACATCAATTATAGAAACAAACCATTTTTCTTGATCAACATCCCAAATGGTTCTTACTTTTTTGTCCTCAAATAACTGAATGGCGTTTACTTTTGTCATTTTTGTATAATTTAAATGCAGGTACAATTTACAAAAATAATTTAATATCTATGGCGTCGAAGAAGAAACCTGTAACACTTTGCCATTATAAAATCTATTCCCAGTTAAAGCAAAATTAAAAATATAATCGGCCATTTCTTTTGGCGAAATTGGTGCTTCATAACCCGGAAACGCTTCTTGTAACATTTCGGTATTAACAGCTCCAAGTGCTAAAACATTAAACGCAATTCCTTGATCTTTATATTCTTCAGCCAATAATTCAGATAAAGTAATTACTGCGCCTTTACTCGAAGAATAAGCTGCCAATCCAGGAAATTTCATACTTCCTTGAATTCCACCCATTGAACTTACAGACACTACGTGACTTCCTTTTTGCATGTAAGGTAAACACGTTCTTGTTAAATTAGCTACGCCAAAAACATTAACTTTATATACTGCTTCAAAATCAGATTGTGTTAACTGCGAAAATGGTTTATTGATTAAACTTCCTGCATTATTTATCAAAATATCGACTTGCTTCCAAGAGGAAGAAATGAATTTATCGATTTCTTGCATATCGGCTTCAATTGAAATATCGACTGACAAGCAGGTAACGTTTGCATGAGCTATTAATTCTTGTGGTGTTTTTCTAGAAATTGCCAAAACTTGGTGTCCTTCATTAGCAAATTGCAAAGCTAACTCATATCCTATCCCGCGTGAAGTTCCTGTAATAATTATATTTTTCATCTTTATTTTTACTTGATTGTAAAGATAAAAACTTATTTGGAATACTTTTTATAAAACTTGAAAGCTTGTAAAAATCCCAAACCAATAAACACCAACGGAATAATCGCTTTCATTAAATAATTTGCTAAAAAATCGGTTTGGTTGGTAACATAATCTAACGATAAGATTAAGACTAACATTCCGCTGAACGTGCCTAAAACAGTTCCGAAAACATAAAAATATTTTCGATTTTTAGAAACTTCAATATAATTAGCATTAAGTAAGTATAAATTCCAGCTGGTCCAAAATGGGATTTGAATAAAATTTAAACAACTCAAAATCAAACCAACAGCAAAAGAAGAATAGCCCACATATTTTTCTAGAACCGATGTAGAAGAGGCTTCTTTATTGGCACTTGAATAAAAGATAAAAGCCAACAAAAACATAAATACAATAGAAAAAGCTTCAATAAACTTTATGATTTTTTTATTTTCATTCAATTGCTTTGCAAATAGTAATGTAAAGTAAATCACTAAAAACTCAATAGAAATAACACCAAATAAATACAAAATCGTTTCGTTCAATCCGAATTTCTTAAAAACATCATAACCAACAATATTCAAGTAACCAAGCGGAATTGAGCCAATAAAACTGACTAAAAATCCGACGAATATGTTTTTTACTTTAATCACAAATGGTTTATACTATTTTCAAAAATTAGAAACAAGTTAAAAATTTACAATCTTATTGCTTTGTTCTAAATGTAATTTATACTGATGCATTCCTTCTTTGTGACTTAAGTAAGGAAAACCTCGTTTGTGATTTTGAACGCTAATTTTATACATATAAGTAATATGACGCGCTAATTCTTTCCAAGCAAAAAAGATAGAATGTTTTGGATCATAAATATGAGTTGGTTCACTCGCAGCACCATTTATTTCAACAATCGAATAATTAATTCCGGCTTCTAAATCACTCCAAGAATCATACATAACATCTAATCGACCAAAATAAAATTCGTGAATTTCTTGACACATTTCATCAATTGACTGATGCAATTTATCGGTTATCAAATGGCTTACATCAATAAACTTCGCGCCACGAGCGTGATTTCCGTAGGGAACTAAATTTAGTTTCTTGCCATTTTCTAAAACCTCATCAAATCGATTTCCAAAATCTTTTCTAATGTTTTCAAGTTGCAATTCAAATCTTGGATTAGCGCGAATTAATTGTTCGATAGTTTGGGTTCCGTTTCCTTCAATAATGACATATTCTTTACCGACTATTCCTGTAACTTTTCCTTTCTTTTCATTAGGAAATCGCACATAAAAAATCCCAACTTCATTGGAATAAGGAATTAAATCTTGAATTAAATAATCAAAATTGGCGCTTTGATTATAGGTTTTTAACTCCTCCAGATTATGAATTTTTTTTACCGCTGAACCACGCAAACCAATATCAGGTTTTGCGATAAATGGAAACTGTATTTGCGTAGCTGAAAGAATAGTTGTTACTTTTTCAAAATCGTTGTTCTCTTTTATTAATTCCGTTTTTGGATAATATTTTTGAGGAATAATATCATAAATTTCTTTTTTGCTTTCGGCCATAAAGCCGCCATTCTTCATTGTTGGATTACAAGAATTAAAAAAGAAAATTGTTCTTGCTTTTAGTGCATAAAAAGCCCATAAAAAATAAATAGGAATATAGACTATCTGAAAAGGCCAATATTCCCAATGTATAAGTTTGTGAAAAAATAGTTTCAAATTATTTTGAAGTAATTATGTTTGTTGATTGATTTTGATTTTGCAAATCAAGGTACGAAAGTACAACTTTATTTTGTTCAATTACAGATTGGGTTATACTCAAAGTTTTCATTTCATCATTTCTGTTAATGATCAATCCGTTTTCGGAATCATCCGGATTTGCATGTTGATGAAAATGAAATAATTTATCGGCAGTAATTTCATTAGAAGACATAAATTTCGAAAATAAATTTTGTCTTTCTTCTCTTATATTTTTTGGATACAAGGTTGCTGAAGACCACAAATGATATTGCTTTTTATCTAATTCTAAAGTAGATTTTTCTACTTCATTCCAGCGCAATTGGTACAGTTTTTCATCTTGATACAACACAATGGTAAAAGGCTCAATTTGATCTAAATCAATTGTGTTCCATTCCTCAATAGGCGAGTTTGACGTAATTAAATCTAACACAATCAAACCGCGACTTTTTCTGTAAAAAGGTTTTAGTTGGTGTTTTTCGTCAGCACCATTTAGTAAAACTATTGTTGTCGTGTTATCTGCAACAGCATACCACGTTCCGCCAGCTTTTGGATCTTTTGGAAAAAAAATTTCTTTGTTATTTACCAGATATTTTTGAGGTTCAATAGCACTCGGACGCGCTACTTTTTCATCACGATTATGTGTTAAAATTGCTTTTCCGTTAGAAAAAACAAAACTTACTGTGCACATTGTTTGCGGTATTCAATTGTAGAACGTGCAACTCCAAAATTAGCATCAATAGTGATAGCATCGTTTTGCAAAACAGCCACTTTTATTAGAGCTTGATGATGAATGCAATGTTCTAAATTATATAGCAATTCTCTGTTGTAATTACTTTCAATTTCAATAGTTTCACCATCAATAATTTGATGCAAAATAATATTTTTATTGGGTTTATCTAGTGTATCAATAATGCCTTGAATTGCTGTTTTAGCAGTTTGCGTGCAGGTTTGAATTGCATAATCGCGTTTTCTACTGTCATAATTCACAATACCACTTTCATATTGATTTTCTAAACATTGAAAAAGTTCAATGATATGTCGAGTATGTTCCCCAATAGTTGCATTACTTAGATCTTGACATTGACAAGTATAATCTTCATTTGTTAATTGTGATAACAAATCGTCTAACTCGTTTAAAGTATTTTTTACAGAAGGAATTAACATAGGTACTGAATCTTTTTAATATTTACGAGATAAGATATCTATTAGATTTGTTTAATCCTTAGCAAATCTAGAAATTTATGTTTTTGATTATAAATTAATATCAAGCAACAAAGAAACGTAATTATTGCCAAAATAAAAAGTGTACCACCATCGTTTTTTATTTCAATCCCTAAAATTAACAAATGCGACAATATTGCGCCAAGCATCGTGCCCGCACCAAGTATTGCTCCTAGTAAAGACTTACTTGGAATCATTATTAAAACAGATGCTATTAATTCAACTATTCCCGATCCAATTCTACCAAAAGGTTCTATCCCTAATTTGGAAAATATGTAAACACTTTCCGCAGCACCAGAAAATTTGAAAAATAATGTCTGCAAAAGAATTACTATTGCAATACTTTTTACTATCCAGATAAGAATGGGTTTTTGCATCATATATTATTATTTAATTACTGTTTTTCTTCCAATTACTATCTGCTTTTCTCTTTAGATTAGTTTCGTCTTTATTCCAACTTTTTAATGTGTTATTAAAGAAAGCATTATAAAACAAATACAACTTACCCTCTATAATTTTGAATGTTTCAGGGTTAATTTCAACTTTTTCGCCATAATCACCCATAGCAAAAGCGCACCAACCACCATATTGTGGTTCATAACTTGATGGATTTTTCAAGAATAAATCTTTGTGTGCTTGTGTAGAAAAATAATAAATTACTCCTTCATAAGTTGTTGCTAAAGCAGCTTTACCTTTAACCGCCTTTTTTAAAGTAAAATAAGCAATTGGATCATATCCTTGGATAGCAACCTTATTTTCTAAATTAAATTCTTTTAATCGTTTTGCAGTTGTTTGCGAAAAAGTTGTTAATGACAATAGCATTACAACCAATAAGATTATTTTTTTCATAAGATAATTATTTAAAATGAGAATTTATAAGACATTCCAACAACCAAAGCTCTTGTTAATCCGTCAGGACGACTATCTCTGACTGCAAATGGTGTTGCTATGGAAAGTTCAACACTGTTTTTTTTATCCAGATTATAAATTGACAGCAAGTTTCCGTTAACGGTCAATCCGTTAGAGCCAACAATGGTCTGTCTTTGTGCAAAAATAGTTTCATAACTGTCTTCACCTAAATGATAAATGAATAATAAATTAGGTTTAAAAACAAATTTTTGGTTTTTAGTTTTTAACGAATAAGTTGCTCTAAACAAAGCATCTGATTTTCTTTGAAACAAATTGGTTGACGGAAAATCGGTAGTTCCAGAAAACTCACTAAAATAAGAATTCTTGTTGTTGTTAAAAACTGGAATTTGAATAACCGCATTGAAATCCCATTTTTTGTATTTTAAATTAGTTCCAAGAAACAAATCGAACGTTCCTAAACTGGCTTGATAATCTAACGGTAAAGAAAAACCATTAATTTTGAGATTAGCACTAGTAAATGGAATCTTCCAACCCGCAACAACACTCCATTGTTTACTATCTTTTTCATTAAATATATAATTTCCGATTACAAAAGCATCGCCAAAACTAGCTCTTGTTCCAAAACTTCCATTAGCTGATGAAAAAGTAATACGTGTAGTTAACGAAAATTTATCCGATAGTTTTCTTGTATAAGCAATGAAAGGAGAAATATAAGTCACATCAGCTTCACCTACTCCAAAAACTGTGGCTACTTCTATTGTATTATTAAACGATGATTCTGATGACTCAAATGTTTTTCCAACAGAACAAATTCCGGCGTCGCTACAACCTTGCGCAAATAAAGTTAAATTTGTTGCAACCAAGCAAATTATTAAAATCAATTTTTTCATAACTTAATTTTGTATAATTGCTGCAACCGCAAAAAGATGGTTGTATTGTTGGCAATGAATTAAAACGTGGGAATAATCATTTATAGTTACACCTTGAGGAATAGAATAAATGGTACTTGATGTTAAATTTCCTAAAGTCACAAAATCAGTTGGAGTATCTGCTTTAGACAAATAAATCTTTAAATCAGGACCATCTGAAATAGTGAATGCATCGAGTTTTAATTTATACCGATTGTTTTCTAAATAAATCTTAAAACCACCTGAAACATTTATTCCAGATGTTGGAGCAAAAATTCCAGAATGTTTTAAAACTGCTGCGTCAGAAATTGTATTTGCAAACAATTCATCTTTTGTAAGTTCACCTTCTTGTTCACAAGAAAACAAAAAGAATACAATGGAAATCATAAATAATTTTTTCATAGCATTTCGATTTTTATAAGGTCAAAAATAAATACTATGGAACCGACCAATTGTCGGCTAATTTACAATTGGGTGAAAATAATTTACAATTTAGAAATATCGTCTATAATTATTTCCTTTCTGTTATAATAAATAAAGTTTTTTTCCTCCAATTCACTTAACAATAAAGTCGCCGTTTGACGAGATGTACAAATAATTTGAGCGATATCTGTTTGGGTTAAATAATTAACAATTGTTACTTTAGTTCCATCAAATTTGCCTTCACGTTGTGCCCAATCTTTCAAGAAAGAAAGTAATCGTGTTTTAGCATCTTTTGAAACTAAATTGGAATAATTATTTTTAAATCGTTTCATTTTTAATCCTACAAACTTTGTGTAAGACAAAGCCAAAGTTGGATTTCGAACCAATAAATCTTCAAAATCAGACAGAATAAAACTGCAAATTGAAACCTCATCGGTTAGTGCTTTAGCATATTCATTTACATCAGTGTCGTGTTCTAATGAAAGTTCTCCAAACAAATCGCCTTTTTGAAGAATTTCTTTTATGGTTTCATTGCCTTCTTCATCAATAGAAACAATTTTGATATTCCCTTTTTTAAGTAAAAAAATTCTAGGAACATCTGACGAGGAAAAATAAATAACGTCTCCTTTTTTAGCTTTTTTAAATCCTGTAATGATGCACAACTGCTTTATTTGCGACATACTCAATGTCCAAAACAACTTATGATCACGAAGATACCAGTATTTTAATTCGTCATACATAGTGTAAAAATATAAAAAACCCTCCAAGAAAAATACTTGAAGGGTTTTAAAATTTTATAATTATAAATTTATAAAGACAATCCTCTTGAAATTACTATTCGTTGAATTTCAGAAGTACCTTCATATATTTGAGTAATTTTAGAATCACGCATCATACGTTCTACGTGGTATTCAGCAACATAACCATTTCCACCGTGAATTTGAACGGCTTCATTAGCAACTTCTAAAGCAATTTCAGAAGCGTAAAGTTTTGCCATTGCACCTGAGTGCGCAATATCTTTTCCTTCGTCTTTTTCGCAAGCTGCTTTCATTACTAATAATCTAGCGGCTGTAACTTTTACATACATATCAGCCAATTTGAAAGCAATTGCTTGATGATTGAAAATTTCTTTTCCGAAAGCTTTTCTTTCTTTAGAATATTTTAAGGCAATTTCATAAGCACCAGTTGCAATTCCTAATGCTTGAGATGCAATTCCGATTCTTCCTCCATTTAAAACGTTCATTGCGAAAGCAAATCCGAAACCATCTTCTCCGATTCTATTTTCTTTTGGAACCTTTACATCATTAAATAATAATGAATGCGTATCACTTCCGCGAATTCCCATTTTTTTCTCCTTTGGTCCGATATCAAAACCTTCCCATCCTTTTTCAACAATAAAAGCGTTGATTCCTTTGTGTCCTTTTTCAATGTCGGTTTGCGCAATTACTAAATAAGTGGAAGCCGTTGAACCATTGGTAATCCAATTTTTTGTTCCGTTTAACAAATAGTGATCACCTTTGTCTATTGCAGTAGTTTTTTGAGAAGTAGCATCACTTCCAGCTTCTGGCTCTGACAAACAAAAAGCACCAATAACCTCACCTTTAGCAAGAGGAACCAAATATTTCATTTTTTGTTCTTCGCTGCAATACTTCTCTAATCCTGCACAAACCAAAGAGTTATTTACCGACATAATTACGGCTGCCGAAGCATCAATTTTAGCAATTTCAGTCAATGCTAAACAATAAGAAACACTGTCTAAACCTGCGCCGCCATATTTTGGGTCGACCATCATTCCCATAAAACCAAGATCTGCCATCATTTTGACTTGCTCTGTTGGGAATTTAGAATGTTCGTCTCTTTCAATTACTCCAGGTAATAGTTCGGCTTGAGCAAAATCTTTTGCAGCTTGCTGAATCATCAAATGCTCTTCGGTAAGATTAAAATCCATATCTTTAAAAGTATAAATGTATATTGTAAAATGTAAATTGTATTTTTGAACGCCAAAAGTACATTTTAAAACTTAAAATTTCAAACGATTTCGTAAATTTAGAATATGTTTAAAGAATCTTATAGTATTATCGGAGTAATGTCAGGTACTTCGCTTGATGGAATCGATTTAGCACATATCGATTTTACGATAAAAGATAGTAAGTGGAACTACCAAATCCTTGAATCAGAAACTATTTCTTATTCTCAAGATTGGTTAAACAAATTGAAAGTTGCTGTAAGCTTTTCGGAAGAAAATTTGATTGAATTAAATAAAGAGTATACCGAGCTTTTAGGAAACATCATAAAATCATTTATCGAAAGAAACTCAATTTCAAACATCGATGCCGTTTGTTCGCACGGTCACACTATTTTACATCAACCACAAAACGAATTTACACTTCAAATTGGAAATCTTCCAAAAATTGCAGAACTAATTAAGGAGAAAGTGGTTTGCGATTTTCGAGTGCAAGATGTACAACTTGGTGGTCAAGGTGCACCGCTAGTTCCAATCGGTGATAGAATTTTATTTTCAGAATATGATTATTGTTTGAATTTAGGTGGATTTTCTAATGTTTCTTTTGAAGATAATTCAAAACGAATTGCTTTTGATATTTCGCCTGTTAATACCGTTCTTAATTTTTATGCCAATAAATTAGGATTAAATTACGACGACAAAGGAAAAATTGCGCGTTCTGGAAAAGTAAATTCTGATTTATTAAACGAATTAAACGCTTTAGATTATTATCAAAAATCGTTTCCAAAATCACTCGGATTTGAATTTGTTAAAGAAATTGTGTTGCCATTGATGGAAAAATATTCCATTTCAATTGAAGACAAGATGCACACTTTTACCGAACATATTGCTTTGCAAACTTCATCAGCCTTACCAAACAAAACCGGAAAAATATTAATCACCGGCGGCGGCGCTTATAATGATTTTTTAATTGAACGAATGCAATTTCACTTACCAAAAATTGAAATCATCATTCCTGATAACAAAACATTAGAATTTAAAGAAGCGTTGATTTTTGCACTTTTAGGCGTTTTGAAATTACGAAATGAAATTAATGTTTTGAGCAGCGTTACTGGTGCTAAGATGGATCATTCTTCTGGTGTGATTTATTAAGATAGTATCATTTTTAGAAAATACACTATTTTTAAAAACCTTATATTTGCAACACAAACAAATTAACTAACTAAAACCTGCGTCTGAAACAAATTCAGATTAAATACAATGAAAGATTTACTTAAAAAATTTGAAAATAAACAACCCGAAATAGTATTCAATTGGAAAGATAGCGAAACCGAAGCCGAAGGTTGGACAGTAATCAACTCACTTCGTGGTGGCGCAGCTGGCGGTGGAACTCGTATGAGAAAAGGATTGGATATGAATGAAGTTCTGTCGTTAGCCAAAACAATGGAAGTGAAATTTACTGTTTCTGGTCCGGCAATTGGTGGCGCAAAATCAGGTATTAATTTTGACCCGAATGATCCTCGCAAAAAAGGCGTTTTACAACGTTGGTACAAAGCCGTTTCACCATTATTAAAAAGTTATTACGGAACCGGTGGCGATTTGAATGTTGATGAAATTCACGAAGTAATTCCATATACAGAAGAATGTGGTGTTTGGCATCCGCAAGAGGGTGTTTTTAACGGACATTTCAAACCAACAGAGGCTGATAAAATCAATAGAATTGGACAATTGCGTCAAGGCGTTATCAAAGTAATTGAAAATCCAAAATTCTCACCTGACGTATTAAGAAAATACACCGTTGCCGATATGATTACTGGATATGGCGTGGCTGAAGCAGTTCGTCATTATTACAACACCTATGGCGGTGATTTTAAAGATAAAAAAGCTATCGTTCAAGGATTTGGAAATGTAGGTTCGGCTGCTGCTTTTTACTTAGCTGAAATGGGTGTAAAAGTTATCGGAATTATTGACCGTGATGGTGGAATCATCAACGAAAACGGATTCTCATTTGAAGAAATCAGACGCTTATTTTTAAATAAGGATGGAAACAAATTAGTTGCCGAAAACATGATTCCATTTGAAGAAATTAATCAAAAAATTTGGACCATTGGTGCCGATATTTTTGCTCCGTGCGCAGCTTCAAGATTAGTAACTAAAGATCAATTGGATAATTTAATCCATTCAGGATTGGAAGTGATTTCTTGTGGTGCGAATGTACCATTTGCCGATAAAGAAATTTTCTTTGGACCTATTATGGAAGAAACGGATAGCAAAGTGAGTTTGATTCCTGACTTTATTTCCAACTGTGGAATGGCTAGAGTTTTTGCCTATTTTATGGAGAAAAAAGTTCAAATGACTGATGAAGCTGTTTTTTATGACATTTCTGAAACCATCAAAAAAGCCATTGAACGGGCACACGATTTGAATTCAGATAAGAAAAATATAAGTGCAACAGCATTTGAAATTGCATTAAAACAATTAGTATAAGTGAAAACCACTGGGTTATTCAAATCCTTTTTTGAGAGTGAAAAAGCTGGCGGATTGGTTTTATTAATTTGTACAGTCATTTCTCTTGTCATTGCAAATTCTTCATTTTCTGAAGAATATATTGCTATGTGGCATTACCAAATTGGCAGTCACAGTGCAGAACATTGGATAAATGATGGATTGATGACTATTTTCTTTTTATTAATTGGATTAGAATTAGAACGTGAAGTTTACATAGGAGAGTTATCTAAAATAAAAGACGCCATTTTACCTGTTTCAGGAGCTTTGGGCGGAATGTTAATTCCTGCTCTAATTTACTTCGCTATCAATGTAGGAACTTCTACAGAACATGGAATCGGAATTCCAATGGCAACAGATATTGCTTTTGCTATAGGAATTTTATCTTTATTAGGAAACAGAGTTCCTATTTCACTAAAAGTTTTTCTGACTGCTCTTGCTGTTATCGACGATTTGGGTGCTATAATTTTAATCGCTCTTTTTTATACCAAAACGATTTATTTTACCAATCTTATTATCTCTCTTTCTATTTTTGGAGTTCTTTTGATAATGAATCGATTGAAAGTAACTAACTTGATTTTATATCTTGTAGGAGGAATTTTTATGTGGTATTTTATGTTGAATTCTGGAGTTCATGCAACAATCACCGGAGTTTTATTAGCCTTTGCGCTTCCTTTTGGAAATGGAAGTTCTAAAACTATTTCGTCGCAATTACAACATTGGTTACATCATCCTGTGGCATTTATTATCATTCCAATATTTGCATTGTGCAATACAGCCATTGTGATTAGTAACAATTGGATTGACAATTTTTCTGAATCCTATTCATTAGGCATCATTTTTGGACTGGTACTAGGGAAACCAATTGGAATTTTTCTTTTTACCTATTTATCCGTTAAATTAAAATTGACCCATTTACCGGAGGATCTAAATTGGAAGAAAATTATAGGTGTTGGATTTCTTGGAGGAATCGGATTTACAATGTCTATATTTGTTACACTTTTAGCTTTTGAAGACAACCAAATAATTACTAACTCGAAGTTTATGATATTAATTGGTTCTTTAATTTCGGGCTTAATTGGTTTTTTTTGGCTCAAGAAAAGTTTATCAAATGTTAATGCCTTGCAAGAAGAATAACAATTTTTAGTATATTTCGACGTTAAAACATATAAAAACAGTACTAATGAGTTTAGATTCTACACCTGCTGACAAAAAAAAATCGCTAATAATCGCGACCCTTATCTATGCTGTATTGCTATTGATTATGTTTTTCATACGCTTTTGGCCTCCATCTGACGCTGAACTATTAACAATGTCTGGTGGCGGTGGCGGTGGCGGAGTTACTGTTAACTTTGGTGATACTGATTTTGGTTCTGGTGCAGATTTTCAGAGTAAAGAGTTAGATGTTAAAGAAGTTTCAAAAAATAATGAAGCAGAACCAACTCCTGATGAAGATATAATTTCTGAAGATACCGATGCTGACAAAACGGATGCGGTAATTCCGAAAACTAAACCTGTAAAAAACCCAAAACCAATTGTAAAACCTGAAATTAAGAAACCTGTTGAAGTAAAAAAACCTGTAAAAAAAGTTGATGATGCTTTAGCAAATATTTTAAAAGGGAATAAAAAAGGTGGTGATGGAAACAGCGGAACATCAGGTAATCAAGGTCGAGCTAATGGAGACATAAATTCTAATGGTTATTCTGGAACTGGTGGAACTGGTGGAGGATCTGGTGGAGGAAACGGAACTGGCAATGGCACAGGAACTGGACCTGGAAGTGGTTCGGGAAGCGGTGGTGGAAATGGAAGTGGTAACGGTTTAGGTAACGGAGCAGGATATTCATTAGGTGGAAGAAAAGCACTAGAAAAACCAGCTCCATCAAATAACTGTAATGAGGCTGGAAAAATTGTTGTAGAAGTAACGGTTGATAAAAATGGTAAAGTAATAAGTGCGGAGAGAAAAAGAGGTGTCGCCGGAGTAAGCGTAAGCAGTTGCTTAATGGCTGAGGCAAAAAGAGCGGCATTGAATACGAAATGGTCTGCAAGTCCTACAGGTGCAGAAAAACAAGTAGGAACCATAACATACAATTTTAGTTATGAATAAATATGCAATAAAATGATTAGCTAGCCTTAACTTCGCTTAACTTTTATTGCAATTAGAGTTCACTGAACTTAGTTTTTAAACAATATAAAAAATGCTTCCATTGTTTGGAAGCATTTTTTATTGTAATGAAAAGCAGGAAAATAGAATACTAACAAATCCCGAACCATTCACTCCTATTTAGAATTATTAGTTGCTATGACAAACTTTAATTTGTTCTTTACTCCGATTTGTAATACATCTACCAAATCCTGTACTTGCAGATTAAAAGGAATTCTTATTACTACTGTTTGGTCTTTAGCATCGCCCATTTGAGCCAACAAAGAAGCTTCAAGTTGGTCAAAAGCTACTTCTTGCTTATCAAGATAAAAGCGTTTGTCTTCGGTTACGGATAAGCTTATTAGTTGCTTATTGGTTTTCTCACTTGTTTTTGATTTTGGCAACGTCATTTTTATCACATTCGGATTTGCTAATGTGGAAATGATTAAGAAAAACAATAATAAGAAAAACATAATGTCGCTCAAAGATGAAGTAGCAACTTCTGCGTGAAATCGTTTATTTCGTTTTACCATTTGGACGTTGAATTATGTTTACAAAATCAAGAACTTGTTTTTGAATTGCTAAGGTAAAACTATCAATTCTACCATTATATAGGTGATAAGCTGAATAAGCAATAATACCAACAACTAATCCCGCTCCTGAACTAATCATTTTTTCATACAAACCACCTGAAATGTTCCCAATACTAATATCTTCTGTTTGAGAAATACTGTAGAAAATTTTAATAACACCTGCAATAGTACCGATAAATCCAAAAGTTGGTGCTATACCTGCAATTAGTCCTAATTGCCCTAGTTTCTTCTCCATTTCACCTACTTCAATATTAGCAGCACGTTCCATATTTGATTCTATTTCGGAAATAGGTCGACCAATAGTCAAAATTCCTTCTCTAAGCACATAACCAGATGCAGTATTGCTCCTGTCAGCAACTGACACTGCCATATCAATATTTCCAGCATTCAAATTATCACGAATATCTCTAATCAAATTTGGATCAATTACGGCTCGTTTCTGAATATAAAAATAACGTTCAATAATTATATAAAAAGTATAAAATAGCAAGAGTGCGATTGGAATAAGAAAAAAACCTCCTTTTAAAATAAATCCCAAAACAGAAATTTCAGTGGTTTTTACAGTGCCTTCAATTACTGCTCCAGTAGCTTGAGCAATAGTATCATTTTGGACTTGAAGAAAAAAATTAATCATATAAATTAGATTTTTGATTTAGTTGTTAAAAATAATCTCAAATTTGCACTAAAGATAAATTCTAATACAATATTAAACTACAAA
>NZ_JAIXTJ010000011.1 GCF_027483985.1 Flavobacterium sp.
GCAAAAGGAATCAACAAAAACAGAATTACAGGTAAAGGATATGGAGAATCTCAGCTAGTAAACGATTGTGGATGTGAACCAACAAATCAATCAAACTGCTCAGAAGAACAACACCAAGCCAACAGAAGATCAGAATTTATAATTACGAAATTGTAGATTATTTAATATACAATTGTTTAAACCCTGAGAACCGCTTAAGAAATTAAGCGGTTCTTTTTTTACAATTTGGTTGCCTTAATAGCATAAACCACCGGGATGTCGCTCTTAAAGTATCAGCTTATGAAAAGAATCTAATTGGAACGTAATTAATAACATTTACAAATATTATTATCATTTTTATCAATACCTAGTATTCTAAATTATTATCTGACGAGACAAGAGTTCGTCAAAAAGGAATAATCAATTTCATTTCTTTCCTCACACATAAATTACATAAATCCATTTTGGAGCTTTTAATATTCTAAAGAATTATGAATCTACTTAATAATAAATAAATATTTATGAACTATTAAATTAGTCATTAGTTCAACTACTCTATAATTAAAATGAGACCTTAAATGACAGTTAACTTATACAATATTAAGAAAGGATTTTCTTTCAGCATTCATCAACGAAAGTATGTTGCTCCTTGTTTTCACTTTAACAACTTTTTGAATATCAGTATTTCCAAATAAGACCATTTATTTCAATAAAAAAACCATCTGATAACAGATGGCTTTTTTTTCAAAATCAAACAAAACTATAAATCAATTATTTTTTCATAAACATATTAGTGTAATACTTTTTACCAGTAGCAGGATTAACTGTGATGGAAATTCCAAAATGAGTATAATCTCCTTCTAAATTTGCTTTGTGTCCAGGACTTTGCAACCATGCATACAAAGCAGAATTAGGTGTTGAAAAATTATAAGCAATATTTTCTCCTACTTTTACTGCTCCTAAAACTTGTATAATATTATTAGATCGCTCTTCAAAATAATCGTGATTCACAACATTTTTGTCAATCATATAGTTGTTATGCTCTAATGATTTGTGTGAAATATGATTAATAACTTCTAAGGCATTTAAACCTTGGCTAACTCTATAATTGTTAATTACTTCAACTAATTTTAACTCGTCTTGAGTATAATTGTAGTCAGTTATCAACTTCGCTTCAACTTGTTCTTCTTCTTTAGAATCTGGTGAACAAGAAATTAATGTGAATACCAATGCCATTGGCACAAACAATCTTAGTAGTTTTGCTTTCATAATAGTAGGTTAAGTTTTTTAAAGATAGATGTGGGGCAAAAATCTTTATGTTAATATTGTATGAACGTTTCTCTGATTTCGTTGTACAATATTACTACTATATCGGTTAAACTACAAATAAAATCGATGAACTACATCTTTTTTAATTTTTAATATATATTTTTCTTACAATTAAGATGAAAGTCTTTCCATTTTCCAATTAAAATCTTCTTGAAGTTGGTATCGAATTCGGTCGTGAAGTCGATTCGGACGACCTTGCCAAAATTCAACTTCTTGAGGTCGAATTAAATATCCACCCCAATTGGATGGTCTCGGAATTTCTTTCCCTTCAAAGAACTGTTCTAATTCGTATAACTTATCTTCTAGAACAGCTCTCGAAGCTATAACACTACTCTGTTCAGAAGCAATTGCACCAAGTTTACTACCATTTGGTCGTGAGTCAAAATAGTTATTAGAAGTTATATCAGAAGTTTTTTCGGCAATACCTTTAATAATAACCTGACGTTCTATACTTGGCCAAAAGAAGGAAAGACAAACGTTAGGATTATTAGCAATAGCTTTTCCTTTTTCGGAATCATAATTGGTGTAGAAAACGAAACCTTCTTCATTAAATTTTTTAAGAAGCACTACTCTACTCTTTGGAAATCCGTCTAATCCAATTGTGGAAATGGTCATTGCATTGACTTCATCAACGCCACCAAAATCTTCGGTTTCGTGAAACCATTGATTGAATAAGTTAATTGGATCTTCGGGAATGTTGGTTTCTAAAAGTTCGCTTTTATCGTAGGATTTTCTGTAATCGCCTAAATCTTTCATTGTTTTGTACTTTGTGGAGTTATAAGTACAAAGTTAAAGAGATTTAGCTTTTAAAAAGGAAACAAATGTTAAAATGAATCACTGAATAGCCCTGATTGCAATGGAAATACTTTTTCTTTTTTCTTTAAAAAGAAAAAGATTGGAATGTAAAGCGGGAATAGGGTTTATAGATAAAGACCAAGCCATTCGCTCCTTACTTTAACAAAAACATTAGTCCATTTCGATTTCTTTGCCATCATCGGCTAGAATTACGTTTTGGAAAATAGTTTGTGCTTCTTGTTTAAAGAGGTTTATATCGCCGTAGCGCGTTGAATAATGTCCGAGGATTAAATTACCAACATTAGCTTTAAGTGCAATTGTAGCAGCTTCTTTGGCAGTTGAGTGCATCGTTCTTTCAGAAAGGTGTGCTTCGCTTTCAAGAAAAGTACTTTCGTGGTAGAGATAATCTACGTTTTCTATGATTGGAATGATGTCTTCGTTGTATAAGGTATCACTACAAAAGGCATAAGACTTTGAAGTTTGTGGAGGAAAACTTAATTCGGAATTCGGAATTACAGTTCCATCTTCTAAAGTAATATCGCCACCATATTTTATTTTGTTGTAATAGACTTTATCGATTTCATAATTTTCTACGGCTTCGATGTTGAGTTTTCGTTCTATATTTTTTTCTTCAAATAAAAATCCGTTGGTGTAAACGCGGTGCTTTAATGGAATGGTTTTCACCACTACTCTATCGTCTTCAAAGATTATTTCGGATTCTTTAGATTCTAATTCGTGAAAATATAAATTATAACCAGTAAACGAACCCGAGGCACGAAGTTGAAGCAGAATAATTTCTTTAATTCCTTTTGGTCCATAAACCGTTAAATCACTTTCGCGATTAAGCAACATAAAGGTTGATATCAATCCTACTAATCCATAAAAATGATCGCCGTGAAGATGGGAAATAAAGATGTGATTGATTTTAGAAAACTTGACTTTGCTTTTGCGAAGTTGCACTTGAGTTCCTTCAGCACAATCGATTAAAAATAAACGGTTTTTTATTTCTAAAACTTGAGATGTCGGATTGGAAATAGTTCGTGGCGTTGCGGCATAACAGCCAAGTATGGTTAGCTTCATTTATTTTTAACTTATTCCTTATTTTTTTTCTGATAAATACTAACAAGCATTGCAAAAATCAACAACACGTTAGAAATAATACCAAAATAGTTATCCTCACTTTCCACCGATACTCTATAAATATTTAAACCTAAAAGTATCGTTGAGCAAACTAGGAGAAACCAAGCTAATTTTTTATTTCGCATCGGAATCTATTTTATTATTTTCGATTTTACCCAATTTCACGATTTTGATGATAATGTAAATCAATAGTCCAAGATTTACTGATAATCTTAAATAATCAAACTCTTGGGTTTTAAAACTTGTAATCAATCTACTTGCAAATAAATAGGTTAGTATAAATAATACGCCTACGTAAATATATAATATTGTTGTGTTATTCAATTTCATATCTATTTCTTAAAACTTTTAAACTGTTAAACTTTTAAACTCTTAAACTTATAAACTTTTAAACTTAAAAACTCTTAAACTTAAAAACTCTTAAACTCTTAAACTTATAAACTTTTAAACTTTTCCTAAAATCCCAAATCGCGCTCAATCTCTTCCATTTCAATAATATCGTGCGCTTCTTGTAACGAAGGTACAACGATTAGTTTTGCAGGAACAGCATTAAAATCAATGTCATCAGCAACGATTACCAAAGATTTTTTTCCTTTTTTGTGCGTTTTAGACAAATCAGAAAACAGTTTAATATCTTTTAAGGTTACATTTTTATCGTGACTTATATCGAGTATTAAATTTTGAGATTTAAAACTATGATGTTCTTTGGTTACTTTTTCAAGAAATGAATTTAAATCACCTTGAGTATCTTTTATTGTTGTTGTATGTCCTTTTTGATCTACTTTCATATATTCTGAACTTGTTTCAGAATCTCATCAATGAGAAACTGAAAAAATTTTTTATTGTTTGATTTTACTTGCCAACAAATAAATCACTGCCATTCTAATAGCAACGCCATTTTCAACTTGATCTAAAATTACTGATTGTTGTGAATCGGCAACATCTGATGTGATTTCTACGCCACGATTAATTGGTCCAGGATGCATGATTACGATTTCTTTGTTTAAGGAATCTAATAATGCCTTGTCAACACCATATTGTTGTGCATATTCTCGGGTTGATGGAAAGTAATTTACATCCATTCGTTCGTTTTGAACACGTAACATATTAGCTACATCACACCATTCAAGCGCTTTTCGCAAATTGGGTTCGACTGAAACGCCAAGACTTTCAATATATTTCGGAATTAAAGTTTTTGGTCCGCATACTTTTACTTCAGCACCTTGCATTTGAAGTGCATAAATATTAGAAAGTGCCACACGAGAATGCAAAATATCACCAACAATAACTACTTTTTTTCCAGCAACTTCTCCTAGTCTTTCTCTAATTGAAAAACTATCTAGCAAAGCTTGTGTTGGGTGTTCGTGAGCACCATCACCAGCATTTACAATACTTGCTTTCACATTTTGCGATAAAAAGTAAGCCGCACCAGGATGTGAGTGTCGCATCACAACCATATCGACTTTCATTGCCAAAATATTATTTACTGTGTCAATTAAAGTTTCACCTTTTTTAACAGATGATTGGGCTGCTGAAAAACTAATCACATCAGCTGAAAGACGCTTCTGAGCCAATTCAAATGATAATTTTGTTCTCGTACTGTTTTCGAAAAAAATATTTGCAATAGTAATATCTCGCAAAGAAGGTACTTTTTTTATCGGACGATTGATTACTTCCTTAAAATGATCGGCAGTTTCAAATATCAAATCAATATCTTCTTTAACAAGGTATTTAATTCCTAATAAATGGTTTACACTTAATTCTTTCATTTATTGTTGTGTTGTTGTATGTTGTATTAATGTAAATTGTATTGTTGTATATTGAATTGTTGTATATTGTAATAGTATAATGTATCTTATTTTACATCAGGAATTCTTCTTAAAGTCTTAATATTTAATACCCAAATCTTACTACTTAACTGTAAAACAAAATTAATTCGTAATTAAATAAACTGCATCTTCACCATCGTTTTCAATCCAACAAACTTTTACTTTTTCGTTGTTAATTGCATCTACTTGTCGTCCTCTGTAATCAGGTTGTATTGGTAAATGACGACTGAATCTTCTATCTATTAAAGTAAGAAGTTCTACTTCAGATGGTCGTCCAAAGGACTGAATTGCAGTCAATGCTGCATTGATACTTCTTCCTGTATATAAAACGTCATCAATAAAAACTACTTTCTTATTTTCTACTAAAAAATCAATTTGGGTTTTATTGGCTTCTAATGGTTTTTCGCCACGACGGAAATCATCTCTAAAAAAAGTAATGTCTAAGAAACCTAGCTGAATTGATTTTATAGCATATTCGGATTCCAAAATTTGTTTGATTCGTTCGGCTAGAAATTTTCCTCTTGGCTGTAAACCAATTAAAACAGTAGTAGAAAAATCAAGATGTTTTTCAATTAATTGACAGGCCAAACGATGCAGAATAATATTGACTTCTTTTGCAGTGAGTAATATTTTTTGACTCATAATGAAGTGGTTGTTTGGTGTGTAAAAGTAAATAAAATTATTTGAAGCTACTAATTGAATAGACATAAAAAAATCCCTTAACATAATGAAAAGGGATTTTAGTGTTCTAGTATTTTATTATTTCGAAATCCAATCAACAACTTCTGGATCGGTTGGAAGTACTTGTGGCGAAATAACTTTTTCTAATTCACCATTTTCATTAATTAAATATTTTTGAAAATTCCATTCTACTTCGCTGTCCTTTAATCCGTTTCTAGATTTTTTAGTCAAAAATTGATATAATTCGCACATATCATCACCTTTAACAGAAACCTTGCTCATCATTGGAAAGGACACACCATAATTTTTTTGACAAAAAGCACCTATTTCTTCGTTGGTTCCAGGTTCTTGTTTTCCAAAATTGTTAGCAGGAAAACCTACAATTACAAAGTTTTTATCTTTATATTTTTCATAAATCGCCTCTAAATCTTTGTATTGAGGTGTTAATCCGCACTTAGATGCCGTATTAACTATAAGTATTTTCTTTCCTTTTAAAGAAGAAAAATCAAATTCATCACCACTTAAATCTTTAACCTTAAATTGATAAATGTTTTCTTTTTTCATAATTTCTGTCGTTAGATCAGACTCTAAGTTAGCGCTAGTTTGTGCTTCGTTTTTACAACTCAATAATAGAAATAACGAGACCAATGCTGCAATTCTTATTTTCATAATTTTTAAAATTTTAATAAATATACGCAAATTTAAGAGGTTAAAGTAGTAATCAAGTTAAAAAAAAATGTTAAAAATTTTTTTATTAAAACCATATTCGTTCTCTTTACGTACGTAAAATTACTCTAAATAATTTTACTAACTTTGAACAACCACAAAAAAGAGCTTATGACACAGGAACAATTGATACCGTTAATTTTAAAAAAAGATGATCGAGCATTTACCATAATGTATGATATGTATTCGAAAAGTCTATTTTCAGTAATCTCAAATTTAGTTAAAGAAAGCGAAGAAGCCGAAGATGTGCTTCAAGAAGTATTTGTTAAAATTTGGAAAAACATCGAAAGCTACAATGATTCAAAAGGTCGTTTATATACTTGGATGCTAAACATAGCAAGAAATACCGCTATAGATAAACTACGTTCTAAAGGTTATAACAACAGTCAAAAAAACCTATCGTCTGATAATTTCGTACATCTGTTAGACGACAGCAACAAGTTAGTCAATAGGATCGATACTATTGGGATACAAGAATTTGTTAAGAAGTTAAAACCTAAGTGTATTCAATTAATTGAACTACTATTCTTTCAAGGATACACGCAGCAAGAAGCTTCTGACGAATTGGAAATTCCGCTTGGAACTGTCAAAACACAGAATAGAAATTGCATCAATGATTTAAGAACTTATTTACAAGTATAATGAACACAGAAGAATATATAGAATCGGGAAACTTAGAACTTTACGTTTACGGTTTGTTAAACGAAGAAGAAACTAAGGAAATTAGCGAAATGGCTAAGATCAATCCTGCCATTGGCAAAGAAATTATTTCAATTGAAAAGGCAATTCTTAATTTATCAAGTAGTTTTTCTCCAAATATTTCGGCAGATAACTTTGAAAAAATTAAAGCCCGATTAGAATTGAAGCACGGCAAAGTAATAGATATGAAACCTACATCTAACAGGTCGCAATATCTAGGTTGGGCAGCATCTGTTGCATTGTTGATTGGTGTAGCTTATCAATACAATCAATTAAATACAACATCTAGTCAATTAAATACAATTGAAACTGAAAAGTCAAATCTTCAAAAATCAGTTGTTGAATTAGAATTGAAAAACAAGGAAACAGCTACCGCTTTAAATGTTGTTCGTGATGAGAAAAACACAGTGGTTAGCTTAGCAGGACAAGCTGTTGCTCCTACTTCATCTGCAAAAATCTATTGGAATAAAGAAACTTCAACAGTATATGTAGACGCATCAGGATTACCAGAACCACCAGAAGGAAAAGTATACCAAATTTGGTCACTTAAGTTAAGTCCGACATTAACACCAACAAGTATTGGTTTATTAGAAGATTTCAAAGGAAATGATGAAAAACTATTTGCAGTTAGCGGAACGTCAAACGCCGAAGCATTTGGAATCACTCTTGAACCTGCCGGTGGAAGCAAATCACCTACAATGGAACAGTTATATACTTTAGGAAAAGTATAAAAATATTTAAACCCTAATTAAAAAAAAGGTTCAACATTAATTTGTTGAACCTTTTTTTATGACTACTACTTCTTAACTTTTATTTTTTGAAATAGCGTTTGTATTTGAAGAAAGCAAAAGTTGCTAAGATTGTTATCAGTATCAAAGAATAATAAAACTCTACCGGAGTAACTACTTTATCACCACTTGCATAAGAATGCAATCCTGTAAGATAGAAATTCACTCCAAAATAAGTCATCATTATCGAGTAAAAAGCCAAAACGCTCATCAAGTTATAAATCCAAGTACCACGTAAAGCAGGCACAAATCGAGCGTGAATTACAAAAGCATAAATCATAATACTAATTAAAGCCCAAGTCTCTTTTGGATCCCAACCCCAATATCTTCCCCAAGATTCATTGGCCCATTGTCCGCCAAGGAAATTTCCGATGGTCAACATTACCAAACCTATCGTTAGTGCCATTTCATTGATGTAGGTGATTTCTTTGATGTTTAAATCCATCTTAACTTTGTTCTTCTCATTGGTAAATAACATTAAAATCAAAGCTACTAATCCTAAAATCATTCCTAAAGTAAATGGTCCATAACTAGCTACAATAACGGCTACGTGAATCATTAACCAATAAGAATTCAAAACAGGTTGCAAGTTAGCAATTGCTGGATCCATCCAATTCCAGTGAGCAATCATCAAGATCATTGAAGCTACAAAAGTTCCTGAGGCAACAGTCAACTTCGATTTTCTATCAAATGCTAGCGTAAAAAACATTGTCGCCCAAGCTACATATATCATACTTTCATATGCATCACTCCACGGTGCGTGACCCGAAATGTACCATCGTGCAACCAAACCTAAAGTGTGCAAAGCAAAAAGAACGATAATAAAAATATGAAAACCTGAAACAACGTATCGTATAGATTTTTTCTCAAAAAAGATATTTACTATGGTAAAGACAAGCATCAAAACACCACAAAGCATGTACAAATAATACAAATTCTTGAAAATATCATATTTGTTATATAAGATTTCAGAATTAATTTTATCATCACTTGGTCGTACATCTTTTCCTTCTTTCTTTTGATAATTTTCCATACCAACTAAAAATGTATTGGCCATAGTATAATTATTATCTTGAGAAGCACGCATTAAGGCATCTAAATATATAGGCAATGCGTTTTTTATAGTATCAAGTGAGGTCTTGGTCTCTTGATTAATTTCTAAAAAAGAAGCCCATTTATTATTGACATCATTTGGAATAGGAAATATCTTTAAAATTTGACCACTTAAAGCAGTATTTAATAAATTTACTTTTTTATCCGTTTCAATAAAATCTTTATCAAAATTGTTTGGAATTTGCGATTTATAAGCGGCTTCTAAATAAGGTGATAATTTATAATTTCCTTTAGCATCAAAAAATGATTTTAAAGTGGCATACTTGTCTTCCTTTGCAATTCCGATGATTTTACGAATGCTATCATTTCCTACTTTAATATAAACTAAAGGAACTTCAAACCAAGCCTGCGGAAATTGCGTCATCGAAACAAATACCTGATCAGAATTCATATCTTTATAACTATCACTTTTGCTAACTTTTCGCAATAACTCCGATGAAAAACTATTGATTGGCTTCATTCTTCCACCTTCATCTTGTATGACCAATCTTCCAAACTGTGCTGCGTGCTTTTCTGAAACTTTATATTTCAAAATAGAGTCTACATAGTTGAATTGTACATTTTGTACTGGAACTTGTGCTTTCCCGTGATTATGACCATCGTGATTATCGTGCTTTTGAGAAAATCCAGTCACAGATAACATCAATGCTAGAATGGTAATCAATTTAGATTTTTTATCCTTAATGATTTGTAACTTTCGTTTTAAATCAGCAAAGCGAGAATATTTAGTAAACAAAATGGCCATCATTGCAAAGAATAAAATAAAGTATCCGATGTAAGTAATTAAAGTTCCCCAAAAATCGTGATTAACTGAAAGAACGGTTCCTTTCTCATCAGGATCAAAATTCGCTTGAAAAAATCTAAATCCTTTATAATCAAGAATATTATTCATAAATATTTTGGCATCAAATTGTTCTTTTCCATCTTGTAAAGTCACCATACTCTCAAAGGCAGAATAACGTTTTTCTGTTCCAGGATAGCGTTTAGCAACAAAATCATTCAACTTTAAATTAAACGGTAACGTATAAACCTTGCTTCCAAAGAAAAAAGTAAATTCTAATTTTCCAACTTTAAAACTTTGCGGTGTTCCTTGTTTTCCTTTCGATCCAACCAATGTAATTTCTTTTTCTTGTCCATCAGCTGTAACTTTGATTACGAGGGCATCATCACCACTTTTGGCTTTAAAATCACCGCTTGCTTTATATGACTTCTCACCTTTAATTGGTTGATCTGGAAAAACAAATTGCGCTCCACCTAAGTTATAAAGGGAACGAAACATCAATGGCTGCAATAAATCTTTCTTAATCGTTCCTTGAAATTGATCAGCCATTCGCATAAAATTTCCGTCAAATGGAGCTTCAATGGTAGTGTTTCCGTCTTTAATTGTTATATTAATGGCACCTTTGGTATACGAATTTAGAGCAAACAATACATTGTGAATATTTTGAACCTCACCTTCTTTTAGGTAATGTTCGTGTCGTTGTCCGCCACCAGACTCTACCATTTTAAGATGGTATTTACCATTAGGCGTTGATTTAATAGTTTCTTTAGCGTCTAATATAAAGTCTTTGTATTCTACTTCAAATTTGGTATCTGCAAATTTATCTTTATAATTAAAATGGTTATTGGTAACAGGCGAAAGCAATAACGGTTTTTCAAATGTTCTACGTTTCATTTCACCATTAAATTGCCCATCAACATAATAAATAAGATAGTTTTTATCAGAATAAATTTGATTTGATGCCTCACCTTCTCTAATCGGCATCATTCCTTCATAACTGATGTATCTTGTAATTCCAGCACCAATTAATATGAATATGAATGACAAATGCAAAAGCAAGGTTGCCCATTTTTCTTTTTTAAGCAATTGGTATCTTGAAATGTTTCCGAAGAAATTGATAAGAAAAAAGACGTGAATGGCTTCAAACCACCAAGAATTGTAAATGATAATTCGTGCAGTATCTGAATTGTAAGCATTTTCAATAAAAGTTCCTGCTGCCATTGCTGCTGCATAACCAATAAATAAAACTGCCATTAAACGCGTTGAAAAAAGTATAGATTTAATTTTTTCCATAAGGATTTTTGGAATGATTTTTAATGCCCTAATTAAAGGAGTACAAAAGTAAATTAAAATTGTGGATTTAGTAAAATTTACACCAACGTTTTAAGGGATTTTTAAGAGACGTTGATATTATCATTTTTTACTAGTACAATAAAATATATTTTCAATATTTTTACCGAATGATTTCAATTACAATAATTGGTTCGGGTAACGTTGCTCAGCATTTAATTAAAGCCATTTCTAAATCTACTGTTTTAGAACTGAAACAGGTGCTTGCTCGCACTACTGAATCAGTAGCACATCTTGTTGATTCTAATTTAATTACAACTGATGTTTCGCGGTTAACCGAGGCAGATTTATATATTATTTCTGTATCAGATGACGCTATTTATGAAGTATCGGACTCATTTAAATTTTCAGATAAATTAGTTGCACATACCTCAGGAAGTGTTGCTATTACTGAGTTAGCTGATTCCAATAGAAAAGCTGTTTTTTATCCGTTGCAAACGTTATCTAAAAATAAAGATATTAACTTCAAAGAAGTTCCTCTATGTTTAGAAGCACAAAACGACCAAGATTTAGCTCTTATAATGCAAATTGCTAGTGCTATTTCGGATAAAGCTTTTGAAATAAATTCGGAACAAAGAAAATCATTACACGTTTCAGCTGTTTTTGTGAGTAATTTTGTAAATCATCTCTACAAAATAGGTAGTGATATTTGTATCGAACATCAAGTTCCTTTTGAAATTTTGAAGCCTTTGATTTTAGAGACGGCAAACAAAGTACAAATTATGGAACCTAATGAAGCTCAAACTGGACCAGCAAAGCGAAATGACACCACTACAATAAACAAACATTTAAACCTTTTATCTGATGAAAATCAGAAAGATATATACAAAATTCTAACAAAATCTATTATTGATAATGGCAGAAAGTTATAAAGAAATAATGAACGACATTGACACTTTTATTTTTGATGTCGATGGCGTGCTTACAGACAGTTCGGTTCACGTATCACAAAACGGCGAAATGCTACGAATTATGAACATTCGCGATGGTTTTGCAATGAAAGCTGCGATTGAAAGTGGTTATAACGTATGCATTATTTCAGGAGGAAACAATGAAGGTGTCCGAATTAGACTCCGAAACTTAGGAATTACCGATATCCATTTAGCATCGCCTAACAAAGTAGAAACGTTTAAAGAATACACCGAATTATATAATATAAATCCAGAAAAAGTACTCTATATGGGTGATGATATTCCAGATTACCACGTAATGCAATTGGTAGGTTTGCCCACTTGTCCGCAAGATGCTGTAGCCGAAATCAAAGCTATTTCTAAATATATTTCTCACAAAAACGGTGGAAAAGGTGCCGTGCGCGAAGTCATCGAACAAGTAATGAAAGTACAAGGAAAATGGCATTTGTATTATAACGGAAAACACGACTAATTTAGTAATCAGTGTTCAGTAATCAGTTTGCAGTTTCTTTAGAAGTGTTAATTTAGAATTCAGTTTATTATTTAGTTATGACATTTCAAGATTTATTAACTTATCAAAAATCATTTGCATTGGCAATGAAAGTATTTAGACTTTCAAAATCCTTTCCAAAAGAAGAAACTTATTCTTTAACAGACCAAATACGAAGATCTTCAAGAAGTGTTTCTGCAAATATTGCTGAAGCTTATAGAAAACGGGATTATCCTAAACATTTTCATAGTAAATTAACTGATTCAGATGCTGAAAACTCTGAAACCCAAGTTTGGTTAGAATATTCTTTAGCTTGTGAATACATAACAAATGATATTTATTTAGAATTATTAAAAGAATCGAAAGAAGTAGGGAAATTGATAAATTATATGATTCTGAATCCAAAAAAATTTGGAGTAAAAGAAGATAAATAATAAATTAAGTACTATTACTAATTACTTAATACTTAACACGAAACACTGAACACTAAACACTGAGCACTGAAAACTGAACACTAAACACCGAACACTGAACACTGAACACTGAATACTGAACACTGAATACTAAAAAATGAACTTTCTAAAACTAATACGTTACCAAAACCTACTTTTACTAGCATTAATGCAACTAATCATTCGTTTTGGATACCTTGAACTTATAAACATACCTTTATCTTTGTGGTATTGGCAATACAGTTTACTTATTTTGGCAACCGTTTTAATTGCTGCTGGTGGTTATGTAATCAATGATATTTTTGACCAAGAAACCGATGCAGTAAACAAGCCAAATAGCCGAATTATTGGAACAAAAATCTCCGAAGCTACGGCTTACATTATTTATGCGTCGTTAACTATTTCAGGTGTGGCTTGCGGATTTATTTTAGCCAATACGGTAGAACATCCAAATTTTGCTGTCGTATTTGTTTTGATCGCTACACTACTCTATTTTTATGCTAGTACTTTAAAACAAATGACTCTAATTGGCAATATTGTTGTCGCTGCATTATTAGCTTTTTCCGTTATTATTATCGGAATGTTTGATATTTTTCCGAATACTTTTGACATCAATAGAACACAAATGACTTTGGCTTTTGCCATTTTATTAGATTATGCGAAATTTGCTTTCATAATTAATTTAGTAAGAGAAATAATCAAAGACATTCAAGATGTTACAGGTGATGCTACTCAAGATATGAAGACACTTCCTATTGTATTTGGTGTTGCTAAAACCAGAATTATTGCTTTTGTACTGCTGCTACTTCCGGCACTTTACTTATTGTTTTATACCAAATCTTATTTATTTGAAAATAATTTATTTTACAGTTTAGCCTATCTACTTTTCTTCGTAATTGCCCCAATAATGGTGTGCTTAGTGCACATTTGGAATGCCAAAGAAAACAAAGACTACAAATTCATCAGTCAATTGTTAAAATGGATCATATTCTTCGGAATTTTATCAATTGCGGTAACTACATTAAACATAAAATTCAATGCTTAACGACTATAAAATCATTCTGGCATCTGGTTCACCAAGAAGGCAACAATTTTTCAAAGATTTGGACTTGAAATTTGAAATTCGACTTAAAGAAATCGAAGAAATTTATCCTGATAATCTTAAAGCTGAAGAAATAACCAACTATTTAGCCGAATTAAAAGCCAAAGCATTTGAAGGTGATTTAGCTAATGATGAACTCTTAATAACAAGCGATACTTTGGTCTGGTTAAATGGTAAAGCCTTAGGTAAACCAAAAGATTATAATGATGCTTTTCAAATTTTAAAATCTTTATCCAACCAAACGCACGAAGTAATTACTTCAGTTTGTTTCACAACAACCTCTAAATCAGAGACTATATTTGATATAACAAAAGTGTCTTTTAAAAAACTATCAGACGATTCAATTCGCTTTTATTTAGATAATTACAAACCTTTTGACAAAGCTGGAGCTTATGGAATTCAAGAATGGATTGGACTAGTAGGTATACATAAAATTGAAGGTTCATATACTAATGTTGTGGGTTTACCTACCGAAAAAGTATATACTTATTTAACATCTATTTAAAGATAAAGTGTGTAACTTTACATTTCAAAAATTAGATTAAATAAGGAGCTGAATTATGGAAACTGAAGAAGAAATCAATGCTAAAATTCTTAAAATCACAATGGTCATTCAGGAAAATTATCCCGAATTATCAAAGTATTTAAACGAAATGCCAATCACAATTCCGATTGATAGCCGACCAGAGGTTAACGTAAAAAACCTTCAAAAATATTATGACAATTTGGTAGCTTTGTTTAGAAATTATGTAGCTGAACACCAGTTAAACTATATCAACCAACATAAAGATTTAGGGCATTTATAAAGATTTCAAATGGATGTTTTTAATAACTTTACAGTCGAAATAATTGCAACAGCAATTGTCTTGTTATTGGTATTTGTGCTGCGATTTATAATCGCAAAATTAGTTAGAAAATATGCCAAAACAAGTGAAATAATTGAACAACGAGCTAATCTTGTTACAAAATATATTGATCTTCTAATCAACATTATAGCCATCATTTCGCTTATTGTAATTTGGGGTGTAAAAAAAGATCAAATACTACTAACGGTTTCCTCAATAACAACTGTTGTTGGTGTTGCAATGTTTGCACAATGGTCGATTTTAAGTAACATAACAGCAGGCGTAATTTTGTTCTTTTTCTTTCCGTTCAAAATTGGAGATACAATCAAAATCCACGACAAAGATTTCCCTATTCAAGCTGAAATTGAAGACATTAGCGCATTCCACATCAACTTAAAAACCATTGATGGCGAACGCATTACCTATCCAAATAATTTGCTACTTCAAAAAGGGATTTCGATTATCTCCAACACAATACATAACGATGAGTTTACAGATTGATAAATTCTGTTAAAGAAATTCAAAAAAAACCTTCCTATTTATAATAATTACTACATTTGATGCTATTGCAAAAATTAAAATCAAATGCAGAAAAATTATACTTTTCTATTGCTTTTCTTAGGATTATCGTTGGTTGCACAACGTCCACAAAAACCAAATTCGGTTGAAATTTATCATCAAATTGAGAAACTTAACTTTTTGGGTTCTGTTTTATATGTTGCGGCACATCCAGACGATGAAAACACGCGATTAATTTCTTATTTATCTAACGAAAAAAATGCTCGAACAGGCTATCTTTCTTTAACTCGAGGCGATGGCGGACAAAACTTAATCGGACCTGAATTGCGAGAACTACTTGGTGTAATCAGAACGCAAGAACTTATCGAAGCTAGAAAAATTGATGGCGGTGAGCAACTGTTTTCACGCGCTAATGATTTTGGTTTTTCAAAAAATCCTGACGAAACTTTGCAAATATGGGATAAAGACCAAGTGCTAAGCGATGTTATTTGGGCTATCAGAAAATTCCAACCTGATGTTATTATCAATCGTTTTGACCATCGTTCACCAGGAACAACTCACGGACATCACACCGCTTCGGCAATGTTGAGCCTTGAAGCATTTGATAAAACCAATGACGCATCTGTATTTCCTAATCAACTACAATATGTAACAACTTGGCAACCCAAACGTATTTTCTTCAATACTTCCTGGTGGTTTTATGGTAGCAAAGAAAAATTTGATAAAGCCGATAAATCCAATTTGAGCCAACTTCAAACAGGTGTGTACTACGAACAATTCGGTAAGTCCAATCAAGAGATTGCCGCACTGAGCAGAAGTTGCCACCAATCACAAGGTTTCGGAAGTACCGGCGCTCGTGGTGAAGAAGAGGAATATTTAGAATTTTTAAAAGGCGAATCTTTAAAAGATAAAACCAATTTGTTTGAAGGTATTGACACTTCTTGGAATCGCATTCCAGGTGAAAATCTTATTGGAAGTATTCTAGAAAAAGTACAAAGTAATTTTGATTTCAAAAATCCAGAAGCTAGTATTCCTGAATTAGTAAAAGCCTACGAATTAATCCAAAAATTAGAAGATGACCATTGGAAAACCATTAAATCAGAGGAAATTAAAAAGATAATTGCTGCTTGTGCCGGACTTTACTTAGAATCGGTTGCCGACGTGCAAGAAATTGCTACTGGAAACAAAACTAAAGTCAAACAAGAAGCCATCAACCGTAGTAAAGTAAAAATGTATTGGCTTTCTGGTATAAACAACGCTCAAAAAACAGAACTTCTTTTCAACAAAGTAGTTACTAATTCAATTGAAGTTGAAATTGATGCTACTGATCCTTTCACAAGTCCGTACTATTTAAATGAAAAAGGAACTGTTGGTATGTATACCGTGAACGACCAGAGAAATATTGGTAAACCCGATGTTATTTCAAGAATTCCAGACACGTTTTTAATCGAAATCAACGGCGTTACCATTCCTTTTGAAAGAAATATAGTGTACAAATACAACGATGATGTAAAAGGAGAAGTCTATCAACCGCTTGATGTTGTGCCTGTTGTAACATCTTCTATTCAAGAAAAAGTCACCATTTTTCCTAATAACAAAGAAAAACCTGTTACTGTAAAAATTAAAGCTGGAACAGAAGCAATTGCAGGATCAATAAGTTTAGAAGTACCACAAAATTGGACAGTTTCACCTGCATCAATTCTGTTTTCACTTGCTAAAAAAGGTGAAGAACAACTTGCCATATTTAATGTAACGCCTCCAAAAGAAGCATCTGATGTTACTATTAAAAGTGTAGTAACTATTAATGGTCAAACCTTTGACAAAGAAAAAATCGACATCAATTATCCACACATTTACAAACAAATGGTTTTAAAATCAGCTGAGGCAAAGGCCATTAAATTGAATATCAAAACCAAATCCGAAAAAATTGCCTACATTATGGGTGCAGGTGATGAAGTTCCTAAAAGTCTGACGCAAATGGGTTATGAAGTAACCATCTTAAAACCTGAAGAAATCACAAATGAAAAACTTCAAAATTTTGATGTCGTAATGACCGGAATTCGTGCATATAATGTTGTAAATGCGCTCGGATTCAAACAAAACCTACTTTTTGATTTTGTTAAAAATGGCAAAACAATGATTGTACAATACAACACACTTGACGATTTAGTTACAAAAGAAATCGCTCCTTTTTCTGTAAAATTATCAAGAGATAGAGTCACAGAAGAAAATGCCGAAGTCCGATTTTTAAATCCAAATCATCCGGTTTTAAATTATCCTAACAAAATAACAGCTGATGATTTTAAAGGCTGGAAACAAGAACAAGGTTTGTATTATCCAAGCGAATGGGATGCTAATTTTACGCCAATTATTTCAGCAAATGATAAAGGTGAAAAACCCAAAGATGGCGCCATTTTAGTAGCAAAATACGGTAAAGGAAATTACATTTACACCGGAATAAGTTTCTTCAGAGAATTGCCAGAAGGTGTTCCTGGAGCATTTCGTTTATTAGCAAATATGATCGCAATTGGAAAATAATATGGAGCCAAAAAAACAAAATAAATGGAATAACAACTATACGTGGCTTTTAGTAATGAACGCCGTTTATATCATCATTTTTTTTATGCTAATGCAAATTTTCTACTAATATGCAACAAATAGATTGGATTATTCTCTCGGCAACACTCTTGTTTATTGTTGTATATGGCGTTTACAAAACCAAAGGAAGTAAAAACGTTGAAGATTACATACTTGGAAATAAAGAAACCAATTGGTGGACCGTTGGACTTTCTGTTATGGCTACTCAAGCAAGTGCCATTACATTCTTATCAACGCCAGGTCAAGCCTACCATGACGGAATGGGTTTTGTACAGTTTTATTTTGGATTGCCAATTGCAATGGTTGTCATTTGCTATACATTTATTCCAATCTACAATAAATTAAAAGTATACACTGCTTATGAATATCTAGAACAACGTTTTGACTTGAAAACGCGTTCGTTTGCAGCAATAATTTTTCTCATTCAGCGTGGTTTAGGAACTGGATTTACAATTTATGCACCAGCAATTATTCTTTCAACATTGTTGGGCTGGAATTTAACTTTGTTAAACATAATTATCGGAATATTAGTAATTATATATACTTACACTGGTGGAACAAAAGCGGTTAACGTAACCCAAAAACAGCAAATGTTTGTAATTATGAGCGGAATGTTTATTACATTTTACCTTATCTTACACATGTTACCCAACGAAATGACTTTCAGTAATGCTTTGCATATTGCTGGAGCAAACGACAAAATGAATATTGTTGACTTTTCATTCAATCCCGAAACACGATACACTTTTTGGAGCGGAATAGCTGGTGGTTTCTTTCTTAGCCTAGCTTATTTTGGTACAGATCAGTCGCAAGTAGGTCGCTATTTATCGGGCAAATCTGACAGAGAAAGCCAAAAAGGATTGATAATGAACGGATTTCTGAAAGTTCCGATGCAATTTTTTATCTTGCTGACAGGAGTTATGGTTTTTGTATTTTTCCAATTCAATGATGTTCCGCTGAATTTTAATCCGATAAATAAAGCAACCATTGAAAAATCAATTTATGCCGATCAGTACCATGCTCTTGAAAAACAATTAAATGATTTAACTGAAGAAAAAAAAGAATACAACTTGTTGTATATGGATCATTTAAATCAAAATTATGACAATCCAATACTAAGAAATAAATTGGTAGCCATTTCTGGAAAAGAAAAAGATCTGCGAGATCAAGCCAAAGAACTAATTACCAAAGCCGACCCAAAATCGGAAACCAATGATAAAGACTACGTATTTCTGTATTTTATTTTAAATTATTTACCCAAAGGATTGATTGGATTATTGCTTGCTGTAATACTTTCGGCTGCAATGTCATCTTCGGCATCCGGATTGACAGCATTGGCTTCGACCACAGCAATTGACATTTACAAACGTAATTTAAAATCAGAAAAATCAGAAAAACACTATGTTGATGCTACCAAATATTTCACTTTACTTTGGGGAATAATTGCTATTCTTTTTGCCTGCGTTGGATCATTATTTGAGAATCTTATTCAATTAGTAAATATTGTAGGCTCGATTTTTTATGGAACCGTATTGGGTATTTTCCTTGTTGGTTTTTATATCAAATTTGTGAAAGCAAGAGCTATTTTTTGGAGTGCCGTGGTAAGTCAATTAACTATCTTTTACATCTACTATTTGGATGTGGTAAGTTTCTTATGGTTAAATTTTATTGGTGCTTTACTCACAATTATTCTAGCGTTACTAGGCCAACTCTTCTTAAAAGAAAATAACTCGAAAGAAGTTACCGCATAAAAAAAACGTCCCAATTTCTTGGGACGTTTTTCATTAAAAACAGTGCAAATTATTTTTTGCTCCATTCTTTAATACTATCGTTATTCATTTTTACATAGTCCTGATTACCTTCTTTTTCAGCACCAGCTAATGATAATTTTGCAGTTTCTATTGCACCTTTTTTATCACCTAATTTTCCTTGAATTAAAGATTTTAAACGCAAGTGCCAAAACGGAACATCTTCACCAGCTTTAACCATTGAAACCGCTTTGTTTACATATTCTAAAGCTTTGTTTAAATCACCATTAGATTGATAGAAATACTGCGCTGATGAAAAATAATCACCTGCTGTTGGACCAGCTAATACTTTTGCAATACTCGCCATCGCAGCTTTTTGAGTTGGTACTTCAAATTTTACAGATACCATAGTTTTTTCCCAAGAAATATCTAAAGTTGCGCTATCATTAGTAACATTGTTAATTCCGATTGTAAACGTTTCTACATTATTATTCAAAACTACAGGATCAACATTTAAACTAACAGCCACTTTGTTTACATCATAATTTTCTGGTAAACCCCAATTGTCAGTACTTGTGTAAAGAATAACTTCCCACATATCGGCTTTAGGTAAAGTAAAAATAGCATATTTTCCTTTTTTTACCGTCGTTCCGTTAATAACTACATCATCGCTAAAAGAAATAGTTGAATTGGCATTTGCACCTGTTCTCCATAATTTTCCAAAAGGAACTAAATCACCAAAAACAACTCTTCCTTTAGAGCTTGGTCTTGAATAATCTACAGTAACATCAGTCAAACCAACTACTTGATTTAAAACCGATTTTGGACTTGGTTGAGGCGTTTTTACTTGCGCTTCTACAGCTAAATTAGCAATGGCAATAGCCAATAAAATAAATATTTTTCTCATAAGTATTGTTTTAGAATCCCAAAATTACAAATTGTATCGGCTTCAAATGTTAATATAAACTTAAATGATGTTATTTTTTGTTTAATGATTATTCAATTTTATTAAACATTTATTACTTTTACATCAAAATTAATAATTCATCAAAATGAAAATATACCGATTACATACCAAACAAAATTTACCAATTTCAATTGACGAAGCTTGGGATTTACTAAGTGATCCTAAAAATCTTCAAAAAATAACACCTGATTATATGGATTTTAAAATACTTTCAGGTGCTGATAGACCAATGTTTCCCGGACAAATTATTCAATATATCGTTACACCTGTTTTAGGAATTCCTGCTAAATGGGTAACCGAAATCACACACGTTGTAGACAAAAAATATTTTGTTGACGAGCAACGTTTTGGTCCATACGCTTTATGGCATCACAAACATTTTATCAAAGAAATTCCGGGTGGCGTTGAAATGGAAGATATTGTAGATTATAAAGTGCCTATGGGAATTTTAGGTCAATTGGTACATCCGTTTATAGTGAAACCAAAGTTGAATGAAATTTTTGAATACCGCAGAAAAAAATTAATCGAAATGTTCGGAGAATTTGAAAAATAGCATTCGATACAAATAGATAAAAACAATAAATACCAGACTAAACACCTATCATAAATGAAAAATATATTACTTATTGGCGGTTCTTATGGAATTGGATTAGCCATTGCGAAAGAATTACAATACGACAACAAAATTTACATTGCATCTAGAACAAAGGAAGAAATTGGCGATATGCACGTAACACACATTCCATTTGATGCTACAACTGATACCTTGGATACCTCTTTATTGCCTGCAGTTTTGGACGGATTAGTTTATTGTCCAGGAAGCATTAATCTACGTCCGTTCAAAGGATTGAAAATCGATGCTTTTGAAAATGATTTACAAATCAATTTCTTAAATTTAGTAAAAGTTTTACAGACCGTTTTGCCTAATTTAACAGCGTCTAACCAGTCAAGTGTTGTATTGTTTAGCACGGTTGCAGCAACAATGGGAATGCCATTTCACACCAGCGTATCAGCTTCTAAAGGTGCAATCGAAGGCTTTGCAAAAGCTCTTGCAGCGGAATATGCCCCTAAAATTAGGGTTAACGTAATTGCTCCTTCTTTAACCGATACACCATTAGCAAACAAATTCTTAAACTCAGAGGAGAAAAAAGAAAAATCAGCTGCGAGAAATCCGCTAAAAAAAGTAGGAACTTCAGAAGATGTTGCACAAATGGCTAGCTTTTTATTAAGTGAAAAAAGTAACTGGATTTCAGGTCAAATTTTTCACGTTGACGGAGGAATGTCAACCTTATTAGTTAACGGATAAAAAATAAATTAACTACAAAACGCTATAAATCTTCTGATAAAAGTTGAAATAGATTTTTAAATTTGATTTTTGAAGTTGATTTTTGAAGTTGATTTTTGATTTTGATTTTTGAAAAAAATAATTATGAATATATTCTGGTTCCGCCGCGATTTGCGCCTTGATGATAATGTTGGTTTGTTTCACGCACTAAACGATGCTGAAGAAGTGCTTCCTATTTTTATATTTGATGAATCGATTCTGTCACAACTTTCTAAAGACGATGCACGCGTTACTTTCATTCATCAACAATTAGAACAAATTCAAAACCAACTTCAAAAAATTGGTAAATCATTAGCCGTTTTTTATGGAAAACCTTTAGAAGTTTATCAAAAAATACTATCTGAAAATTCAATTAAATCCGTTTATACTAATAATGATTATGAACCTTATGCGCGCAAACGTGATTTGGATTTATATCATTTATTTAAAGAGCATAATGTCGAATTTAAAACCAGTAAAGACCAAGTTATTTTTGAAAAAAGCGAAGTAGTTAAAGACGACGGAACACCTTATGTTGTTTATACACCGTATTCTAACAAATGGAAAGAAAACTTCAAGAAGATTCAACTTTTAAACTATAACTCAGAAGATTTTTTATCTAAAATAGCACTTCACTCCTACCCATTTTTAAGTTTATCAGATATTGGTTTTGAAGCTTCGTCAATAAAGGTAACTCCATTTGATATCTCAAATAGTTTAATCGATAATTATGAAGCTACTCGTAATTTCCCAGCGTTAAACAAGACTTCTTATCTTGGAATTTACCTCCGATTTGGAGCAGTTTCCATCAGAAAAATGGTTAGTAAAGCACTTGAAAGCAAAAACGAAACGTTTTTAAAGGAATTAATTTGGAGGGAATTTTTTATGCAAATTTTGTGGCATTTTCCGCACACTAATAAATCTAGTTTCCGACCAAAATACGACGAAATTAAATGGGAAAACAACGAAGAACTTTTTAAAAAATGGTGCGCCGGAAAAACAGGTTACCCTTTTGTTGATGCCGGAATGCGCGAATTAAATAAAACCGGCCACATGCACAACCGTGTGCGAATGATTGTAGCAAGTTTTTTATGCAAACATTTACTAATCGACTGGCGTTGGGGCGAAACGTATTTTGCTTCTAGATTATTAGATTATGAACAAGCGAGCAATGTTGGAAATTGGCAATGGGCAGCAGGAAGCGGCGTTGATGCAGCACCTTATTTCAGAATTTTCAATCCAACCGAGCAAATCAAGAAATTTGATAAAGAACTAAAATACATCAAAAAATGGATTCCAGAATTGGAAACACAATACTATCCAGCTCCAATTGTAGATCATAAAGAAGCTAGAGAAAAATGCTTAAAAGTTTATAAAGAAGCTGTTGGGTAAAGATAAAACGTCTTAGTAGGTTTCTAGAATCCTAAACTGAAATCATTCTAATCTTCTCAAAACTAAGCTCATTGAAATGAGTAATTACTTTATCGGCTTTAGCATAATCTTGCATTTTAGAATGAAAACTATCATAACCAATGCAATAAATTCCCGCTGATTTTGCAGCTTGAATACCATTGGTACTATCTTCAATTACAATACAATGTTCTACAGCAGTTTGGGCCAATTCAGCAGCTTTTAGGAATATCGCCGGATGTGGTTTAGACTTCGGAAAATCTTCACCCGAAACTTTAAAAGTAAAGTATTGATGCAAATTAAAGCGATTAAAAATTCGTTCAATAGTTTCATTAGCCGATGATGAAGCCAAAACCAATTGCATTCCGTTACTATGCAAGTCCTTGATTAAGTGTTCAACGCCATCCAACAAAAATAAATCTTCTTTATTGTCAAAAGCTGCATTAAAAAAATCTCGTTTGGCTCTAACGAGTGTTTCGATGCTTTCCTCCAATCCAAAATGTGCTTTGATAATGGTGTAAGTATTCTTAGTAGAACTTCCTGTAAAAGACGCATACATTTCAGGAGAAACATCAATATTTAATTGCTTAAAATGCTGATTATAGGCATAATGATGCACGGGTTCCGTATCAACAATTACACCATCCATATCAAAAATTACGGTTTGTATCATTTTTTTGGTTTTTAAGTTTATGAGGTTAAAAGTTTATAAGGTTTGGAATTTTATTTTAAACTCCTAAACATTTAAACTTCTAAACTTTCTTAATTATTGATCGAATCACAGTTTCAGCCATATGCAAACCAAAAAGTCCTGGCATATAACTATTTGTACCGTAAAATGATTTTTTAAAATTAGAACCATCCGTCATTTTCAAACTGCTTTCGTCCTGAATCTCTGATGAAAAAACTACTTTTAATTTGTCGATTTTGTATTCCTTTAATCGTCTTCTAATGGTTTTTGCAAACATACAGTTTACTGTTGAAGTGATATCAGCAACTTTCACTTTGGAAGCTTCCATTTTTCCGCCTGCGCCCATCGATGAAATTATTTTGACACGTTTGCGCTTGGCACCAACAATCAAATTCAATTTAGGGGTAACACTATCAATGCAATCCAAAACGTAATCGTATTTTTCTTCCACAATTTCGAAAGCACGTTCTGGAGATAAAAATTCTTTAACTTTCGTCAAATTTAACTCTGGATTTATGTCCATTAATCGATCGCCAACAACATCAATTTTTGTCATTCCAACCGTTGAATGCAATGCTGGCAACTGTCGATTTATATTGGTAATATCAACTACATCACCATCAACAATGGTTAAATTTCCAACTCCAGCACGAGCCAAAAATTCGGCCGCAAAAGAGCCAACACCTCCAACGCCAACTACCAAAACATTGGCGTTTTTTAAATTATTTAATCCTTCAGCTTTAAAAAGTAATTCTGCACGTTCTTGCCACTTTGCCATTTTAATATTAAATTTTTGATATTAGATTTTAGATTTGAAAACAGTACTGAAATTTAAATTTACAATTTCAATCAACTCCTCCATTTTTATATTTTTATATTTTGCTGCTATACTATAAACTTGTTCTAATGATTCTTCGATTGTATCGGTTTCTAGAAAAAATCGATCATTTGGAACCGACTTGAAAACTAGTTCTAATTCCGGATTTCTAAGTAAATATTTTCCAAAAGACAAATAAAATCCATTGTCAATTAACTGCTTTGCTACTTGTTGATTTTTAGAAAATCCGTGTATGATTATCGGAACTGTTATTTTTAATCGTTTTTTTATCGCAAGTAATTCATCAAATGCTGCCACTAGATGCAATACCAACGGCTTTTGATATTTTTCTGCCAACGCTATTTGCTGTTCAAAAACTTCTATTTGTAATGCCATCGGAACTTCAATTCGTTTGTCTAATCCGCATTCACCCAAAGCCAAACATGCAGATAGTTGCAACTTCGCTTCAATGATTTTTAAATCACTTTCTAATCGGTTTTCATCTATATACCAAGGATGAATTCCAATAGAATACTGCGGAATCGTCGCGTCAAATTCCCAAGGATATTGATTTACTAATTCGAGAATTTCTGGAGTGTTTGTGAATTTATGGGTATGTAAATTGAAAAATTTCATTAATCGTGAAACTTTTTTACACCAGCCAAAATAGCAACAGTCAAATCGTTTTCCAAAGGTACAATCGGGCAAGAATACTTGTGATTATATGCACAATACGGATTGTAAGCTTTATTGAAATCAATTTTCCAAGTAGTGCCTTTTTGAATTCTTAAATCTACATAACGTCCACCAATATAACTTTCTTTACCCGAAGTTAAATCAGAAAAAGGAAGGAATAAATAATCATCAAATCCTGGTTTTTTTATCAAATCAATATTCTGATAAACATTCAACTTACAAGCAACACCATCGATTGTGAAATGCAATTCGCCATATTTTTTATACTCTGGAAGTCGCGAAGTTGACGTTTTCATTTTAAAAACTTTCTCTTTTTTGGTTCTAATAAATTGCGCTTCAACAATAAATTTGTCATTTATCGGAAAAAAATCTAAGGCCTTGAAAGTTTTTAAATCTTCTTCCATTAACGGACTTTTATCTTTATCGGCATACTCAATATTGAGATTTTCTTGAAACTCAACCGAGGTTTCAAGCGTTTTATCTTGAGCACTCGTTATTAAAAAACTTGAAATAAGCAGCAAAGAGAATAACTTTTTCATCAGAATATTTTTTACAAAAATAGTTCAAAAGTTGTTATGCTACAAAGGACTAAAGCCACAAAGTTTTATACCTTTGCAAAATAAGAAAAGTTGCATGTTAAAAAACGCCATCCGCAAATATTTAGACAATTTTAGAGGTTTTTCAAGGGAAGTTTGGATACTTACTTTGATCACTTTTATCAATCGTGCTGGAACAATGGTGTTGCCGTTTTTATCAAAATACTTGAAAGAAGATTTAGGATTTTCTTACCTGCAAATCGGAAATATTTTGTTTTGGTTTGGCGTTGGTTCAATGGTGGGTTCGTGGCTTGGCGGAAAATTATCTGATAAAATCGGATTTTATAGGATAATGATTTTCAGTCTTTTAGTAAGTGGAATGATGTTTTTCGGATTGCAATTTATTACCAACTACACCGGACTTTGTATCGCTATATTCTTAATTATGGTAGTGGCCGATATGTTTCGTCCTGCAATGTTTGTGTCACTTGGCGCTTATGCCAAACCTGAAAACAGAACAAGAGCATTAACATTGGTAAGACTCGCAATCAATCTCGGATTTGCAGCCGGACCAGCTTTGGGTGGATTAATCATTATGTCTATTGGTTACAAAGGATTATTTTGGGCCGATGGTGCAACGTGCATCGTTGCGATTTTAATTTTTTGGATTTTAGTAAAAGAAAAGAAAAAACCAGCCGAATCTAAAGAATCAAAAGCACTTTTGGAAGCCAACAGGCCATCGGTTTTTAAAGACAAGCCGTTCTGGATTTTCTTATTTATGTGTGTGATTACTGGCGTATTATTTTTTCAATTATTCACCACAATTCCGCTATATCATAAAGAACAATTTAATCTTACAGAACTTCAAACCGGTTTACTTTTAACCTTAAACGGTGTTTTAGTATTCTTTATGGAAATGCCAATCGTTAGTTACATCGAACGTAATAAATTAAATAAAGTTAAAATAGTATCCATAGGTTGTTTCTTTATGGCTATAAGTTTATTTTTAATGTTAGTAAATTTTTGGGCCGGAATTCTAATCATCATGATGCTCTTTATGACTTTTGCCGAAATGTTTGCTTTTCCGTTTTCAAATTCTTTTGCATTAAGTCGCGCACCCAAAGGTCACGAAGGTCGGTATATGGCGATTTTCACAATGAGTTTCAGTGCTGCACACATTCTAAGTGCTAAAATCGGAATGGGAATTGTTGCCGCTTTTGGCTATCAAATGAACTGGCTGTTTATGGGAATTCTCGGACTAATTGGTACGGCAGCTGGTTTCTATGTAATGCGATTGGTAGCGGAAGAAAAAGTTGCGGTTTAACAATTTACTATTGACGTCGAGAGCTTCAGACTACAGTAATTTTGTAGAATATATAAATTAACAATTCAAAATCTACAAAAACTTTCTTCTTATTTCTTGGAAAGATTGATTAGAATGTATCATTTCCTCAATGATTTCTTGTCTTAAATTGTCAATATTACCTTCGTTTAGATATTTTGCCCAAGCGGTTTCTTCAAATAGAGTGCGGATTTGTTTGATTAATTTTGTTGTTTCTGAAGATGATCTTAAAACTTTATCGGAAGAATAATTGGAACTTTGTTTGTGATAAAAGTTGACCGTTGTAGACTCATAATCTGCTTCAAGAAAGTAAATCTTTTCTACATCATTATCGGAATAAAAATCAGACCAATTAGCGTACCCGAGTTTCGTTCTATTGGAATTGGGCACTTCGACTGCGCTCAGTGTGACAGCAGAATTTGAAACTAATCTCCATTTGCAATTAGCTACTCTACTCCAATGGTTGGACAAACGATACACGCCATTTTCAACAAAATAATAACAACTACCTGATTTGCTTTTGTAATGCATTTTCAAATCTTTGATAGCATCCAAATCAACTTCATTGAAAATACAAAAAGTGTATTTGTGAAAATTGGTTTTATTATAGTTCTTGGTAGTCATCACTTTAATTATTGAAACAAAAGTAACTAATTATTTTTTAGAACAAAATCTATTAATAGTTTGATTTTACTGCGTTTGTCTTATCTTTAAAATAAAAACAAAAAAGAGCAAACGTTAAATTTAGTTATATAACTATAAAAATAGTTGTGTAACTAAAAATATAGTTATATGTTTGTCGTATAAAATTATCAAAATGCAAAAGTTAACCAACAAAGAAGAAGAGATTATGCACATTTTATGGAAGCTAAAAAAGGCTTTCGTAAAAGAAGTGATGGCAGAAATAACGGAAGAACAGCCACATTACAACACGCTTTCAACCATCATAAGAAACTTAGAGGATAAAGGATATGTAAGTCACAATGCCTTCGGAAATACGCATCAATATTATCCGATTATTGCCTTAGAGGATTACAGAAAAGAATTTATGAGTACGGCAATTGAGAACTATTTTGACAATTCTTATAAAAATATGGTTTCCTTTTTTGCAGAAGAAGAAAAAATTTCGGCTGAAGAATTACGTGAGATTTTGGCGATCATCGAAAATAAAAAATAATTACAAAATAAAGAAGTAATAGTATGGAAGAACTTGTAACCTACCTTTTAAAATCAAGCGGATTGTTGGCAGCCTTCTTTCTTGCCTATTACTTTTTGTTAAGAAAAGAAACTTTTTTCACTAGCAATCGATGGTTTTTGCTTTCGGGTTTGGCCACTTCCATCCTATTGCCTTTATTTTTTATTACTAAAATCGTTTATGTTGCAAGCCAAAAAGTGACTGTGCCTATGGTTTTAGAAAGTACTAATCAACCAATTATCATCAACGATGGTTCTGCTACTATTCCAGAAAGTATAGATTGGTTTCAAATTATACTTTTAGCCTACGTAATTGTTACTTCGTTCCTACTTCTAAAAATGATTTTGGACATTTTTTCGCTGGCAAAATTGATAAGAAAACAGCCATATACAAAAGAAGATAACCTATCCTACATAAATATCAATCAAAACATTGCACCTTTTTCTTTCTTCAATTACATTGTTTTCAATTCCAATTTATATTCTAAACAAGAGTTAGAAAGTATTTTGTTGCATGAGAAAATCCACAGTCAAGAAAAACATTCGATTGATGTTTTGGTAGCCAAGCTATTTACGATTGTTTTTTGGTTCAATCCATTAATTTGGTTGTATCAAAAAGCCATAATTCAGAATTTAGAATACATTGCTGATAGTAAGGCAATTCAAAATATAGAAGACAAAAAGTGTTATCAAATGGCACTTTTAAAAGTAGTTTCTCATCAAAACTGCTTGCCCATCACCAATCATTTTTATCAATCATTAATCAAAAAACGAATCGTTATGTTAAACAAAAATCAATCCAAAAAAAGAAACATTTGGAAGTACAGCCTCATACTTCCTGTAATTATTGCTTTCGTGTTTTTATTTCAAATAAAAGTCGTAGCGCAAGAGAAAGAACCAAATAGATCCATAATTGATTTAACTTGGACTAAAAATTCATCTGACAAAGAATTAAAAGAAGATGCTAAAAATGCTAGTAACGTAGTAAATTTTGATTTTACAAAAATCGAAAGAAACAGCAAAAATGAAATTACATCGATTACCATTTCTTATAAAGATAATCTTGGTAATGAAGACACGTCAACTTTTAAGAATAAAAACGGAATAAATCCGATACATTTTGTGCGAGATATTGATGAAAATGGAAAAGGTCAGATTGGGTATTATAATGTAGAAACTAATGAAATGTTATCAAAAGAAAATGAAAAATAAGAATCGATCTACAACTCACACTTTGAAAGTGATACAAAAGATAAATTAGATCGTTTGTTTATCATTAATGGCAAATCTTACACAAAAGATGACTTAAAAGGAAAAAATATTGCCATTGTTGATGGAAGTATTATTAAAGTAGATTCGAAAGAGGCGGTACAAAAATACGGTCAAAGAGCTAAAGATGGCGCTGTAATTTTTCAAGGCGAAACAAAAATAATTGACAATGTACTGGATACTAACTATCCACTTCCGCCAACACCTCCAACACCTCCAACATTTGCAATGCCTAAAATGGATTTTCCTAATTTACCAAAAGCACCAAAATCACCATCGGGAACGCCATTAACGAACGAAAAAGAGTGGAAAAAATTTGAAAAAAAAATGGCAGAATTTGAGGAAAAAATGAAAACACTTGAACCAAAAATTGAAGCCTATACGAAGGAAATGATGAATATTGAAGAATTAATGAAACCGTTTGAAGCTGAAATGAAATCTTACGAAGAAAAAATGGAATTATATGAAATTGAAATGAAAAAGCTCCTTGAAAAAAAAGAAATAGAACAGGGTTCAAAAAAATAAAAACGTTAAAAAATTGCAAATCTCTTTCCGTTGAAATAGACATCTTTATAAATTTGTTTGAGAATTATAGCAATCAACAAATCAAATAACAAATTTTATGAAAACACAATTTAGAAACTTTGCTTTGGTCCTTTCTGCATTATTTGCGTTTCTTTTCAATCCGAACGCTACTGTGGCGCAACAAAAACCTTATACTTTGTACGATCAAACCAACAGTGATGATGTTGTAATGACTTGGAACAAAAGTACGCCTGAGAGCGAAATGAAAGACGACGTTAAAGCGCTTGGCGAATTGGGAATCACCATCAAATATTCGGGTGTTAAACGTAACGCTAAAGCTGAAATTACGGCTATCAAAGTAGAATATTCAGATAGAAAAGGAAATAAAGGGAAGTTAGAATTGGATAATGCCAACCCAATTGCAACCATTAAGTTTTTTAAACAAGGTGAAACTATAGGTTTTGGTGAAGCATCTAACGGAAATGACATCTTTGCCGGAAACCCACTGATGGGCGGTTTTGCTGGTGCAGATGATTTAATAAAACGTTTCAACTTTGGTGGAGACAAAAACGGACAATCGTTTAGTTTTTCAGATGACTTAAAGTTCGGTGATGCTGAAACCAGAATTATGATTCAAAAAGACGGTAAAAAACCTCTAGTTTTTAAAAATGGTGAAGTAGTTGAAGGTGGCGATGATTACACGCCGGAAGAAATTGAAGAAATCAGAAAAAGTTCTAAAATAGAATTCTCTGGAAAATCAGAAGATGGTTTATTTGACAAACAATATGATTTTAGAAGTCCTGAAGGTTTACAAAACTTCAAAAAACAAATGGATGAAATGAAATCGTCTTTCGGAACAACTAAAACCGAAGATTTAGACAAAACCAAAGAAGAAATGCTGAAAGCCAAAGAAGAAATGATAAAAGCCAAAGAAGAACTAGAAAAAGCAAGAAAAGAAATTGAAAAGTCGAAAACGACAACAAAAACAAAAAAAACATAATCAAAAGACCGCTCTTAATGAAGCGGTCTTTTTTTTATTCGCTGCCTGAGGCTCTCAAAGGCAACGAATAAAAAAAAAACTATCTTTGCAAAAAAAATAATGTTTAAAGTACTAGCTAAAATCAACAAACTACTTCTACCGAGTTTTACCAAACAGCGAGTAGATTTGGCAAAAGCTAAAAAATGGCAGATGGCACTTATCGCCTACCGTTATTATGTAACTACAAGAGCTTTAAAGTAAAATAGCGCGTTGCATTTAATAAGTTATAGCCGCAAAAACTTCATTGCTACCGAGTTTATCTCTGCCGTTTAAAAAGGATAATTCCATCAAGAAATTGCATTGTACTATGGTTCCACCCAAACGTTCTACAAGTTCACAAACGGCTTTTGCTGTTCCACCAGTAGCCAAAACATCATCGTGGATTAACACGCGATCGCCTTTTTGAATAGCATCTGTGTGAATTTCAAGGGTATCCGTACCATATTCTAAATCATAAGAAGCCGAAATGGTTTCAAATGGTAATTTATTAGGTTTACGTACCGGAATAAAACCTACATTTAGCGCTTCGGCTAAAAGAATTCCGAAAAAGAAACCGCGACTTTCTACACCAATTACCTTATCGATTTTTTTATCTTTTAGAGTTGAAAGCAATAAATCTAGAGTTTCTTTCCTTGCAATTGGGTTATTTAGTAACGGAGTGATGTCTTTAAACAAAATTCCTGGCTTCGGAAAATCCTGAATATCACGTATGTATTTTTTTAGTGGCATATTTTTTAAATTTAATCGTCATTTTGATTTGCAAGTTACACATTTATCTTTATATTTGCACCCACAAAAAAGGCCTCGTGGCGCAACTGAATAGCGCATCTGATTACGGCTCAGAAGGTTACTGGTTTGAATCCAGTCGAGGTCACGAATGAATACTGTTTAAAACAAAAAAATCGCTAAGCTTGCTTAAGCGATTTTTTTGTTTTAAACAGTATTTTCAAAGCGGAGCTTTGAAGGATGTTGCACAGCAAAATCCAGTCGAGGTCACTTAAGAAGAAAAAGCTCTGACGCAAGTCAGGGCTTTTTTTGTATCCAATTTTACTCTTGAGCTCGCTCAAAAAAGTAAAATTGTATACAAAAAAAATAGTTTTTAAATCGCAGATTGAAAAAAGCATTTCATTTCCACTACGGAGCTAAATCTTGAACAACGAAGTTAATCCCTATCGCGCGGATTTGCAATCCGTGCCACAAAATTTTGTCAATATTTTAAACCATTTACGATAACCTAATATTGATATAAGCGTGTAAAAACATCTATTCATCCAACAGTTGTGATTGTGATAAAATAGCATTCTTCAGATGCTGTGGCTTTATATTTTGTTGACTATGGCGTACATTTGAATAACAAATATAAAAAAACTAAAACTTTTTTTGTTGTAGTGTAGTGGTTTAATATTTTATGTGGGCACGGAATTAAATTTCGCGCAATCTAATGTGAAACATATTTAACAGTCGGATGTTCAGCAATACTTACAAGACAATTGTAAAAAATTGTATTTATAAAAATAAAAAATCGTTTCACACACTTCTACGCTACTTTTGAATTTTCAAATTAAAAGCCTTTATCAAATTCATAGTAGAAGTCTCTTCTGAGAATACCGAATTCAAACCTTGTGGTTCTTGCGGCGGATCAGTTGTGAAATCAATACCAACTTTCCATTTTCCGTCGTTAGGATTGTTTTTTGCTAGTCCGGCGTAACCCCAAAAGTTTAAGGCTACAAAAGGTTCGTTGTTTGAAATAGCTTGTACTAATCGTTCGAAAACAGCTTTGTAAAATTGATTTCTAAATTCTACCGAAGCATTTCTATCCAAACTTTCTTGACTTCTTGGGTAACCAAATTCTTCCAAAATAATTGGTTTTTGCAATCTTTTGGCGACTTCAATATGTTCGTCGATGTAGGCAATTGTTTTTTCAATAGCAACAGGTGTTGAACCTTTTTCGTCTTCCATTTTATACCAACCCCAATTTTTTGGCCAAATGTGCATCGTTAAATAATCGATATTTTTATTAACGTGTGTACGTTCAAAAGTAGGCAAATCGTCGTTTGAACCTGCTTTACCTTCCGAACCAGTGGTGATTAAATGGTTTTTATCCAAACGATTAATTTCATCCACAGTTTCGTTAAACCATTTGGTAAAGGCCGCTTCATTTTCTTTAGTGAAAACACGTGGTTCGTTGGCAACTTCCCAAGCCATAATTGCTTTGTCTTCGGTATATTTCTTTTTGGTATATGAATTGGTTCTTCCGATAATGAATTGGATGTGCTTTTTGAAATCGTCTTTGCAAGGTTCACACGAATGAAATTGCGATGTAAAATTCATAAATTGAGGCCAAGTATTAGGCGCAATATTCGGATTAGGAACTTTTCCATAACCGTTCCATTCCAAGTATTTTGCCATTCCGCCAGACCATTCCCAGTTGTTGTTTAAATATAATATGGCGTTTAAATTACGCTTACCCATTTCGGCTAAAACATAATCCAAACCATCCAATAATTCTTGATTGTATTTTCCTTTTTCGGTTTGTAATGCTGGCATAACTGTAAAATCTTGATCGCCACCTTCAGCGCCAACCAAAATTCTCAGATTGGTAATTCCGTTGGCTTTCAACTCATCTAATTCTTTTAACAATCGTGTTCTATCGCCGTTTTTAGCACCAATCATCGCACCATACCAATAATTAGTTCCGATGAAATTATAGGGTTTGCCTTCTTTGATAAACTTAGAATCTTTGACAGAAATAAATTTTTGAGACGAACAAGAGGTTGTAAAAACGAGTATAAAAGCAAGAAGAATATATTTTTTCATATAAATTTAATTAGGCAAAACGTACATACTAGGCAACGTATTTTGTAAAACGGATTTAGGTTTGGTAACAAAACTGTTGAAATCGGCTGCATTGCTATTCGATGGCGTTGGCACATAATAACCGCCATTGCCGTTATTCCAAAACATAACAAAGGCTAATTGCACATTGTTTTTGGTCATTGCATCATAAAGATATAAGGAAAACCAATTAGGAACTGCCGGAGTTGTACTGGTGACACGATAACCGGTTTCGGTCAAAGCAGCAATTTTATTTTTCTCAATAGCTAAATCAGATAAGTATTTTAATTTAGTATTTGCATTATTAGATCCTGCAGTTCCTTGATTATTGAAATCACCATAATTATCCATTCCCAAAACATCTACATAACCATCGCCTGGATAACGCGACAAATAAGAAGTAGCCGTTGTATAAGTATTATCAGGCGAAAACGAATATAATACATTATGAACGTTTTTAGTGTTTTTCAAATAATCTACAGTAAACTGAAATACCGTTTTGTACTCTTGAGGCGAACAATAATTTGCACCCCACCAAAACCAACTGCCATCAAACTCGTGAAAAGGTCGGAAGATTACAGGAATTAATTTATTATTGTTATCTCTCAAGTTAGAAAGTACCGAAGCGACCTTATCTAATTTTAATTTGTACCAATCGTGCTTTGCACCACCAGGCAAAATACTTCTAAAAGCAGTGCTTTTTTGCTCCGCTGTCATATCGGCTGCATAAAAACTATCTTCATTATTTGGTTCACGCAAATGCCAACAAAAGATGTTAATCATTCCTTTAGCATAAGCTTCTTTGGTATCGTCAATAATGATATTTTCTTGTTGATAAAACCAGTTGCTAGCTTGACCATTATTGCTTTTGTCGGTAATAAACATAAAATCAGAACCCAAAAGTGCAGGATCGCTTCCAGTTGTTTTTTTAATATCAGAAGCGCCACTTGCACCGTAAAAAGCATTGAAAGCATCTTGTTGACCGATAGCAAATTTAGTTTGAGATAATTTACGTAAATTGTAAAAAAGTGCAACCGTTTCTTCTGTGGCATTTTGGTCAACCATAAAAGTTCTAACATTTTGCGGTGTAACTGGATCGGCAACTAAAACTGGCGGATTCACTGCTGGTGTTTCGGAAGTTGTGCCGTCGTCTTTAGAACACGAAGTCAGTGTCAAAACTGCTACCGTTATAATAGAAATATAAAATGTTTTCATAGCAATTTTTGTTATTTATTAAATTATTATTGGAAACTCACCTTAACATCGTCAGTATATAATGTGCCTGATGCAAAACCCAAAGCAAGCATAATTCTGTATTTTTTAGTTCCTTTTGGAAGCGGAAATGTTTTAGTGTAAAAAGTCCAATCGGTTGTTCCTGTTACAAAGGTTACACTTTGGTCGTCACTGGTTTTTTGATTATCATTTCCGGTGAATTCTACATTTAATAATCCGTTATTCCAAGTGTCTTTTCCTTGTTGGATGTTATCTGATTTTAACCAACTCGAAATCGTAATAGAAGTTACATTTTGTGCAACATCAGCAATTTGATCAATTCCTGTCCAATCGAAAGTTGCAGAATTCAATACTAAAGACGATTTTCCTTCTTTGAAAATTGTGGTGGAAGTTACTGCAGTTCCGCGCCACGAGTTAATACCGTTTTCAAAAGTTCCGTTAGTTAATTCGATGGGTTTATTTTCGAAAGTACCAGAAATAACCGTTGGCATTCGACTAGCATTTTCTGCTTCAGTAATTTTATTTAATTCTTCTTGCGAGATGGCAATTGCTTTAATTTCGTCAAACAAAATAGTTCCGCTGGTTTGACCTAAAGCCAACATAATTCGAAATTTAGACGCTGAAGTTGGAACCTTAATGGTTTTTTTATAAAACGTCCAAGGTGTTGTTTCTAAAACCGAAGCAACGTTTTCATTCTGAATTCCTTTCTCGCCAGCATTTAAAAACTCGACGTCAAATTTTCCGGTGTTCCAAGCATTTTTGCCTTTTTCAATAGCATCCGATTTTATCCAACCACTGAATTCAATAGCGGCTGTATTTTTCGGAATACTAATAATTTGATCGATGGCTTTCCATTCTGCACCAGTATATTGTGTAATTATTGCGCTTGCTTTTCCAGCTTTTTTATCAAATGTTGATAATTGCGCCACATCACCACGCCAATTGTTGAGCTCCATTTCAAATCCACCATTTACTACTAGATTTTTTTGAGCATAGGAAGTCAGATTTACTACTAAAAGGAATAATACAATTATTTTTCTCATAGGTTTTATGTTGACAAACGTTTAATCAATTCTAAGCAAGCGCGTGAATTGTGATAGGGACATTTCCAGAAACCAGCTTTGTCTTTTTCGATTTTAGAATAATCTCTATTTATTCCCCAAATCCATTCGCCGTTTTCTTTATCAAGAATGTATTTTTGTACAAACTCGAAGTTCTTTTCAGTGATTTTAAGATAGTCGATGTCTTTGGTCAATTGCCAAGCGTTTATCATTCCAATCCACAATTCGGACTGTGGCCACCAGTGCTTTTCGGCAATTAATTCATTTTTTTCGGGATCCAATTCATACCATAATCCGCCATCAACGTCAAGACCTTCTTTGGTAACTTTTGCCATTTCTACGGCGTATTTTTGGTATTTCTCAATCAAATCTTGGTCTTCAATCACTTCGGCGCACCATTGTAATAACCAAGCCGCTTCAATATCGTGACCATACGAAATTACATCTGGTTTTTCTACCCAATTTTCATTGAAAAACAGTTTTAAATGCCAAGAATTTTTATCAATAAAATAAATGCTAATTACGTAAAGCAGTTTTTTTATTTTGTCTTTCAGTTCTAAATAGGGCCAAACTTGATAGAGATTAGCATAAGCTTCCACAATATGCAAATGGGTATTCATTGTTTTCTTTTCGTTCGCATCTTTATCGCTCAAACGCAAATCATCGATGGGTTGCCAATCGCGTGTAAAGGCTTCGAAGTAGCCTTCGTTTTCTTTATCGTAACTGTATTTTTCTATTATATTATACAGATTTATTGCTAGTTGTAAAGCTTCTTGATTTTGAGAAATTTTGTAAAATTCGGTTAATCCATAAATGGTAAAAGCCAACGCATAAATTTGATTTTTGGTGTCTTTTGGAGTTCCATCGTGGTTTACAGACCAGAAGATTCCGGCAAATTCTTTATCATAAAAATAGTTGTTGATGTACTGAAAAGCTCTTTCGGCAATAGCCAAATGATTCGGATTTTTAGTTACAGGATAAGCTGCAGAAAACGACCAAAGAATTCTGGCATTTAATACCGAACCTTTGTCAGCCAATTCATTTTTGACTTCATTAAAATCAATTTCACCAATAAAACCACCAAACTTTTCGTCGATGGCATTGGTTTCCCAATAGTCCAAAATCGAATGCAACTCAGCGCTGATTTTAGCTAAAAAAGTCGTGAAATTTATGGATTCCTTTTCAAAAATCATTTTGCAATTATTTTAATTTGATTTCAATGAACCGTCTTGGTTATAAGCTTTCAAATATTCTCTGGTTTTTGTTCCTGATTCCTTTAAATCAGATGCTTTCCAATTTCCTGTTGCCGATGCACCTTTCTTTAAAACAGAACACGTTTCGTCTTTATCGGAAACCGACCAAGTAACCCAGCTTATTTTGTTTTTATCCATCCAATCGATGAATTTTTGCCATTCTTCATAATCCATTGCGGCATCGCCACTAGCTTCCATTCCTGCACATTCTGACACGAAAGTTGGAAGTCCTTTTTTGATGGCTTCATCAGTTCGATCACGCAACCATTGTTTGTGTGTCCCAGCATAAAAATGCATCGTGTACATTACATTTGTAACGTTCTTTATCGGATTTTCAGCAGGCAAATTCACGTCTTGATCCCAATGCGGCGAACCAACAAGGATAATATTATCTGCATCATTTTTACGAATGGTAGCAATCACTTCTTCAGAATACGCTTTTACTTCTTCCCAAGATTCTTGGTCAGGTTCGTTGACTACTTCGTAAATTACATTGGGAAACTTGCCGTACTTTTTAGACATTCTATCAAAGAAATCTTTGGCTTCTTTTAGGTTCAAATTGTGACTATGCCAATCGATAATTACGTAGATATCATTTGCAATAGCAGCATCAACAACATCGGTAATTAATTTTTCAGATGCTTGTGGGTTTTGCAAATAACCATTGTCGGGTTCAACGCCTAAAGCTGCTCGAACTACAGTACAATTCCAATCCTTTTTCAACCATTTTACGGTTTTTTTATTATAAAATGAAGGATGAAAACAGCTCCAACCATAACTCATTCCGTGAAGCACAATTGGGTTTCCTTTTTGGTTGCACAATTGCGTGCCAATAACTTGAAGGTTACCATTGTTTTTTACTACTTGAGCGTTTACAAAAGCAGTGGTGAGTAGTAAAATTAATAGAAGCCTTTTCATCGTAATATAATTTTATTTGAAAACATAGAGATAAAACACGTTGTTTTGAACCATTAAGAAATTAAGATACATTAAGTTGTTAGATATATCTTGATGAACTTTATTTTCTTACTAGATTTTTAAATCGATTTATTTCTTTCAATTAAATCGAGTATTGTATTTACTGAACCGGCAGAAGTAAATTTATCTTCTGGTGAATTCATAGCGTAATCTACTAATTTTTCAATAGTAGAAGTTGCTACGTGCATTCTCGTATCTGAAGAAGCGTAATACACAAAAACGGTTCCGTTATCGTCGGCAATCCATCCATTTGAAAATAAAACATTGGAAACATCGCCCACACGTTCGTCGTTTTCTGGCGCCATAAAATGTCCGGCTGGCGTGTGAATTACTTTAGAAATATCATTCAAATCGGTCATAAAAACATACAAAGTATAACGCAAACCTGCAGCGGTATTTCGAACACCGTGTGCCAGATGCAACCAACCTTTATCGGTTTTGATTGGCGCTGGACCAAGTCCGTTTTTAAGTTCATAAATAGTATGATACACTTTTCCGAAGATGATTTGTTCGTCTTTTACAATTGGACTTTCCATAGTGTCAATGTAGCCCAAACCAATGCCACCACCATTTCCTACATCAATAAATCCGTCTTGCGGACGCGTGTAAATGGCATATTTCCCGTTAACGAATTCTGGATGAAGCACTACATTTCTTTGCTGACCTGTGTTGGAAACCAAATCAGGCAAACGTTCAAAATTTATTAAATCTTTGGTACGCACTAAACCAGCATTAGCAATTGCTGTACTTGTATCGGATTTTGGAGCGCTTGGATCTTTTCTTTCGGTACAAAAAATGCCGTAAATCCAACCGTCTTCGTGTTGCACCAAACGCATATCGTAGGCATTCGTATCTGGATTTCCTTCAATTTGTGGAATCACACAAGGTTTGTCCCAAAACTGAAAATTGTCAATACCATTCGGGCTTTCAGCCATTGCAAAAAATGATTTTCTGTCATTACCTTCCACACGAAGACATAAAACGTATTTACCATTGAATTTTATTGCTCCAGCGTTGAATGTGGCATTAAAACCAATACGTTCTAAACCAAGCGGATTGGTTTCGGCATTAAAATCATAACGCCAATGTAACGGAACGTGTTTAGCAGTTACAACAGGATTGGTATATCGTGAATAAATGCCATTATTTTCTGAAACTGGACTATTGGGTTGTTGAATAAACTCCAAATGACTAGTTGTTAAAGCGTCAAAATTGTGAATTTTGGTTATGTTTTCCGTGATCATACGCTGCGTATTATATTATAAATTTATTTTAAAAATCAGTTAATCGGTTCCACCAAGTGCGTCGCATTACAAGCGCAATGACTACAAATAATCCGAAGACAATGCCAAGTGCAAACCATCTAGACAGGATTAAATACATCGGAACTAAGGTGAGTAAAATTTGACCCGTAATGCCCAAAAAGACATTGAACATATTGAGTTTGAAATTTTTATTTTTTTCTAAAGTTGGATCTTCTTGCAGTAATTCATCGTGAATTGGTTTCCAAAATCCCCACGGACGCACGTTTTTATAGAACGTATGCAAGACTGCTTTTTCTGTTGGTGGCGCGGCATACGAACCTAAAACGCAAGCAATCAATTGAATTACGATAAAAACTGGAAAGAAATACAACATTCGAGTGCCGTCAAAATAGGTTGTGATTCCAGAAACGGATAAGGCTGGAGGAATGGCACTGGCAATGATTCCGAATAACATTCCGTAGAAATATCCGTTGGCATTGAAACGCCACCAATACCATTTCAAGACATTCGCACAAACGAATCCGCCATACAAACCAGCGGTAATGATATTGAAAATCATATTGACGTCTTTGATTAAAAGTCCTAAACCAACGCCAAGAAGCACCATCACAATTCCAGACAGATAACCCATATTGATGATTTGCTTTCTATCAGCTGTTGGATTGAAATATTTAAGATAAATATCGTTTACAATATAAGCTTGACCCGCATTTAAGGTTCCTGAGAAGTTACTCATAAAGGCTCCAAGAAAACCTGCAAGTACCAATCCAACCAATCCTACTGGAAGGTATTTATTGATTACAGCTGGCATTATGCTTTCAAAATTTATCCCATCAGCATTTTGAGAAAGAGCCAAATCTTTAAAATATAAAATGCCTAAAATACACAATCCCATTACCATAAAATATCGGATTGGAAGCAAAATGATAGAAATAAATCCGCTCATTTTACTAGCTTCTTCTGGCGATTTGGTACTTAAAATTTTCTGACAATCATAGTTTGGTGCTGGTCCAGCTAAAGATTTTAAAACTCCAGAAAAGAACATCATACTTACAATGGCAGAAAATAATTTATATCCGTCAGATTCTAATTTTTTAGTAGCTTCTGGCAAAATGGTGCTCCAATCCAAACCCAATTCTTTTCCAAAGATTGGATTGTCCCAACCTAGTGGCATTCTATCGGTAATGACTATCCCTGAATTGGACAAATGGTGCATCGCAATAGTTCCAACAAAAATCGAACACACAATCATAATCATGTATTTGATAAAATCGGCAAGAACAATTCCGTGCATTCCACCTACAATACTATAAAACGTAGCCACAATACAAATAGAAACACCATAAAATTGTGCCGTGGTATTTTTGGCTTCGATTAAAGCTGATGCGTATTCAGGACTTCCAATAGTAAAGTTTTCCATATGAACATCTAGAAAAGGTACTACTTCTTTAATCGTTTCATAAGGAATAAAAATCTCAAGGAACTCTCCTACTCCAACAAAAGCATAAGCCATATAACCAATGCAAAGCATCAATGCAAAAACAACCACAATAGCGTGACTTTGTTTAACTCCTTTATCTGACAATCCGAAACGGGTTCCGAGCCATTCAGCACCAGTTGTAGCATTACTTCTTCGCAACCATTTACTTAAGAAAACCATCAAAAATACTTGATTAAAAACCGGCCACATCCACGGAATCCAAATACTTTTGAATCCATAAAGAAAAGCCATACTTACCAAAAGCATCGTTCCTGAAATATCAAACATATCACTGGCATCACTCAACCCAAGCATGTACCAAGGTAGTTTTTTTCCACCCATTAAGTAATTGTCTTTGCTTTTCTTGGCTTTGTTTTTCATTACTAAACCAATGACAATCATCATGATAAAGTATAAGGCGATTATAATTAAATCTATATTAGATAGTTTCATTACTGCTGTTTATTGGGGTTTATGGGTTTATTTATAAAGTTGTACTGGTGTAACATCATTCTGAAAAAGGGTTTGCTTTAAATTAAAAAAATCTACAAAATCTTTTTCATTCGGATGTCCTTTGAAAGGTACATAGTAGTGCATTTTCTTTTCATTTTCTTGCCAACCGTGATTTCTCCAAGCTAGAACAAAAGAGATCTTGTAAGTTCCAATGGATTCCATTAAAGTTTTGGTCCAAAATTTATCGTAGGGTATTTGCTCATAACCCGTTTCTGCAAAAGCAATAATCTTATTTTGCTCTTTGGCAATTGTATCCATTATTCCGAATAACTTCAAATTATTTTCTACAAAAGAGTGGTCTTTGGTTGGATCGTTATATTCATAATTATCAAAACTTAAAATATCAGCATAACCTTCACCTGGATAATATTCTAGATAGTCTTCACGTGTCGACACCATTGAGGTATTGTAAACATAAATCAAATTATGAACACCTTTAGATTTGTAATAATCTACCGTAAACTTCCAAACTTCTTTAAACTGCTCTGGTGTAGCATTATTTTTACACCACCAAAACCAGTTGCCTGTTAATTCGTGAAACGGTCGATACAATATCGGAATAGCTTTTCCGTCACTTCCCTTTAGCGACAAAAAGAATTTAACCGAATTATCTAACCAAGATTTATAGAGTTCGTGTTTAGCACCATTTGGTAGTATCGAAGCAAAGGAATTTGGAGTAATATCCCAAGCATTTTTTCCGGTAAGCGGATTGTCCATATGCCAACTTATAGTACTTACACCACCACGATCGTAAATTTCTTTAATCCATTGCTTCATTTTAACAAACGGTACGCCATCTATATCTTTATCCGACTTGTGTTCGGTACCACCTAAATCCCAACCATATACTGCTGGATAAGCACCAGTAACGTCTTTTACATCACTTCGTCCTTCTTCATACTTCCAATTAACTCCATAAGCCAACGCATCTTGATGACCAACCATAAACCCTCTGTCTTTTAAGTTATGCAGATTGGCATACAATTTTTGAGTTTCTTTAGTAGCCGATGCGTCAACCATTTTCAAATTTGTAGTCGATTGCGCCTTACAAGAAACGTTTGCAAAAAGTATTGATAGTGATAGTAATAATGTTAATCTCATCCGTAGGGTTTTGTTTTTATCAATTAGAAATCAAAGTTATACAAAATTTACATTTTGATGTTTTGTTATAAATTATAAGAATTTCGCAATTTTTAATCGATTTTATTTTAGTATCAAAAAAAAATCAACGCTTATTTTTCTTAAAGTTCAAAGATAGTTTTGTTAATTGATCAACAATAGTATTATTTTATCATTTTTATATCATATAATTGCACATTAAATAAAAAAGATATGAAAGATATAACAAAATTTCATCGAGAAATTACTCCTTTAACTAAAGGCGACAGCTTCTTAGTATTTGATCGCGTCAAAGATAATTTTGATTTTCCAATACATTACCATCCAGAATACGAAATTAATTTCATTAAAAACGGAAAAGGTGTTCGCCGTATAGTTGGTGATCATATTGAAGAAATTGACGATATCGAATTGGTTCTTGTCGGGCCTAACTTATACCACGGATGGGAATTAAATACTTGCAAAAGCAAAAAAATACACGAAATAACAATCCAATTCCACAGTGATTTATTCGATGAAGATTTGCTTTCGCGACGCATAATGAGCTCTATTAAAGAAATGTTCAACCGCTCGATTCACGGCATTTTGTTTTCAAAAAAAACGGCCAACGACTTGCAAGAACGCATTTCCAGACTATCGCGTTTAGAAGGTATGGATTACTTTTTAGAAATTGTTTCTATCCTGCAAGATATGGCTAATTCCCGCAATCAAAGGCTTTTATCTACTTATACTATTGATTATGACAAATTTGAAGACGACGACAAAATGAAATTAGTTTATGAATTTGTTCAAAAGAATTTTGCAGAAAAAATATCACTAGATGATGTGTCTGATGTAGCAATGATGAGCGCAGTTTCATTCAACCGATTTATAAAAAAACGCACCGGAAAGACTTTTGTGAATTACTTAAACGACATCAGAGTGGGTTATGCTGCAAGATGGTTGGTCGAGAAGGATTTAAGTATTTCTGAAATAGCATTCAAATCGGGTTTCAACAATATTGCCAATTTCAATCGCATTTTTAAGAGCATCAAAAAAACAACACCTAGTCAATACCGTGAAGATTTTTATGGAATGAAACGCTTCCTTTAATAGTGGCATATCATACAACCTCTAAAAGAACCACTAGCAATAATACAATTTTATCAATTTTTATTAAAAAAGTTACGAAAACGATAGCGGAAATAGTAGAATGAAATGATAAAATAATATTAACTTTAAATTAACAACTCTTCTAAATTTGTTTTTCATAATAATTATACTATAAAATTATACAAAGTGAAATTTTATTCAGTATTTATTATGAATTTACTAATCTTAACAAAACTAATTAATTATGAGGGATTTACTTTATTATCTCACTCAATGGACACACAAAAAGAATAAGATGCTGCTATTACTTTTTTTGGGTGCCATTTCATTATCAAATGCACAAAATGTTACCGTTACTGGAACGGTTGCTGACAACAAAGGAACAACTTTGCCTGGTGTAAACGTTAAAGTAAAAGGCGCAGCAACATCGACATCAACTACAATGGATGGTAACTACTCCATTCAAGTAGAAAAAAATGCAGTATTACAATTTAGTTTTATCGGCTTTGAAACCAAAGAAGTTAGTGTAAACGGCAAAAAACAAATCAATGTAGTGCTTTCTGAAAATGCAGAAACACTTAAAGAAGTGGTGTTAATTGGGTACGGTTCGCAAAAAAGAAACGACCTGAACTCTTCTATTTCTTCAATCAAAACGAAAGATATTGAAAATTTAAAACAAGTTTCTGTAGACCAAATGCTTCAAGGTAAAGTATCTGGTGTATCGGTAACCAATAACAGTGGTCAACCTGGCGGTGCAGTTTCTATAAGAGTAAGAGGAACTACTTCTATAAATGGAACCAACGAACCGCTTTATATTATAGATGGTGTTCCTGTTTCTGGTGATGCTACTGGTAGAGCAACAAGTGGCCGACCTGTTGCGGGTAACGACTTCTCTGCTAACGGAAACAGCGGTAACAATGCCGTGAGTCCGCTTTCAATGATTAACCCCAATGATATTCAGTCTATAGATATTCTTAAAGATGCTTCTGCAACTGCTATCTACGGTTCTAGAGGTGCTAACGGAGTAATCATCATCACAACCAAATCTGGTAAAAAAGGAACTGGAAAAATTGCTTATGAAGGCTTTACCTCAGTACAATCCATCTTCAAAACATTGGATGTATTTAACTTGCAACAATATGCACAACATCAAAATCAATTAGCAGCTTTATTTGGTGCTGTACCGCGTCCGGAATTCGCTCACCCAGAATTATTAGGTTCTGGAACCGATTGGCAAGACGAAGTATACAGAATTGCAATGGCTAAAAGTCATCAAATTTCATTTTCTGGTGCTAAAGATGGCACGAACTACTATTTATCTACTGGATTCTTAGACCAAGAAGGAACACTCCTAGGTTCGGGTTACAAAAGATATACCATGCGTTTGAACTTAGATTCTAAAGTAAAGGATTGGCTTAAAGTGGGTACCAACGTCAATACTGGAGTTACCAATGAAAAAATAACTATTAATCAAAGTTATGGTGGATTAATTAGCAATACATTATTGCAAGCGCCAGATATCCCGATTCGAAACAGCGATGGTTCGTTTGCAGCGCCTCTTGATGGTCAAACAGGTGGTGTGTACTTCAACCCAGTTGCAGAAGCTTTGACTAAAAAGAACAAACTTGTGAGAAAAAACTTTTTAGGGAATCTATATGCTGAAGCAAGTATTCTTAAAGGATTAAAATACAGACTGGAAGTAAGTGCAAATACCGAATTCAATGAAAATACCGAATTTGCTCCTTCTTATAATTTTGGTTCGCAGTTTAACCTTACGGCTGACTTAAACGAACGCAGACAAAATTGGTATTCAACCAACTTAAAAAACTTGTTGACTTATGACTTTGCTATCAAAAACCATAAGTTCACTTTATTGGCCGGACAAGAGTCAAATGATGCGCACTGGGAAGGAATCTTGGTCAGCGCACAAGGATTTCAAACCAATGACATTTATACTTTAAATCTTGCAACTCCAGCCAATACAACGGCAACAGGATACAAAGGAAGTCAATCTTTATCGTCGTTATTTGGTCGTTTGCTTTATGATTTTAATGACCGTTACAGTTTCTCTGCCTCGATTCGTGAAGATATTTCTTCTAAATTTGATCCAGCTACTAACAACCAAAAAGGAGTGTTTTCATCATTTGCAGCTTCATGGAAACTGTCTAATGAAGCGTTTATGGCAAACACTAAAAAATACATTGATAACATCAAATTCAGAGTCGGATACGGTACCACAGGTAACCAACAAATTGGAAACAATTTATATACGGCTTTGTTAAACCAGCAAAACTCGGGCTTGGGTTCAGGATTCCTCGTGTCTAACATTCCAAATCCTGATTTGACTTGGGAATCATTGGTACAAACTAACTTAGGATTGGATTTTACTTTATTCGATTCAAGATTGTCAGTAAATGTGGATTTGTATAATAAAAAATCTAAGGACTTCTTATTCCAAGTTCCGCTTCCGTTGTACCTTACAGGTGGTGGTTCTCAATATGGTGGAATTTCAGCGCCTTACTCTAATTTAGGAGAAATGCAAAACAGAGGTTACGACATTACTGTAGGATACAATACTAAAGGAACAGGTAACTTTTCTTATAATTCGTCGCTTGTATTCTCGCACTACAAAAATGAGTTGCTTTCAATCAAAGACGGACTTCCATTAACACAAGAAGTAAACACTAATGGTTTTCAACCTGTAGTAGTTACGAACACTGTCGTTGGAAATCCAATCGGAATGTTTTATGGTTATGTTACAGAAGGTATTTTCAACGATTTAACTACTTTAAATAATGCGCCTTTACAATTCGGACAATCAGTCGGACCATTGGCAGGGCAAACCTATTTGGGTGATATCAAATATAAAGATGTTAATGGCGATGGAAAAATCGACCAAAATGACAAAACATTCATTGGTAACCCACATCCTAAATTTACTTTTGGTTTTACCAATAATTTCAAATACAAATACTTTGATTTATCAGTATTCTGTCAAGGTTCTTACGGAAATGATATCTTGAATTTAACTAGAAGAAATGGTACTCTAAACGGAAGTTTATTCCAAAACCAATTGGTGGAAGCTTTAAATTATTGGACGCCAACGAATACCAATACCGACATTCCAAGACCTATCGGAAATACAAGTAACACCAACATCCTTATTTCTGACCGCTACGTTGAAGATGGTTCTTACCTTAGAATTCAAAACATAACTTTCGGATTTACTTTACCTCAAGAGGTGGTGTCTAAAGTTAAAATGTCAAGAGTTAGATTATACGGAAGTGTTCAAAACTTATACACGTTTACAAAATACACAGGATATGACCCTGAAATTGGTTCGTTCAATCAAAACCCACTTCTTACCGGAATTGATAACGGTAGATATCCTTCGCCTAGAACATATTCAGTAGGAGTTAACATAGAATTTTAAATATAAAAAAAATGAAAATGAAAAATTTATTTACCAAATACAAATTGCTAACTGTTGCATTTGTAGTGTTAGTATTTAGTTCTTGTCAAGAAGAATTTACCGATAGACCACCAGAGGATGCTATCAGTTTAGACGCTTACTATAGCTCTAACGAACAAGTGATGTCGGCAACCAACGGATTGTATAGCAGAACTTGGTTTCAATTTAATAACAAATTCTTTTATGCTATTGCCGAAGTAGGTTCTGGAAACATGTATACCAACTCAAGCGACGTAAACGCAATGAGAACTTTTTCGCTAACAGGCAGTGATCCCGAACTTGTTAATGGTTGGAGTGCACTATGGGCAAATGTCGCACAAGCAAACTCGATCATCAATTTCCTTCCGGACAGAGTTGGTCCTGCTGTAAGTGCAGATGTTTTAAACAATACGGTTGGGGAAGCTTATTTTATGAGAGCAACGGCTTACTTCTATTTAGTAAGATTATGGGGTGCTGTGCCAATCATCGAAAACAACCTTGACTATGCAAGTAGTCCAATAATCAATACCAACAGAGTACAAGACATTTATACTTTAATAGAAAACGATTATTTAAAAGCGGCGGATTTACTTGCTGCTAAAGTAAGAACAGCTAATTATACGGCTAATGGTCGTGTGTCTAAAGGTTCTGCTAAGTCTATGTTGGCTAAAGTATACTTATACCAACAAAAATACTTGTTGGCTAAAACTATGGCTGAAGAGGTTATTAGCAGTGGTGAATTCAAACTTTTAGGTGGTCCAATGTTGCCAACAAAATCTTTTGGTGACTTGTTTTCTTATACGAACAACAACAACGAAGAATCAATCTTTGCACTACAATGGAAAGGCGACGGAAACTATGGCTCGGCCAACAACTGTAACACGCAGTTTGGTATTAGCAACGGAACCATTTCTACTTCAAATGCTTCTTATGGTGGTGTTTTTGCTCCTTCGCAGGACATTATGAATGCTTACAGTGCTGGTGATTTGAGAAGAAAACAAACGATCATGCTACCTGGTGATACATATCCTGAAATCAAAGTGGCTCCAAGTGGTGGTACGTTGGTCGTACCTGCAGCAGGTCTTATTGGCGGACAAGGTGCTGGATCTGCTATCAAAAAATATTGTATTGGTGTGGTAAATGGTGCAGCAACCGGACCAGCAGACAACTGGGCAATGATGGACAACAACACTTACATTATGCGCTATGCTGATTTACTTTTAATTCACGCGGAGGCGACATTGGCAGGAGCAGCAAGTACTTCTGATGCATCGGCTTTAGCTTCTATCAATGCTGTTAGAAACAGAGCAGGTCTTAGTAACCTAACCTCTTTCACATTCAATGATATCTTAAGAGAAAGACGTTTAGAACTTTGCTTTGAAGGTGACTATTGGTTTGATTTAGGTAGAATTCCAAGAGCACAAGCCATCGCAATTATGTCGGCACAAAACAGAGGAAATCAATTTGGAGCAGAATATTACACGCCAGAAGAAGGCGACTTCTTAATTGACTATCCAGACAATGAGGTGGCTAAAAATCCACTTTTACTACAACCTCCTGTTCCTTATAATTTTTAATTAAAACCTATTAAAATATGAAAAATTTTAAATTCAAAAGCATACTAAAATTATTGGTTGTTTCGCTGGCTACATCTTTATTTTTAGCATGTAGTAATAACGATGACGAAAGCGGCAGCACGGCGCCACCAGTCATCAACAGCGTTGCAGCCTCGGTTAATCCCGATGGTTCTCCTTCTGATTTAACACCAATTACACAAGGTTTTGCGAATAACCTTTACATCATTAGAGGTTCGGGCTTTAAAACCACTAAAAAAATCTACTTCAACGAAAAAGACACGTATTTCAATCCTAATTTGGTGACCGATACAGAAATTTTCGTAACAGTTGATATTAATACGCCTTATGCGAATGCTACAGACCAACTAAAAGTAGTAACGGAATACGGAACGGCTACTTTCGGATTTGTAATTGCGCCACCAGCTCCAGTTTTAGGTAGCTATAATCCAATCAATGCAGCAGCAGGAAGCACAGTGACGATTTATGGTAACTTCTTTTTGAACCCAACGGTACGATTTGGAACAACAAATGCTACAGTGCTTTCAAGTTCTTTGACGCAAATTCAAGTGCAAGTACCTGCAGGCGCTACTAATCAATACGTGACAGTAACAACTATTTCGGGTTCTAGCACAAGTACGCAAGCTGTAGGAACCGCTATTTATGATGATACCGCTGCTCCTTTTGTTGAAAATTATTTAGGTCCTTGGGACGGAAGTGGTTTTGTAGTAGATACCGATGTGAAAATTCAAGGAGAAAGTTCTATCAGAGCACAATTTACTGGATATACAGGCTTCAAATTTCCAATGTATGGAACGCCTGTAGCAACAGCTGGGTATTCTGGAATCAGAGTGTCTTTTAAAAGTACCAAAGAAACGGGTAAATTCAAAGTGGTTATCAACAATAATTATGGTGCTGGAAAAGAAATTACTTTTGACAGCAACTGGAAATCATTCGTTATTCCGTTCTCGGAGTTAGGTGGTGCGCCAGCTTTTATTAACGAAATTGTTTTTCAAGAATTCAACAACGATGGCGGTGATAAATTATACATCGACGATGTTGGTTTTGTATTAAATTAAATTTGAGTTTAGGTTTAAATATTTTTTTGCGTTAGGCCCTGAATTTTGTCAATTCGGGGTCTTTTTTTAACTAATCAATATGAATAAAATAAAAATCACAATCCTTACAGTTGCTATTTCACTAGCAGCTTTTGGTCAAGGAAATACCACCAAACAAGAAACGGTAAAATACGAAGGTCTAGCCAAAACGCCTCCAATGGGATGGAATTCTTGGAACACGTTTGAAACGCAAATTGATGAAAAGTTAGTCAAAGAAACAGCCGACTATATGGTAACATCAGGTATGAAAGACGCTGGCTTTAGCTATATTGTATTAGACGATGGCTGGATGGCTAAAGAACGTGATGGCAACGGTGACCTTGTAGCGGATCCAATAAAATTTCCATCTGGAATGAAGGCTTTGGTGGATTATGTACACGCCAAAGGGTTAAAGTTTGGATTGTACAATTGTGCGGGAATAAAAACTTGTGCAGGTTATCCCGGAACTCGTGGGTATGAATACCAAGATGCCCGATTTTATGCTAGTTTAGACATCGATTTTCTAAAATACGATTGGTGCAATACCGAAGGAATTACCGCAAAAGAAGCTTATACAACAATGAGCAATGCTTTGAAAAGTGCTAAAAAACCAATCTTGTTCAACATGTGCGAATGGGGTGACAACCAACCTTGGACTTTCGGTAAAGCAATTGCCAACTCTTGGCGTATTTCAGGCGATATCTATCCTTGTTATGATTGTGAATTTAGTCACGGAAGCTGGTCGTCGTGGGGCTTTTTCAAAATTGCTGAAATGCGAAAAGACATTCGTCAATATTCCGGTCCTGACCACTGGAACGATTTTGACATGCTAGAAGTGGGCAACGGAATGACTTACCAAGAAGATAAATCGCATTTTGCTCTTTGGTGTCTTCTGTCCTCACCTTTAATTGCAGGAAATGATTTGAGAAAAATGACGCCACAGACCAAGGAAATTTTAACAAACAAAGAACTTATCGCCATAAATCAAGATGTTTTAGGTATTCAAGGGTTCAAATACAGTGAAACTGATGGCTTGGCTATTTGGGTCAAACCACTTCAAAATGGAGATTGGGCGGTATCGTTTTTTAATAAAAGTACTTCCGAAAAAGAAATCAACTTTGATTGGAGCAAGAACCCCATAACCGATACTGTTTTTAATCTGAATACTTCATTTGAAACTACAAATTATGCCATCAGGGATTTGTGGAATAAAAAGGATTTAAAAACTACCAAAACGGTTTTTAAAGCAAAAGTTAGCGCACACGATGTGGTAACGCTAAGATTAACGAAAATAAAATAAAGCTATTTCAGTTGCATTAGGTTGTTTCCAAAATAGTAGTTATCATGGCCAACTCATCGGCAGAAAAAGATAAATTTTGCTGGCATTGTAAGGAGTCATTCAGTTGCGCAACCGAACTGGCTCCTATCGCTACTGAGGTTACGCGAGAATCTTTTAGTAACCACGCCAAAGCCATCTGGGCCAACGATTGGTCCCGCTTTTTGGCAAGTTCGTTTAAAGCCTTAATTTTATGCAGCTTTTCAGCAGTAATATGCTCGGTTTGTAAATGTCCGTTCGGATTAACTGCTCTAGAATTTTCAGGAATGCCGTTCAAATATTTATCGGTTAAAAGTCCTTGTTCTAGTGGTGTAAAGGCAACAAAACCAACACCTTCTTCTTCAAGTACATCAAGCAAACCGTTTTCAGGTTCACGATGCAGCATCGAATATTTGCCTTGATGAATCAAACAAGGTGTTCCTAAATGTTTTAGAATAGCAGTAGCACGTTTTGTTTGTTCTGGATTGTAATTCGAAATTCCAGCGTATAAAGCTTTACCGCTTTTTACTGCGTAATCCAAAGCCATCATTGTTTCTTCTAAAGGTGTTTCTGGATCAAACCTGTGAGAATAAAAAATATCCACATAATCCAATTGCAGGCGCTTCAAACTCTGATCCAAACTCGATAATAAATATTTTCTCGAACCCCAATCACCATAAGGTCCATCCCACATTTTATAACCAGCTTTGGTTGTAACAATTAATTCGTCACGAAGAGCACCTTGGAAATTATTTTTCAAAATAGTACCAAAATTAGTTTCTGCCGAACCCGGAATTGGTCCATAATTATTAGCCAAATCAAAGTGCGTAATACCTTGATCAAAAGCCGCTTTTACAATAGCTTCACCATTCGAAAAATCATCCACCGAACCAAAATTATGCCACAAACCCAAAGACAATTTAGGCAACAACAAACCACTCTTCCCACTCCTATTATATTCCATAAATTACAAACAATTAAAGTATAACTAGTAAATACAGCAATCTGAAAAATAAACACTAATCGCCAAAAACTGACAACCCACAACCCACAACCTACAACTGAAAACTGAACACTGAAAACTGAACACTGATCACTGATCACTGAACACTGATCACTGATCACTAAAACCCCAACTCAAACCTACCCTCCAATCCTTTATCCGAACTTCCTCCTACTCTTACTTTGAACGTTCCTGCTTCTACTAAATAACGACCTTCGTTATCATAAAATCCTAATTCTTTATCGGTCAATTGAAAGCTAATGGTTTTGGTTTCGCCTTTTTTAAGAGCTACCAATTCAAATCCTTTTAGTTCTAAAACCGGTCGCGCCAAACTCGCTACCTCATCGTGGATATACAATTGCACGACTTCTTTTCCGTCATAGGCGCCTATATTGCTTACCTCAACTGTAACTTGCACCACACCACCTTTCACACTAGCCGTTGGTGTGACTTTTAAATTCTTATAGTCAAAAGTGGTATAACTTAAACCAAAACCAAACGGATATAAAGGCGTTTTTTCTACATCAGAATAATGCGACCAAAACACATTTTTCTCTGCATTAATAGGTCTTCCGGTATTGTAATTATTGTAGTAAATCGGACACTGACCAACGTTTCTCGGAAAACTCATCGGTAATTTACCACTCGGATTGTAATCGCCATAAAGCACTTGCGCTACAGCAGCTCCGGTTTGCGTACCCAATTGCCAAGCTTCTACAATAGCTGGCACGTGCTCACTAGCCCAAGGTAAGGCTAACGGACGACCATTATTTAATACTAAAACAATATTCGGATTGACTTTATAAACTGCTTCCAGTAATTCTTGTTGCACACCTGGTAAATCTAAATTGGTGCGACTGCGTGCCTCACCCGATTGAAAACCGTGCTCACCCAAAACCATAACCACAACATCAGCGTTCTTAGCAGCATTCTGAGCGGCTTCAAAACCACTTTTGTCTGTGGTATTGAATACTAATTCATCAATGAAAGTAGTTTTACCAACCGTAAGAGCAGCGCCTTTTTCATAAGTTAAGGTATTGCCTTTGTAAGCTTGCATTCCTTCCAATACGGATATTGCGGTTTCGTCATCGGAGGCAATTCTCCAACTGCCTAACGGACTAGTTTTATCACTAGCCAAAGCACCAATCAATACAATTTTTTGTCCGCTCTTTTTTAATGGCAACAGCGACTTTTCGTTTTTCAATAAGACAATCGATTTTTTAGCCATATCCAAAACGGCCTCATTATTGGCTTTGCTACCAATAACTTGCTGCTCTCTTACCTCATCACAATATTTATACGGATTATCAAACAAACCTAATTCGAATTTTACACGCAAGATGCGGCGTACAGCGTCGTCAATCAAAGCTTCTTTTACCTGACCGGATTGTACTAATTTTACCAATTCGGCTACATAATAATGAGATTCCATATCCATATCTGCTCCTGCAAGTACGGCTTTAGCACTAGCATCAGCAGCATCTTTAGCAAAACCGTGGCTTTTCATTTCTCTAATCGACGCCCAATCGGTTACTATAAAACCATCAAACTTCCAGTCGCCTTTCAAAATAGTACGTTGCAAAAAGCTATTGCCTGTGGCTGGAATGCCATTCAAAATATTAAACGAATTCATATAAGTACGTACACCGGCTTCCTTAGCCGCTTTGAATGGCGGAAGTACTACATTATAAAGTGTCGACGTACTAATGTCTACCGTGTTGTAATCTCTTCCTGCTTCTGCAAAACCGTAGGCTGCAAAATGTTTGGCACAAGACGCAAGAGTATTGACCTTAGCCAAATCGGCTGTAGTTTCGCCTTGAAAACCTTTTACTCGCGCAACCGCAATTTTACTTCCTAAATAAGGATCTTCACCCGAACCTTCCATAACTCTACCCCATCTTGCATCGCGAGCTACATCCATCATCGGACCGAACGTCCAATTGATTCCTGCGGCAGATGCTTCGTCGGCAGCTACTTGTGCCGACTTTTTAATGGCTTCTAAATCCCAACTAGCGGCCTCGGCTAACGGAATCGGACTAAGAGTTTTATACCCGTGAATGACATCAAAACCAATGATTAAGGGAATACCCAAACGCGATTCTTCTACCGCTATTTTCTGAACTGCTTTTACATTTTTTACACCGCGCACAGAAAGCATCGAACCTACCCAACCTTTACGAAGGTGTTCGTACTTCACTTCGGCATCTCCTCCTTTGGGTGACGGACCCGTTACTTCCCAAAAGCCGTTGTACTGATTCATTTGTCCGACTTTTTCTTCTAAAGTCATTTGCTTTAGTAACAAACTAATGCGTTCTTCAATAGGCTTTTTTGGGTCTAAATGGTCTTTATTTTGTGCGTTCATAGTGGTAGTCGCTAGGGAAATAATTCCTATGATAAGTAGTCTTTTATGTTTCATAATTTATTCGGTGATGAAAGAGGATGCTGGTAAATGGGCCGCATTGAACAAGTCAGATTGGGCGTCATTCTTCCAAGCAAACCTCACTCTGGTTGGATTTTTAACTTTGTTAGAACGCACTACAATAATACTATTTTTTATAATAGCATCTGCAGGATAAAAAACGTTATCCGCTCCAGCGATTTCAAATTGGGAAGTGGTTTTATTTTTAAAATACATTCCGGTAGCGTAATCAAACTCTAAAAGTAGCCGATCTTTTTGTATGCGATAATTTTTGTAAAGTGGTCCATCTACCAACCCAGTACTAATTTTATAGTGTTTCGCTAAAGCTAAATTAGCCAATCGAATTCCTACCGATTTTTTGTCTTTAGGATGGATGTCATCCGTGGTGGAAATATCAGATGTTACGACCATTCCGGTGTTGGGTAACTGTAACGTTCTACGCTGAAAATCTCTAATCGCTACACTACCAAAATGCTGATAACCGTCATTATAAGGTGCGATTTGTACAAAATAAAACGGAAAATCGTTAGCCCAAAGCTGACGCCAAGATTTTATCAGCGCCGCAAAGGTTTTGTCATAGGCATTCGATCCCACATTACTCTCGCCTTGATACCAAAGGGTTCCTGCGATCGTGTAGCCAACTAACGGATGAATCATCGTATTAAAAGTAGTCCCTGGCAAATGGGGACAATACTCATTAGGATTTAGTTTACTTGCAGCAGTTTTTAAGAGTTCATCTTTATTTATAATGGTTTCTGGTATCCAAACCTCAGCAGCAGTGCCACCCCAAGCGGATACTATAATGCCAATTGGAACGTCTTTTAAGGAAGTTTGCAATTGTCTTGCAAAAAAATAAGCCACAGCACTCGAATTTTTCATAGTTTCAGGCGTGCAAGTTTTCCAAGAACCAGTTAAATTAAGTTGTGGTGCTGATGCGGAAGCTTTCGCAACGGTAAAAATACGTAGGTTAGGATGCGAGGCTTGTGCCACATCTTCATCGCCATTTAAGATGCCCCAACTGGCCGTCATTTCCATATTAGATTGTCCGGAACACAACCAGACTTCTCCTATCATAATGTTCTTCAAAACGACTTCATTATATCCTTTTAGGGTAATCGTATAAGGTCCGCCTTCTTTGGGTGTGGCTATGCTAGTACTCCATTCGGCTAAATTCGTTGCAGTTACTTTATAGGTAGCACCATCCCAAGACGTGGTGATAGTAAGCGCTTCTTTCGGATTGGCCCAACCCCATAATCGGACTTGCGAATGGCGTTGCAAGACCATATTATCAGCAAAAAAACTTGGCAAAGTAACATCGGCTACTGCCCAATTAGTAAAAAGCAGTATTATAAAAAAAAAGCGGTTATTTTTCATTAAGTAAAGTTTTAAAAGTAGCTTCCAATTGGGCAGCCATTAGCTTGTGATCTTCAATATCTGGATGATAACCGCAGCCTTTTGGTTCCATAGGTTGGTATTCAAATAAAGCAATGGGTTGGTGCAACGTATCGCTTTGGAAAGCTTCCTGTACTTTTTTGAGGCATCGCACTAAAGTACTATTGCGTGTTCCTGAAACCATCGGACTGGTTAACAAAACGATTCTTGTTTTAGGTGCGTGCTGGTATACGGTTTTGATAAAGTCAATGTAATTAGCTACGTACTTTTCTTCATTGAAAGGCAAACGTGGTTTTTTACCATCACCATCAGACAAATCATTGGTTCCTAAACAAATGCTAACCAAATCGGGTTGGAACTCAAAATTATAAGGTTTACTGGTGTCTTTGTTCAAATATAAGTTCTCGTAAACATCGGGCATAATCGCTTCTTTCTCGTGCTCGTCATTCCAATTGCGGTACATTCCTATTCCTGAAACAGAACTCAATACGTAGTCAGCATTCAAAGATCGGGATACTATCGGACCATAAGCCCAATAAGCATTGTGTTGGTCGTACCAAACACCAGTGTCACACGGAACTTCTTTGGTATCGTTACCCATTCCGCAAGTAATAGAGTTGCCAATGAATTCGATTTTCTTTTTCGTTATGTGCTTTTGAGTAGTTAAGCTCGCTGTGGTGCCTTCAAACAAAACGCTGCCATTAGCGGCTTCCGTGGCTTTATAAACGGTAAGTTTATGAGTTTTAGCTTTGGTGCTTACCTCAATCGGATAAGATTTTGCAGCACCTGCGTCCACTTTCAATCGGCCTATATAGTGGCCATCAAGTTCGAGTGACACATAATTATGATGCTCATACGAATCCACACTTTTTAAGTTGATCGCACATTGGGTTCCTGTAAACGCAAAAGATACTGAGGACGCCGAACCTATTAAAAGAGCTTTGTTTTGATCCTGCCGCTCTACTCGTCCGGAATAGTGATAAATTGCAGCGGTATCCGTAAGTTTTTGGGAACAAGTGGTTAGCGAAGAAAGCAGTAAAAAAAAAAAAAAAAATGCTGGTAGTTTATTCATAATATCGAAAGAGTAGCGTTTATTTTCGTAAAAATACATTTTTCTACGAACTTCCTATTGTACAAATCTGTCAAAAGTTAATGAAATATTCGCTTTTTAAACGCCACATCTAAAAAGTTAAAGCATCGAAAAGAAATAGAAACACGAATAAAACGTTCTACTACCAAGGGATTTTCGTAAGAATAGTTTTAATTAGGAAATCATATTTGTAATATAATACATATTTACTTACAAAAATAAGTTAATTTATACTTTTATCGATAAAAAAATACACTTTATCTATATTCTTAGAAATACATTTCCTATTTTTGCTCGTATATTTCGGTTATGAAAAGGTACCAACAATTGATCCAAGTGGCTTTATTGCTACTCATTACTTCTAGTTTTGGGTTCAACCTTGTAGTAACACCTACTAACGAAACTTGCTCGGGTAACGGCAGTCTAACTTTTACCGTAACAAACACCGCTCCGGGTGGAAGTATTTTATACATAATCTACAAACTACCTGATACCACTACGCCATTGGCTACGACCACTAGCAGCTCGCTTAACGGCTTAGTAGCCGGAAATTACAGAGTCATTGCAAGAGAAACGGTAGGCACTACTACTACCGAACAACAACAAGACGCCACCATCGCCAATGCAGTGGTTCCTTTGTCGTTTTCGGTGCAAAGTTTGAATCAGGCTTGTTCGAATACTAGTAGCATAACCGTTAATACGATTTCAGGAACACCAGTTTCTTATGAAATTTTTAGTGGTCCAGTGCTTTTTCCTTTGCAGAATTCTAATACGTTCACGGGTTTGCCTGTGGGTGTATACAGAATACGAGTTTTTGATGCGTGTGGCATCGGAATGGTAACTACTTTTACCGTAACGCAAAATGCAACGGGCATTACCATCGGGCAACCGCAAACCGCACAAGTGAGTCCTCCCAATTGCAACTTGGTTTCTGTAACCAACACCTTAACGGCTGCACCGGGAACAGTAATTGGTTATCCTATTGCGATTACTTATACCATCACGCCGCCTTCTGGTGGTACGCCAACGGTTTTAAACAGCACGCTTAATTCAGGCAATCCTACTTCGCAAAACTTGGTGCAAACGATGACGAATTACATCAATCAAAGTTTTAGTTATTCACTTTCTATTTTAGATGCTTGCGGCGCTACTTACACCTCCAATTTTGTAATTAATAATGGGATAAATGTTACCAATACCATCACCACTTTAGATTGCAATAAAAACTACTTTACTTTGGCGGTTTCTAATTTTTTTCCGCCTTACAACCTAACGTTCAATTCGTTTCCTAGCGGTTTTAATCCTGCGGTTTTCAATGCGAATTATCCCGGACCTTATACTCAAAACACAGTGGCTTTCGGAAACGACACCTTGCCAACACCAATTGGAGCGTATGATGCCACCATTACCGATGCTTGTGGAAACATCAGAAACATCACCTTCACTATTGTCGACCGTCCACCAATGCCTACCGCAACAGGTACGCACAACGGTTGTTTGACTACCACTGGAACTATCAACATTACCATACCTGGCTATGTAATTTCTAGCGGAATGGTTACGGTTGCACCATCGGACTATCCGTTTGCTTTGCCACACAACATTACTTCGTTAATCGATGGTAACGGCAACATCACCTTAACACCTGTACCGTTAGGAAATTATACGATTGAAATAACCAATACGTGCAACGATGTCTTAGCGCCATTAATGGTTGTAGTTCCTGCCTATGTTGATCAAGGTTTTGCCAGTACTATTCGCAATGGTTGTGCTACCAACACAAGTGCTGTCAAAATTGAGAGTTTGAATTCTAAACTAACTTCGATAAGTATTACTGCTGCACCAACACCGGCTGGATTTACATTGCCATACAATGTTTCGTTCAATATTGCATCCGATGGAGCGCTTTATATGAACAATTTACCAGCTGGGAATTATACGTTTGCTGGTGTAGACGAATGCAATTACAACAACACCATTTCGGCAACAGTACAAGGATATAGTGTAACAACTTCTAATTTTTCATTGATTCCGAATTGTGGCTCTTTTAATATTGCCTTGAATTTTGTTAGTAACGGAACAACAAGCCAATCGTTTTGGTTACAAAAATTATTGGATCCTGTTACCGATACTTGGGGCAATCCTAGTACGAATGCGGTTTATCCTAACGGAACTGTTCCTACAGCTACCAACTCTATTGCTTTGGTTAATAATGCTACCAATTTCAATTATGATTTCAATGGTACTTTTCGTATCGTTCGAGCCTTCTTATCTTACCAAAATGGTAGCGAAATCAATGCAGGAACGGCTGCCAATGCTAATAAAGAATGTATCGAAATTCTAGCACCTACTTTAAGCTATAACGAAGCATTAGAATTCATTGATGCCTATCGCCTACCGTGTTCCTCAAGTGGTGCCTTAGATGTTTTTGTGGAAGCCAATGGAACTAATCCGTTGCGCTACACTTTAGTAGAAAAAGACGGAATGCCGTTTTTCTTAGATAATGGGACTTCAAATACCTTCCCTAACCTTCCGCCTGCTATTTATTTGTTTCAAATAGAAGACGTTTGTGGTAATATTGTCAACCGATTGTTTGATGTAAGTACCTTAGCTTCTATCATCAAAGTTGCAGCACCACCAGTAGATATCTTAGATTGTCAAACGGTTATTACCAACAATGAAACATTTGATTTAACCCCACAAACGGCCTTAATTTTAGGAACGCAATCGCCAAGCGATTATACGATAACTTACCATACGACGCTAAGTGACGCACAGAATGGTACTAATGCGATTACGAATCTAACAGCTTTTAATCCTACTGCCAATCCTCAAGTGATTCATGCGCGTGTTGTACTGAATTCGTTAGCCAATTGTTATGAAACGAGAAGCTTTAGTTTAACCGTGGGACAAATACCTAGTTTAAATCTGAATGCCAACTATTTGAATTGCACTACTGCTCCAACTGTCATTGATGCTTCACCAAATAATTTACCCTCAACTACCTACTTATGGTCTAACGGTGCTACGACGCCAACCGTGAGCATTAGTGCCATCGGTGTAACCAATTTGGCGGTAACGGCTACTAATACCTACAACGGACAAACGTGCAGCTTCAGTCAAAACATCACCGTAGTCAATTCGGGACTTCCGGTTATTGACGGATTTGAAACCTCTGATTGGACCTTAGACGAAAACAGCATTACAGTACTTACTTCAGGCAATGGTTCGTATGAGTATTCCCTAGATGGCACCAACTTTCAAGACGAGAATTACTTCAACAACCTTACACCGGGATTATACACCGTTTATGTTAAAGACAAAGCTGGTTGTGGCATTACTTTAAAGGTCATTTGGTTGTTGTACTACACCAAATACTTTACACCCAATGGTGACGGCTACAACGACTATTGGAGAATCAAAGATTCAGAAAAAGAACCTGACTTTAAAGTAGTAATCTATGACCGCTACGGTAAAATCATCACGACTTTCAATTCCAAAAGCGCCGGTTGGAATGGCACCTATAATGGTAATTTGATGGTATCCGATGATTATTGGTTCGTTGCCTACAGAGCCGATGGCAGAACGCACAAAGGGCATTTTAGTTTGAAGCGATAGTGTTGTACTTTAAACCACCGTCACTTCGAGTGATTTTGTGGAACGAAGTGGAGCAAAATTGTATCGAGAACCTATGAAAAAATGATCCGATGATTATTGGTTTGTAGCTTATCGTGCTGATGGCAGAACGCATAAAGGGCATTTTAGTTTGAAGCGATAATCTTTTATTTATTGGAGTACAAAGCTACAGAATGTTTTTTTAAACACAGATTGGAGTAATTTGAGAAATCTTTGAAATGTTTTGTGTTTATAATGCAGCGCTTAGTAAATAGCTTTAACTATGATTTTATTATTGTTAGAAGCACAAAAAACTTTACTTTCCTCTGCCGTCACTTCGAGTGATTTTGTGGAACGAAGTGGAGCAAAATTGTATCGAGAACCTATGAAATAATGACTTCTGTAGTTTAAAGTTCTCGATACATTTTTTTAAAATAGCTCAGTCGCGATTTTAAAAAAACACTCGAAGTGACGTTTGCTGTAAATAGGCGAATTTTCTCTTTTACAATTATGATTTTACAAGTCCTAAAGGTACTAAAACTTTACTTTCCTCTGCCGTCACTTCGACTGATATTATGTTTTAAAAACGCTAGTTTTTGAAATATAAAATTATATCGAGAACCTATGAAAAAATGACATCGCCTCACATATAATAATTTGCGAATTTGCGGTAAACTTTAATCATTTGTTTTTAAGAATTCTCCTCCTTTGGAGGAGTGGCCGAAGGACGAGGTGGCTCTTCGTTGGTTAGTTACTAGTGGGATGTTTCCTTCGTCAACATGACAAAGTTGGAGTGGAGTTTCTATGGTTAGTTTCTTGTGGGATGTTTCCTTCGTCAATATGACAAAGTTGGAGTGGAGTTTTTGGTTGATTTTGTGGAATGAAATGGAGCAAAAACTGCTGCGCAAACGTCACCTGACTTTGCGCATTATTTATAGTGATAAAGTTTATATTCTATTGTACTAAATGGAACGCGGATGAAACGGATACTGTCGCAAACGCGGATTTACGCGGATTTCTTTTTTAAGTTTAGTTGCTGCGCAAACGTCTCCTGACTTCGCGCATTATTTGTAGTAGTAACGGTTATGGCTAATTGTTATAAATGCATTGCTGATGTTATGATGTTCACTAATTTTTTTAAACACAGATTGGAGTAATTTGAGAAATCTTTGAAATGTTTAATTGTGGAATTTATGCAGAGGTGAAACGAATGTGATGATGTTCGCTAATTTTTTTTTAACACCGATTGGAGTACTTTGAGGGAAATGAGCAATCTTTTGAAGTTTGCACCATGATAAAATGATTTTTATGCCACTGCATAGCTTGGGATTAGACGGTACGGTTCTAAGTCGTCTAGTGGTATGCGCGCGTATTCTGCATATTCTTTGAATGTAATTTTGAAACGCTTCTCGGTTTTATTAAAAAAGACGCGCATATCGTTCATCTTTTGGGATGCGGTTCGAGGCGAGCATTCTTCTATTTTTGCAATATCATTAGTTGTAATGCAAATTCTTAGTATTCTTTTCTGCATGGTTTCTACTCTTACTGTTGCTGCTGTTTAGTCTCATTTTTTTCATTTATTTTGTTTTAATTAATAGTGGTTTTTGACGTGTTCCATCTTTGAAAATCGAACAACACAAATCTAACAAGAAAATGATGTTGATGCAATTGAAGTTTTTAACAATCAAAGATATTAATTCGTTTTTTTTGTGTTTTTTACCTCTTTTTACGTCAAAATACCTCTTTTTTGTTCGATTTTCGTCTATTTGTATGTTAATAAAAAATAGTTGTTTTTTTAGAAAATAGCTTTTTTTCTTAAATTTCATTAGTACCTCTTGGTAACCTCATCTATACCTTTGGTATACTTCTAGCATACACTCGCCATACACTATTGATACACTCCTCATACATTAGTCATACACTCTGCCCTATTTTTCAATGATTTTTCTTTGCTTTATTGTGCAATGTAATTTATATATTATCAATGATTTAGCTTCTTATTTTGGCAAAAATGGCAGATTTGGCCTTTTTATGACTTTTTGCTTCCTTTAAGACTATTTGCCTCTATTTAGGTAAGTTGTGTTTGAGTTCGGCAATTTTGACAAGTGCTCCTTATCTAGCGCTATACCTTTGTTTCATAATAATTTTAAATATTTAAATCATGGCAAAGTTAAAAAGCTTGATTAAGGTTGAAGGGACATTAGATGACCTTACCTTCTACAAAGGAACTGATGGTTTCTTTGTGCGCGCCAAAGGTGGTGTTAGTAGAAATCGAATTTTGAACGACCCAGCGTTTGCTCGTACGAGAGAAAACGGGACGGAGTTTGGCAGTATTGCGAATTCGGGAAAATTGTTGCGTTCTGCATTAGGACCAATGTTGTTTAAAGCGAAAGACAGTAAACTGACGAGTAGGCTTGTGAAGGTTATGGGACAGATTAAGAATCTGGACAGTGTTAGTGTGCGTGGTGCACGAAATGTTGCTGTTGGTTTGTCAAACAGTATGGCTGTACCAATGTTGGAGGGCTTTGATTTTAATGCTCGTGCCACTATGGGAAGTGTATTGAATGCTGCCATCGCTGTAGATGTTGTGACCGGTGTTTTAAGTCTATCTAGTTTTGATCCTTTGCAACAAGTGCGTTCGGCTGATGGTGCTACGCATTTTAGTTTGCAGGCAGGCTTTTTAAAGTTAGATTTTGCAACGGAAGCATTTGAGTTGACTCAAAGTGAGGAAGTCATTTATCCGCTTGTGCCTGGTGTTATTACTCCTGTATTGACTCCAAGTGCGGTGCCAACCCTTTCGGGAACCGGTTTTCACGTCTTGCTTATTGAGTTTTTTCAAGAGATCAATGGCGTGAAGTATTTGTTGAACAATGGTGCTTTTAATGTCTTAAACTTAGTTAAAATGAGTTAGATTTGATTATTAGTGTTCGTAATCACAGTACCGCTTGGTGGTTGGTATTTCTCTTCTGATGTACCAATCCACCCAATTTAAAACGCTCGGCCTGAAAAGGTTGGGCGTTTTATTTTTGAAAAATCCCCATTTGTAGGGATGTTTATTTTTGAAAATACTATTTGATTTGTAGTATTAACCAACAAATTAAAATTATGAAAACAAAATTATTATTAATACTACTATGGAGCCCTTTTCTATATTCTCAAATCAATATAAATAATCCAGTCAGCAATAATGCATTTAATAAATCCATCATCAATGATATAAACTTTATGATTTTGGGAGATAACAACATTAAACAAGGGGTTTCTTATGAATTAAAAGATAAAGACACGCAATTATCTTTAAACGGAAAACTTTATAGTAATTCAAATTTTATAATGACTCTGGATGGGCAATTCACTGTCACTGATGGAGTTTATCTTTTTGATGCAAAAGATGGAAGTAGAAAAGGTACTTTGAGTTTAAATTTTTTTGTGCCTGGTTTCAAAAAGTTCAATCCAAAAGGTTACCCATCAAAAACGTATCCGACAACTCAAAGAACAATGATGAAAAATTATGAATACTTGAATAAAGTTAATGATAGTGTTTTTAAAAATGTTATTGATTTGCATATTATTATGCAATTATTTCAAATACCAACTTCTATTATTGAATTTACAAATTCTACTACTATAAATGGTGTTACATTTCCATTAGATATTTCATCTTCTGCAATTTTAACAAGCTATGAAGCTAGCAATAGTATATCGATTCAAAAAATGATTGCTAAATATTTACCTTCAACATCAACATTAATTGGAGCCAATTTAATAGCAACCAAATCTAATATCTCAACAGATTTAGGCAATGTTACAAAAACCAAAACATTTAATTTTGCTAACACTAATCCTATTGTTTCTGTTACAACCCTTAGCGAACTAAATATTGATGCATTAATAAAAGATTACGAAAAAGCCTATAACCGCCTCACTAATTTTTCAGAAGAAAGAAATGATATTGAGATTAAATACTTTAAAGAGAATTGGACCTACATTAGTACGAATTATTTTGGTTTTTCACCTTACTATGAAAGACAAGGATTTGATATATATTCAAATCCCTCAATTTCAACAACGAGTTTTAGTGACAATTTTAAAGAAACTCGTGGTGATTTATTTGGAGTAAAAGCAAGCTATAATTATGTTTACTTAACTAAAAAGAAATCATACTTTATAGGAAGAGGCATTGCTACATTTGGAAGAGACTCAAACTTTAATGACTATAGTAAAAAAGATTATGAATACACTAATAACATTGGTACTGTAAATGGCAATACAATTGTTAGTACCGATAAAAAAACCGCCTATCAAAATAAAAATAATGAAGAGTATTCCTATGGATTACTTCAAAAATATGGAATTGAATTATATGCTTCGTTGAACACATTAGGGGTTTATACTAAAATTGGTTATACTAAAAATGATATTTTAAATGTTTCTGAATCTTATCCTTTTGAAACTGGTTTATTATTTAATTTGAAATCTGAAAAGAAGAATATAGTATCAATTTTATTATTTGTTAATAGAAATAATTTAAAAATTCATCCTGATGATGATATGAATTTCGGTTTAAAAATTGGATTACCAATAAATTTACCTAGAAGCTAACTAATTAATAAAGAATAATTTATTGTTAAAAAGAATATTTATTTCCAAATTACAGAAAACCGTAAAATAGATCATTTTGCGGTTTTTATATTTGAAGACTATTCTTAGCCATCAGGGAACCAAAGTATTCTTGCTCAAATAAATTATTTTTGAGACGTTTGACAAATCCAAACGAACAAAGCTTCTTGGTTTACAAACTACTTCTAACATTGTGCGTTATTAACAAAAATAACAGCTATAGTTTTTTTTAGTAGAAATGGAACAGATGCTGAAAACTGAATACTGGCTCTACTGAAAACTAACCACTGGCTCTACCGCATCAAAGTTCTCGATACATTTTTTTAAAATAGCTCAGTCGCGATTTTAAAAAAACACTCGAAGTGACGTTTGCTGTAAATAGACGAATTTTCTCTTTTACAATTATGATTTTACAAGTCCTAAAGGCACTAAAACTCTACTTTCCTCTGCCGTCACTTCGAGTGATTTTGTGGAACGAAGTGGAGCAAAATTGTATCGAGAACCGATGAAATAATGACTTCTGTAGTTCTAAGTTCTCGATAATTTTTTTTAAATTAGCTCAGTCGCGATTTTAAAAAAACACTCGAAGTGACGTTTGCTGTAAATAGACGAATTTTCTCTTTTACAATTATGATTTTACAAGTCCTAAAGGCACTAAAACTCTACTATCCTCTACCGTCACTTTGAGTGATTTTCTGGAACGAAGTGGAGCAAAATTGTATCGAGAAGCTATACAATAATGACATCGCCACACATATAATAATTTGCGAATTTGTAGTTAACTTTCAAAATATGTTTTTAAGGATTCTTCTTTTTTGGTGCAGTGGCCGAAGGATGAGGTGGAGTTTCTTTGGTTAGTTACTTGTGGGATGTTTCCTTCGTCAACATGACAAAGTTGGGGTGAAGTTTCGTGGGTTAGCTTCTAGTGGGATGTTTCCTTCGTCAACATGACAAAGACTGAACACTGACAACTAGCTCCACTGCTCCAAAGTTCTCGATACATTTTTTTAAAATAGCTCAGTCGTTATTCTAAAAAAACACTCGAAGTGACGTTGGCTGTAGATTGACGAATTTTCTATTTTACAACTATGATTTTACAAGTCCTAATTGCATTAAAACTTTACTTTCCTCTGCCGTCACTTCGATTGATTTTGTGGAACGAAGTGGAGTAAAATTGTATCGAGAAGCTATACAATAATGACTTCTGTAGTTCTAAGTTCTCGATAATTTTTTTTAAAATAGCTCAGTCGCGATTTTAAAAAAACACTCGAAGTGACGTTTGCTGTAAATAGACGAATTTTCTCTTTTACAATTATGATTTTACAAGTCCTAAAGGCACTAAAACTTTACTTTCCTCTACCGTTACTTTGAGTGATTAAGTAGAACGAAGTGGAGCAAAATTGTTTCGAGAAGCTATGGAAAAATGACATCGCTTCACTTATAATAATTTGCGAATTTGCGGTAAACTTTCAAAATATGTTTTTAAGAATTCTTCTTCTTTGGTGGAGTAGCCGAAGGATGAGGACGAGTTTCTTTGGTTAGTTTCTAGTGGGATGTTTCCTTCGTCAACATGACAAAGTTGGGGTGGAGTTTCTTTGGTTAGTTTCTGGTGGGATGTTTCCTTCGTCAACATGACAAAAAAATGTTGTTTCTGGTGGGATGTTTCCTTCGTAAACATGATAAAGACTGTATACTGACTTCACCGAAAAATGAAAACCAACCACTACCACCACTAAAAACCAAACTATTTAAAAACCAAGTAAAAATCCCCATTCATAGGGATGCACATTTGAAAAAATACTTGTTAATTTGTAATACAAACCAGTAAGCCGAAAAGGGAGTATAGAGTAGGCAAATCCAAAAATAATAATCATGAGAGTACGTTTAGAACTAAATCAGCTAAAAATTGACCGTCCTAAAAAAAGATGGAAAGTATATTTTGTTGTGGTGGCGGAACACCCAAATGACCCAGAAAAAATGGTTTTATCAACGGTGCCTGTCGATACAGTCAAGATAGTACCTAGCCAAAATAACGAGGTGAACTTTGATGATGAAACACCAAATAGCGAAGGACTCTTACTTTTGAGAAGAACCCTACCAGCAACCAAAGAATTAAATGTACATTTCTATGTACGCCACTCTAGATCCAGCGTTCGAAGCGTGGGTGAAGTACTAAGAGACATTCAAGAGGAAATCGGCGAAGATGCAATGGGAACCATTTCAGATATTCTAGGTACCACTAACCCTTGGCTAATCATTGCCAAAGCGGCACTGCCATTAATTGGTAAAGTTTTAACCAAAGTACCCGACCGCGATATGGGTTTCATTTCAATGTTTGAACGATTTGGAAAAGAATTTGAAGAAGATGGTAATATCGACCGACAAAAAACAGGAGGTTTCTCAACAGTAGTGTATACTTGGGCCATTGATGAAGATTAAAACAAACTTTTCAAATGTCAACTATGATGCAATCTTTCAATTGTAAATGGTACTACAAGAAAACGATTGCTAGAAACCATAGTAGAAAAAGCATCTTCGATTTAAACTATTAATTATATAGCAAAAGGAATCGGAAACGATAAAAAGGAAAAACAAAGTATCATTAAAAATAATCTTTACCAAAATGACCTCACCCAACACCCACACCAATCCTGGAAACCAAAACCGTGTTATCTCCTACCACAAAATACGCCGTGCCGTGGGACTCATCGGAATGCTCCTACCCTTTAGCCTTTGGTTGTTGAATACCATCATCAACGAATCGGGTATTTTATATAATACATTTTGGATTACTTTTACTAAAACCTACCAACCCAATGGCAACTTAAAAGATTCCATTAGTCATTTTTATTATGCTACTGTTGGCGAACTGTTTACTGGTGCTTTGTGTGCTGTGGCCTTGTTTTTGTTTTGCTACCGTGGGTACAGCAAACCCACATCGGGCAAGTACCATTACGTTCCAGGTGATAATTTTATGTGCAATTTTGCCGCTATTATGGCACTTTTGGTTGTGATATTCCCAACGAGCTCTGAGCCTATTAGTGATAACTTTCGGGCTTTTGTTAGCAGTAAAAACACAGGTTATATTCACTATGTTGCGGCAGTTTTGTTCTTTCTAACGTTGGCCATCATCTCCTTTGTGAACTTCCGACGTACTAAAGACCCTAAAAAGTTTGGTAAAATGCAATCGCATCCCATCTATAAAACTTGTGCCTTGATTATGGTCGCTTGTATGGTGCTGTTGCTAGTGATTTTTGTCATTAGCTCTAAAGACAAAAGCATCACTTGGCCCGACGATTACAATGTTACCTATTGGCTAGAAACGGTAATGCTACTAGCTTTCGGTGTTTCGTGGGTGGTGAAAGGCGAAATAGACCAACAGGTAATGGACAAAAACTATTTTGGCAATGGTATTGAAGAAAAAGCCTAATACGTTAAATGAATTACTTTAGTGTGCTAAGCATAGCAAACGAAGTACTTTAAGAGGATTATAAACTTTTTTTACCCAAATGTGGAAAACCGTAATATACATCATTTTGCGGTTTTTATATTTGAAGGCGATTAGTAACCAAAATGGAATCTAAGTATTCTTGCTCAAACAAATAATTTTTGATACGTTTGACAAAACCAAACCAATAGACTTTATGACCAACGAACAACTAGAACAATGCAAGACTTGTTTGCATAGAAAAAAAGGAACTTTCGAGGCCGATGAAATATGCTCCATTACTGACTTTACTCCTACTGACGGTGAGGCTTGTCCGAAATATGTATTGAAGCCTGTACCTGCTTTACTTAGTACAAACAAACTGGAAGCTTTAAAACCCAACGCCAACAGAGCCAAATATGTTATGATTGCTATTCTAGTAGTAATGTTTTTAGACCTGATTACGGCGATTTCAGAATATTTTCAATACAACCTTTTGCTGGACTTAAAAGACGGTATTTATGTTTCCGACGAAATGATTACAAACAACGATTTGCGGAAACAAGTTATAGCTATTTTCTACACCATAGCTTTTATAACGAGTGCGGTATTTTTTATTATGTGGTTTCGCAGAGCCTATTACAACCTAAGTATTCGTACTGAAAACACGTATTACGGAGAAGGTTGGGCTGCCGGAAGTTGGTTTTTACCTATCATCAGTTTGTTTCGACCGTACCAAATAATGAAGGAACTCGATGAAGACACCAGCGAATTGCTTAGCAAAGCTACCAAACAAGAAGTGGACACCAACTCGTTCATCATTGGCACGTGGTGGACGCTCTGGATTCTAATCAATTATTTTGGGCAAACCCTTATTAAAAGACTATTGCAAGGCGAAAGCATCAACGACTTTATCAATCTAACCGTACTCGACATGGTAAACAGTTGTTTGGGAATTCCTTTAGCCTTGATTACGTATTTTATGATTAAAAACTACGCCAACAAAGAAGCGGCACTAGTTACCGAAGAAAACCGAAAACCAGAAACGCCTACCGAAACCGCTTTTTAAATAGGTTTCAAAAACTATTTTTATCAAAATGCGGAAAACCGTAAAATAGATCGTTTGGCGGTTTTTATATTTGTACGAAATCACGTAAAACTACCTGTAAATTAATTGGGAAATTGGTTTATTTTTGGTAGATTTGAATTTTACATTAAAATTTAAGATGAAAAAAATTGGCTTTCAAAATTTCCGACGATTTCAAAACCTTCCAACGCTAGAATTAGGAAAGGTTTCAATTATGGATGGTAGAAACAATTCTGGAAAATCTTCTTTGGTTAAAGCACTGCTTTTACAAGTAGATTATCTACAAAATCAACAGTTTGATGAGTTTTTATTTCTATTACATCATTAGAATATACAAACATTCTTATATTTTGGAGAAAATTAAACAATAAGCTAAATGGAATTGAAAGACATAAAATCGTTTTTGAATTAGAAGTAGATACATTTATGTTTTCAATCTTATTCTCAATTTAATAAAATAGTGAATATACCAACTCTAGCGTTTAAAAATTATTTATAACTGATAATCTTTCTAATATAATTTTTGACAGTAAATATTTGAAAGAAACCATTAGTGTTTCAAAATTTAATCAATCATTAGTTACTAAATCAGATGCTTTAGTTAATGTGATGAATGAATCTAAGGAACTAGGACAAGAAATTCAAAAGCCTGATTTTTTAAAAAATCTACTCGTGAAAGTTTAACATTGTCAGGAACTTTCGAAATGTTTTGATAAAAATTTAAAAACAAATAATAAGTTTGGAGAATTACAATAAAAAATATATGAACAACAATCCAATTCTAAATAGTCCCTACGACGAACCAAAATTACATTACAACACCAATTCGAAAGGAGAATTGGACTATGAAGATGTTAAGGAAGGAAGAAGAATATTTGTACCAGATATGGGTGGTGCAATTCCAACAAAACAAGGTCCTCAGAAAGATATTTTTGAAGTCAACGATTTTAAAGAGGATTATGGAACTCATTTAGTTAATTTGATTAGAAATAATGTGGCTAAATGGAGAGAAGAAAATTATCCTAATACAACTCGTGTTACAAGAGAATTATTACTTTTTTGGTTTAATAATTCTGAAAGGCATGCTGTGAAGAAATTGTTTTTTGCTCAACGCGAAGCAATAGAAACAGCTATTTGGCTTAATGAAGTAGCTGAAAAATCAAATGCTGGACAAAATATAATAAATAAAATAAAGAATACTCAAAAAGACATTAGTAATGATGTTTACCAACAATTACCTCGAATAGCTTTTAAAATGGCTACAGGTTCAGGTAAAACAGTTGTCATGGGAGCTTTAATTTTGTATCATTACTTTAATCGACAAGAATACCGACAAGATACTCGATTTGCAGATTATTTTCTGATTGTAGCGCCAGGAGTTACTATTAAAGACCGTTTAGGTGTTTTATTTGTTGACAAAAAATCAACCAATAAAAATGAACGTTCCGATTATTATGCAGCGAGAGATTTAGTACCTAAAAATCTTGAACCTCAACTAGCAAATTTAAATTCTAAACTAATTATTACTAATTACCATGCCTTTGAACAAAGACAATTACAAGGTAATAAGAAAAGTATTTATGATGGAAAAGTTAAAAGTGAAGATGAGAAGATTGCAGAAATACAAAGCCAATCTAAAGAAGATTACAATCAAGTTGTACGACGGGTTTTAGGTAAGTTTAAAACTGGAAGCCGATTATTGATACTTAATGATGAAGCGCATCACTGTTATTTACCTAAACAAAAAGGAAAAACAAAAGATACTGAAGGTGATGAGAATGCGAAAGCTGCTGTTTGGTTTACTGGTTTGACAGAATTCGCAAAGAAATTTAAAATAACAGCCGTTTATGATTTATCGGCAACACCTTATTATTTACAAGGTTCGGGTTATGATGCGTACAGCTTATTTGGTTGGGTAGTTTCTGATTTTGGATTGATTGAAGCTATTGAATCTGGATTAGTAAAAATCCCTTTTTTGCCTGAAAGTGATAATACACAGGAATTAACAATGCCTATTTTGCGTAATCTTTACGAACATGTTAAAGATGATTTACCTAAAAAAGGGCAACGAACCGCTAAAAAAGAAGCCAAAGAAGAAGGTAAAAAGCTAACTGAAGAACCTCCTAAATTGCCTCCTCTAGTTAAAGGAGCTTTAGACCAATTCTATAATCATTACAAAGAGTATTCAGATAATATGAGAGCTAAAGGTGAAGAAAAATCAAATCTTTTCTCTCGTCCTCCTGTATTTATTGCAGTTTGTAACAATACTTCGGTTTCCAAAGAATTGTATAAATTCATTGCAGGTTATGAAACCGAAGATGAAAAAGGAACTACTCAAACCGTAACTGGTCATTATGATTTGTTTTCGAATTATGATGAAATGGGTAGATTAAAAAAGAAATCTCCTACCTTAATCATAGATTCAGAAGCTTTAGATGATGGTGGACAAATAAGTGATGATTTTAAGAAAATATTTGATTCTGAAATTGAAGAATTCAAAAGAGATTATGCTCGTTTACACGGACAAGGTGCTGCTTCTAAAATAACTGATGCAGAAATTCTTCGTGAAGTGGTAAACACCGTTGGTGAACCCGGCAAATTGGGCGGGCATATTCGTTGTGTTGTTTCTGTTTCTATGTTAACTGAAGGATGGGATGCTAATACAGTAACTCACATTATGGGATTACGTGCTTTTGGTTCACAATTACTTTGTGAGCAAGTGGCTGGTCGTGCCTTACGTAGAATGAATTATTTTCTACAAGGCTATGACAAAGAAGGTAATCCAACAGACGATAAACGTAAAATTGTTATCGAAAAATTCCCGCCTGAATATGCGCATATTATCGGAGTGCCATTTAAATTTTTTAAAGGCGGTGTGGCATCACCTGTTGACCCACCAGAATATACTCACGTAAAAGCAATTCCAGAGAGACAAAAAGCACACGAAATTGAATTCCCAAATATAGAGGGTTATAGAGTAGAATATGATGAAGACAATATTCAATATGATTTTACCGATATAGAAAACTATGAAATAGACGGTTCAAAATTTCCAACAATTACTAAGATGGCAACTGCCTTTTCTGGTGATGAAGAATTTTTAGAAATTAGCCAAGTACTAGAAAAAAGAGAAAATGAAATTATCTTTTTACTAACAAAAGAATTATTAAAATATCATTTTTCAAATGATGAGCACGAACCTCAATTTCAAAAGTTTAACAGGCTTAAAGAAATTGTCACCTATTGGTATAAAAACAAAGTTTTATTGCTAAATATGCAAGATGACAATTATAAAAAACTGTTGTACTTTCAATCGCCAAAAACTATTGTAGACCATATAAGACGAGGTATTAACACACATATAAATACCTCAGAGTATATCAAACCCGTATTTAATTATTACAACAAATTTGGTAGTACTAAATATGTTGGTGGCAATACATCTAAAGACGTTTACCCAACCCATAAAAGTCATGTCAATTTTGTTGTGATGGATTCTGATTGGGAAGGTGTTTGTGCCAAAACCTTAGAAGAATTAGACGAAGTAGATACTTATGTAAAAAACCAATTTTTAGGCTTTGTCATTCCCTATGTTAAAGATGGCAAAGACAGAATGTACTATACTGATTTTATCGCTCGTGTAAAACGTAAAGATGGTTCTATGGCAAACCTAATGATTGAAATAACAGGAATGAACAAAGATAAAGAGGAGAAAAAATGGTTTGTTGAAAACCGCTGGCTTCCGGCTGTAAATGCCGTAAGAGAAAAATATGATTATGACGAATGGTTTTTTATTGAAATTGCCAATGACGTTAGAAATATTAAAAATCAATTAATCGATAAAATAAAATCAATATAATATGGGATTTACACCAAGTATACCGCAAACATTAAGAAGCCTTTTTCACGGAAACAGATTTGTTATTCCAGATTATCAAAGAAAATACAGTTGGGGATTTGAAGAACGAAAAGATTTATGGGATGATGTAATCGAAAATCTTGAGCTAAAACATTTTATCGGAACACTATGTTTCATGAAAGACGATGAGGCTGGTGATATTGAAAATGAAGTATATCAAATTATAGATGGACAACAAAGAGTTACAACCTTATTCATTTTAATGAACTGTCTTATAGAAGCATTAGATGATGAAACAAAAAGAAAACCATATACAAGAATGTTTATTGGTAATGAAGAAACTCCAAAATTGATACCTTTGGGAGAGGATGCTGATTTTATCAATAAACTAATATTTAAATTCGATACCATTTTTGTAGATGAGATTTCAGTTAGAAGTCAACGTCATCTTTACAACGCTAAAATAGAATTCAAAAATAAAATTGAAGGAAAATCACAAGAGTTTATTGTACAAGTGATTGAATACATTACCAATAAAATTGATGTACTTATTTTTGATGTTGAAGACCATTCACAAGCAGTAAAAATGTTTACAGTAATAAATGACAGAGGTTTACAATTAAACAATCTTGATAAAACAAAAAGTTCATTAATGTTTTATTCAACATTATATCTTGAAGAAAAATTAAATGATGACATCAACAAAAAATTTGGTAAAATATTTGATTATTTAGATAATGTAATCATCAAAAAAGATGATTTGGGTATTCTTTCTACAATTGATGTAACAGATTTTGAAAATACATTTTATACCCATCATTATTACTCGTCAAAAATGTTGTATGATAATTGGGATTACCAATTAGGAGCAAACAGTATTTACAAAAGAATTAAAGATGGATGTGAAAGTTTTAAACATGATACAGAAAAACTATATCAATTTATAGATAACTACATTACCGATTTTGAAAGCTTTGCAAAAAGTTATTCTGAATTATTCAATAAAATTGAACAAGATGTTACCTATCAACAATATTTTCGATACTTGCAATTTACAGCTACAATGTTTCCTCTTTTGATTAGATTATTTGAACAAGAAAAACTAGAACCATTATTCAAAATACTCGAAACAGTTGAAGTAAGAATCTATAAACTAAAAAATACCAACCCTAGGTCTAACATCTATAGAATGGCTTCAGATGTAAATCAGTATAAATTTTCAGTTGATGAAATCAAAGGATTTTTAATTGGATTTACAGAAACTTTTTTAAATGATTATTTATTAGAAGAATATTTAGCATACGGTGTTGATAATAAACAAGCGTTGGTGAAATATATATTATGTGAATACAACAAAACCAAAAACAATCAACAATTAACTATTGAAAAATATTCCGATTTACAAATTGAACATATTTTTAGTAGAGGATTAGAAACAGGTATTAAATTGTATGGTTTTGGCAGAAAAGAAACTTATGATTTAGAAATTTCATTGTTAGGAAATTTAACTATTTTAGAAAGCAAAGTAAATGTAAGTGCAAGAAATGCTCATCCTAGAGATAAGGAAGAACACTACAATAAGTCATCTGTTAAAATTAATCATTTATTAGCAGGTAGTATGAACGATTTTGACAGGGAAAAAATGAAAGAACGAAACTCTAATTTAATTGAGTTTGTAAAAACAAGATTTTCAATTGAGTAAATATGTTTACACATAGTAGTTTAAAATGGTCACAATGGAAACCAATGCCACAACCAGAAAGTTGCAGAGCAATTGATGCACCTATTGGCCCTGGAATATATCAAATTAAAACTTCAAATACGAATCAGTTTATACTTTTTGGTATTGGGGTTCAATGTCAAAAAAGAATGAAATCATTATATCCTAAACCTTATGGTGTAGGTACAAGAAACAATAGTGACAAAAGAGATTTTATATTAAAACATTGGAAAAGTCTTGAATATAGAACATTGTCAACGGCTACACGTGAAGAAGCAAAATAAATTGAAAATCAATTAAAAGCATTAAAAATACACCTATTTAATACATGAAAATATGTCCAAAAAAATAGACTCAATAAAACACAATTCCACACGAGCTCATATCCCTTCTAAAGAAGAAGCCGGATATGAAAACGCCAATGAAAAAGTTAGCCAAGGCAAAGACGTTTTAGAATTACCTAAAAACCCTGTCATTCACCGTGGACAAGACCCTGAACTGTTTTGGATGAACAAATACGGCAATGATGACCGTGAAAATGTGTTAAAAGTAGACATACGTTCACTTTATCGCCACGAACACATTGCTCCTGAGCAATTAATTAAAGGACTCTACAAAACCGTTGTAGAAAAAAGAGACGAAAACCAATTGGACATGTTCTCTACTAACGAACTGTTTGGCAATGCTTTGGAACGCGACGAACTAGACAAGGTAAGCGAATACTACAAACACTCTGATGGTTGGAGTAACCGTTTGATACAAGGCGACAGCCATTTAGTAATGGCAAGTTTATTGGAACGTGAAGGAATGGCAGGACAAGTACAGACTATTTATATGGATCCTCCTTATGGGATTAATTATGGTTCAAATTGGCAAATAAAATTAAATAATAGAACGGTAAAAGATAATGATGAAAATTTATCGGGTGAGCCAGAAATGGTTAAGGCTTTTAGAGACACTTGGGAATTAGGTATTCATTCGTATCTTTCTTATTTAAGAGATCGTTTATTAATAGCAAAAGAATTATTAAACGAAAACGGCTCTTGTTTTGTGCAAATTTCAACACAGAATTCTCATTTGGTTAGGAATCTAATGGATGAAGTTTTTGGAAGTGAAAACTTTATGAACCAAATTTCTTATCAAACTAAAATTCCACTTGGTTCCAAATATCTTTCTTCTTTAGGAGATGTGATAATTTGGTATTCAAAAAATAAGGAAACTGTAAAATATCGACAATTATACAACGAACGAAAATTAGAAGAGGAATTTTACAATTTAATTGAAATGCCGGATGGAACAATTGAACGATTTAATCCTCTAAAAGATTTTGATAAATTGAAATTAGGGAAGCCATTTAGAATATTAGATTTAGTAAGTTCGGGAAGCACTGCAACTTGCATTTATGAGTTTGAGTTTCAAGGAGAATTAATTCCAAAACCAAAGAAAGGGAAAAGTTGGAAGACCACCAGAAATGGAATGGAAATGTTGATAAAAAAAAATCGCCTTATTAAGTATGGTAAAGCTTTTGGGTATAAATTATATTTAGATGATTATCCTGTTAGGGTTCTTGATGATGTTTGGAAAGACACTGTAAATTCTTTTATAGAAAGAAAATATGTTGTTCAAACAAATCCATTACCTGTTCAACGTTGTATTGTAATGACATCAGATCCAGGTGATTTAGTCATTGATCCAACGTGTGGTAGCGGAACGACAGCATTAGTTTGTGAACAATGGGGTCGTCGATGGATAACTATTGATACATCGAGGATAGCTCTAAATATTGCTAAACAGAATTTAATGACAAGACTCTATCCATACTATAAAATGTATGACGAGAATGGTAAAGACATAAGACAAGGTTTAATTTACAAAACTGTTCCCCATATCACATTGGGATCAATTGCTAATAATGAACCAAGTGAACAAGAAATCTTGTATGATCAACCATTGGAAGAAAAAGATAAACTTAGAGTTTCAGGTCCATTTACTGTTGAAACACTTCAAAACTTTGAGCCAGTTAGTCCTGAAAGTTTAGATGATGGCAGTCAAAAAACAGAAGACAATGGTAGTTTTGAAGAGCGCATTTTTGAGCATTTAAAATCGGCTGGTGTTCGTAATGGTATTAAAGATGAGCAGGCAGTTTTTATACGTGTAGAACGTTTAGCCGATTCGTATTTGCATGCTGAAGGGTTTTACTTAGATGCACAAGGTAATGAGAAAAAAGCTTATTTCCATATTGGTCCAAAATTTGGAACGGTAGCCAAGCAATCGGTAAACGAAGCAGTAAAATCATGTCGTCAACGTGGCGATGCCGATTGGTTAATTGTATTAGGATTTAGTTTTGAAAGCGATATTGCTAACCAAAACGTAACAATGTCAGTAGGTTCGTTTGAGGTTTCAAAAGTACGTATGCACGATGATTTAATGCAAGACGGCTTATTGAAAAAAGATAAAAAAGCTGCATCATTCGTAACTATCGGAGAACCAGATGTACAATTAAACAAAAAAGGAAACCAAGCCACAGTTGAAATATGTGGTTTGGATATTTACGACCCAATCAAAGATGTTGTAAAAGCTCGTAACGTGGAAGACATTGCCTACTGGATGGTAGATGATGATTATGATGGCAGTAACTTCGTGGTAAAACAAGTGTATTTCTGCGGCGGTAACAAAGACGAATTCAAAAAATGGCGTAAAGGTTTAGACGATTTGGCTAAAGAAAAAACCAAGAAAAACGTTGAACGCACTTTAAAAATAGAAATCGATGACGAAGCTTTCGATAGATTATATGGCTTCGAAAGTCATCCATTTGAAGTAAAACAAGGTCAAAAGATTGCGGTTAGAGTTATCAGTCAATTTGGAGAAGAGAGTACAAAAGTTTTGAGTATTTAAATTTATTATTTATGGAATTAGAACATATTTTACAAGCTATACAAGATATTGAAAATGGTTTGGTAAATTATAATAATGGACAAACATATTGTTTTTTGTTTGATAACAAATGGTATCCTATTCATGCAACAATAAATAGAGCAAAGCTTGTAGCTAATATTAATGCTGAGTATAATCTTCATCGTTGTGTATCTGAATTACATAACCTATTGGATGTTGTTATTATAAATCAAATTGAAATTGATAATAATAATTTAGTTCATATAGGAACTGAGCAAAAATTTGAATTAATTACAAATTTAGCAGATAAAATAAAAGAGTTATCAAAATAATTAATTTGTAAATTAGTCATCTAAAAAGATAGAAATGAAAGTAGATAGAATAGAAATAAGAAATTATAAAGGTTTTGAAAGTTGTGATGTTGATTTTCATCCTAATATGAATGTATTCATTGGAAGTAATGCTTCAGGTAAGACTACTTTGTTATCAGCAATTTTGAAATCAGTAAGTCAATTTAGTTTTAGAGTTACTAATGTTTATAATGAAAACTTACAACTTGGAAATAACGATGTAAATTATAATGAAAATTACGCATCCATAAACTCATTTATTTCCAACTTCAAAGATGTTGGAGTTAATTTTAATTCATTTGTTAACATTGGTGCAGGTAATGAACTTAAAAAACCTCAAACTATTGAAATGCATTTTAATAAAATCATCCACGATTTCAAAAATAAAATTGGAATATCTCCAATAACAATTCCAATTATAAAATTCTATCCAGCAAACAGAGGTTCAATAACATATACTGAAGTACATAATTTTAATAATTTTAAAATATCTCAATTAGAAGCATGGTCAAATATTTATCAAGATACTCTTTCCTACAGCAAATTTTTCCACTGGTTTTTTGAAAATGAAACTGCAGAATTAAGATTGCAAAGAGATTCTAATGATTTTAAAATTCAAAGTCCAGATTTAAGAGATATTCGAAAAGCATTGGAACTTGCTTTTGAAGAATTAGGTTATGGTAGTTATTCTTTATTATCAAAACAAATAAAAAGAGCTGGTAATGCTAAGCTATTGCCTGCGCTTTTTTTAAAAAATAAAAAAACTAATAAGGAAGAAAGTTTAGATAATAAATCAGATGGTGAAAAAGCAATTATTACATTAATTGCTGATATTGCATATAATTTATCAATTGCAAAAGATTTTGTAAGCGATGATGATTTTCTAAAGTCACCAGGTATTGTAATGATTGATGAAATAGAAACTCATTTACATCCAAAATGGCAGAGAGAAATTCTACCAATATTGATTAAAATATTTCCCAATATTCAATTTTTTGTAGCTACTCATTCTCCTCAAGTTGTTGCTTCAGTTTCAAGTGAATGTGTATTTATTTGTGATAATTTTAAAGTGGACGGAGTTCATTTAAAAACATTAGGAGAAGATACTAATTCCCTATTAAAATATATTTTTGAAGCTACTGATAGACCAAAGGAATATGTAAAATTAATTGAACAAATTGACATCTTTATAGAACAGAATAAATCACCTGAGGAGATAAAAAAAGTAATTCATGCAATTGAATTAAAATATAATCAAGAAGACAAAGCTTCTGGATTAAGTAATTTGATTGATGATCTAAACATAAGATTAGCGGCTTACGAATTTGATAGAGATTATGAGAAGAATAATTAAATTAGCACCACCTACAAGCCTATTAACTTATATTGGTAAACGAAATCCAGAAGACCCTGCATATCTTCCTACTTATGATGGTTTAGATACAAAGGAAATAGATGATTTAAAAACTGCCTTATTAAATGAGCAAGGTTGGGTTTGTGGATATTGTATGCAAAAAATCAATAAAGATAATATGTCTATTGAACATCATTGTGAACAAACCATCTGCAATGGAGAAAATGGAACAACCGACAGAACTTTAGATTATACAAATATGCTAGCTGTTTGCTCTGGAAAAAGAGCGAAAGAGTTACATTGTGATACTAAAAAATCTCAATTTAATGAAGCTTCTGGTTTACCTATGAGAATTTCTCCATTGATTGAAGCACACATGTCAACAATATCATATACGACGACAGGTTATGTGAAATCTTCGAATACTGCGGTTTATGATAATGAAATAAATAGATTCTTAAATTTAAACACTCCTTATTTGAGAGAATTAAGAGGTCGTAAGTTTAGAGAAATATTTAAAATTTCAAAATCCTCAACCGGTACAACTAATTTTGATAAAATGAGAAGGATTTTAGAAAAAGATTTACAAATCGGAAATAATAAATTTTCAAATAATTTTCCTGGTTTATCAGAATACTTGTTAAATAGATATTGTTAATTCATGAAAGTACCGAAACACTTATCTCATAAGCCAATTATTTCAGTAAATGATTATGATAAAATTGACGCACAATATGCTAACAAGTCCGATGCAAAAGCATTATCCATTGGTCAAGCACAATATGATAAGGATGAAATATCTTTAAAAATTTGGAGACATACAGGTGAAAAATGGAGTCGAGAAAGTGAAGAAATGCCTTTGCATAGAAGTATTGATTTGAATATTCTCTTGATAGGTGCTTTATTAACAGATGTTGATGCTAATTATGCAATGACAAGTTTTAGAGAAGAAATAATAGAGCCAAGTAGAGTTAAAGAAATTCAAGATTATTACAAAAGCCATGAAAAGTTTTTAAGACCAAGATTAGCTGAGTTAAAAAGTATGTTGGATAATTTCTTTGATAAGGAGAAAATTTAAATTATTATAATATGAATATTGATTTGGTTTTATCTGATTCCTCCTTAGTCGGAATAACAAAACTGAAAATAAAAAAGTAGAATTATAAAAAAGTTCTTTGGAGTACTACTGCTCTTTATTAGTCTGGTTATTGTTGTTTTGGGTATGTACGGAATGGGCAACACTAACAATGAATGCAAAAGTCAAAAAACTTTATGTGATTATCTAAATGCATTTAGTAAAGTAAATGTAATATAAAAGTTATCTGAATAAAGCACCTCACCTTACTCCTATGTAGAAGGTACGTATAAAATACTGTTTATGCATAGAACGAAAAAAAAGGCCACTACCTATACTTTTTTAATTCCTGTGAAAACTAACTGACAACATTACAATGTAAAAATCGAACAATCTAAAAATCCAACTATGAAACACCTCACTTTACTCCTATTTTTACTAATTACGCCTTTGGTAAAAGCGCAAGACGTTACGCTTGACAATATCGCAACGTTTGAAGACAAGACCGTTACCCTATGCGAAACCGTTACGGGCACGTATCAAACCAAGAGCGAAAACAAAGTACTTTATTTGAATTTTGGCGCAGCTTTTCCTAACAATGCCTTTACGGTGGTGGTCTTTCAAAAAGATTTCAAAAACTTTAGTTACGACCTATTGACTTTGAAAAATAAAAAAATATGCGTTACTGGTAAAGTGGTGATTTATAAAGGAAAACCGCAGATTATTATTAGTAAAGAAGCTGATGTTGTGATTCCATAATTTCGATCGAATATAAAATCAAGGATAAAGCCAAAAGGTAAATTGTCGAGTATCGCAATTCAAATAGTAGCACAAGTAAAACGCATTGATCGTGATACCAAAACCAATAGATCAAAGCATAAAACTAAATCCAAAACAGCACAATAATGGATAAACTCCCTAATCTAAAGTTAGGGAGTTTATTATTATAAAAAGTGTAAATTTGTTTTAAACATAATCTGAAACTATGGCACTAGACAAAAGTAGAGCAATACCCATTTATCAAAAAGCAGAATTGATTTTTAAATTGGTTCAAAGCTTAGTAGCATCTTTACCAGAAGAGGACGACTATATACAAGACACTAAGCATTTAATGTTGGAAGATGCTATGATAATCACAGCAAAAATAGCAGGTGCTGAAGGAGGTAACCTGTATTCTATCAGAATGCAAAATGCTGCAATCATTCGCGATCACGCAATGCATTTGTATGTGCAAGTAGGCAGTTTGCGTTTCCACAAAAAGTACAAAGATTTAGAATATGTAACCCTAATCCGCAGTGAAATTGACGCCTTTAGACTATTATTTATCGAATGGGTTAAAAGTTTTGATACCACCAATTATTATTGGGACGAATGGGAGTTATTTAATCCACCAGGTGCAGTGCGTCCCGAAGAAAATTTATTTAATGACTCCGATAATGATTTTGACATCAATGATTATCTAGATTTTGACGAAGACGAATAAATTTAATTCGCGGATTATTAACTTCGAGAGCATTACATAACGTTGGCTTCGAGAGGCATTGCTTAAGGTTGACTTGGAGTAACCTCAGCCAACGGAGATGTTTAAATTAAGGAAGGTTTCACGCGGTGGCTGAAATTTTACATTGAGGTTTTACATTGAGGCTCTCGAAATGCTCTCGAAATGCTCTCGCGGTGGCTGAGGCTCTCGAAGCCCTGCGTGTTATATTAAAATATATTTTTATGAAAGGTTATATGTACATTCTACTTTGTTCTGATGGTAGTTATTATACTGGAAGTACAAATGATTTAAAACGAAGATTGGAGGAACATCAAAATGGTCAAGGTGCCAATCACACAAAGAAGCGTAGGCCGGTATCGCTGTTGTATTATGAGGAATTCCAGCGTATTGATGAGGCTTTTTATCGTGAGAAACAAGTCCAAGGTTGGACTCGAAAAAAGAAAGAAGCTTTAATCGAGGGTAATCTTGATTTGTTACCTGAATTAGCAAAGGCCTACAGGGATTTGCCTTAGAGTGTTGCCAATTATACTTGTCGTTGGTTTTTTGCGGTATTGGTTAACGTTGATTTCTAGTGGCATTACGTAACGTTGGCTTCGAGAGCATTTCGAGAACCTCAATGTAAAACCTCAGTCAACGGAGAATTTCAAGTTTTAAAAAACCCCAAGCGAAGCGCCATCCCACAAAACAAATAAATCCGTGCCAATCAGTTCAATCTGCTCAATCTGTGTCCCAAAACCCCAAGCGAAGCGTCTTTGCGCCTTTGCGTTAAAAAACCCCAAGCGAAGCGCCTAACCCACAAAACAAATAAAAAACCAAGCGAAGCGCCATCCCACAAAACAAATAAATCCGTGCCAATCAGTTCAATCTGCTCAATCTGTGTTCCAAAACCCCAAGCGAAGCGCCTTACCCACAAAACAAATAAAACCCCCAAGCGAAGCGCCATCTCACAAAACAAATAAATCCGTGCCAATCAGTTCAATCTGCTCAATCTGTGTCCCAAAACCCCAAGCGAAGCGCCTTAGCGCCTTAGCGTTAAAAACCCCCAAGCGAAGCGCCATCCCACAAAACAAGTAAAACCCCCAAGCGAAGCGCTTTTACATTAAAACCCCAAGCGAAGCCCCAACCCACATTTAACGCCATTTAACACTTTCCAAATCCATATTCCCGTACTTTTGTAAAAAATAAACCTCAACAATTGCAAAAATGAAAAAATACCTCATTACATTATGGATTACCACTGCCCTATTCACCTCTACAAAAAGCCTCGCTTGGAGCGAAAAAGGACACGCACTCGTGGCCGAAGTAGCCTTCAACTACCTTGATCCAACCACACGCAAAGTACTTATAGAATACTTAGACGGAATGACAATACAAGATGCTGCCAACTGGATGGACAAAATAAAAAGCGATAAAAGCTACGACCACCTCAAAAAACTACACTACATCAACGCCGAAAGAGGACAAAAAATAACAGCTAACAATGACGACAACATCATCGGTGCACTCACAAAAACCATCGAGGAACTCAAAAACTACAAAACCCTTACCAAAGAAGAAATCAAAATCAAACTTTGCATTCTCTTTCATTTAGTAGGCGATTTACACCAACCCTTACACGTAGGCTACGGCGATGATAAAGGCGGAAACGACTACCAAATAAACTTTTACGGTCGCGGTACCAACCTACACTCCTTTTTTGACTCCGGAATTATTGAGTACAAAAACCTAACGTTACCGCAATGCTTAAAAGCCAAAACCTACACCAAAGAAGAACAAGCACAAATCGCACAAATTGACGTCGTAGAATGGGCCAACCAATCACGCAGCTTCCTACCAGCAATCTACAAAACCAACGGCGCCAAAATAAATGACTCTTATGTCGACCAAAACTTCATCGTAATCAAAGAACAAATCCAAACAGCAGGAATCCGCCTGGCAGCAGTCCTAAAAGAAGTTTTTAAATAAAACCACATAGCACGGATTTGCAATCCGCACATTACGAGATAGCACGGATTTGCAATCCGTGCTTTACCTTCAATCCGTGCTTTACCTCCAATCCGTGCTTTACCGACAAAAACCTGTAAAAAATGAAATCAAAAGCCACCAAATCAACTAACAAAAACAGCAGCGTAAAAGAAAAAAGTGCATTGGATGAAAGTAATAGTGGCTCGTTCCCACAAGTAGCACAACTACAAACTAAAAAAAACTCCAAAGAACAGACCAACAAGAACGGTTTACCAGATCAATTACAATCAGGCGTAGCAAACCTTTCAGGAATGGATATGAAAGACGTAAAAGTACACTACAACGCCGACCAACCAGCACAACTGCAAGCCCAAGCCTACGCACAAGGAACCGACATAACCAGCCAACCAGAGCAAAAGAAACACCTACCAAACGAAGAATGGCACATCGTACAACAAAAACAAGGAAAAATAAAGCCAACCAAGTAGAAAAAAACAATCCTAGTAACTTACCTAAAATCCTCTCAACCCCGAGAGTCGTGCCTTTGTGGTTAATCCTTCAGCGAAGTACTATTGCACAATACAAATAAATCCGTAAAATTCCGTGTTGCGAAGCCTTTGTTAAATCTGCGTTCCAAAACCGCACTTGAAGTTGCTTTTTATACAACAACTAATAAAACTGCTTTGGGAGTATTTGTAGAACATTTCTTGAGCATAACGTATCGTTGACTTCGAGTGCATTTCTGGAGCATTTCTGGAACATTTCGAGGATCTCAATTTAAAAACCTCAATTAACTAATACCTGTTACCAGCAAAAAACCTCAACCATCAGAGACAATGCCCTCGAAAGGAGGCTACTGATGGTTGAGGTTCTTGAAACCAATGCTTTCAGAACTGTTATTCTGGTTTTACAGAAGGCTGTTTGGCATTCGCTCTAGCTTGTTTTCTCGCCATACGCTTAGCTCTTTTTTTAGCCACCTTCTCGTCGTGAAGTTTCTTCGCTTCAATTCTCGCAGTGCGTTCAACATAAACTTGAGTTTCTGGTTGTGGCTCCTGCTCTAGTCTATCTTGAATGCTTTCTTGAAAATCATTTAATTGTTCCTCTTGTGCCGTAGATGCTGTGATTCCTGCTAAAAGTAACACAGCTAAAAGTGCTTTTTTCATATATATAAAATTTGATTTGTAAGCGGTCATATACCTGTCTGCCGACAGGCAGGTGGTATCGCCTTTTTATTTATTGGTGTTTATCTCACAATCGATTTTATTTTTCATCGGAGTTCGATGATTTTTCAATTGCTTGCGCAAAATTGTTGTTAATGGCGATTTCATAATCGTAAGTTTTAATGAATTATTGCTTTTAACAAAGTTACCTCCTAATCCTGTTAAAGAATTATAAGATTATCCCAAATGTTTGCAAAATTTAAAGATTTGGAGGGTTATTAAGATGTTTATTATAAAATTAAGTTCTCGCGATGGCTGAGGTTACTCGAAGCCCTGCTTGTGGAGAGTTTTTTTTGAAAGAAATTTGCATAACATTGACTTCGAGAGCATTGCATAACGTTGACTTCGAGAACCTCAGTCAACGAAAAACATTTTAAAACGACCTTAGAAAACAAAAACGTTATTAGTAAAGCAGAACACAATTAGCTCCACGAATGTCACATTGAGCCTGTCGAAATGCTCTCGAAGCCACCATTTAAAATGTTTGCTAAAAAAAGACCCCACTGCAACTTGAGCAATGAGGTCTTCTTTACTAGCGTTAAAATTTAAAGCTTACAGTGTAGCGATATCAATCACAAATCGGTAACGCACATCACCCTTTACCATTCGTTCGAAGGCAGCATCTATATCTTTTATATCTATAAGTTCAATATCAGATACAATATTGTGTTCCGCACAATAATCCAACATTTCTTGAGTTTCTGGCAAACCGCCGATCAAGGAACCAGCCAAACTTCTTCTTCCGCCTATCAAACTAAAAGCGTGCAATTGGTATGGTGTTGGTGGTACGCCTACGCAAATATGTACGCCATTAACACGCAACAATGAAAGGTAAGCATTCAAATCGTGCGGCGCTGAAACGGTATCTAATATGAAATCAAAATAACCAGCCACTGCTTTCATTTGTTCGGCGTCTTTAGTAACCACAAACTTATGAGCTCCTAATTTCTTAGCATCAGCTTCTTTTTCTGGAGACGTACTCAATACGGTTACTTCAGCTCCAAAAGAAACACCGAACTTAACTGCCATGTGGCCTAATCCACCCAAACCTAATACAGCCAATTTGTGGCCTTTACCCACTTTCCAGTGACGTAATGGTGAATAGGTTGTGATTCCGGCACACAATAAAGGTGCAACGGCATCCAAAGGCAACTTATCAGAAATGTGCAATACAAAGTCTTCGTGTACTACTATCGTTTTAGAATAACCTCCATAAGTAGGCGTTTTTCCGTCTTGCTCCAAACTGTTGTACGTACCTGTCATCCCATTCGAACAAAATTGCTCCAGACCTTCTTGGCAATTCTCACAAGTTCTGCAAGAATCCACCAAACAACCAGTTCCGGCAAGATCACCCACTTTAAATTTCTTAACGTGACTACCTACTTTTACTACCTTACCTACTATCTCGTGACCAGGTACCATTGGAAAAATCCCTTCGCCCCAATCATTTTTTATTTGATGTAAATCACTGTGGCACACACCACAATAGTGAATATCAAATTGCACATCGTGTGGTCCTACTTCGCGTCGTTCAAAATCCCAAGGCGCTAAATCAGATTTAGAATCTTGTGCCGCATATCCTTTAGTTGCTGTCATAATTTATTTTTTGTTAAAAATAGTCATAAATGATTGGGTTTCTAACCTAAGTGATTGTTAAATAAAAGCTAATTTACAAAATGGTAAAGTGGTAAATTAAACTTCACTTATTCCTCCTCTATATTAAAATAACTATCTTTGTAAAAAACCAAAAGGAGATGGAAATCAAGATAGAAGCCCTTCAACTAGCCGAATCATTTAATATCAAAAAATTTCGCGCCGATTTTCAAACCGAAGCCCATTCGGGTTCCACCACCGAATTATTTTACTCTTTTAGCGAAAACAACAGGTTCTTGTATGTGTTTGATTATGGTGTTATCGTATTCGCCAATTATGACGCGGTAAGTAAAAGTGAATTTGTGAATTTTATCAAAAACTATGCAACTTCACTAGTAAACTTAAACCTTTCGGAAGAATATCGCATTGAAATAAACAGCTCGATTGAAAAGCCTATTGTAAAAAACAATTACGTAAGTGTTCCCAATATCGAAGCGTCGCTAATGCGAATCATTATGCTTAACATAGGGCAATCAGTAGCCTTAGATTATTACGAAAACCTAACGGATGACCTTATAGCGTCCTCTAAAATCTATATTCTACAGTTAGAAAAAAGTGGTAAATTGAGTATTTCCAAAACCAATTTGCTAAAATACATTGGTAAAGTTTTGAACGTTAAAAACAGCATCATCGATAATTTGTATATTCTAGATGATCCCAATTTGGTTTGGGACAACGAAGAGCTAAACTTATTAAACCGCAACCTAAAAGCCAATTTCGACATCAATACGAGGTTCAAAGACTTAGATTACCGCCTGCAAATTGTAGAAGACAACCTCACCCTGTTTACCGATGTGCTAAATGTAAGAGAAAGTTCCAAACTAGAATGGCTGATTGTAATTCTGATCTTTATTGAGATTATAATTAGTTTGACATTGCATTAGAAGAATTACTTTAGTGCATCTTGTAGTCGTGAGGTGCTTGCGTAACATTGGCTTCGAGTAGCATTTCGAGAGCCTCAATGTAAAACCTCAGCCAACAGAGAATATCCCTAAATTAAAACCTCAGCCAACGGAGAACAACACTTCAAAACGTCATAAAGAAAACAAAATCGTTGTAATTAGAACAAAACACAATTAGTTAAAGTAATGTCACATTGAGCTTGTCGAAATGCTCCTAAAACAAAAGCTCAAATCGTAAAACTCTTAACTACTCCTCTTTCTTATCCTCAAAAGTAAAGTTGCGCAATTGTGGTACTTTGAAAAAAGTGAAGGCAACTACACCTAAGGTCAAACAACCTCCAACGACTACCGCTCTAACGGTTCCAAGCCAATTGGCCATTACACCGCTTTCAAAGTCACCAAACTCGTTGGACGAACTCACAAAAATAGTGTTGACAGCAGAAACACGGCCGCGCATTGCATCCGGAGTAACTAATTGCAAGATGGTACTGCGAATGACCACACTAACCGCATCAAACATACCCGATAACAATAGCATTGCAAAAGAAAGGTAGAAATTCGTTGAAATACCGAATATTATTATAGAGATAGCAAATCCTGCTACGCAAAGGAAAAGTTTTCTTCCGGGTTTGTTTTTTAATGGCAAAAAGGCCAGTAAACCTAAGGTTAAAATTGCACCAAGTCCGGGTGCTGAACGCAACAAACCAAATCCGACTTCATCAACGTGCAAGATTTCTTTTTGATATACAGGCAATAAAGCCACCGCACCACCAAATAGTACCGAAAACATATCTAATAACTGAGCAGCCAAAAGCGTTGGTGTTCGCAATACAAACTTCAGTCCTTCAGAAATACTTGTCAGTATCGGTTCTTTTTCTTTTTTTAATATAGGTTTTACGGCAATCGAACTAACAGGAATAAACATCAAAATCAAAACTAACGCTACCGCTAATAATCCAATCTTAATTCCGAAAAACGCTATAAAGATACCCGCGATTAGTGGACCAATCACAGCGCCTAATTGCCAAGCCATACTGCTCCAACTAGTAGCGTTAGCATATTGCTCTCTTGGAACAATCATTCCGAATAAAGAAAACATTGAAGGTGCGTAAAACGAGCGAAACATTCCGCCAATAAATACCATAACATAAATAGCACCTACCAAAAGTGAAAGCGACAGTTGTGATTGCACCGCTGGTAACGCCAAAGCAAAAAGACATAAAGCCGTAAAAATATAGCCCACAAGACAAATCATAACCATTTTACGCTTCTCATTTTGATCGACATAATGTCCAGCAATCAGCGAACAACCTACAGCAGGAATGACTTCTGCCAAACCAACAAGTCCTAACGAAAGCTTGCTATTAGTTAATTGGTACACCCAATAAAACAAAATGGTAGCTTGCATGTTCAAAGCCAAAATGATTCCGAAACGAGACAGTAAAAACGACTGAAACTCTTTTATCTTTAATGAAGGATGTTTTCCTGAAAATCCTGAGGTTGCTGTTGTCATACTAAATTTACTTTTTGTAATACTGACCAATTACATCGCGAATGGAAACAAATCCAATGGCATTCAAATCAATTTCGGAACGCTTGATCCATTGCAAGGCTTTAATTTCGTCTGCTGCATTGATACTAATTACATCAGAAGCAACTTTACATTCATAGAAAATATCCATCGTTCGATAAGCAACATTTTTGTATAAGTAATTATTTGGTGCTGTGGTGACATAAGTCAAATCATCGGAAGTAATACTTAAACCCAATTCTTCTTGAATTTCACGACAAGCAGCAGCTTCTGCATTCTCATTTGGATCAATAAATCCGCCAGGTAAATCTAGCCTTCCTTTGTCTGGATCGACATTTCGTACAGTGAACAGAATCTTATCCTCAAAGGTAAAAACCACCGCCACTGCAGCAGCAATATTGTGGTATAAAACAAAATCACATTCCGGACAATGCAGTTTAAAATTGTTGTGAAAGGTCAGATTTTGCGAACTGCAATTCGGACAATATTTAAAAAAAGAAGTTGCGCTATCGGTCATTTTATTGGTACTAAATGGTTTTCAAAACTCCTGTGAGCAATGGTTTTGGTTGGTCAAATGTATTACTTTAACCAAAAAGTAATCCGATTTTAAGAGAATAATATCGGTAGTATTTATCAACAATTGTTAGTAAAAGAAATGCGTTTTATCTATCAAAACCACTACAAAAAACCATAAAAAAATCCCTTAAACTAGTACTTTTACTTATAAAGTACTAGTTTAAAAGAAAGTGTTTAAAATATAATATAATAGATAATTACAAATAAAAATTAGTATTTACAATTTATTAATATAACTACTGTATAAGTCTTTGAATTGATAACCAACTTCTACTCTATCTTTGCTCAATTTGTTGAACTCTACCAATCCCCATAAAACGAATTCTTTAAAGAAATAACGATCCTGTAAAGGAAGTTCGGGTTGGTATTTTTGAATCAAATCTTCTAAAGGCGTTACTGCATCTAATTGCTTTTTGTATTCTTCATCTGTTGCGTCATCTAAAAGTTCGAAACCAGTTTCTGCAAAGAACCACTCTAGAATTTTAGCATAAGGACTAGCATCAGCATCGCGCTCTAATTTCTCAATCTTAGGAAAATAAGCTGGAAAAAAGGTTTTGATAGCATCGCTGATTAAATATTGTGCTACCATTGCTGCACCTTCTTGCTCGCCTTCATAAACCAACTCCACTTTACCAGTAATAGCTGGAATTATACCCATAAAATCAGATAATCTAACCGACGTAGTATCGGCACCCGACAATAAAGCTCTTCTTTCGGCAGTGCTTAATAAGTTTTCAAAAGCCGTGATACTCATACGAGCACTTACACCACTTTTAGCATCTATAAATTCGCTTTCGCGTGCTTCAAAACTGATTTGCTCTAATAAATCCTTAGCCAAACTTGGTACGTAAACCGTACTAGATTGGTGTTGGTCTAATTTAGCTTCTTGCTGGGTAATGGTTCGAGCAATTGCAACGGTTTCAGGATAATGCGTAAGAATCTGAGAACCAATGCGGTCTTTCAATGGTGTTACAATACTACCACGATTGGTATAATCTTCAGGATTGGCAGTAAACACAAACTGGATGTCTAAAGGCATACGCAATTTGTAACCACGTATTTGCACATCACCTTCTTGCAAAATATTGAATAAAGCTACTTGAATTCTCGCTTGTAAATCGGGCAACTCATTGATAACAAAAATGCAACGGTTGGCACGCGGAATCATTCCGAAGTGGATTACGCGGTCATCAGCGTAAGATAATTTTAAATTAGCAGCTTTTATCGGGTCAACGTCACCTATCAAATCGGCTACCGTCACATCTGGCGTAGCTAACTTTTCTGAAAAGCGTTCGCTTCTGTGAATCCATTTGATTGGCGTAGCATCACCTTTTTCAGCAATTAAATCCTTAGCAAATCTTGAGATCGGATTTAAGGGATCATCATTGATTTCCGAACCATCGACAATCGGCATGTATTCGTCAAGTAGTTCAATCATTTTACGAGCCAAACGTGTTTTTGCTTGTCCACGAAGTCCAAGTAAATTGATATTGTGACGCGATAAGATAGCACGTTCAAGCTCTGGAATTACGGTATTTTCAAATCCGTGAACGCCTTCAAAAACGGGTTTGCCAGATTTTATTTTAGTACGCAAATTATCACGCAATTCGTCTTTAATACTTTTAGAAACGTATCCTGATTGTTTTAATTCTGCTAATGTTTTTATGTTTTCTATTTTCATTTTTATTTGTTTAACCGCAAAGAGCGCTAGGTTTAACGCAAAGTTCGCTAAGTATTTTTAAGATATTTATTATATTGTTTTTAGTAATCTTGTGATTTGTAATTTTTTTGAAAACTAGTTATTTGATTTTCTTCTTTCTATTAGTCTCATAATCCTCAAAAATCATTTCCCCTAAACCTTTAAGGCCAGTGTAAAAGGCTTTTCCTTGATTGGCTTCGGTGAAACGGTTGACAAATTTTTGCAAATATGGATCGTTAGCAATCATAAAAGTCGTAATAGGAATGTGCAATTTTCTTGCTTGTGCGGCTTGATTGTAACATTGTTCAACTATGTACTCATCCAAACCATTGGAGTTCATATAATACGTTCCATCCTTTTCACGAACACAACTTGGCTTACCGTCTGTAATCATAAAGATTTGCTTGTTGGTGTTACGTTTTCTTCGCAGCATGTCCATAGCCAATTGCAATCCGGCCACTGTGTTTGTGTGATAAGGTCCGACTTTAAGATAAGGCAATTCCTTGATTGCAATAGGCCAAGCATCGTTTCCGAACACTAAAATATCGATAGTATCCTTTGGATAACGTGTTGTGATTAATTCCGCTAAAGCCATTGCTACCTTTTTGGCTGGTGTGATTCGGTCTTCGCCATACAGAATCATACTGTGGCTGATGTCAATCATCAAGACTGTGCTCATTTGTGATTTGAACTGTGCATCTTCTACCACCAAATCGTTTTCCGTCAAACGAAACTCGTCCACTCCATTATTGATTTGTGCATTTCTAAGGCTTTCGGTTAATGAGATATTTTCTAAACCGTCACCGAAATGATAGTCTCTGAATTCGCCTGTTTTTTCATCACCATTTCCTGAATATTTGGTTTTATGGTTTCCGTTGCCTGTTTTTTTGAGGTTTCCAAAAATCTGGTCAAGTGCCGCTTGACGAATGGCTCTTTCGGTTTTTGCCGTGATTCCGGTTCCAGACGTACCGTCTTCTTTGAGTTCGTCTCGGATGTATCCTTTTTTCTTTAAATCTTCAATAAAATCGTCGATAGTGTAGTTTTCATCGGTCAGCTTATATTCTACATCCAACTGACGTAGCCAATCGATAGCTTCCTCAAAATCGCCTGAAGTGTGTGTGATTAACTCCTTAAAAATCTCAAAAAGTTTATCAAATGGCGACAGATTGGGCGCTTCGTATTGCTTGAAGAAAAATCCTTTTTTTGTGTTCTTTTCCATAGGATATAAAATTACTATATAAAGTCAAGTTCCCAACAAAACGAATACTAATTTTTAGTTAAAGATTACGTCAACCGCAATTCAAACCTAGAAAATAGCACTTTAAAACTCCGATAACTTGCAGCTGTATCTGAAACCTTTTTAGTAGTTTTACAGCTTTAAAACAAAGCAAAATGCACTCAGACTATATAGTAGACCAAGAATTTCACAACGAAACCTTTGACGATACCACTATCAAATTCAAAGAATATGAAAATTGTACTTTTTACAACTGCGATTTCAGAGCTTGTACGTTCCAAACCGTGACTTTTATGGATTGTAATTTCTTAGATTGTAATTTTCAGGAAACCAAAATCAACTATGTTTCGTTGAGAGGCGTGTTTTTTACTAGATGCAATTTTACTGCGGTAAATTTTGCAATGACCGACCAAGTTATTTATGAATTTCATTTTAGAGATTGCTTGTTAGACTACGCTCAATTCTATGCTTTGAAGTTAAAAAAGATGCAATTCATCAATTGCAGTATGATAGCTACCGATTTTATGGGCTGTGATTTAACCGAAGTATTGTTTGACAACTGCAACCTAAGAAGAGCAGTTTTTATTGATACTATTGCCATTAAAGCTGATTTTTCTACTAGCTACGATTACGCTTTCGACCCAGATAAAAACAAAATTAAAAAAGCTATTTTCTCTCAAGATGGTTTGAAAGGATTGTTGGAGAAGTATGATATTGTGGTGAAATAGAAGAACAAAATTTTATATTGAATTTTATATTATTTTTCCGTCTTCCATTGTGATGATTCTATTGGTTCTTGCTGCAAAATCGTTGTCGTGAGTTACTATTAAAAGTGTTTGCTTCTCTTCTAACGTAAGTTTTTTAAAAATATCAAAAACTAAGTCGCTGTTTTTTTTGTCAAGATTACCCGTTGGTTCGTCGCCCATAATGATTAACGGATTGTTGATTAATGCTCTTGCGATAGCTACACGTTGCTTTTGTCCACCACTTAATTGATTTGGCATTTTGAGTGCTTGATCTTGCATGTCGAGCGTTTTTAAATGTTCCATCGCATTGTGTTCGATTTCAGAATTGGATAGTTCTGCTAGTTTCATTCCAGGCAACATCACATTTTTCAACACGTTATATTCAGAAAGCAAATAATGAAACTGAAATACAAACCCAATTTTTTCATTGCGAATTGCAGCTAATTCTTTATCTGATTTTCCCGTTATAAGTTCTTCGTTCATAAACAATTGTCCTTCATAATCGGTATCCATAGTGGAAAGCAAATACAGTAATGTAGATTTTCCGCAACCTGATTTTCCGACGATAGAAACAAATTCGCCGTGATTTATGGTCATGTCAATCCCTTTCAACACTTGAAATTTAACTGGATCGTAAAAATATTTGGTCAACCCTTTTGTTTCTAATACTTTACTCATTTTATTTTCCTCTAATAATTTCAACAGGATCAATTTTACTGGCTTTGAGTGCTGGAAAAAGTCCGGCGATTATGGTAGTCAGCAATGCAAAAACAATTCCGATTACATAAAATAATGGATTGTAATTGATAGGATAAGTCTTTATGGTTGGCAATGAAGCCGTTTCAAACGGAATAATATCGATTATTGAAGAAAATACAAATCCGAAAATCAAACCAAATACACCACCAACCAAACCTATGATTAGCGCTAGGAAAATAAAAATCCATTTTACGTCTTTACCAGAAAAACCAGTTGCTTTTAATATGGCAATACTGTCCATCTTTTCAAAAATCATCATGTTTAGAATATTATAAATTCCAAATCCGGCTACTATAAGCAACACAATACCAACAGCATAAGAAATAATACTTCTAACAGTACTTCCGGTTTCAAATTGTGCGTTTGCCGTTTGATAATCAATGGCATCTATATCAAATTTGTTTTGAAACTCTTTAGCAACATTTGGAGCAATGGTCATATCAAACAACTTTACTTGTATATCAGTAACATAATTAGTAGACTCACCAAGTAATTTCTGAGCTGTTGCCAAAGAGGTGTAGCTCATAGTATTATCAATGTCTGCAATACCCGATTGTGAAATTCCAACAATTTTTAATGATGCGAGGTTGCCTTTTGCGGAGGTCACCTTTATCACATCACCAAGCGTAAGTAACATTTTATCTGCCAATCCTTTACCAATAATAATGCTGTTGTTTTGCATCAAATTAGCTACTTTACCTTCGATAATGTAATCGCTTATTTTGAATAATTTTTCTTCTGGCAAAACAGCAATTCCGTTAATAACTCCGGAGATTTCAATAGTTCCAGAATTAAAAAAAACAGGTACATTAATTTTGGGCGCCACATCAATAATTCGGTTATCTTGCTTTAAGTAATTGATGATAGCTTGACTATTATAAATAGCTTTTCCTCTGTCTTTAGGTTTTACTGAACTTATAAAATTGGTACTATTTTTGTAATTTTCTGATAATAAAATAGGCTGATTTAAAGTAGGTTTTATTTCGTTGTAAAGTCTGACATGCGCGGTCCGATTTAGCATTAATCCATCTAATAAATCGTTTAAACCATTCATAAAACTCACTAAAGCGATAAACATTGCTATTCCGAAAGTAACTCCAACTGCAGCCACAATCGTTTGCTTGAGTCGCGCTTTAAGTAAATGAAGGGCAATATTAAAAATTAGTTTGAAATTCATTATTGCGGTAAATAAATGGTTTCGTCAACCGTTAGTCCTGATAGTATTTCAGCATTTTGATAATCGCTTAATCCCACTTTTACTTTTCGTTTCTCGTCTTTGTTTACCAAAACATATTCGCCATCAATAAGATAACTTTTCGGAATCGTAATTACGTCTTTTCTAACCCTTATCACAATGTTAGCTTCGGTAGTTAAATTTGGATATAATTGCAGTGGTGACTTTATAAAATGAGCTTCTACCTTGAAAGTTCTAGAACGTTCGTCCATAATTGGGTAAATTTTATCAACCGTTGCTTCAAAAACTTTACCCTTATAACTGTCCATACTTACCAGCATCGTTTGACCCAGTTTTACTCGAACCATATCGTTTTCATCTACCTCCAATTCAAGTAAATACGAATCTTTTTTTCCGATAATGGCTAGTGGTGTTTGTGTAGTAACCATAGCGCCTTTTTTGACTAAAACATCAAATAACTCGCCGTAGAAAGCACTTTTGATGATATAATCCGCTTTGGTTTTTTGGCTAATTTTTAAATTAATACTGTTACGAGATTGGTCATTTTGCACTTGTGATTTAAGCTGCGCCAATTGTTTTACCGACGCTTCATAACTGGATTTCGAATTTTTATAAGCCAATTCAATCCGTTCATAATCGACTTCAGAAATTATATTGTATTTCTTGATGTTTTTATTTCGATTATAGATAGATAAATCCAATGCCAATTTATCCTTAGCAGCTTGAACCTTAGTTTCCATTTCGGAAATTTTATCTTGAATGTACTTATTGTCTTGTTTGCTTAATTGATAGGCAAGTTGCGCATTTTCTGTAGTAAGATTTGCCTTATCACTCTCAATTTGAAACAAAGCTTGCCCTTCGGAAATTGTTTGTCCTACCTCAGCATTGACCGATTGTAAAACACCATTGACCGTCGAGAAAACAATATATTGATTTTCGGCTTTTACAATACCCGATGCATAAACACTTTCAGTAACATTACCTTTTTTGGGCTGTGTTTTGGTAACCTCCTTTTTGGAACAAGAAACAAATAGAAAACAGATGGCAAGTGATGAAATGAGAGAATTTCGCATTTGATAGGATTTTAAACGAGTGTACTCGCCTATCTAAGATACGAAAAATTAATGACATTCGGAAGTATTACTTATATTAATTTACAGTCCCAAATTAAAGATGAATTGTATGCAATTTGTCCCTTAACAACTTCCAACGGACAATCAAAATTGTTGGTATAAAGTCCGCCTGTACCCAATCCTTGAGGCATCGGATTTTGTTGTAAAAACGTCCATTGTGCGATAGCATTCAAACCAATATTACTCTCTAAAGCAGAGGTAATCCACCAACCAATGTTGTACTTTTTAGCAAGCGTAATCCATTCGGATGTGCCTTTAAATCCACCCACAAAACTAGGTTTCAAAATGATGTATTGCGGTTGAATTTTTAGCAAAAGTTGCTCCTTATCTTCATACGAAAACACTCCAATAAGCTCTTCATCTAAAGCGATGGGGAATGGAGTAGTTTTACACAGCTCTGCCATAGTGTCAGTATGATTTTTAGCAATAGGTTGCTCGATACTATGTAATTTATAACCAGCTAATTGATTTAATTTATTTAAAGCTTCAGATTCACTAAAAGCACCGTTGGCATCTACTCTGATTTCGATAGTATTTTCATCAAAATTTTGACGAATAAAGTGTAATAAATCGAGTTCTTTTTGAAAATCGATTGCCCCAATTTTTAATTTTACGCAATGGAATCCTTGTGCTAATTTTTCTTCAATTTGCTCCTTCATAAAAACCTCATCACCCATCCAAACCAAACCATTAATATCCATATTTTTTTTGCCATCAGTAAACTCCGATGGAAACAATAAAAAAGGGTTTTCAGATGCTAAAGATTGGAATGCCATTTCTACTCCAAATTGAATCGAAGGAAACTCCAAAAGCGCTTCCCAAAGTTGGTCTTTACCTAAGTGAATGTTTTGGCAAGTCCATTGTAATTGTTCTTCATAATCAGGTCGATCATCAGCACTTAATCCGCGTAGTATTCCGCACTCACCTATTCCTTTTTTTCCGTTCTCTTCTAGAATGATGAACCACGTTTCTTTTTCGTTCATAACGCCTCTAGAAGTTCCAGAAGGTCGTTTGAAGTCTAGGATGTATTTTTGGTAAGTAGCTTTCATTTTGGATCGTTAGATTTTTGGATTTTTGGATTGTTACATTATCCCATTTCATCAATAATTTATTCGATAATACGCGAAATCTTCTCGAAGTTCTCTAAGGGTAAACCGAACTTCTGGAATTCTTTGAAATCGATCGCTACTTGATTGGCCCAAGTTGTGTTCGCATCAATATTCTGCTTTGCAAACTTTTTGTGAATTTCTTTGGCTTGCGACACACGGTTGGTAAACATATAAACGTGTGCCAACTTCATTTGTATAAGAACATCTGTTGGATTAAGTTTTGCTGCTTTGTTATAAGACTCTTCGGCTTTAACAAATTGTTTGGTTACCAAATAATAACCACCTAACAAAGCGTAATCGGCTTCTGTAGCTTTGTTTTTATTAATAATATCAGTCGTAATGACTTCTATTGCTTCTTTGATTTTTCCTTTGTTAAATAATGCCGACGATTTAGCTCTAATGGCATCGTAAAACTTATTGATTTCGCCTGTTTGCTTCAAACTCTCTTCGGTAGCTAGATTTATAGCACGTGTTTTTTCGATAGCAAGCAATTGGTTGAATTCACTGGCTTTGTATTTTTTTGAAATAGTTTCTATGAATAAGGCATAAAACTCTTCTTTTTTGGAAAGTGTTTTAACCAAATCAATAGCTTGAGCTGTTTTTAGTAAGTCTTTTTTGGTTTCACTGTTCCATCCACGACTGGCTTTGTTGTCAATCCAAGGCACTACTTCAAATACCACTTTTTCTTTCATTACCCAATTATCGCTTTCGAAAACAAAGTACAAGTTTTGAGTTTTAGCCGTGAAACAATCAGAATCTTTGGCTTTAAGCAAACGAGCTTCTTTATTTACCGGTGTTTCTTGATACAAACAAGCTTTGCTAGGTTTATCTGCTGTTAAAAACTCCTCTGCCTCTTTTAATTGCGAGAAAATAGCATATTTAGATTTGTCGTCACCTGAAATAGTAGAGGCCAAAAAAATCACTCCAGCGGTTCCTTGACTAATTCCTGTAGGATCCGGAATGGCTTTTAAAACCGATACTAAACTCGAAGAAACTTTTTGATTATCATCGAGAAGCGTGATTCTGTAAACAATTTCTGTTGTTCCTTCAGGGAAATCGGCAGTTTTTACAATTTTCTTTTCGCCTGCTTTTAGTATGATGGTTTCGTTGGTCGTACGAATATTATCCCAATAACCGTCTTTAGATTGCGCAGCAACAATGGTTGTAATTAAAAGGAAGGTAACAATTTTGATTTTTCTAAGTATTACTTGATAGGATTTGATCATCAATTGGAGTTTAGTGAATGTCATTTAAGAACTTTATTTTCGAAAAAATGAGTTTGATTTTACCTCAGTAAATCACTTTTTAGTTTAAAAATTTATACCTATCGAGTTTAAAAAAAACCTGACAGGTATAAAATAATTAAACTATCAAGAATTGGTTCTAGAGCAATTACCATACCAATCCTTTTGAGCATTATAGTTGGATGCTTTGTCCGATTTCAAGAAGCATTAAATCTTTTCCGGCATTAAAGAATTTCTTTTTGGCATCGTCGTGGTTGATTTCGATATATCCAAAAGTATCAAAGTGAACTCCAAGTATTTTATCACATTCCACAAAATCTGCTGCGATTATAGCATCTTCCACATCCATAGTAAAATTGTTACCTATAGAAAGAATTGCTAAATCTAATTTAGTACGCATCGGAATAAGTTTCATATCCATAGTAAGCGCTGTATCTCCAGAAATGTAGATGTTTTTGTGTTCGCCTTCGATAACAAAACCACAAGGATTACCACCATAACTACCATCAGGAAACGAGCTTGAATGCACTGCGTTTACCAATTTAACTTTACCAAAATCAAATTGCCAGCTACCGCCATGGTTCATTGGATGAAACTTAAAGCCTTTTGCACCATAATGGGTTGCTACTTCATAAGTCGAGATGATTGTAGCTTCGGTTTGCTTTGCAATAGCTTCTACATCTAAAATATGGTCTTGATGCGCGTGCGTTAATAAAATATAATCCGCTTTAAGCGTAGCAATATCAATGTGACTTGCTTTTGGATTTCCGGTGATGAATGGGTCAACAATAATGGTTTTTCCGCTAACTTCAATCGATAGACTTGCGTGTCCGTAAAATGTAATTTTCATAGTAGTAATATTTATTTGTTTGCAATTTTAATTTCTGGTACTCTAGTTGGTATTTGAATGAACTATCTACTAATTAGTGTAAAAAATCAAAAAGTCAGATAGTAAATAGATTAGCGATAAAGACAATAAAATAGATAATAAAAACGTACTTAATGCTAATTTTTTTAATTCAGGATCTAATAATTTAGGCTCTTTATTCTTTGCAACTCTTGTTAAATGTGCAATAATCGGAACATAAGCAATTAAGAAAAAATACAAATCAAAATTAAAACGATTCGGATTTGGATCGCGGTAGCTAAAATCGAAAATCAACACAAAAGCCAACATCAACACCATTGCCGTAATGATTAGGAAAAAGTGGTATTTTTTGGCCCAAGCGCCACCATTTTTTACAACAATGGTATTTTTACCAGATTTTCTATCTGATTCTTCGTCGCGCATGTTGTTCAGGTTTAAAACTCCAACACTTAGCAGACCAATGGCCGTTGCCGGAAGGAACAGCAGCCAATCTATTTGTTTAGCAAACATAAAATATACACCAAAAGTACTCACAATTCCGAAAAAGGTAAAGACAAAAACATCGCCTAATCCTCGATATCCGTATGGATTTTTTCCCACAGTATAACGAATAGCCGACGCTATAGCTAATATCCCTAAAACAAAGAAAATAATTGAATACAGAAAGTATTTCCCTTTAAACGAAACATAAATCAACAGCATAGCCGAAACTAACGTTAGAAATGCCGTAATGAAAATAGCATATCTCATTTCGCCTGGCGTAATCAATCCGCTTTGAATAGCACGTTTCGGACCAATTCTATCTTCATTGTCGGTGCCTTTGACACCATCGCCATAGTCATTGGCAAAATTGGATAGTATTTGTAGTCCTAAAGTAGTAGAAAGTGCCAAAATCACAATTTTCCAGTTGAAAATTCCTTGTGACATTGCATAGAAACTTCCGACCAATATTCCAGATACAGAAAGTGGTAAGGTTCTAACTCGAGCGGCTTCAATCCAGTGTTTCATTTTATTTTTTATTTTGTTATTAGTTGTCAGTTTTCGTTTTCAGTTGCTTGACTAATCACTCCTCACTGCTTACTTTTTTACTAAAATTTACATCCAATTGCTGTCGGACGTTTCAATTTCGTAAAGCCAAAGGTTTACGTATTCTTTTATTTTATCGTATTTTCCTAAATAAAAAGTCAGGTTACCACCAGCGGTATGCAAGGTAATCGAACCAATATTTAAATTTTTATGCCAAAACAATTGTGATGTTGTAATGGCTTGTATTTTCTTGATTTCTATGATTTCGTTGTCGATATCCCACGGACCGCTTTGCTTTATTATATGGTTATTACTTACGAATAACTTATAATTTCTGAATCCAAAAATAGCAATCAATAACAAGAATACCGTATAAAAAATTGCAAAATGCGAATAATTAAAAACGGTCGCGTCAACTTTTAAACCAATGATAAAAAATCCTGTTAAAGGTACGATAATCGACAAGAAGATTGAAAATACTAATTTTCTAAAATTAGGACGCATCATTACGCCTTTTTCTGGCAACTCATTGAATAATAAATTTAATATTTTATCGCGCTCAAAGGCATTGCAACCAGGAACTTCAATTAAACTTTTCTTTTGTTTCTTCTCATCGCTAAAGGCCTGCTTTATTTTGATTTCTAAAACATCAAGTTTTCTTTGAAAATAATTACTCGAAACGGTTACAATTTGCACTTTTTCAGGTTTTAGAATTGTGCTTTCTGTATTAATTAATCCATATGAAATTAATAAAGAACCTTTTTGTTTAGTAATGGCATAATTAAAATACTTCACAACGGTTCGGAAAATATTAATTACAAATACTATAGTAAATAAAACCACTACAAAAATAAGAAAAGAATAAATTACAGGATAGCCGCTTAGCGCACTTTCAATTTTATCTTCATCGATGAAGTCATCCTTTCCTATTTGATGTAAATTTTCAATAATGGTAAAAAAGAAGGTCAGAATTAATCCGATGCTTTTAACATAGTTTGAAGTAATTCCGACTTTAAAAAGGCTTACTAAATTGATTTTTAGAAAAGGATGGCTAGTAGTTAGTTCTACTTGCTGCTCGATTTCGACGGTATCAATTTCGGAAGCAACTTTTGTTTCGTTATCCAACAATTTAGCTTTTAGAGCCAAGGCTAAAGAATGGGAAATGGCTTTGATATTACCTTCTTTTTTGTCGCTTCCAGCGGTATCTACATTTAATTCGTAAACGCCGATAAGTCGTTGTATAAGATTTTGGTGAATATTTACTTGTTGGATTTTATTTAACTGAATGGCTGTTTTAGTTTTATTGATAATTCCATCATTCACAATAAATTCATCATTAACTTCATCAATATAAAAAGTGAAGTTCAAATATTTCAAATAAGCTACCACGCCAACAATTGCGATCATTGCCAGAATTCCAAGGATGACATAAAGCTTACTTACACCATTTGATTTAATAAACCAAATAAAAATAATTGGAAGAAATGCCCTTGCAAAATGCTGCAACGAATCAACAAACATCACTAAGATTCCGATAGATGATTGACGTTGTGGTTGATTGAAATTGACTTCCATTAGAGTTGTTTTTGAATTTTACCCATTAGAAGTTGTTTGATGTTTTCGGCTTCTTCTTTGGTAATTCCTGGTATTTCTAGATCACTTGCATTTCCGCCAGCTGTAAAAATTTCTACTTTTGCTAAACCAAATAGCCTTGATACAAATCCTTCGTGAAGTGCTACGTGCTGTACTCTATTGTAAGGAATCACCATTGTATTGGTAGCAATAATACCGCTTCTAAAAATTACATCGTGGGTTCTAAAAGCATACGCTTTCTTTTTGAAACCGAGTACGGATAAAAACAAGATGAAAAAAGACACTACTACAACAACACTTCCTAATTGCATAGAAAACTTTGGAGAGATATTCTCCTTATCAAAAGACAATAATAAGAAAAAGCCAACGACTAAAACTGCAATAATTATGAATGAATTGATTAAAACAACCCACAAATACTTTGGATGCAATGGTGTTAATGGCACTTCTTCATATCGAGGAAGTTGTTTGGTGTTGATGACTTCGTTAGTAAAATCTTCCATATTTAAAAGTTTAATCCAATTCCTAAAGCAATAAGGTGCGCAGTAGTATTAGTTTCTATTGGTAAAAGTTTATAATCAGCTTGAAAATAAAATTCCTCTGAAAACATTAATCTACAACCCGGATTAATGGAAAAGCTGTTATAAGAATCGGTTTTAGTAAAAGTACCCGATTGAAACGCTGGATCCATTGGGTCAAAAAGCGTTGGATTAGAGGTTTTGATGCTGTATTTGCTCGAAAAAAAGGAATAACCTAAATTTAAAAAAGGTTTGAACGATTTGCTCGCATTTACTTCCAAACCAAAATTAGGATTAAGCATCAGTCGGTTTTTAAAATCAATTTGACTATTGCTTAAACGCGCTTGAAAATAATCCAATCCGATACCACCTAAAATACTGATGGATTCGTTTTGGTAAAGTTTATAATGTGCATTCAATCCAACTAATCCGTTATAATTATCGCTAACTATGTTATTGTTTCTTATGTTTCCTGTGTAATGCAAAGAAATCAAAAACTTATCCTCTTTAGCACTACTTTTATCTTGCGAATTAACGTTGAAAGTTAGTAAAATTAGAACACTTAAAATTAGTTTCTTTTTCATAATCAAAAATTAAATCATTTCTAGATAAAAACAGATTAACAATAAAATTAAACCTTGTATGAGATTACAACGGATTGACAAACTATATATGTAAACTGACAACCGGCAACTGATAACTAACAACTAAATAACGTAAACTGACAACTGAACCCTAAATTAAGGCAACCATTTTTTATCAAAGTTAGGCTTGCGTTTTTCTAAAAAAGCATCGCGACCTTCTTTAGCTTCGTCAGTCATATAAGCCAATCTTGTAGCTTCACCAGCGAAAACTTGCTGACCTACCATTCCGTCGTCGGTTAAATTCATTGCGAATTTTAGCATTTTTATCGACGTTGGTGACTTGGCTAATATTTCTTGTGCCCATTCGTACGCTGTCGCCTCTAACTCATCGTGCGGAATTACGGCATTAACCATTCCCATTTCGAATGCTTCTTGAGCGGAATAATTTCGTCCTAAAAAGAAAATCTCTCTAGCTTTCTTTTGTCCGACCATTTTCGCTAAGTATGCCGAACCATATCCGCCATCAAAACTTGTTACATCGGCATCCGTCTGTTTAAAAATTGCGTGTTCTTTACTAGCCAAAGTTAAGTCGCATACCACATGAAGACTGTGTCCGCCACCAACTGCCCAACCTGGAACTACACAAATCACCGCTTTGGGCATAAAACGAATCAATCGTTGCACATCTAAAATATTTAGTCGGTGGTAGCCATCATCGCCCACGTAGCCTTGATGTCCTCTAGCTTTTTGATCGCCACCACTACAAAACGACCAAATTCCATCTTTAGAACTCGGACCTTCAGCAGAAAGCAATACAACACCAATGGACGTATCTTCTTGTGCATCGTGAAACGCTTGTAATAATTCGGCTGTAGTTTTCGGACGAAACGCATTGCGCACATCTGGACGATTGAATGCAATTCGCGCTACTCCGTTGCATTTTTTATAGGTTATATCTTCAAATTCTTTAGCGATTACCCAATTAATTTCTGACATATTCTTTTTTTATTACAAAAATATGGAAATAAAATATAGAAAAATATTTAATTTACAATTTGACGCAACCTTTGTCAGATTTTTACATCTTAAGGAAAGTAGTACACATTTAAATAAAGAAATATGAAAACAGCTTTACTTTTTATTTGCTCAATTTTATCCTCGTTTAGTTATGCTCAAATTTTAGACACAAATTTTGGTATTAATGGAATTGCTAATAATCATTTTTCTACCTCTAGAAGCTCTGATGTAATTTTAGCAGCAGCTATTCAACCTGATGGAAAAATTATTTATGTTGGAAAAGGTATCAATGAAAATTACTCTTTCATAGCACGGCACAATAATGACGGTAGTTACGACACATCATTTAATACTTTTGGTTTCAGAACTAGCGTTGGAAAAGGATTTAATTCTGTATTAATTCAAAATGATGGTAAAATATTGGTAGGTATTGTATATGATGGATACTCAGATTTTGATAATGTTAGAAGATTTAATTCAGATGGTAGTTTGGATACTACTTTTGGAATAAATGGTTCAGTAAAAATAGTTGAAAGCAATTCTTTGTTTAATACCAAATCATTTTCGCTACAAGATGATGGTAAAATTGTACTGAATGGTATTAATTATAGTCCATATTCTGGTGGAAATACTGCTGGAAACAAAATTGAAGTGGTGCGATTAAATTCAAATGGTTCCTTAGATGCAACCTTTGATACCGATGGAAAAAAAATCATACCAATAGCTACATTTAATGATGAAAGTTATGCGTCGATAATTCAAAATGACGGAAAGATTTTAGTTACAGGAAGATCAAAATATTCTAGTAATCAAAATAGTTATGATATAATTACTATTCGATTAAATGAAAACGGTGCACTCGATAATACTTTTGGAAATAATGGCATATCGAGATTTCATAGCAGTACAAATTCGAATGGTATAGCAAGATCAATAACAATTCAATCGGATAATAAAATTTTAATCGCAGGATTACAAAATTCCTATCTTACCATTTTAAGATATAATGTTGATGGCTCTTTAGATACTACTTTTAACACTACTGGTGTTTATCAATGTTCGTTACCTATAAATAATCCTAGTGTCTCAACCACTAATTATTCGTGCATACCAATAATAAAAAGTTTATCTAATGGAAAAATTTTAGCCTCAGCGACAATAAATTCTGATTATGCATTAGTTGAATTAAATTCGGATGGAAGTTCTAATCTAAATTTTGGAACAAATGGAATTTTAATGTCCAATGCAAATGATTTTGATTATTCTAGTTTTTTATTAATCAGACCAAATGAAAATATTATTACCGGAGGCGGAAGCAATGATATAGCAAATATAAATTATACTTTAGAAAAAAAAGAGTTTAATTCGAATGGAGTTTTTATAACTAGCACTACTTTCAGCTTGACCGAAGGCACTGATAAAGTACTTAAATCAGTAGTGCAAAATGATGGAAAAATTATAAGTATCTGTGAATTTCACAAAGACACATCTATTTTTAATGTGATTAGAAGACAGCATACTGATGGAACTATTGATACTACTTTTGGAGCTAATGGGCAAATACAATTAAATACTACCTTATCTAAATTAATTGTTGATACCACCGGCAAAATTATTGCTATAGATAAAGTTGCACCCATACTTTATAAATTTAATTCCGATGGAACTCCTGATGTAACTTTTGGAATCAATGGTTTGAAAAATTATAATTTAGATAGTGCAAATAGAATCCTTTATATTGATGAACTTTTTGTTTCAACCACTAATGAAATCTTTATCGGTTTTGATTACAAAACTAATGTTCCCAATTATATTTTTGATTTATCAAGTTTTGGTTTAGCCAAACTAAATGTAGATGGCACAATCACTACTAGTTTTGGAATAAATGGAATTGCAACGCTAAGATTTGATTATTTTGGAATTTATTCAAATGAATGGCCTACAAATATTTGTATACAATCTGACAATAAAATAGTTGTAGCTGGTAAATTAAATTATGAGTATTATACAGGTAATCCAGAAAATTCAGTTGTTGGCATTACAAGATTCAATAGTGATGGTGTTCTTGATACTACCTTTGGAAATTCTGGTAAAATCATCACACAAGTAAATACTAAAAATTATGGGACCGATATGATTTGCTTAAATAATGATCAATTTTTAATTAATATAGTTGATGTAAACAATTCAGTTACTAATACCTTTACAGTGAAATACAATTCTGATGGAAATTTAGACCTTAATTTTGGTGTTAATGGCATACTTAACGACGGCTATAAAAGTAATAGTATGATTGTTCAACCTGACGGAAAAATTATAAAATCTGTAAGCTCATCAAATCAATTTTCTATAAAAAGATACCTATCAAATGGAACTATTGATTTGGGATTTGGAAATGCTGGTACGCTATCAACCGCTGTAAATTATTTAGGAGATTGTAATACACTTCTTTTAACAAACGACAATAAGCTCTTGGCTGGTGGTTCTTCGTTCAATGGAACTAATGTTGAAATGACACAAGCAAAATATACTGATTTAAACTTGGATGTTGTATCACCTAACAATCAAAATTCTTTTCTATTTTATCCAAATCCAATACAAACAGAAGCTACATTTAGTTATAACTTAATAAATAATGAAACCGTATCTATAGATATTATAGATTTTCAAGGTAAAATTGTTCAATCAGTTCTACAAAATAAACCTCAAACAAAAGGTTATCATATTCAAACCATTAATCTGTCTAATAGACTAGCAGCAGGAAATTATATTTTAAAGTTCTATTCTTCATTTGGTAGTAAAAACATAAAGATTATTAAAAAAGATTGATTTTAAGACTTACACCTTTAAAAAAGACATTAGTAATCTAATGTCTTTTTTTATGCTAATTATTTAAAATTTATACTATTTTAGCAATGTAAATTTGTAATAACAATGAAAAAACTACTTTTCTCCATCGGATTGCTTTCTGTAACTATGGCAAGTTATTCGCAAGCTTATGAATTTCAAACCGTAAAAGACATTGAAGCCAATCCAGTGATTTCGCAAGATATTACTGGTACTTGCTGGAGTTTTTCGACTACCTCTTTTTTGGAAGCCGAAATAATTCGTCTTACTGGAAAGAAAATTGATTTATCGGAAATGTATAATGTGCGTAATACTTATCCTAAAAAAGCTTGGAATTATGTTATGCGTCAGGGAAAAGCTCAATTTGGTGAAGGTGGTTTAGCGCACGATGTCATTAATAGTGCAGAAGATTTTGGATTGGTACCACAAAGCGCTTATACCGGGAAGTTAAATCCGGAAGATAAATACAATCACGCCGAACTAACAGCCGTTTTGGAAGCAATGTTAAAAACCTATGTTTCTAATCCGGGACAAAAGTTATCTCCACAATGGAAAGAAGCTATTAATGCTGTTTTGGATGTGTATATGGGTAAAAATGTAACCGAATTTACTTTTGAAGGTAAAAAATATACACCAAAAACCTTTTTGGAACTGACAAAAATCAATCCGAAAGATTATGTAACGATTTCGTCATTTACACACGAAACTTATAACAAACCGTTTTTGTTAGACATTCCAGATAATTTTTCAAATGGTATGTTTTATAATGTAACTCTTGACGAATATATTCAAAATATTGATAATGCCATTGATAACGGCTACACGCTTGCTTTAGATTGCGATGTTTCTGAAGCTACTTTTTCTGGTAAATATGGTGTTGCGGTAATAGCTGAAAATGAAGTCGATGCCAAAGTAATTGCTTCAGAAATCAAACCAGAGAAAAACATTACAGCAGCATACCGTCAAGCGGAATTTGAAAATCTTTCTACTCAAGACGATCATTTAATGCATATTGTTGGAAAAGTAAAAGATCAAACGGGCAAAATATATTATAAGGTAAAAAATTCTTGGGGTTCAAAATCAGGGAAAGATGGTTTTGTATATATGAGTGTTTCTTATTTGAAATTGAAAAGTATCTCCGTACTTTTGCATAAAGAGGGTTTGATTAAATCTACCAAAACTAAATTAGGATTATAACAAATGAAACGATTTCTATCTACTAAAAACACCTTTACTATTTTCATTCTTTGGGGATTAGTTGTATTTTTAATTTCGATACTAGCGCTAAATTTAAATGAAGGAAATACTCCATTAATTCCGCTAATAGTGATTAGTTTAGTTACTGCATTTGTCCTTTGGGTATTATTAGACACAAGATATGTTATTAAAAATAATTTTCTTTTGTATCGTTCTGGTCCAATTCGTGGTCGTATTGATATAACCAAAATCAAATCTATAAAACGTCATTCGGGTTTGAATGTGCCTGTAATGCTCAAACCGTCACTTGATACGAAAGGATTTATTGTAACCTATAATACATTTGACGACTTATTTATTTCACCCATAAAAAGTGACATATTCCTTGAAGAAATCAAGAAAATCAATCCACAAATTGAGTTGATTTAGTAAATATAAGGTAAGCCAATAGATAGCTTACCTTTTTTCTTATCCAATTTTTACTGAAGTCATGTTCAAGGAACCACCAACTAGTTTATCATTAAAGAAACTAATTTCGTCTTTGTTGTCTTGCAAAGCAATACTGTAAAGCAAAGGATAATAATGATCTGGCGTTGGAATCGCGTTTTTGGCGGCACTACTCAACTTTTCATAATCTATTAGCGATTTAAAATCATTATTTGCGATTTTATCTTTAAAAATAGTATTCATTTCGATGGCCCAATCAAAACCATAGTTGGGTACTTGCATTTTATCCCAAGCTACCATTCGGAGGTTGTGTACCATATTTCCGCTTCCTATAATAAGTACGCCTTTTTTTCGCAAGGATGCCAATTGTTTGGCTAAATCATAATGGTATTGTGGCGGTTTGTTATAATCTATACTTAGTTGCAACACTGGAATATCTGCGTTAGGATACATATGTCGCACGACAGTCCAAGTTCCGTGATCTAAACCCCAATCGTGGTCTAAACCAACATTGGTTGAGGTAATTAAGTCGGATGTTGCTTTTGCCAATTCAGGACTTCCTTTCGCAGGATATTGCACGTCAAACAACTCTTGTGGAAAACCACCAAAATCGTGAATTGTTTTCGGATTATCCATCGCTGTAATATTTGTTCCGTTAGTTAACCAATGAGCAGAAATTACTAAAACCGCTTTGGGTTTTGTTATTTCTTTACCAAATCTAGACCAAGTTCTTGAAAATTCGTTGTCTTCAATTCCGTTCATCGGCGAACCGTGACCAATGAACAACGCTGGAAGTTTTTCATCGACTTCGTTTAGTTCGTTAGTCCAATTATAAAATGGTTGTAATGATGCCATAGCTATACCTCCTACTACTGTTTTTATGAATGATTTTCTTTCCAATGCTTAATACTTGTATATACAAATATACACATTTAAGTATCATAATAAATATAAATTAACAACGTTTTAAATATCAAAGACTGCTTATGAAAATCAAAACACTGACTATACTTACATTTTTCATCTTCTCTATTGTTAATCAGAATGCAAAAAGTGATTATTCCGTTGCTAAGAGCAAAATAGAAGCCCAACGAAAGGCAATAAAAATTATCTATTTAAATGCCTCTGCACAAGAAAGAAAAGCCATCCTACAATCGACTAAACAAGTAATTACTAAAAATTTGACTGCTTCAATAATTCCGTTTTGGTACGGTACAAAATGGTCTTTTGAAGGATATACTGCCACTCCGAAAGAAGGCAAAATTGCTTGTGGCTATTTTGTTTCCACCACATTAAGTCACGCAGGTTTTAAATTAAACCGTTACAAATTGGCTCAAAAAGAACCCAAAAAAGAAGCGGAACTGCTTCAAATGAGTCAAGACATTGAAGTTTTAGAAAAAACCCCGATAGAATTAAAAAAACATTTTATTTCCACCAAAAAAGATGGACTCTATTTTGTTGGTTTAGATTTTCACGTAGGTTATTTGTTGAAGGAAAATAACGAATTATTTTTTATCCATTCAAGTTATGTTAATCTCGAAGGAGTAAAAAAAGAAACTGCTATAACATCAAAAGCTTTTGCGAGTAAGAAATACTATATCGTACCTATTACTGAAAACGAAAAATTAGTAAAAAAATGGATTTTGAATGAAACCGTTTTAACTAATTAGATTCCTAATTTCAAAATAAATTACTATTAAATAAAAAAACTCTATATTTCGACGCAACCTTTTGGTTTTTCTGCATCTATAAATAAAACTTTATTTATGAGAAAAACTTTACTCCTCCTATTTTGTTTACAATCTCTTATAATATCTTCTCAAATATTAGACCCTACTTTTGGTACGAACGGAATTGTAAATAATCAGTTTACTAATTTTTCTAGCTTTGATAATTGTCTTAAAGCAACTATACAAAGTGATGATAAATTAGTTTATATCGGTCAATGTGATTTAGGCTACTACATTGCTAGAACAAATGTTAATGGAACTTTAGATACTTCTTTTAACGACATTGGATATAAACTTACTGATAGAGTGACTTCAATAGCCATTCTAGCTAATGGACAAATAATGTATGGAGGAGGTACTGGAATATTTTTACTGAATAGTGATGGAAGTAGTGATACGACTTTTGGAAATCAGGGTTGGGTAAGACTTGATTATAATTCAAATAATATTAACATTGTTTCAATTAAAATTCAAAACGATGGCAAAATTTTAGTTTTGGGAAGTTACTTAGATGATTTTTGTACAATAAGGCTAAATCCAAATGGGACTTATGACACTACATTTGATAATGACGGAAAAGCAATTTTAAGTGTAGGCGTCAGTACAGATGAACCTTCGGAAATAGAAATACAAACAGACGGAAAAATAATTATTACAGGACGTTCATTAAATTATGATGCAAATCCTGACACAAATGAAATAGTAACCTTTAGGTATTTATCCAATGGAACTTTAGATACAACTTTTGCTATTAATGGCATTTCAAAAATAGATTTTGGTTCTAATAGTATGGATTTACCTCAAGATTTAAAAATACAACCAAACGGAAAAATTGTATTGGTATGTCACACACAAAATTACAATATAACACTTCTTCGTTTTAATAGTAATGGAACTTATGATCCTACTTTTGATAATGATGGTATATTAAATACTAGCTATACCAACAGCCAAAGTCAAAACTCCAAAACAAAATTAATCATAAAACCTAACGGTAAAATTTTATGCTCATTTTCAAGAAATTCACTTTTCAACTTAATACAAATCAATCCTAATGGGACTTCCGACACTTCATTTGGCATAAATGGTTTAGCTGTCCTTAATAATGGTAGTAGTTCTTCTTCAAAATATCTTTTTATAAACACACAAGGAAACATTGTTACAGGAGGAAGAAGTAGAACTGGCACTACTTTGACAGGTTATTTATTCAAAAATGCAAATGTAACATTTGATAGTAATGGAGTTTATCAAAACTCAACTAATTTTAATATATATAGCAGTTATGATGACATAAAAAATATCTGCGAATTAAGCACCGGCAAAACAATTGCATTGACTTCAAACAAAAATAGTACTGCACTTGAAATTACTTCTTCAATAGTTCGTTATAATATTGACGGCAGCGTAGATTTTACCTATGGAACAAACGGTTTAATACCATTCACTTTTAAAATTGGAGAATTAAAGAAATGCTCCAATGATAAAGTTGTTTTAAATGCATTTTCAAGTCTTCACAAACTTAATGAAGATGGTACTTACGACACCAGTTTTGGAACTAACGGAATTGTCGATTTTAGTAGCTCAAGCTCTATTGGAAGATCAATTAGAGCTATTGAAGTTACAGATAATGATCAAATTTATGCATTACTTGTTAATGTTAATTCAAGTATAGGTGAAGGATTGTTTTCAATGGAATTACTTCGATTAAATGCAAATGGAACAGTTGATACTACATTTGGAACCAATGGATATGCACTTTATCGCTTCAATAGTAATAGTAATGTTGATAACGAGATTCCTTATTGTTTAACTATTTTATCTAACGGACAAATTGTTGTTTCTGGAGCAGTTTATTTAAGTCCCCATTATATAAATTATTTTGATTTTGGTATTGGATGTATAAAATTCAATACCAATGGTACTTTAGACACTTCCTTTGGAACTAATGGTAAAGTTTTAAGCACTTTTAATAATGTCTATGTTCCTAAACAAATTGTTTGTACTACTAATGATGAAATTATAATAAATGCTCTTGATTTTCAGGATGGTAGTACTGGTGCTATAATTAAATATAATACAAATGGTTCATTAGATTCCTCTTATGGAACGAATGGAGTTGTGGAAGATTTATTTCTTAATAATGATATGATTATCCAACCCGATAATAAAATTTTAAAAACTGGTCAACTTAATAATGACATTACTACAGTTCGATACAATACCAATGGAACACTAGATACCACATTTGGAAATCAAGGTTTTTTGACTACAATAATTAATCAACATTCGAGTCCAAACGATTTATTGTTACTTTCTAATGGGAGTTTATTAATTGCAGGAAATTCAAGTAATACTGGTATTTATGCTTCTCAAGCAAGATATACCGATTTGAATTTTGTAACTAATAATAACACTCAAAGCAATAAAACTGTTTTCTATCCAAATCCAATTAGAAATACCGCTAATTTTGATTTTTTATTAGAAAAAGATGGCATAATTAGTATTGAAATAGTTGACTTACAAGGAAGAGTGGTTAAAAGCATTATTAAAGAAAAATTTACAAAAAAAGGAAAATATAGTAAAATAATTACAATGGAAAGTGATATTGTTGCAGGAAACTATTTTATCAGACTTTCAACACCTTTAAAAAATCAATCTTTAAAAATTATAAAAATCGATTAATTAATTCAAAATGAAGTTTCAAAAAAAGCACTGAATTCAGTGCTTTTTTCTATTGTATTAGGTAAATCCCATCATCTTTAATTTCAATCAATTTCTCTTTGTATAAAAGTCCGATTGCTTTTTTGAAGGTTTTTTTGCTCATTTTTAAAACCGTCTTAATATCTTCCGGATTAGAATTGTCATTCAATCGCAAGAAACCTCTACTTGCTCTCAACTCGTTCATTATAATTTCTGCATTAGGTTCGATGTTTTCAAAACCTTGTTTGTGTAACGAAACATCAATTTTTCCGTCAGGACGCACTAGTTTTATATAACCTTTCATTTTGTCACCAGTACGAATGGTATCGTCATAAACTTCATCTTTATACACTAAACCTTTATGTTTTTGATTGATGATTACATTGATTCCGATTTCGGTAATGTGTGAAATGATTAAATCTACTTCTTCTCCTTTTTCAACTGTGATGTTTTCGTTGTCCAAAAACTGATTGGTTTTGCTAGACGCCACTAATCTATTGGTTTTTTCGTCCATATAAAGATAGACCAAGTAACGTTTTCCTTTTTCCATTGGACGTGCTTGTTCTTTGAATGGCACCAGAATGTCTTTCTCCATTCCCCAATCCATAAAAGCACCTATTTGATTGATGTAGTTTACTCGTAAAAGTGCAAATTCGTTTAAGAAAATATAAGGCACAAGCGTTGTTGCAACAGGTCGTTCCTCGTGATCTAAATATACAAAAACCGTAATTTCTTCACCAATTTCATATACTTTTGGAACGTATTTATTAGGTAACAAAACATCATCTGCTTCGTTGCCGTTTCCTAAAAATAATCCCACTTTAGTTTCTCTTAAAATGGTAAGCGTATTATGTTGACCTATATTGAGCATTTTCTTGAATTTGTGCAAAGGTACGAAAAGGTTTTTTAGTTTCGGGTTTCGGGTTTCTACGAATGTTGTTATTACTGATGCGTTCTTTTTAGTGTTTCCAATAATGCATTTAGCTTTTTGTGAAATACTTCAAGAACTCGCATAAGACAAATTTTCGTTTCTAAAGTTCTCGATACAATTTTTTAATAATTGCTTATTGCATTTTTCAAAAAATCAGTTGAAGTGACTTTAATGCCCATTGAAGTTGATTTCTGAAGATGCTATTGCTCCTGAAATTCTTATATTTGATTAAAAAAATGGATAGCAATTCTATTGAAGCGCAAGAATCGGATTATTTGTACGTCGAAATTTCGCAACTTCCTAATGCGGGAAAAGGTTTGTATACGGCTATTGACATTTACAAAGACGAAATTATTTCGGTTTTTAAAGGAGAAATTCTATCTAATGAAGAAGCCGAATTGCGGATACAAAACAATACCAATCAGTATTTTATGAAGCTTCCAAACGGAAGGATTCTAGATTGTAAAAACACCGATTGCTTCGCAAAGTATGCCAATGATGCCAGTGTGTTTTCAAATACTGACTTTAAAAATAATGCCAAAATAACTTTAGATGAAAATAATAGAGTTTGTCTAGTGGCCATCCGAAAAATAAAATCTGGTGAGGAAATTTTTTGCGATTACGGAAAGCCTTACTGGAAGAAATTTTTACTTGAAATTAAGAGCAAAAAGTAAAGAATAATTGTTTTGTACCTTATTAAAAATAACCCTCGGAATCAGAGCTGGTGTCAACCTACTTTTTTTGAAAAACGTTATTTTGAATTGCACCGGCACACCAATTAAATTCATTTTTTCGCCTTGAAAATGATTGGTATAATGTAAATATCCCAATCCGACTTGTGGTATTACTAACAACTCATTTCCTAAATGAATTTCTCTTCCAATCAACGCATCTGACTCTAAAAATGCTTGAAAATAGCCGTTATTATTGTTTATGTTTTTACTTATCCCAAAACCAACAATGACATTTGCACTGTAAACCATTCCATCCTTATTATAAGAAATTTGATAGCCACCAGTTACACCGTTCTCTTTCCATTGTCTAAAATTAGTATAAACGCCACTGGCAATATCGAAAGAAAATTTAGGACTCTGATAGCGCTGTGAAAAAACCATCAGTGGAATAAAAATAATAAAGACAATAATTTTTTTCATCAATCCGACAGTTAACTTTTGATAAAATTAAACCAATTCCTTGAAATATTGTAACAAAACCTTATCGTTTTCTAAAGTCGGCGTGAATACTTCTAATAAGATAGGTTTATCATCATTAGAAAATAATAATTTTAATCCATTATTTAACGAAGTTTCATTGCTTGCAATATGATAATCTAAACCGTACATTTTGCATAAATGTTCTGCTGTCAAACAATGTGATGTTTCGAAAAACGTATTAAAAACCGGTGTTTCATCGTGACCTGGCAGGATTCTGAAAATGCCACCACCACCATTATTAATCAAAATAATTTTGAAATTTTTAGGAATATAATTGTTCCAAAGTGCATTGCTGTCATACAAAAATCCGATATCGCCTGCAATGAATACGTTTGGTTTTTTACTACCAACAGCAGCTCCAATTGCAGTTGATGTGCTGCCATCGATGCCACTTGTGCCACGGTTACTAAACACTTCTATAGTTGGATCAATATCAAATAATTGGGCGTATCTAATAGGTGAACTATTACTGATTTGTAACTGTGAATTTTTAGGCAAAGCCGGAAGTACTTTTTCAAATACTTTAAAATCAGTAAAAGGAATTTTGGCTAAGTATTCTAAACTTCGTTTTTGACGTAACGCTTTTACATCTTGCAAATGCTGATTGTAATTGCTTTCGACCATTTCTGTCAACATAAAAAACGATTGAAAAAACAAATTAGGCGCGACTTCAAAATGCTTGGTTAGACAACCAAAAGTATCATAAGCTCTTAAATCATCAATATGCCAATGGTGATTGGATTGGTATTTTCGAAGAAAAGCTTTGATGCGTTTCGACACAATCATTCCACCAAAAGTCACTAAAATTTCGGGTTGAAATTCTAAAAAGTCTTCGTGTGTGAAGGGTGTAATTATCGAATCTATAGTATTTATAAACTTTGGATGGTGCAAATTAGAAGTGGTTTCAATCATTACTACAACCGATGGATCATTGGCTAATTTGTCAAGAAACTTCTGCTCTACTGCGTTGGGTTCGTTTACTCCAACAAGAATTAATTTCTTTTTAGAATTGTTCCAAATGTTGGCGTATTCTGAAATAGGTTCGTCGAAAATAAATTCTTTTGCTGTAGCAGAAATCACTTTAGGTTCAACAGTTAATTCAGAAACCGTTTCGTACAAAGGTTCTTCAAAAGGCGCGTTGATATGCACTGGACCTTTTTTGGCGAAAGCCGAATTGATGGCTTCGTTTATTAAAAAATCATTTTCATAGGATGCATTTTCAGTAAGATTAGCATTATATAACGAATGATTAGCAAATACATTTTCTTGACGAATCGTTTGTCCGTCGCCAATATCGATCTTGCTTTGTGGTCTATCAGCAGAAAGCACAATAAACGGAATTTGACTGTAAAATGCTTCAGCAAATGCAGGATAATAATTTAATAAAGCCGAACCGGAAGTGCAAACTACAGCAACTGGTTTTTTAATTTGTTGTGCCATTCCTAGAGCAAAAAAAGCAGCCGAACGTTCATCGGCAATACTATAGCAAGTAAAATCTGGATGCTGCGCAAACCCAATTGTCAATGGAGCATTTCTAGAACCTGGAGAGATTATTATATTGTGAATTCCTTTAAGCCTGAAAATTTCTATAATTGATTGGGCTAAAGGTATTTTTGGGTATTTCATTTTTAAATTTTTATGGCACAAAGGCGCAAAGTCATCTAGGCTTTTGATTATACAAAGTTACAAAGTTATTTGTTGATTTGTAATTTTAAACACAGAGAAACATAGTTTTTTGAATACTAATTTAAGTCACTTCGTTTTTCAGAGAAAACATAGCTATGAAATCTATATAAATGCAAAGCATCTTTATCAGTTTATTGAATCTATGTTTCTATGTGTTTGAAAAATCTTTATTACTTTTGAGCCATGGAAATCAACATCAGACCTTACCAAATTGACGATACAGCCGCAATTTTAGAAATTATAAATTATAATATTCTAAATTCCACAGCCTTGTATGATTATCAACCGCGAAGTTTAGAAAATCAAATAGCAATTTTTGAAGACAAACTTCAAAAAGGGTTTCCTATCATTGTTGCTATTGAAAATGAAATTGTGGTTGGTTTTGGTTATTATAGTGAATTCCGATTTCGTGAAGCTTATAAATTTACCGTCGAACATTCGGTTTATGCGCATCCCAATCATATTGGCAAAGGCATTGGAAAATTAATTCTTGCTAACTTAATTGATTTGGCTAAAGCACAACAACTTCACACAATGATTGGTGTTATTGATGCTGAAAACCAAAGTAGTATTGATTTTCATAAGAAATTCGGCTTTGAAATAGTTGGAACCATAAAAGATTCAGGATTCAAATTTGATCGATGGCTGCACAGCGTTTTTGTTCAAAAGATGCTTTAATAGTTTTCAGTCACGGTATTCAGTTGCAGTTTGTAAACTGAAAACTGAAACCGGAAACTGAGACTGAGACTGAAAACTGAGACTACTTCAATATTTCCTCAAAATTAGGTTTGAAATAGTTTGGACCTTTCATTACTTTTCCGTCTTCTCTATAAATTGGTCGTCCGTCTTCGCCAAGTTTGCTCATATTACTTCTTTGAATTTCTTCAAAAACTTCTTCAATTTTGTCTTGCAAGCCGTGTTCGATAATGGTTCCACACAAAATATAAAGCATATCACCAAGTGCGTCGGCAATTTCTACGATATCGTTATTTTGAACCGCTTCTAAGTATTCTTCATTTTCCTCTTTCATTAAATTAAAACGAAGTAAGTTTTTATCGTCACCTAAATGGGCGCGCATTGTTTCACTATATCCAATACCAAAAGCAGTATGAAATTCTTTAACAGCATTAATTTGTTTTTGCATTTTTTTGAAATTAATTAGGAAGCCAAAATACAAATTATGAATACAATTGCCTAAATTTGTTGAAAAAATAAAGATTATGTTTACAACGGGTCAATTGGTATTTGCTGTATTATTTATAATTGCTTTTGTCTTTGCAATGATTTATGCTTACAGAAAAGATAAAGCACTTCATACTATGTTTTATAAGGGAAATTATAAAATACTTTTAGGTTTTTTTGGATTTATTCTGTTATTATTCATAATCAAAATTTCCTTAAAGCATTAACTAATAGTTACTAGAGAAATCGACTGTTGTGAATTTAATTGTAAAACAAGTTCGACATTTAGAATTGTTTAATACTAAAATTAATTTCTTACATTTACGTCGTAATTTCTTAACCTCTAATGAGAATACTTAAATATATCTTTTTATTACTATTCCTTATATTAATAGGATTGTCGGTTTTTGTTGCCACACAAAAAGCTAATTATGATGTTACAAGAAGCAAAGTAATTAAAAATCCGAGAGCAACCGTATTCAATTACATCAATGATTATCGCAATTGGGAAACTTTTAATTCGTGGATTTTAGAAGACGAATCTATAAAATTTACTTATCCTGAACTTTCGGCTGGCAAAGGCGCTTCGTGTTCTTGGCAAAGCGGTTCTAATTCTGGAAACTTGAAAACTATTTACGTGAAGGAAAATGACAGTATTTCACAAAAAATGGTTTCGAATAATGAAAACTCTCAAATTTCTTGGAAATTCAAAGATACCGTTGGTGGCACAAAAGTAACTTGGAGCAGTAAAGGAACTTTAGATTTTAAATCGAAAGTACTGGCCTTCTTTCAAGGAGGAATCAATAGCGTTGTTGGCGATGCTAATGAAAAAAGTTTAGAAAATCTTAATAAAACTTTAGATTACGAAATTAACACCTATTCCATAAAAATAAACGGAATTGTGAATCGACCAGGAGGTTTTTATCTAAAACAATTCAAATTTTGTAAAGAAAAAGACATTACACGTAACATAAAAATTATGCTGCCAAGAATGCGCCGTTTCTTTGAAAAAAACAGTTTAGTAATGAACGGAAAGCCTTTCATTATTTATCACAAATACGACCGAACTAATGATATAATTGGTTTTTCAGTTTGTATGCCTATAAGAGATTCCATTTTTATTTCACCTGGTAGCGATATGCAATCGGGCGAACTCAAGCCTTATACCGCTCTGAAAACAACGTTGACCGGTGATTATTCACACACACAGCAAACTTGGAATAAAGCCTACCAACACATTGCAAAAAACAATTTGGTTAGAAATACGTCGCAGCAAATTATTGAAGTCTACACTAAAAATATGGACGATAATAAAAGTCCGTCGAAATGGGTAACCGAAGTTTATGTTCCTGTTTATCCAAAAGTTGTTGCAAGACCAGCGTACAGAAAACCAGTTGATTCTACTTCTGTTTCTACGCCAATCGCAGCACCAGAAGCGACGCCGTAATCTAAAACTTCATAAAAAAATGGTTGCCGTGTTAAACCTTTTTGATTCTCTTTATTCTAACTTGGTATAACAGCTTTGAATAAGATAAATTATCTGAATTGCAAGAAGAAAAAGAATTCATAAAAGAATTACTAGACCCAAAAACGCAAAATGTAGCGTTTCAAAAACTCTTGCGTGATTTTCAAAAACCGTTGTACAATCACATTCGAAATATTGTTTTAAATCACGACGATGCTGATGATGTTTTACAAAACACCTTCATCAAAGTTTTTCAATACCTCAAAAATTTTAAAGGCGATAGCAAACTCTTTTCTTGGATGTATCGAATTGCAACTAATGAAGCTATCACTTTTATCAACAGCAAAGCCAAAAGAAGCGGCACGACCAGTGAAGCTATGCAAACCAAAATTGTAGAGAATTTACAATCAGACGTCTATTTTGATGGAAACGAAATTCAAATAAAGTTACAAAAAGCCATTGCATTACTTCCTGAAAAACAACAATTGGTTTTTAAAATGAAATATTTTGAAGAATTAAAATACGAAAATATATCTGAAATCCTAGGAACATCGGTTGGTGCATTGAAAGCTTCTTACCATCACGCTGTTAAAAAAATTGAAGATTATATGAATACCAATTAAACCTTTTCAAACAAACTTTGTCCAATATACATTATGAATGATTTTAAATTAAATACCAACGAGAAAATAACTTCGGGATTCAAAATTCCAGAGGATTACTTTGCTTCTTTTTCTGAAAAAATATTAAACCAAATACCTTCAGAGGAACCACAAGTAATTTCATTTTATGCAAAATACAGCAGAATTTTATATGCGGCAGCAGCCATTGTAGTTTTAACACTTAGCATTCCTGTAGCAAACCTACTACAAAATAATAGTCAAGAAATTGCTTCCAATGAAATTGAAAATTATTTAACGCAACATTCGTCCTTATCGGATGATGATATTGTGAAATTATTAGATGAAGAGGATATCAAAAATATTGCATTATCAAGTTCAAATGCTATAGAGGAAGATGCCTTAGAAGAAGTACTTTTAAACACCAATCAAATTGAAGATTACATTACAAATTAAATAAAACAAAATGAAAAAATATAAAATTATCACGCTATTATTGGCCTTTCTAACCATTAGTTCGTATGCACAACCCGGAAATCGATTTAATGAAAAAAAGGAACAAATTAAATCCTTAAAAGTTGCTTTCATCACAAATGAATTGGATTTGACATCAGAGGAATCTGCTAAATTTTGGCCTTTATACAATGCGTTTGAAGACAAACAACACGAAATTAGAAAGCAAAAAATGAGAGCTTATATGAGTAAAGCTGATAGTGCTACTGATAAATTAACTGAAAAAGAGGCAACCACATTGTTAAGCCAAATGGAAGCTACCGAAGAGGAATTATACCAACTAAAAAAGAAATTTATCGCGAATTTGAAAAATGTAATTCCGGCCACAAAAATTTTAAAACTTAAAAAAGCGGAAGAAGAATTCAGTAAAAAACTACTGCAACAATACCGCGACAAGAAAAAAAGTAGATAGTAGTTTAGCTCTTAAAATTTAATATAAAAGTAAAAAGTGATTTTCGATTGAAGGTCACTTTTTTTATGCTACTTACTATATCTTATTATTCAAAAGTAATTTTCACGATTTTGTCTTTACCAGCAGCAATTGCGGTAGTTCTGTTTATGAACCTAATGGTATATAGCGAGGCATCAGTGCTAAATTGTGACCAAGTTGTTCCGCTATCGTTGGAATAAAACAAACCACTTATGCCCACTGAAACCAATTCTTTACCCTTACCATTTGGAACAAATTGAACGCAAGAAGTATATCCAAATCCGGTGTTCTCGCCTACTAATTTCCAAGTTTTTCCGCCATTGGTTGTTAGTGCTTTATTTTGAAAATTTTGTTTTGGTTTTTCATAATTTCCACCTGCAATAAATCCTATTTTATTGTCATAAAAGTCGGCTGTAAAAATTCCGGTCATTGCTTCACCTTGAACAATTGGTGTTTCATAAACACTCCAAGTAATACCTTTATCTGGCGAATAAAAAACTCTTGATTTTTTGCCACCAGAAACCAACCAAGTATTTGTTCCTTTGATGATAATATTAGTATTACTTGCTGCAAATGCCGCTTCGCCTTCGTTCATTGCTGGTAAATTTTTACACGGAATTTTGTTCCAAGTTGTTCCGCCATCACGAGTTATTAGCATACAAAAACAATTTTCAATTGGATCACCAATGGCTATTCCTTCTTGATCATTCCAAAATTGCATACTATCATAAAAAACCTTTTCGTTTTGTTCTTGATGCACCAAAGTCTTCTGTTGCAAATCTTTTGAAAACTTATAAAGCAATGCAGGAGTTCCAACATTTAAAATAAAAATGGAAGTTGTCGTTTGAGCGATACTTCTAAATTCTAGTTTTAGTGAATCTTTATTTATTTTTCGTTCCATTTTGCTAGCATTGGTTAAACTAACAAATCCTACCCTATTTTTATCGGCTGCATACCATACTTTATCTGAACTAACTGTAATTGGTCGAATACTAATTTTGTCCTTTAAAATAGTGTCTATCTTGGCTTTTGTGAAAAAAGTATGATCAGCAATTTGAGCCGATTTACAAGAAGTCAAAACAACTGAAAGCAACAATAAAAAAAGAGATTTTTTCATAAAATATAATCTGTTAACCGTGCTAAAATACGATATAATTTTGTGTTAATGATTTGTGAATAAAAAATCTTGGCACAAAAATTGGTTTATGCTAACAAATGCTATTATAAACCTTTAATACTTTGTGTTATGAAATCAAAAATATTTTTTTCGACAGTAATGAGTTTGCTATTTGCAGGTTCATTTGCCCAAGACAGAACAACTGTAAATGCTACAAGTTCTGAAATTAGTGACAACTTAGATTTAAAAGCTATTGCTTCTATTTTTGGTGAATCTAAAAATTTAGAAGATTTTGAAAATCGAATCAACGATCCTAAAGCCCAAATTTCTAATTTAGATTTAAATAATGATAATCAAGTTGATTATTTGAGAGTTATTGAATCGGTTGAAGGAAGAACCCATTTAATTGTAGTACAATCGGTTTTAGGTCGTGATCAATTTCAAGATGTTTGCACCGTTGAAGTAGAGAAAGACGCCAACAATCGTGTACAAGTGCAAGTCGTTGGTGACGTTTATATGTATGGAAGTAACTACATCTACGAACCAGTTTATGTAAACGTACCAGTAATTTATAATTATTTCTGGGTTCCAAATTACCGTCCATATTGTTCAAGTTGGTATTGGGGTTACTATCCAAGCTATTATACTTATTGGAGTCCTTGTCCGGTTTTTAGATACCGTCACAACATTGGTTTATGGATTAATTTCAGTCACCAATACAATTATGTAAATTACAGAAGATGTCACGTTGCTTACAATAATTACTATGGTAGAAGAGCTAATTATTGCGAAAGACAATATCCAACTCGTTCTTTCGGTCACAGAAATTCAGGTTACACTAACCGATATGAATTGGATAGAACAAGAACCACAAGAGACGTTGCGTTCAACAATACGAGAAATAACGGCATCACAAGAGGCAATGCAACAAATGGAACAGTAAGAGAAAATGCAACTTATGGTGGAGTTAGAACTAATAACAATACCATCAGAAACAATTCATCTGAAACTATAAGAAGTACGTCACCTGTAAGAGAAAATAATGTTTATGGCGGCGTCAGAACTAACAACAATACCATCAGAAACAATTCATCTGAAACTGTTAGAGAAATTAGTCCTGTAAGAGAAAATAATGTTTATGGTGGCGTTAGAACTAGTAACAATACCATCAGAAACAATTCATCTGAAACTGTGAGAAGCACATCGCCTGTTAGAGAAAATGCAACTTATGGTGGCGTTAGAACTAATAACAATACTATCAGAAACAATTCATCTGAAACTGTGAGAAGTACATCGCCTGTAAGAGAAAATAATTCTTTTGGCGGCGTTCGACCTTCTAGTGAAACAGTAAGAAGCGCTCCAACGACAAGAGGAAATTCTTATGAGCCATCAAGAAGTGCCTCAACATCAAGAAGTACTGGTGTAGAAAGAAGTTCAAGTAGTTCATCAAGAGGTGGAAATTCATCAGATAGAGGTGGAAATTCAGGTAGAAGATAATCTATAATTAATATAAACTAGGAAGCATCGAAAATATTCGATGCTTTTTTTATTTCAAATTGCTAAAATGAATAACTTTGCATTCTTTTATTAATTAATTATGAGCTCACACAGCCATCAAAACATTCACAGCAAGTTATCTACTGCTGGATTATTAGTTACACTAGGAATCATTTTTGGAGATATTGGTACTTCGCCTTTATATGTTATGAAAGCCATTCTTGGCCAATATGCCATAACATCTGATATCGTTTTAGGAGGAATTTCTTGTATTTTCTGGACGCTTACTTTGCAAACAACTTTAAAGTACGTAATCATCACCTTAAGCGCCGATAACCACGGTGAAGGTGGGATTTTTGCGTTGTTTGCCTTAGTTAAAAAAACAAAAATTAAATGGTTAATCGTACCCGCAATCATCGGAGGAAGTACACTGTTAGCTGACGGTATCATAACGCCACCTATTTCTGTTTCATCAGCAGTAGAAGGTCTTAAAATCTTTAAACCAGAATTAAATACCATTCCGATTGTTATCGTTATTCTGTGTATTCTATTTATTATTCAACAATACGGAACCAAATTAGTTGGTAAGTTTTTTGCTCCAATGATGTTGATTTGGTTTACAATGTTAGGTGTATTGGGAAGCATTCAATTGGTACAAAATTTATCAGTTTTCAAAGCGCTAAATCCCTATTACGCTTATAATTTATTATCTGCACATCCAGAAGGTTTCTTTGTTTTAGGCGCGGTATTTTTATGTACAACTGGTGCGGAAGCATTGTACTCTGATATGGGACATTGCGGTAGAAAAAACATCAGAGTAAGTTGGATTTTTGTAAAAATAATGCTTTTGTTAAACTACTTTGGTCAAGGAGCTTATTTGATATCTCACGAAGGAAGTACATTACAACAATTAGGCGGTAAAAATGCAAATCCTTTTTACTTAGTTATGGAAACTTGGTTTCAACCAATTGGTGTTGTGATTGCAACTTTAGCAGCAGTTATTGCCTCTCAAGCATTAATTAGTGGATCGTTTACCTTAATTAACGAAGCTATGCGCTTGAATTTCTGGCCAAAAGCTAGAATTAAATATCCAACCGAAGAAAAAGGTCAGTTGTATATTCCGTCAATAAATTGGTTGTTACTTGTTGGTTGTATTGGTATCGTTTTATACTTCAAAGAATCTAGCAATATGGAACACGCTTATGGTCTAGCTATTGTGTTAACGATGATTATGACCACTGTTTTGCTAAATTTTTATTTGATAATGAAGCGCGTTAAAATGTACTTCATCATACCATTAATTACGCTATATTTAGTTATCGAATTCTGTTTCTTATACGCTAACGTAACCAAATTTTTACACGGAGGTTTTGTAACATTAATCATTGCTGTAATATTAATTTCGATAATGTCAACTTGGTATTTGGCCAAACAAATTAGTAAAAACTACACTAAAATTGTAAAAATAGAAGACTATAAAAAAGTACTAGCTGAACTAAGTGTCGATTTATCGATTCCGAAATATGCTACACACCTTGTATATATGACCAACTCTATGCGAAGTGATGAAATAGAGGAAAAAGTGATGTATTCGATCTTGCAAAAAAGACCAAAAAGAGCTGATATTTATTGGTTTATTCACGTAAACATTTTAAGTGAACCTTACAAAAAAGAATATCGCGTTACTGAAATTGTTCAGGATGATATTTACAGAATTGATTTCTACCTTGGCTTTAGAGAACCAACTAAAATCAATTTGATGTTCAAACAAGTAATTAAAGATATGGTGCAACGCGGCGAAGTTGATATCACCAGTCGTTATGAATCATTGAACAAAAATAATATTATTGGAGATTTCAAATTTGTTCTTTCAGAGAAATTCTTGTCTAACGATAGTGATTTAACCTTCTTTGAAAACACCGTGATGGGTGGTTACTTCTTTATGAAAAAATTCAGTTTGTCAGAAGAAAAAGGTTTTGGTTTAGACAGTAGCTCGGTTAAAGTGGAACAATTTCCGCTGGTACTTCACGCTCCAGAAAAAATTGAAATGAGACGCATTGAATGTAAATCAAATTAAATTCATTTAAATACCCTGAAAAAGTATTCGTTAAACACAAGAAGTTTTAATGAATACTTTTTTTGTTTCTATTAAAAGCAATACCTTTGCAAGCTGATTAAAAAACAATGAGATTACATAGAAATTTAGTTTACACCACAATAGATTCTTTGAACGCAATTTTCAATGAAGGAGAATACGCCGATAAAGTCGTTGCACGTGCATTAAAAAAAGACAAACGTTGGGGAAGTTCCGATAGAAAATTTGTCGCAGAAACCATTTACGAAATTGTAAGATGGAAACGATTATATTCAGAAATTGCTGCTGTTAAAGAACCCTTTGATAGAGATGATTTGTGGAGAGTATTTGCCGTTTGGGCTGTATTACGCGGTTATCCAATTCCAGATTGGAGACAACTTGAAGGAACACCTGAACGAAAAATTAAAGGAAAATTCGACGAGTTATCTAAAATAAGAAAAATGCGTGAATCGATTCCTGATTGGATGGATGAAGTGGGTATTGCTGAACTTGGCGAAGAACTTTGGACCAAAGAAATTGCAGCTCAAAATCAACAAGCCAAAGTAATCCTGAGAGTTAATACATTAAAAACTACGAAAGAAAAACTTCGTGCCATTTTAATGGATTTAAATATCGAAACGGAATTCCTAAAAGACCAACCCGATGCTTTGGTTCTTACTGAAAGAGCTAACGTATTTTTAACCGATGCTTTTAAAGAAGGCCTATTTGAAGTTCAGGATGCCTCTTCTCAATTAGTAGCAAGATTTCTAGATGTTCAACCAGGTATGCGTGTGGTTGACACTTGCGCTGGTGCTGGAGGAAAAACGCTTCATATGGCTTCATTAATGGAAAACAAAGGCCAATTAATCGCAATGGATTTGTATGAAAGCAAATTAAAGCAATTAAAACTACGAGCTAAAAGAAATGGTGCTTTTAATATTGAATACCGCATAATTGATACCACAAAAGTGATTAAAAAACTGCACGAAAAAGCAGATAGAGTTTTGATTGATGCACCTTGCAGCGGTTTAGGAGTTTTAAAAAGAAATCCCGATGCTAAATGGAAATTACAACCTGAATTTATCGATAATATCAGAAAAGTGCAAGCTGAAGTGCTAGAAAGCTATTCTAAAATAGTAAAACCAGGTGGGAAATTAGTTTATGCTACTTGCTCGGTTTTACCTTCTGAAAATCAGGAACAAATTAAGAAATTCTTAAGTACTGAAATCGGAAAAAGCTTTACCTTTGTCAAAGATTCAAAAGTATTAGCTTCAGAATCAGGCTTTGACGGATTTTATATGGCACTTTTAGAACGAAAATTATAAAAATTACTATGAAAAATAATTATACCTTATTACTAATCTTACTTTCAAGTTGGTGTTTTGCACAAATACCAAACGGATATTACAATTCCGCAACAGGTTCAGGTTACACACTTAAAACACAATTAAAAACAAGAATTACAACGGGTCATATCGATCAAGGTTATGGCGCGCTTTGGAATTTATATACACAATCGGCTTTTAGAGATAACTATTATGAAAATAATGGTTCCCTTTTAGATATGTATTCTGAAAATCCTACCGGAACTGACGCATACGAATACACCTCTACTGGACAACAATGTGGTTCTTATAGTGGTGAAGGTGATTGCTATAACAGAGAACATCTTGTACCACAATCTTACTTTGATGGCTTTCAAGTAGATCCGATGAAGAACGATCCTTTTCACGTAGTGCCATCTGACGGAAAAGTAAATGGTGACCGAAATAACTTCCCTTTTGGTGTTGTTGCTTCAGGAAGTTATGTTTCTTCTAATGGTTCTAAAAGAGGAACAAATGCCGTTAATGGTTTTTCTAACTACGCTGGAACAGTATTTGAACCAATCGATGCATTTAAAGGTGATGTAGCTCGTGCTTACTTCTACTTTGCTACACGCTACGAAGATTTTATGGATGACTTTTACAATGCTGCCAATGCTAATTCTTGTCAAGCCAAAAACATGTTTGATGGTTCAACCAATAAAGTTTTTAGCGATAATTTCATTCTACTGTTAATTAAATGGCATTTGCAAGATCCGGTTTCACCAAAAGAAATCGCTCAGAATAATGCGATATATAATTTCCAAGGCAACAGAAATCCGTTTATTGATAATCCAAATTATGTTTGTGCTATCTGGAGTGCTCAATGTGCTACAGTAAACGCTCTTGCTAACGATTCATTCGAAATGAGTTCTAATGTTACTGTTTATCCAAATCCATCTAACGATCAAAAAATTAACATCAACAGTTCAGTTGCCATCGACACTATTGAAGTAGTAAATGTTAACGGACAAATTATCAGACAAATCAATAATCCTACATTTGATAACAATACTTTTAGTATTGAAAATTTATCTCAAGGATTTTACTTTTTGAAGTTAACATCGAATAATCAATCGATTACTAAGAAAATTATCATCAACTAAGAAGATAAAATATTTGCATAAAAAAAGACCTTTAGAAATCCTAAAGGTCTTTTTTTTATTCTTCGTCGTCTGAAGTATTTGATTTGGAATAATTCCTCCACTTCTCAATACAATCCGCCATATCTTTCGGAATTTCAGTATCAAAGCGCATCATTTCGCCAGTATTCGGATGAATAAACCCTAGTGTTTTAGCGTGAAGTGCTTGTCTTGGTAAGGTCTTAAAACAATTATCGATAAACTGTTTGTATTTAGTAAAAGTAGTTCCTTTTAAAATTAAATTACCGCCATAACGTTCATCATTAAATAACGTATGTCCGATATGCTTCATGTGCACACGAATTTGATGTGTTCTACCCGTTTCTAATTTGCAAGAAAGTAGCGTTACATATCCTAATCGTTCAATTACTTTATAATGTGTTACAGCGTGCTTTCCAATTTCTGGATCGGCAAAAACAGCCATTTGCATTCTATCTTTTAAATGTCGTGCAATATTACCAACCACTGTTCCTTCGTCTTCTTTCACATTTCCCCAAACTAAGGCAATGTATTCCCTTTCAGATGTTTTATCTTCAAATTGTTTGGCCAAATGCGTCATCGCAGCTTCGGTTTTGGCTACTACCAAAAGTCCCGAAGTATCTTTATCAATGCGATGTACCAATCCTGGTCGTTCGGAACTGTTTAACGGTAAATTCTCAAAGTGAAAAGCCAACGCGTTAACCAACGTTCCAGTATAATTTCCGTGACCCGGATGCACCACAAAATTGGGTGGTTTGTTGATTACCAACAATGCGTCATCTTCATAGACAATATCTAATGGAATGTCTTCCGGATCAACTCGGTTTTCAAAAGGTGGATGCGATAATAAAATTCTAATTACATCAAATGGTTTTACCTTGTAATTAGACTTAACAGGCACATCATTTACATAAATATCACCGTTGTTAGCCGCATTTTGAAGTTTATTTCGTGTGGCATTCGGAACCATAAGCATCAAATACTTATCAATTCTTAAAAACGCCTGACCTTTAGGAACTTCAAACTTATAATGTTCGTAGAGTTCTTCTTCTGGTTCTTGTAAATCTATATTATTGTTCATTCGACATGGAATCTATTGGGACATTATTTTCTGGAATGGAATCAAGTTGTGTTTCATCAAAAACGACTTTTCCGTCTCCAAGTACTAAATCAATTTTAGTGGCTTTGTATACTTTTTTTCCCGGTTGAATTTTCACACCATCAATCCACATTTCAAGTACCATATCTTTTCCTATATACGGAATGTATCTTATGGTTCCTTCTTGCAAACCAAGTGCTTTCAACGTCGGAACTGCTTGACGATAAGTCTTATCAATTAAATCTGGCACCACAACCATTTTAAATGTCGAAGCATTTAATTTGATATAGATAGTTCGTCCACCTTTCACTTTTGAGCCTGCAGTTGGCTCTTGTTGCACTACCGTGAGTTTTGGGAAATCAGGCTGATAATCAACCGTATCGATTATTTGATAATCCAAATCAAGTTCGTCTAACTTCTCCTCTACTTGCTCCGGATTTAATTTTGACAGATTTGGAACTGTAATTTCATCGCCATGATTGGTAATAAAAGTAATCCAATGAAAAAACAAATAAGCCAAAACACCAACAATAGCTAATGCTGCTAAACATTGAGCGAAAAAAACACGACTGGTTAAATATTTACCTAAACTCATAAATAAAATTTATTTATCGCAAAGATATAATTTTTAGTCTCAACAATTGTGCTATTTTTGTATAGTAATTAAAAACTATTTTCAATGAATGTAGCTGTTGTAATGGGTGGATATTCTGACGAATCTGTAATTTCGTTAAGAAGCGGCCAATTAATCCTTAACAATTTAGATAAAAACAAATACCAAGTGTTTGAAGTACACATCCTGTTAAACGATTGGTATTGCTTGGTTGACGGAGTAAAATATCCCATAAACAAAGCTGATTTTTCATTCACTAAAGACAACCAAACCACCACATTTGATGTCATTTCCAATACCATTCACGGCACGCCAGGCGAAGACGGACACATGCAAGCTTATTGGGAATTATTAGGAATTCCTTATACCGGTTGCGGATTTTACCAATCAAGTTTGACTTTTAACAAGCGTGATACACTTTCCGTATTGTCCAAATTTGATATTCCTAAAGCACAATCCATCTATTTATCTAAAGGCGATGCTATTGACGGCGCACAAGTGGCTGAGCAATTAGGCCTACCTTTTTTTGTAAAACCAAACCAATCCGGAAGTTCTCTTGGGGTTTCGATGGTTTCCACCTTAGATGATTTTCAAAAAGCATTAGATTTTGCTTTTGCCGAAGACCACGACATCTTGATAGAATCCTATCTTAACGGACGTGAAGTTTCTGTGGGTGTAATGAACTACAAAGGCGAAACCAAAGTAATGGGCATCACCGAAATTATATCTCAAAACAGCTTCTTTGATTATGAAGCCAAATATTTAGGAAAATCCGAAGAAATTACGCCAGCCAACATCTCCGAAGAAGTAAAAAATCGTGTAGAAGAAACCGCTAAAAAAGTCTACGAAGCACTCGGAATGTCTGGTTTTTCAAGAACCGATTTTATTATAATGAACGATATTCCGCATTTTATCGAGATCAATACCAATCCGGGCTTATCGCCACAAAGTATTTTCCCGCAACAAGCAGCTTACTCGAATATGCCTATGAGCGATTTGCTTGATAACGAAATTAGTTTAGCGTTAAAAAGAAAACTAATTTGGAAGAAATAAAGTTTTAACTTTACAAAAACTAACTAAATTAGCATAAAAAGTAGCTTATGATAAATTATCAAGAACATATAGAAATAAATCCCGAAACTCGTTTTGGGAAACCAATCCTTAAAGGAACAAGAATTTCGGTTTATGATGTCCTAAATTGGTTAGCCAATGGAATGACCATCGACGAAATTATCACTGATTTTCCTGAATTGTCAGAAGAAAAAATAAAATCTTGTTTAGCTTATGCAGCTGATAAAGAACATAAAATTAGAGTAGCATCGTGAGCTTATTGTTTGACCAAAATATATCCTTTAGGATCGTTCAAAAAGTTCAAACTTTATTTCCAAATTCTAAGCAAGTTAGAGAATTGGGATTAGAAGGAATGTCTGACGATAAAATATGGAAATTTGCCAAACAAAATAATTTTACAATTGTAACTTTTGATAGTGATTTTTTCGAAATTTCAAATTTAAAAGGTCATCCTCCAAAAATAATTTGGCTAAGAACAGGCAACACAACTACAAATAATATAATTGAAATTCTGCAACATAAAAGAGAAACCATAATCGATTTTTTAACAAATCCATTATATTCAGAAATAAGTTGTCTTGAAATAAACTAACCATGAAAAAAGCAATATTTCCCGGTTCTTTTGATCCTATTACCAACGGTCATTACGACATTATTAAAAGAGGAATTTCACTGTTTGATGAAGTTATTGTAGCCATCGGAATCAATGCCGAAAAAAAATACATGTTTTCTCTTGAAGACCGAAAACGCTTTATCGAAGAGGCTTTTAAAGACGAACCCAAAGTTAAAGTAGTCACTTATGAAGGGTTGACGATTGATTTATGCCGAAAAGAAAAAGCCGAATTCATCTTACGTGGCTTGCGAAATCCTGCCGATTTTGAATTTGAAAAAGCCATTGCCCACACCAACAGAAGATTGTCTAAAATTGAAACCGTGTTCTTATTAACCGCAGCCAAAACCTCTTACATTTCTTCAAGTATTGTGCGCGATGTATTACGAAATGGTGGCGATTATACCGTTTTAGTACCGGATTCGGTGAGAATATAAATTGATTTAAAGATTAAAAAATACTATTAAAAAGCTAAAAGTCAAAACTAATTTTTAGCTTTTTTTATGGAATGAGGAAAACCGTAATTGTTGGTGATTTATTTTATCGAGTTACTATTGATAAAAAACGATTGCAAATCTTAAAAATGTAAAATGGTCTGCCAAAACAAAAATTACTGACAATTTTTGAGAACTATTTAAACATTACCAATGGTACTAGAAAAACTTTAAAAATTTACTCCAAAAAATAAAACCACCACCAATCACAATTACAAAAATAACAAAGCTTTATATTTAGCAATCTTGTTACGATTAAATCAATGTTTTTACTATTTTTGTGACTGATAGTTAACGAAATACACTAATTCTTGAAGTCACGTAACACTACTAACAATTGCTAAACAAATAAAAACAAGAGCAACCAGTACCATGTATATTGACCACATTTTCATCATAACAACCGACAAAGGAAAAATCGCCGATAAACTAGTTGACTTTGGTTTAACCGAAGGAAGCAGCAGAATTCATATCGGACAAGGAACAACCAACCGCAAATTTTATTTCGAAAATTTTTTTTTAGAAATTTTGTGGGTGCACGATCACAACGAGATTACGAGCCACAAAACAAAACCTATGGGACTTTGGCAACGAGTAGATTTTAAAACCAACAGTTTCGCACCTTTTGGTTTGTGTTTAGTCAATACCGATGATACCGAAACATTGTTCCAAAATGCCTTTAAATACCAACCAGACTATTTCCCGCAAGGAATGTTAATTGATATCATAAAAAATGATAACCAAACCGATTTGCCGTGGACCTTTAGACTTCCATTTAAAGGACAAAAAAAAGCAGAAACAGAACCTACAATACATAAAAACAATTGTACTGTCTTAACCAAAGCCGTTTTTGAATACCAATCAAGTACTGAAAACACCTTTTTAGATCATTTTAAAAATCAAAACCAAATTCAATTCATCCAATCCACGAGACAATGGTTAAATTTAATTTTCGATAACGGCAAACAAGGAAAAAAACAAGACTTTGAGCAACTGCAACTTACAATAGAGTATTAATCACAAAGCATCAAGCCCTCTCTCACAAGCCCAAGTTTTAAATTAAATCCAATTTTCACCAATAATCCACTTCGAATTTAAAAGCTAAATTGACCTAAAAAACTTAGACTAAAAAAGTAAAATGTTGAACCCAATCAAGTTGACAATGAAAAAAATAAATGTAGTAATCACCATACTTGTCACAATAATAGCAACAAACAAGCACTTTTCACAATCCATTATTAATGATAAAGATGGCTTTGTAAATGTCAGAAAAGAAGCCTCTAAAGTGAGTAAAGTGATAGACACGCTCAAAAAAGGTCATTTAATTTATGACTTAGAACGCGAAGGTCAATGGGTAATGATTGATTATTACAAAAACAACAAATCGTTCAGCGGCTATATCTACAACGATAGATTCAAGCGCATTGCAGAGTTCAAAGAAATAAAGAGAAAATCAATCAATACCAACGAGGTAGTTTTAAGCAACGACAGCATTGAAATCAAGGTAACCAAAGCAACATTTGAACCTAAAAAACACCATTTTAACTATTCCAAAGAAAACAAAAAAGTAATTACACTCATTGACAAAAAGCACTATTACGGCACTGATGGTGAAGTGCCAAAAACACAATATGAAGCGGTTCAAGTAAAAATTAATGATAAATTAATCCAACTCCCAAAAAGCGCCACCGAAAATTTATACGAACCAAGTTTACAAAACATTACCGTTCATCACGACGAAAAAAGCAATACCATCTACATCGATGCAATCAATAGCGACGGCGCGGGTGGTTATGTGGTAGTTTGGAAAATCAAAAACGGAAAATTTGACGACCGCTACATTTTTTATGGTTTTTAAAACAAAAAATACTTACTTGTAATTACCAGCTTCGCAAAGAGTTCCTTAATAAAGCTACGCAAATGTCTCCTGACTTTGCGTTTTTTTTATTTCAACTTTTACCCTGCACCACACGAATTCATTCAAGAAAAAATAAATAAATCAACCCACAAAACCCAACAAAACCCTCTAAAAAGCTAAAAGTTAGAACTAATTTTTAGCTTTTTCTTATGGAATGAGGAAAACCGTAATTGTTGTAGAAACAAATTTTATATATTTACGATTAATTACAAACTCCTTACAAATAATCGTAAAAGTTTATTTATGTTACACATACAAAAGTTGTTTACAATATTACCCGAAATGAACAAAATATGAGTAGATCTAATTTTACTATTATAACTGAAGCTTTGAGTCACATAGCTAATAAGGTAGATTTACATAATCACCTTAATCTCCAAGACATCAACATTCTACTAGAAAATTTTTTCAGAGATTTACTAAATATAATCTATAAAGATAGAAATTTTAAAAATTTAAATGCAGAAGAAAGTAATTTTACTGCAATTGATTTAGGTGATGATAAAAAAAAATTAGCTATACAAGTAACATCTACAACTTCAATTGCAAAAGTTAGAAATACTATTGAAAAGTATAAAATGGAATATGGATATGAGAAGTTAATTATGCTTTATGTTAAAATGGATAAGCCAAACAGAACTAATGATATAAATATTGAAGCAGGAGATAAAATTGAAATTGAAGAGTGGTCAATTAAAGACTTATGTAAAAAAATAAATGACTTAACAGATGAAGATATTTTGGAAATTCAAAAAATTGTTATAAACCAAATAAATCCAAACCTTTACGATAGCTATTCCAAAAACATTGATTTATCTGGAACAGAAAATTGGGATAATTTGGAACAACAAGACATTAGGAATTTCTCAGACAAAATAACTGACGTTTGTCCAAAAATAAATAATCTAAGAATTGTAAAATACAGTAGAGATATTGCTTCAGGTGAAGCAGAACTCAGTAGATTCTCAGAAAGAGAAGTAAGAGCTATGAAATATAGAATTTTTGAAGTTTGCCAAGATGAACTAATTGAATTTTGTGAAAATAATAATTCAAAATCAATTGATATTGATATTATTAATGAACTAATAGAAAAATATACAAATAAGGCTTGTGAAATAATAGAAGAAAAATCTAAAGACTATACTTATCCTCTAAAAAACAAAGACCTTCTTAGAAAGGTAGTCTTAGCACTAATTAATGATTGTTACCTTTCATTTGACGAAAAAGGAATTTACGCATGATAACAACTAAACTAGAAGCGAAAAAAAGGATAATGTTTATTCAAAAAGAAGATTATAACTTTTTGACATTTAATTTATTAGTTCTATTAAAAGTGCTTGGAGCAAATTCTCAGGAAAGTAAGTTCCAAGATTTTAGAAAAATTGCATATTTAACTCATTTTATTTCAACAAATTCAAGTTTTAATGAGTTAAGCAAACATGAATTAGCAATAATATACAGTAAATCCCATCTTAAAAAACAACTTTTATCACATTTGATATTAATTTTAAAAAATAAAAATTACATAGGTGTTGATGTCAATTATGGAAGAAATTCATTGGATATTTGGTTAATAGAAGAAAATATTCCAAATGATTTTTTTGATAAAAATTTGTTTTACAAGGAAATTGAAAATATAAAAAATCTAAAATCGGAATTACCGAGATTAAAAATACTAACTATAAAAAATATTGTGGATACGATATTTACTAATAATAAAGTCATAACATGGGAAGTTTAGTAATAAAAAAAGTCAAATATGATGGCGATAAATACAATTACGAATCACCAAAACTTGACAATGGTATAAATATTATTATTGGTGATAATGGTTCTGGGAAAAGCACATTTACATTTTTCATAGAATATTGTTTAGGTGGATATTTGAAATATTTTAACCCTGAAAATAAAACCGAAAAATATCATGAAATAATTAATGACACAAATAATTACATTGAACTAGATATTGAAATTAATTCAGAAAGCTATTCGCTTAAACGCTTCATAGGTGGAAATATCATTCATATTAATTTTAAAAATGAATACTACTCTCTACCAATATATAGAGGAAAAAGCGAAATCGATTCTGATATTGAAATTTTTTCAGATTGGTTATTAGATAAGTTATCGATAACAAAACAAGAATTAAATTTAGGAACGATAAAGTGGAGATTAAATATAAACGATTTATTTCGCTTAATTATTTACGATCAAGACACACCTTCTAAGAAAATCTACAAAGAGCCAACAAATTTAAACTTTGTGACGGATTCTCTAGTAATCAGAAAAACCATTTTTGAAGTACTTTTAGGTATATCGTCAGATGAATATTTTCGAAAATTTGAAGATTTCAAACAAAAAACAATTTTAAGAGATAAGGAACAACTAAAGCTAGAAAATTTTGAAGAAAAATATTCGGGTATTGACTTAGATTTACTTAAAATAGATAATGATTTGAACAATATGAATTCAAAACTTGAAGAATTATATATTCAAAGAGATTTATTCATGAGTTCAAATAAAAATGTAGATAAAAAAACAATATTAATTTCTGAGTTACAGCATGAGATTATTCAACAAGAAATTGAAATATCCGATTTAAATATTGCATTAAGAAGTAACGAAATAGAATACAACAAAATTCTAGATTATTTTCAATCTCAGTCTAATGAAATTAATGAAATAGAGAAAATTATTTTTACAAATGATAAACTAAATCTTTTTTCATTTAAAGTTTGTCCATTTTGTTTATCTGAGCATAATCCTAAAGATAATCATTGTTTATGTGGCTCAGAAATAATTGACGAAGATTATGAAAAATATAGATATACATCTAAAGAATATGAAAATATCTTGAAACATAAGAAAAAAAGTTTAGAAACTATACAAACAGCTCTTGATTCTTACACAAAAGAAATAAGTAATTTTAGCAGTAAGAAAGAAAAACTAGAGACCATAATTAATGAACAAACAAATAAACTAAAAACTTTGATTGGTTCTACAAGTGTAGATACAAATACAGAAGCAATAAATCTTTTACACGACGAAATTCTTAAACAATTAAAAATAATTGAAAGTGAAGAATATAAAAAGAAAATATCAATAGAAAAACAGTTACTAATTGAAAATTACAGAATAGCAAGAAAAAATTATAAAGACGTAAAAGAAGAATTTGAAAAATTGCAAAGAAAATTTGAAATTGACAATAAAACCATAATCAGTGATTTTAACGAAATATATGAAAACTTAATATTAGATTCTTCAGCAGACGCATATAAAGCCGAAATAAATGAAGATTATATGCCAATAATTGATGATGGAATTTATAAAAATAAAAGTGCTAGTGTACCAATACGATTACTTTATTTTTATACTATTTTAGCATTAGCAATAAAATACGAAAGTGTAAAACATCCAAAACTACTAATTATAGATACACCTGAAGATTCAGGAATTGATGATGATAATTTGAAGAAAGATTTAACTCTGCTTGAAAGCGCCTTGAATTATGTCGAAGCAAGTAAAAAATCTTTCCAAGTTATATTAACTACAGGATTAGAAAAATATCCTGATGAGTTCAAAGATTTCATAAAGGAAAAATTTAATAAAAAGAATGAAGGAAAATTCATTTTAAAAGAAAAATAAAATACTGAACACAATATCGGTTATAAGAAATTGGAGTTTTTGGACTTAGTCTAAAGTTTATCTTTATCTAAATAAACAAACCTACTCCTCTTTCTTAACAACCTTCCTTGCAACCTCAATTTTAAACTTCTTTCCTTTCATTTTTTCATCGCGAATGTTAGAAAGAAACTCTTTTACCTTTTTAGATTTAACAGCAGCAAACGAAATGAAATCTTTTACTTCAATCAAACCCAAATCGCCTTTTTCAAGTTTTCCTTTTTGAGAAAAGAAACCTACAATGTCAATTTTATTCAATTTATTTTTCTTTCCGCCACTTACATAAATCGTTTGAAATTGCGGTGGTTTTGGTAAAGTAGTTGCATTTTCTACATTTAAAACAGGCATTTTATAATCTAAATACTCCATTTTTTTCTCACTTTCGTGCGCAATGACATACGCCGTTCCTGAAGCTAACATTCTCGCCGTACGACCATTTCTATGGGTAAACTCGTCTTCTTTTAAAGGCAAATGATAATGAATAACATGCTTCATTTCGGGAATGTCTAGACCACGAGCCGCTAAATCGGTCGTAATTAAATAACTCACACTACCGTTTCTAAACTGAATCAAAGCGCGTTCGCGTTCGTCTTGATCCATTCCGCCGTGATAATACGTCGAATAAATTCCTTTTTCGTTCAATGTGTCGCTTATGCGTTCGGCAGCATCACGATGATTACAAAAGATAATCGCCGCTTCCGATTGCAAAGAACAAAGCAAATTAAAAAGCGAATTAATTTTGTCCTTCTCTTTAGAAACAACCAGCTTCAAACTCAAATTGCTACTAGAATCTTCCGTTGGAATAAAATCCAAAACAGTAGGATGCAACACTCTAGTATATTTAGGAATCTCAATATCAGAAGTCGCCGACACCAAAACACGTTTGTTCAACTTGTTCAATCTCGAAATGATAAAACTCATTTGCTCGTGAAAACCCAATTGCAACGACTTATCAAATTCATCCAAAACCAACGTCTGAATGGCATCTACAGAAAAAGTTCCTCTATCCAAATGATCGGCAATGCGACCAGGCGTTCCAATCAATATCGCCGGTGGATTTGATAAATTCTTAATCTCCGTATCAATAGAATGACCACCATAACAAACATTTACTTTGTAATCGGTGCCCATTTTCTTCCAAACTTGCTCAATTTGCAAACCCAACTCACGCGATGGAACCAAAATCAAACATTGAACGTCCTTAAAAGTATCGTCTAACATTTGAAAAATAGGCAATAAAAAAGCCAAAGTTTTTCCCGAACCTGTTGGTGAAAGTAGTAAAACATTAGTATCGTTCAAGATCGTTTCTTGCGCTGCAACTTGCATTTCGTTCAATTCCTCAATACCTAAATTAAGAAGAACATTATTGGAATGTGGATTTTTATTCATTTGGCAAAGGTAGATAAAAAAGTTGCGAGTTGAAGGTTTCGGGTTACGAGTTACACACTTCGACAAGCTCAGTGTAAAAGTTGCAAGTTGATGATTTCAAGTTTTGACATAAATTTTTCAAATTATTCAAATTTCACAAACCTGCCTGTCGGCAGACAGGTCTGTGTTGCTAAAAATTGATTTTTGAAGTTGAAATTGATTTTTGAAGTTGAAATAATTCTTACTTTTGAAAACAAAAAAAATTATTCTCATGCGTTTTATAAAAGTTGCTTTCCTCCTATTCACAACAATCATTTCAGCCCAAGACAATTCGAAATACGACACCTATTTTGAAAAAGGAAACGGCAATCAAAGCGCCGATTATCAAGAAATACTTCGTTATTACGAGCAATTAGACTTAGATTTTAAAACTATTCAAGTTCTCAATATGGGTGAAACCGATAGTGGCGAACGCTTGCAAGTAGTGATTTTTAATCCTGACAAAGTATTCGATTTAAATTATGCTTCTTCCGAAAAAAGTATCCTATTAATAAACAACGGAATCCACGCCGGCGAACCTGACGGAATTGATGCAACAATGCAATTGTACCGCGATTTGGCTTTAGGAAAAATTAAAGTACCCAAAAATGTAATTGTGATTGCGATTCCTGTTTATAATATTGGAGGTTGTTTGAATAGAAATTCAACGACTCGCGTCAATCAAGATGGACCAGAAGAATATGGTTTTAGAGGAAATGCTCGAAACTTTGATTTGAACAGAGATTTCATCAAATCAGATACCAAAAACACACATAGTTTTTACAAACTATTTCAAGAATTTAATCCCGATATTTTCATTGATAATCACGTGAGCAACGGCGCAGATTATCAATATACGTTAACCTACATAATGACCGAACCTAAAAAATTAGGAACTGTTTTAGGTGATTATATGAAAAACGAATTGACGCCATCGATTGTCAAAGATTTACAGCAAAAAAAGATAGAATCAACACCGTACGTAAACGTTTGGCACGGCACACCAGACCAAGGTTTTCAGCAGTTTTTTGAAAGTCCGAGATATGCTACAGGTTACACTTCCTTATTCAATACGATGGGATTTGTTGTGGAAACACACATGTTAAAAAACTACGCCAGTCGTGTCAAAGCCACGTATGAGTTTATGGTTTCGACAATAAATTTTGCAGATAAAAATTATAAAACCATTAAATCCAAACGATTAGAAAACCAAAAACAATTTCAACCAAAAAGCGATTATACAATCAAATGGGAAATTGATACGACTAAAATTACCAAAATTCCGTTTCTAGGTTATGAAGGAAAGTACAAAAAGAGTGATGTAACCACAGGACAAAGATTGTATTACGATCGAAAAATTCCATTTACCAAATTCATTCCGTTTTTAGCCGATTTTAAATCGGTTCAAACGGTGAAAATACCGAATGCCTATGTTATTCCGCAAGGATTTTGGCCAGTAATTGATCGTTTGAAAGAAAACAAATTAGAGTTCAGAAGATTAAAAACCGATACCATAATTGAAGTAGAAAGCTACAGAATTGCTGATTATAAAACTGCCAAAACGGCTTACGAAGGACATTATCCGCACAACAATACAAAAATTACAAGTTCTAAAGTAAAAATGAATTTTAGAAAAGGGGATTATTTGTTCAAAACCGACCAAATGGGCGCGAAATTTCTAATAGAAACCTTAGAACCCGAAGCAATAGATAGTTTTTTCAATTGGAACTTTTTTGACACGCTTTTACAGCAAAAAGAAGGCTATTCCGATTATGTTTTTGAAGACTTAGCCAACGAATATCTGAACAAAAATCCAGAATTACGAGCCAAATTAGAACAAAAGAAACAAGAAGACAAAGCCTTCGCCGAAAACCCAGAAGCCCAATTAGATTGGGTTCATAAAAACTCTATCTATTACGAAAAAGCACATTTGAACTATCCAGTTTATAGGATAAATTGAGTTTTTAAAACACATAGAAACATAGTTTTAAAAAAGTGAATAAGACGTTTCGCTTTTTTAAAGAGCTCATAGCTATGTGAATGAATTCATTAGTTAGCTTTAATTATAAATCCAAAAATTCCGCACAATAATTATATGAAAAAAATAATACTCTTTTTAGTAATAATTTTGACTCTAAATTCTTGTTTTTTAGCAATTACTGGTGCTCCTCACAATCATTCATATAAAGAAATTAATGGAATTAATGATTTGAATCTAGATGTTCATTGTATGTATCTGAATAAAACATTTGAAATAAGAAATGCTGATCCAAATGATTCACTATATATTAAATCTTCAAATTTCAAAAAACCTTCAGAAAAAAAATCACTTAATGGAAAAATACAAACTGATTCAATAAGATTCTATAATTGGAGAATTGGTGATATGAAATATCATAGAAACATTTTGAAAGATACAATAGAAATTATAAAAATTAGAAATCAGAAAATTGAAAAAGTTTACATGTTTGTAGCTGAATCTGAAAATAATAAGAATTAAAAATAATAACCACAGACAAAAAAGAAATGCGAAAAATATGCTAAGTTCACTTTTTTCTCTCGCAAGAAATTGTATTTTGGAGGAAATGAAGTGTTTACGAGGTTTGCCACTTCTCGAAGCCTCAAAACGCTATGGAAAACTATTTCCTAGTTTTTAAGTGATTAAAATTTTATAGAAGCTCAGAAATTACACTTTCTTCAATTAAGAATCAGATTTTGATACTATTTTCATTTTCTTCTTCAAACAACAATTTGATATTTTCGTACGAATTTTTCAAAGCGTCCTGAATTTCTTCGGGTTTTAACCAAACCGCTTTTTTAATTCCTTCCTCTTTTTGAGGTATTAACTTGTCTTCGAAATCGGTTTTCATTTCAAACCAGTGCGTGATTTTCAAACGATAATCACCATTGCGCTTAAAAATATGATACGTTTTTTGAAGTTTTTTAGTAATCTTTAATCCTTGCACGCCAGTTTCCTCTTCAACTTCTCTTATAGAACAATCTTCGATATCTTCGCCTTTGTCGCAGCCACCTTTTGGCAAATCCCATTTTCCACCTCTAAAAATGAATAAAACCTCACCATTTTTATTGTAAACCAATCCGCCACCTGCTTTTTTAACAGGGATTTTTTCTTTGACTTTTTTCAGAATTTCCTTTTCGTCAGGATAATACAAATAAGCTTTATTAATCTTATTGTTGAACATCTTTACAATAAGCTGTTCAATGTCAACACTTTCAAGCAAAAA
>NZ_JAIXTJ010000013.1 GCF_027483985.1 Flavobacterium sp.
GGTACAATTGCTGAAATCGTTGACAAAGGAGCTACTGTAGATTTCGGAGATGATGTTGTTGCATTTATTCCAACACGTCACTTAGAAAAAGAAGATGGTAAAAAATTGAAAAAAGGTGAAGAAGCTGAATTCAAAGTAATTGAGTTCAACAAAGAATTCAAAAGAGTTGTTGCTTCTCACACAGCTATCTTTAGAGAAGAAGAAGAAAAAGCGGTTAAAGCGGCTTCTGAATCAGTTGCAAGTTCAAACAGCAACAATCAAACTTCTACTTTAGGAGATAACAATGATATCTTAGCTGAATTAAAAGCTAAAATGGAAAAAGGAGGAAAATAATTCTCTGATTATCTAAAATACTTAAAAAGCTCTCAATTTCTTGAGAGCTTTTTTTTTGGTTTTATTTGAAGCTATTTCCTGCTGTACGCTATATCTTTTTATTTTTAAAGAAAAAAAAAAAAGGATGCCGCTTCCATCAGGGCTAGGGCTTTCCGTTTTTATAGGAAATTTGGTTTAATTCATTGCTAATAAATTATTTTCTTCAGCAGAAATATCATTTATAATTGCATAAGTTTGAATATTTGTAATCGCCATTTCATCTAAAATAGAAACTAAATTACCGAAATTAGAATTTTTACTAGGTTTGATAATCACAATTGCACCTCGATTTCGGTCACCAAGTTGTTCTGTTATTATTTTATTTTTCGTTAATAATTCTTTTCTAATTCCTTCTTTGCCATAACTGATAGTTTTTGGTTTGTCGTCAGGATATTCTAGTAAGCCTTGATAGGTTATTATTTTATTGTTGTCGTCAAGTAAAATTGTAATAACTCTTTCTTGTCTTAATCTACAGCCAATAGGTCCACAACCTCCACAACCTGTATCTGGTAAACCCAAACTCATTGATTTAGGTTTGGCTAATTCAATGGTTACCATAAAAAAGATGATTAGCAAAAATGAAATGCTAATCATCGCAGTCAAATCTATTTTTGGATGTAACTTTTTACTTCTTGGTTTGTTTAAGTTATTGAAATCTTTTTCGTCTATCATAATATACTATTTAGAAGTTAGCATTATTTACTAAAAGCAAGATACTTTTATAACGACAACATTCTTAGTTTATTACATCGACTGAATTGAAATTTTAATTTTCCTTAAAAGGACGATCCCAAATTACATCGCTGAAGTTTTTTCCCATCATAAAGAAATAATAGCCAATAGTACCGACCATAGATTTAAACATAAATAAAAAAACTATTAGTGGCGCCATTGCTACTGATTCACTTAATTTATTAGTAGGAGTGAGGTAAGTGGCAATTAAACTTATGAAAAAGCAAAAAGTTAGAAATAAAACAATGTTTTTAACAGGCAAAACCATCCATTTTCTGTACCAGCTTAAATCGTTTCCCCATTGGTGTATTAAATAGTAATAACCATTTCCGATAGGAGCAAATAGTAATGGATCATCATAGTTTTTTAGTTCAAACGCTTTACTTGGAGCAACAATTTTATACCCTTCAAGTTTGGTTTGATGTTCTTTTTCTAAAGCATTAATCTTTGAAATGGCTTCTGCAGGAATTTCATTTTTAAACAAAGCAGTGTCTAAAAATCGTAAACGATAATCAATACAGATTTTTTTTATTTGATTTTCATTAAAAATCTTGTCTGTTTCAAGCAAATCAAAGTTAAATTCATTAGAATTTGTTGAACTTTTGCTTCGTATGGTCGAGAGTATTTGATTTCTTTCGGTTTGATTTTGCTTTAAAATCGAATACACTTCACTTAAAAGTTGCTCTTCTGATATCGTTTTATTTCTATTAATTAGCAACTCATCAACTAATGGCTTAGTGTTTAATAACATAATTTTATTTTTATTTTAAATTAAAAATTCAAAATTTATACACTCTAAATTAGTGAATAGGTGTTATTTATCAAATTATTTATCGAATTATTTTTTATTAAACTAATGTTAATTATTGAATTGAAAAAACCAAAGTCGAAATGTTAGCGTAAATCATTGTATAAACTTTAAAAAAATAAATTATCATGAAAACTAAAAACATCTTTTCAGCAGTAGTATTGTCTTTGTCTCTTTTTGCTACAACTTTAACTTTTGCACAAAAAGAAAAAACGGTTACTGTTGGTGGAGCACCAATGTATCCTTCTAAAAACATTGTAGAAAATGCTGTAAATTCTAAAGACCATACTACTTTGGTTGCTGCAGTAAAAGCTGCTGGATTAGTAGAAACACTTCAATCTAAAGGACCATTCACCGTTTTTGCCCCAACAAACGCTGCGTTCGACAAATTGCCAAAAGGAACAGTTGAAACTTTATTAAAACCAGAAAACTTAAAAACATTGCAAACTATTTTGACTTATCACGTAGTTGCAGGTAAAGTTAACGCTGCCGATTTAGTAAGTTTAATTAAAAAAGGAAACGGAAAAGCTACGTTAAAAACAGTTTCTGGTGGAACTTTAACTGCTTGGATGAAAGATAAAGATATTTACTTAACTGACGAAAACGGAAACAGTTCTAAAGTAACTATCGCAGATGTAAATCAATCAAATGGTGTTATTCACGTTGTTGACAGCGTTGTTACACCAAAAGCATAAGTTGTTATTTTTGTTTAGTTAAAAAAAGAAACCCATCTCTGTAAAGGAGATGGGTTTCTTGATTTTAAACCTTTATAATTATCTAAGTTGCGCTCCTAATTCGGTTTCAAAGTTAGATTGTAATTTATTCATAACCTTATCGATTTGAACATCGGTTAAGGTTTTAGTAGTATCTTGAATTGTGAAACTAACGGCATAAGATTTTTTTCCTTCCGGAAGATTTTTACCTTCATAAACATCAAACAAATTAATGTTCTTTAACAACGATTTTTCTGTTTGCCTTGCTACTTTATAAATAGATTCAAAAGTAACTGCAGAATCCACTAATAAAGCAAAATCTCTGCGAACTTCAGGATATTTAGGAATTGCCGTAAATTTAATTTTATTTGAAAGTAATTTTATTACTAAATCCCAATTGAATTCGGCATAAAATACTTCTTGTTTGATATCAAAATGTTTTGCAATTGATTTTTTAATAGTACCTAATTCAACCAAAGTATCATTTCCTAAAGCAAAACCAATTCCTTCTGAAAAAATATCATTTTCTACAGGTATGTTTTGAACTTTGTCAAATCCTAAGCGAGATAAAATGGAGTTTACATAACCTTTGAACAAGAAAAAGTCGGTAGGTTTTTGAGGGTTTGTCCAATTTTCAGCAACTCTATTTCCAGTTAAGAACAAGGTTAAATGTTTCTTCTCGTTGTAACCTGATAATAATTTGCGGTAACTTTTACCAAATTCGAAAAGTTTTAAATCGCTATTTTTTCTATTGATATTGTAAGAGATTGCTTCAAGTCCAGAAAATAACATCGATTGACGCATTACCGATAACTCACTACTTAATGGATTTAGCATAGTAACATTATACTCTTCTTTTAATAAAGATGATAATTGAATATAATCAGGAGTTGTTAGCGAATTGGCCATCATTTCGTGGAAACCAAACGAGTTTAATTGCGACGCAATAATGTTTTGCACTTTATAATCTTCAGTTCTTGGAGATTTTGCAACCGTTGCGTGAAACTTTTTAGTAAAATTAATGTTATTGTATCCGTAAACACGAAGAATTTCTTCAATAACGTCAACTTCACGTTGCACATCTACACGATACGCCGGAATAATTAATCCCAAACCTGCATCAGAAGAACTATTAACTTTGATATCTAATGAAGCTACAATTTTCTTGATAGTTTCTTTAGGTAATTCTTGCCCAATTAATTTGAATGCTTTCTCATAATTCAAGAAAACAGTAAAATCCTCAATTTTCTTCGGATATACATCAATAACGTCTGATGTAATTTCGCCACCAGCAACTTCTTGAATTAACAAAGCAGCACGTTTTAAGGCATATTCAGTAATCGTAGGATCAATTCCTCTTTCAAATCTAAAAGAAGCATCAGTACTCAATGAGTGACGTTTTGCAGTTTTTCGAATGGTAACAGGATTGAAGTAAGCACTTTCTAAAAATATTGAAGTGGTATTTTCTGAAACTCCAGAGTTTTTTCCGCCAAACACACCAGCTAAACACATTGGACCTTTATCGTCACAAATCAACAAATCTTCTTCGTGCAACGTACGTTCAACATCATCTAATGTTATAAATTTTGTTCCGGCTGCAACAGTTTTAACGGTAACTTTTCCGTTGATTTTTGAAGCATCAAATGCGTGTAAAGGTTGACCTAGTTCGTGTAAAACATAATTAGTAACGTCAATTACATTATTTTTTGGAGTCAATCCGATAGATTTCAATCGGTTTTGTAACCAACTTGGCGATGGTTTAATTGTAACGCCAGAAATAGTAACACCGCAGTATCTTGGTGCTAGTGTACTATCTTTTACATCAATATCAATTTTTAATGTACGTTTATCAACTTTAAATTTAGAAACCGATGGCGTGATAAGTTCTAATGAAGCATTTTTTTGAATTAAAGCAGCACGCAAGTCACGAGCAACGCCCATATGCGACATTGCATCGGCACGATTTGGCGTTAATCCGATTTCAAAAACTTCATCATTTTCAATATTAAATACTGTTGAAGCTAGTGTTCCAGGTTTTAAATTGGCATCAAGAATCATAATTCCTTCGTGACTTGTACCTAACCCTAATTCATCTTCGGCACAAATCATTCCGTGGCTTTCTTGACCGCGAATTTTACCTTTTTTTATTTCAAATTCATTTCCGTCTTTGTCAAAAAGCTTTGTACCAATTGTTGCAACAGGTACTTTCAAACCAGCTGCGACATTAGTTGCGCCGCAAACAATTTGAACTGGAGTACCATCACCTAAATCAACAGTTGTAATATTAAGTCTGTCGGCATCAGGATGTTTTTCACAAGTTAGAACGTGACCAACTACAACACCAACTAATCCACCTTTAACGGACTGATATTTTTCGACTATTTCAACTTCAAGACCTAAATCTGTAAGAATATCAGATACTTCCTCAGAGCTAGAATCGATTTTTAAGAATTGTTTTATCCAGTTGTATGAAATCTTCATTATTATCGTTTATTTAAATAAGGTGGCAAAGATACACAATGTAGCTTATTATTGAAAATATATTTAAGTAGTTTGAGTAAGATGGTTTGTTTTAAAAACCTAGTGTGCCACTAAGTTCTTTTAATGAAATTTCAAAAAGTTTGGTCTGAAATTGTGCGTTACTAAAGCGAACTAAAGCGGTTACATAATTTAATTGTGCTGTACGGTATTCAATAGGTGTAATGGTTCCGATTTTGAATTTTGCTAGCGTGATGTCTAAATTTTGTTTTGCAATTTCACTATTTTTCTCTTCTAGTTTGGCTAGTTCAAGATTTGTTAAATAACTTTGAAATGCCATTGATAATTGTGATTCTAAAGCTACTTTTTGTAAATTTATGGTATTTTCGACATTCTCAATTTGAAGTTTAGCTACTTTTTCGTTTCTATTTTGATTAAATCCATCAAATATTGGAACAGAAGCATTTATTCCATAAACAAATCCACGTCCAGACGATTGAGTGACAAACCCTAACGAAGCCTCAGAACGAGTGAAATTATATCCAGAATTGATTCTAACCGTTGGATATCGACCTGCTTTTACTTGTTTTAGTTGAAGTTCAGCATTATTTTTCTCTAGTAATTGTGCTTGTAACTGCGGATTTTGCTTTTCAGACAATGATTTTAAATCATCATATTTTAATGTAGCGTCAATTGTGATGGTTTCTTCCACCTTAAATTCTGTTTTTGTATTTCGAGCTAAAATCTCGTTTAGTCTAATTTTAGCATTTTGATATAATTCAAGTTGTTTCAAACGCGAACTTACATCGGTATTCAAATCAACTTGCGCATTCAAAACTTCTAATTTAGCTGCTTTTCCGATAGAAAAACGATTTTGAGCAGTGGTCAATCGTTGGTTTGAAATTACAATCGCCGTGTCTAAAGCTTTAATTTGTTGTTGCTGTTGTACCAAATCGAAATAAGTAGCATAGACATCGCTGACTTTGGTTAAAATTGCTAGTTTTAATTCGGCTTCACCTTGTTTTTGTAATACTTTTAATTGTTCTCTTCGAGCGAACATTCTCATACCGTCAAATATCGTCCAATCTAATCCAACTCCATAAGTCAAATTTAAATTTCTCGCATTGTCGAGAGTCCGTTCTTCACCGCTTGCCTGGGTTTGAGTCGTATTTAAAATACTATTATTGTTTACCACATTGGCACTAATTGTAGGTAACATTCCAGCGTTTCCTGCAGTAGAATTAGTTTCATCGATTTTTAAATTGTTTTTAGCAATTTTAATATCATAATTGTTTTCTAAAGCAATTTTTACTGCATCTTCTAGTTTCAAAATCTCTTGCGCTTGAAATTGAGAAATTAGTAGCAATAGGAGTGAAGTATATATAAATTTTAATTTCATTGCAATATTGTTTTATTTTTCGAGTGCGTCTAAATTGTCAAATTCTGGTCGGTGTTTTCTAGCTCTTGACCACATTAAATAGATTGCTGGAATTACAAAAAGTGTTAATACTAAAGAAAATAAAGTTCCACCAACAATGACAACTCCCATTCCAATTCGGCTAGTTGATGCTGCACCAAGTGACATTGCAATTGGTAATGCGCCCAAAGCTATGGCCAAACTGGTCATTAATATTGGTCGTAAACGCGCTTCAGATGCTTCTATAATGGCATCAAATTTAGTTTTTCCTTGTTCTCTTAATTGATTAGCAAATTCTACAATTAAAATTCCGTTTTTGGTTACAAGTCCAATCAACATTACGGTTCCAATTTGGCTAAAGATATTCCAAGTTTGTCCGAATAACCAAAGCGAAAATAATGCTCCAGCAACCGCCATTGGAACGGTTAAAATGATGATGAACGGATCAATAAAGCTTTCAAATTGTGCAGCAAGAATTAAGTAAATCAGTAATAATGCTAATCCGAATGCGAATAAAGTATTAGAACTACTTTCAACAAAATCTCTAGATTCACCACCTAAATCAGTTGTGAAAGAATCGTCTAAAACTTTTTCTTTAATAGTATTCATCGCATCGATTCCGTCACCCATACTTTTCCCAGGTGCTAATCCAGCAGAAATCGTTGCCGACATAAAGCGATTATTATGAAATAATTGCGGCGGATTACTTTGTTCTTCCACTTTAACAACGTTATCCATTTGAATCAAATTACCATTTTTACTTTTAACAAACATTGAGGTTAAATCTAAGGGTTTGTTTCGGTCTTTCTCTTCAAATTGTCCAATTACTTGATATTGTTTTCCATCTTTCATAAAGTAACCAAAACGTTGACCACTTAGCGAAAGCTGTAATGTTTGCGCAACATCTAAAACTGAAATCCCTAAACTTTCGGCTTTTTCTCGGTCGATTGTTACATTAATCTCTGGTTTATTAAACTTTAAATTCACATCTACAGTTGAAAAAGTTTCATCTTGATTTGCCAAATCCATAAACTGCGGAATTTTTTCTCGTAGTTTTTCAAAATTCGGAGCTTGGATAATATATTGTATTGGTAAACCAGCACGTCTGTTTACTGAAATTGTTGGCTGCTCTGAAACGTTGGTCTTGGCTTCCGAATATTTTTTAGTTAATTTTGTAAAGCGTTCAGCAATTTCTTTTTGAGAAGCTTCTCTTTCTTCCGGATCTTTTAAGGCTAATCGAATTCTTCCGGTATTTACAGATGAAGATAAAAATCCTGGCGCAGTAATTACCAAAGCAATCTTTTTCTCAGGAATAGAATCATTTATCAATTGGGACAATTCTTGCATAAATCTGTCGGTATATTCATAAGTTGCACCTTCGGGCGCAGTTACGCTTACAACAACCAAACTTCTATCGTCATAAGGTGCAGTTTCTTTCGGAATTATAGCAAAAAATAGTGCGATTAATCCAATACAAGCGGCAAGTATTGGAAAACTTAACCATTTTCTATTCATAAAACTAGTTAATGCAGCAGCATATCCTTTGTTTAGATTTACAAAATAAGGTTCGGTAAATTCATAAAATCGAGTTTTCTTTTGTTCGCCACCTTTCATTAAATAAGCATTCAACATTGGGGTTAGCGTTAATGATACAAAAGCTGAAATTAATACCGCAGCACCAATTACTACACCAAATTCACGAAACAATCGGCCAACAAATCCTTCAAGAAAAATAATTGGAAGAAATACAGCTGCTAAAGTGATTGAAATGGAAATTACGGCAAAGAAAATCTCGTTAGAACCTTTAATTGCGGCTTCGATAGGAGACATTCCTTCTTCAACCTTTTTGAATATATTTTCAGTTACCACAATTCCGTCGTCAACAACTAATCCGGTTGCTAAAACTATCGCTAAAAGGGTTAAAACATTTACTGAAAATCCGCATAAATACATTATAAAAAACGTAGCAATTAAGGAAACCGGAATATCAATTAATGGTCTGAAGGCAATTGACCAATCTCTAAAGAATAAGAAAATGATTAATACAACTAATATGATTGAAATCAAAAGCGTTTCGGCAACTTCAACCACTGATTTTTTAATGAAAATAGTATTGTCTAATGCAATATTTAATTCAATATCAGATGGTAATTCTTTTTTTAAGACGTCGTATTTTTTATAAAATTCATTAGCAATATCCAAATAATTTGTTCCAGGTTGTGGAATCACAGCCAAGCCAACCATTGGTTTTCCTGAGCCAGTAAATTTTGTTTCTAGGTTTTCAGGACCTAATTCGGCTTTTCCGATATCGCCTAAACGGACAACTTTAGAATCATCAGAAATGATAATGATGTCATTAAATTCTTTAGGAGTTGAAAGATTTCCTAATGTTTTAACCGTTAATTCAGTATTTACACCAGTTAATTTTCCTGACGGTAATTCAACATTTTGACTATTCAAAGCATTTCGCACATCGGCAACTGTAACTCCGTAAGAAGTTAGTTTCACCGGATCAATCCAAATACGCATCGAGTAGCGCTTTTGACCCCAAATCTGCACACTACTCACACCAGGAATAGTTTGTAAACGTTCAGCAATTACATTTTCGGCATAGTCACTAAGTTCTAAATCGTTTTTAGTTTCGCTCTGAACAGTCATTGTTACAATTGGATCAGAATCGGCATCAGCTTTCGAAACAACAGGAGGCGCGTCAATGTCTTGTGGTAAACTTCTAGCCGCTTGCGATACTTTGTCTCGTACATCATTTGCAGCAGCTTCAAGATTTTTTTCAAGTTTGAATTCTATATTGATGTTACTTGATCCTTGATTGCTTGAAGAGGTAATGTTTTTAATACCATCAATTGAATTTATTGCTTTTTCTAAAGGTTCGGTTATCTGCGATTCAATGATATCAGAATTTGCACCTGTGTAATTTGTTCGAACCGAAATTTGAGCAGGATCGATTGATGGGAATTCTCGAACACCCAGATAATTGTAGCCAATTAATCCGAAGAGAATGATGGTTAGATTTACTACAATTGTAAATACAGGTCTTTTTATACTTAATGTTGATAAACTCATAATGTGTAGGTTATGAAGAAATAATTAAAGATGGAACTGTTATTTATTTTTTCACTTTAGGTTTAATTAAATCTTCTTCTTTTAAGGACATAACACCCGATGTTAAAACCGTATCTCCAACTTTTAGGCCAGATAGTATCACAATATCTTTGTCAGTTCTAGTTAGTGTTTCAACCATAACTTCTTTGGCTTTTCCATTGTTTGCAATGAAAACCTTTTTACCTTCTTGAACAGGAATTATAGCTTCTGTTGGGATAATTATTGCATCTTTAATTGAATTTAATGGTAATTCTACGTTTGCAAACGTACCTGGAAGTAATTTTCCGCTTGAGTTTTGAGCAATGGCCCTAATTTTTAATGTTCTTGTAGTGGTTTCAATTTCGGGTTCGATGGCATAAATTGTTGCCGAATATTTTTCAGGTAAACTGTTAACTGTAAAATTTATATTGGAGTTTAATTTAATTTCAGCTGCGTATTTTTCTGGAATAGAGAAGGAGATTTTTAATGGATTTGTACTTACTAATTTGGCAACCAAAGTAGCAGGAGTAATATAAGTTCCCGGCGAAATAGAACGCAATCCGATTTTTCCTGAGAATGGCGCACGAACCGAAGTTTTGGCAATTTGCGCACGAATCAACTGAGATTGTGATTGAGCAGTTCTAAAATCTGCACTAGCAATATCATATTCTTCTTGACTGATGGCTTCTTTTTGTAAAAGTAATTTAGCTCGTCTTTCATTTTCTGATGCTAAATTTTGTCTTGTAATAGCTTGTGATAGCTGTGCTCTAAGTTCTATATCATTAACTTTAAATAAAAGTTGTCCTTTGCTAACGGAAGCGCCTTCTTTAAAAGAAATACTTTCGACAATTCCAGAAACCTCGCTTCTGATTTCGATTTGCTCATTTGCTTCTATTGAACCTGAAAGCGACAATGCGTTCGAAAAATCTTTACTTTCCGCTACAATAGCACTTACGGTTACTGCTGGCTTTTTATCGCCTTTGCCTTTTCCTTTGTCAGTTTCTTCGCTGTTTTTAAAAATTCTATAAGTAATTAATCCGCCAATTAATAGCACTAGTAATGCGATTACAATGTTTTTAACTTTCATAAATGATAGGAGTAAAATTTTATTTGTCTATACAAATATTGAATAACAAAATTACTTCTTATCAAAAGAATATGCGGAAGAATTGACTTTTATTTAACTTTTAAGCAGTAAAATCAGATAATATTAACGAAATTATAACAATTCTTCGACGTGCTTTTTAATGTTTTCCGAAATTTTCTTGGTCGGTAAATCATTTTCATCAATTCCAAATGGATCTTCAATTTCTTCTGAAATTAATTCTAAACTTGCTAAAACATAAAAGATAAACACCACAACTGGAGCAACATAATATCCTAAACTAAAAGCATATCCAAAGGGCAAAGTCATTACATAGAAAAATATAAATTTCTTTATAAAAGCACTGTAAGAATAGGGAATTGGCGTGTTTTTAATTCGCTCACAAGCACCACAAATATCAGTAAACGATTGTAATTCTAGATTTAAGATTATTAGTTGATCACCAGTAATTTTTTTTGCATTGTACAAATCATTTACTTTTTGAAAAAGCATTTTCGCTACTTGATTGGGTTTATGATTATGATGCGGTTTAAGCTCTAAACTATCAAATAATTCTTGGCTGATTTCCTCATCTTTAAGATGTTTGTTTAAAACAGATGAATAACTTGGAATCATTTTTTTGAAAAACTTTCTATCGTTTTCTTCATTCAAAATAACAGCTAGTTTTAACGCTAAATTGCGGCTATTGTTTACTAATGCACCCCAAAGTTTTCTTCCTTCCCACCAACGATCATAAGCAGAGTTAATGCGATAAGCTAGCAATAACGAAATTACAAATCCCAACATACCATGCATTATAGTTATGTTTTTGATATAATTTTGTTCGGATAATTGCCATACTTCAACTTCTAGATAACCTACAATACCAGCATAAAAACCGATGGCCATCATAATTGGAAATAACGTTTTGAAAGTATCCGCTCTATGAATTTTGAATATGAATGTAAACCAATCTTTAGTGTTATAGGAAACCATATTTTATTAAATAATTTGTTGTTTTTTGTTCTTGACTAATTCTAAACTTGAAACCAGTGAATAAATTTTAGCTAATGTAGTTCCAAATATTTTTCTTGGCACTCATTTCGATAAAAACATTTCTCAAGTTTTGATGCTCAGGTCGTTCCATTGTTGCATCTTCTTTTAATAATTTTATAGCGTGTTCTCTTGCTACCATTAATATATCTCTATCTTTTACTAAATCTGCAATTTGTAAATTTAAGATTCCACTTTGTTGCGTGCCTAAAATATCGCCTGGACCACGAAGTTTCAAATCAACCTCAGCAATTTCAAAACCATCGTTGGTGGCACACATTGTTTCTAATCGTGTTTTACTGTCATTGCTTAGTTTAAAACCTGTCATTAAAATGCAATAACTTTGATCAGCACCACGACCAACGCGACCGCGCAATTGATGTAATTGTGATAAACCAAATCGTTCAGCGCTTTCAATAACCATTACACTAGCATTCGGCACATTCACGCCAACCTCAATTACGGTCGTTGCTACCATTAGGTTTGTTTTTCCTGCTACAAAGCGTTGCATTTCGGCTTCTTTTTCGGCTGCTTTCATTTGTCCGTGAACAATTGAAATAGAATATTGTGGAAGCGGAAAATCTCTAGAAATACTTTCATATCCATCCATTAAGTCTTTATAATCTTGTGTAGAACTTTCGTTTATTAACGGATATACAATATAAATTTGTCTGCCTTTTGCAATTTCATCTTTTAAAAATTTCCATACTTTTAAGCGATTGGAATCAAAACGATGCACTGTTTGAATTGGTTTTCTTCCTGGAGGCAATTCGTCGATTACCGAAATATCTAAATCGCCATACAAACTCATGGCCAAAGTTCGCGGAATAGGTGTAGCGGTCATTACTAAAACGTGTGGTGGAATTTCATTTTTTTTCCACAATTTGCTGCGTTGTTCAACTCCAAATCGATGCTGCTCATCAATTACTGCTAATCCTAAATTTTTAAATTTAACTTTATCTTCGAGCAAAGCGTGAGTTCCGATAATTATGTCTAAAGTGCCGTTTTCAAGTTGTTCGTGAATTATTTTTCTTTCTGAAGTTTTACTTGAACCTGTTAGTATTTTAATATTAATATTCAAGTCTTTAGCCAACTCAGATAAACCTATAAAATGTTGATTTGCCAAGATTTCTGTCGGTGCCATTAAGCAACTTTGAAAACCGCTATCTTTAGCGATAAGCATACACATTAATGCCACAATAGTTTTCCCTGAACCCACATCACCTTGAAGCAATCGATTCATTTGGGCGTTGCTTCCCATATCGTTTCTTATTTCTTTGATGACACGTTTTTGAGCATTTGTTAAATTAAATGGCAAATGATTGGTATAAAAATCGTTAAAACTTGTGCCAACTTTATCAAACGGATGCCCTTTTATTTTGTGTTTTCTAACTAAGTTTTTGGTAATTAACTGCAATTGAATAAAAAATAATTCTTCAAATTTTAATCGGAATTGCGCTTTTGCTAATAATTCTTGACTCTTCGGAAAGTGAATATTAAACATAGCATCATTCTTCGGAATTAATTTCAAATGATTTATTATGGTATCTGGTAAGGTTTCAATAAAAGTAGCTTTTGTTTCAAGAAATAATTGCTGCATCGCTTTGTTTATAACTCTATTGGTTATGCCACGTTGCGTTAATTTTTCTGTACTAGGATAAACAGGTTGCATCGCACTTCGCAAACTCGCTTTGTGTTCTGCCAATAATTCCATTTCAGGATGCGCCATTGAAAATTGACCTTTGAAATCGGCTATTTTTCCGAAAATGACGTAAACTTCATTCAATTTTAAACTTTCTCTAATCCATTTTACACCTTGAAACCACGTGAGTTCCATTTGACCGGTTTCATCTGCAAATGAAGCTACTAAACGCTTTTGATTTTTACCAAATTCTACCGTTTTTATATGAATAATTTTACCAATAATTTGAACTTCAGAGGTTGTTCCTTGTAATTGATTGATTTTGTAATACCTTGTTCTATCAATATATCGGTTTGGGAACAAGTTCATCAAATCACCATAGCGATGTATGTTGAGCTCTTTTCGCAACAATTCGCCACGAGAAGGTCCGATACCTTTTAAATATTCGATAGGTGTTTGAAGAAGATTATTAGACATTTAAAATTTAATCAACTTAGATTTTTAGATTTATGCGAAGATAGATTTTTATTAGATAATTTGAAAATCTATGATTTGAAAACTCTGTATATTTGTAATTCAATTTTAGATTTATGAAATACTTATTGCTTTTATTCTTTTCCTTTTTATCTTTTGGTCAACAAATTACAAAAGTTGATTTTATAAAATGTGACGCAAAAATTAATCCGAATTTTAATTTAAAATCTATTGAAGGAATAGTTACCTACGAATTTAAAGTGATTTCAGAAATTGACTCCATTAGAATTGACGCAAAAAATATCGATTTTAAAGAAGTTTTAATAAACGGAAAATCAGTAAACTTTAAAAACAACAAGAAAGAACTAATTCTGTTTGAAGGATTTAAGAATGGAAAAAACAAAGTTTCATTTGAATATAAAGCTACACCAAAGCAAACGGTTTATTTTACTGGAATTGGTGACGGTCAACAAATTTGGACACAAGGACAAGGAAAATATACAAGTCATTGGTTACCGAGTTTTGATGATGTGAATGAAAAGGTTATTTTTAATATTTCTGTTCGATATGATAATAATTTTGTTGCAATTTCTAATGGTTTGTGGGTAGGTGGTTCAGGAGCAAATTATCGAAGATTTAATACGATTTATTTTGAAATGAAAAAACCAATGTCATCCTATTTAGTAATGCTTGCCATCGGAAAATTTCAATATCAAACAGATTTTTCTAATTCTGGCATTCCTTTGGAGAACTACTATAAACCCGAAGATGAATCTAAATATCAATACACTTATAAAGATTCCAAAACCATATTTGATTTTCTTGAAAAACAAATAGGAGTGAAGTACCCTTGGCAAGTTTACCGTCAAGTTCCTGTAGAGGATTTTCTTTATGCCGGAATGGAAAATACTTCTGCCACGATTTTTTCACAAGATTATGTAGTAGATGAATCCGCCTTTAACGATCGAAATTATATTAATGTTAATGCTCACGAGTTGGCGCATCAATGGTTTGGCGACTTAGTTACTGCTAAATCAGGAAAACATCATTGGCTACAAGAAGGATTTGCAACTTATTATGCTTTGCTTGCCGAACGTAAAATATTTGGTGAAGATTATTTTTACAACCAACTCTTTAGTTATGCTAATCGCATTAAAGTTGCTGCTAAAACAGATACAATTCCGGTGATGAATGAGAAAGCGAGTTCCTTGAGTTTTTATCAAAAAGGTGCTTGGGCATTGCATTTTATTAGAGAAAGTATTGGAGCTAAAAAATTTGATAAAGCGGTAAAAAAATATTTAAAAAAATACCAATTTAAGAATGTTGAAACCGATGATTTTTTGGCAGAAATTACAAAAGTAGCTGATTTTGATGCTGCTAATTTCAAAAAAGTGTGGTTAGAAGATTATAAATATCCTGCGAATGAAATTAATTTTTTGCTAACCAAAAATGGTTTTATGCGTGATTTATTAAAATTGCAATATGAACGAAAAAACAAATTAGAGGATAAATATAAATTATTAAAAGTAATTTTAGCTTCCGATAGTTATTCGGCATTAAAAATTGAAGTACTTTATCAAATTACTAATGAGTCTTTTGAAAAAACTGCTGAGTTGTATGATTTAGCGATGAAATCTAATGATATTGTTGTAAGACGATTCGTCGCAGAATCACTTTCAAAAGTCCCGGAATCTTTTAAAGAAAGTTTTGAAAGTTTGCTTGAAGACAAGTCTTATGAAACCAAACAAGCAGCATTTATAACTTTATGGGATAATTTTCCGAAAGATCGAGCAAACTATCTACAAATTGCACAAAATTGGGAAGGAAGAAACGATAAAGAATTGCGAATATTATATTTGACCTATGCCATTTCTTATTCAATGACGCATCCAGAAAATCAAGAATATGCTACAAATGCTTTAAAAGCGGTTAATGAATTAATAGATTATACCAAACCTAGCTATGAAAGTTCGATAAGGCAAAATGCTTTAGAAAACTTTTTAGCCATGTTTCCTGAAAATATCGAAGTATTAAAAAATTTAGTTCAAGCTACAACCCATCATAAATGGCAATTCACAAAATTTGCTAGAGACAAAATCAGAGAATTGACTAAAAATGATAAAATTTTAAAGGTTTTGCAAGAAATAGCACCACAATTATCGGTTGAAGAACAATATCAATTATCAAAGCTTATAAAAGTTTAATTTATTAATAATTAGATAATTTTGAGAAAAATAGGATTTCAATTTGTCTCTAAATTAATGTTTTACAAAATAAATTGGTACTAAAAAGTGTCATTCATCGATTATCAATGATTGATAACGATTATTTTTTTGATTGAAGTTTGTTATCGTTTCATTTGTTAACAGAACAAAAAACTCTAATCAAATAACTAAAATAGAACAAGATGAAGACAAACAAACTATTAATCCTTGGAGTAGCTCTTTTGACTCTAGTATTTACCAATTGTAATAGTAGTGATGATACTGCCGAAGATACTACATTTAACTTCGGGAATACTACTACAGCCAACTTTGCTGGTAAAATTGTAGATGTTAACAATCAACCATTATCAGGAGTTGCCATTGAAATGAGCGGACAAACCATTACAACGTCTTCTGACGGAACTTTTGAATTCAATAATGTTTCTGTAAAAGAACGTTTTGCTTATGTAACGGCAACAAAAAATGGTTATATCAATGGATCAAGAGTGGTTATGCCACACGAAGGTATTAACAAGATGACCATTATGATGTTGGAAAGAAATGTTGTGGCAACTATTCCATCTGGACAAACCACTGTGGTTAGTTTACCAAGTTCAACACGAGTTACTTTTGATGGTGCTTTTATGTTAGAAAATGGTCAAGCTTATACAGGAAACGTTAAAGTATCGATGCATTATTTAGATTCAAGAGATGAAAATGTATTTACTAAAATGCCAGGAAATTTAATTGGAACTAGAGAAGATGGTTCAATTTCAGGAATGGAAACTTACGGAATGGTTAATGTTGAACTTTATGGAGATAATGATGAGAAACTTCAAATAGCAACTGGCCACACGGCTAATATTTCAATGCCAATTGCTTCTAACCAGTTAGATACTGCACCTTCAACAATTCCGTTATGGCATTTTGATGAAGTTTCTGGATTATGGAAAGAAGAAGGTATGTCAAGAAAAATTGGAAATAGATACATCGGAAACGTTTCACACTTTACATGGTGGAATTGTGATTATGCCTATGTAGTTGCAACTTTAAATGTAGTAGTTAGTAACGCTGATGGAACGCCTGTAAATGGAGTTAAAGTAACTATTTCAAGACAATCAGGAAGTACAGGTGATGTTTTAATTGATTTGGGTACAACAGGACCAAATGGTACTTTGAGCGCCGGAGTTCCAAGAAATGAAGCGTTAACTTTTAGAGCGTATACAGCAGATGGTTTGCTAATAAATACTCAAGAATTACCTGCATCAAACTTAATGGTTAGAACGGTTTATGTAGTAATTCCAGTTTTGAATAAACCTTAATTAAATTACACTTCAATGATAAATTAAAAAGCCGTTTCTAAATTTGAAACGGCTTTTTTTGTTCTTTTATAAAAAATCTCTAATCTCTGTCTTTAAATAACTCAAAGCCAAATTAGTTGCCGATTCACTACTTTCAAATAAATTACTTAAAATAGTTTCTCTAAGCTTATCAGCATTTGCAACTTCTGGATTCATTGTGGTCTTTCTAATGTTTTGAATTAGAGTGTTTTTAGCAGTCACAATCATTGTCCAACATTCGTTTGTAACATAAATTTGTTGCGTTAAATTGTGTTCAAATTCTTGTTCAATATGTTGAATCAATAAATTTTGATAATCCACTTTATCATTGGTTATTGGTGCAACTCTAATTAATAATTTTGATGGATTAGTTCGTTCTAAAAATAAAGCTAATCTTTCATAAGCTTGCAATTTTAAAGGCAAAGCTTGCTTTTGATTTTCTTTTAACAAATTAAATCGTCTGCGTTGTTCTTCACTTTTAGAAAATGTTTGAAACGAATAATAAGCAACTGCGCCAGTAATTAAAGCGGGTAATGTATAAAATGCTAATTCAATAATTTTATCGGTATTCATAATTTTTTATAATTGTATTTGTGGAGCTTTTTTCTTAAACCATTCTCTATCGCGGTCTAAATTGTTTACTACATTATATTTTTTCTCTTGAGTATTAATTGTTAATTGTCCGTAATAAGTAGTTTTTCCTTTTTCAACAGTAAATTTATGATCTAACGGAATATCAAAAGTTGTTTGTCTTTCGCGACTGTTGTCATAAATTTTAATTTTCGCAAATTTATATTCGCCTTTGGGCTTTACAATTGAAAATAGAAAATAGGTTTTACCTTTTTCTCTAAAATCTCCGAACGAATTTTTATACACAATTTCATCACTCTGATTGGCATAATCAGCCACAGCCGTTAAATTATCAGTATAAACAAAAGTGTAGCCGCTATAGGTCTTATTTTCAATGCAGATGGTTCCAACAATCATACCTTCTTCATTTATTTCACTGTAGGAAGTTTTTAAATTTTTAGAAGGCGAAGAACATCCAAATAAAATCAATGAAACTATTCCGAGTAATAAATAATTTGTTTTCATATATAAGAAATTTAGTATACTACAAAGAAAAACATTTTTTAAGTTGAATACAAAAAATAGTTAATAAATCGAGCATTAAAATATTGTTATTGAATGTAACTAAAGCTATTTTTGTAAAACCTTAAAATTGAAAGTACGAATTCATATGATGCAGAAATATATCAGCCAATTAAACGAAGCACAACAACAACCCGTCTTGCAAAAAGATGGTCCAATGATCATTATTGCTGGCGCTGGCTCAGGAAAAACAAGAGTACTTACTATACGAATTGCTTATTTAATGAGCTTAGGTGTTGATGCTTTTAACATATTAGCTTTAACTTTTACCAATAAAGCAGCACGTGAAATGAAGAAACGTATTGCAGATATAGTTGGAACAGGCGAAGCTAAAAACCTTTGGATGGGAACATTCCACTCTGTTTTTGCAAGAATTCTAAGAAGTGAAGCTGATAAACTTGGGTTTCCTTCCAATTTTACGATATATGATACGCAAGATTCTGTAAGATTGATCTCTTCAATCATTAAAGAAATGCAATTAGATAAAGATGTTTACAAGCCTAAACAAGTTTTAAGTAGAATTTCATCTTATAAAAATTCATTAATTACTGTAAAAGCTTACCTAAATAATCCAGAACTTCAAGAGCAAGATGCGATGTCTAAAAAACCTCGTTTGGGTGAAGTTTATGCCAATTATGTAGATAGATGTTTTAAGGCTGGCGCAATGGATTTTGACGATTTGTTATTAAAAACCAACGAATTATTAAATCGTTTTCCTGATGTATTGGCGAAATATCAAGACCGTTTTCGATACATTATGGTTGATGAGTACCAAGATACCAATCATTCGCAATATCTGATTGTTAGAGCTTTATCTGATAGATTTCAGAATATTTGTGTTGTAGGTGATGATGCTCAAAGTATTTATGCTTTTCGTGGTGCCAACATCAATAACATATTAAATTTTCAAAAAGATTATGAAAATGTTCAAACCTATAGATTAGAACAAAATTATCGTTCTACTAAAAACATTGTTGAAGCAGCCAATTCTATTATTGATAAAAATAAAACTAAATTAGATAAGGTAGTTTGGACAGCCAATGATTTTGGACCAAAAATAAAAGTACACCGCAGCGTAACCGATGGTGAAGAAGGACGTTTTGTGGCAGGCGAAATATTTGAACAAAAAATGCGCAATCAAATGCTCAATAGTCAATTTGCCATTTTATATCGCACCAATGCGCAATCACGTTCGATGGAAGATGCACTTAGAAAAAGAGATATTCCTTACAGAATTTATGGCGGATTGTCGTTTTATCAACGAAAAGAAATTAAAGATGTTTTGTGCTATTTACGATTAGTAATTAATCCAAAAGATGAAGAAGCATTAATTCGTGTGATTAATTATCCAGCGAGAGGAATAGGTGATACCACAGTTGAAAAGTTAACTGTTGCAGCCAACCATTACAAACGTTCCATTTTTGAAGTAATGGAACACATTGATAAAATTGACTTAAAACTTAATTCTGGTACCAAGGCAAAACTGCAAGATTTTGTTACGATGATAAAGAGTTTTCAAGTTATTAATGAAAATCAAGATGCTTTTTATTTAGCCGATCACGTTGCCAAAAAAACAGGATTGGTACAAGAATTGAAAAAGGATGGTACGCCTGAAGGAATTGCACGTATAGAAAATATAGAAGTTCTTATGGGTGGAATCAAGGATTTCATTGAAGGACAAAAAGAAATTGATGGAGCAAGAGGTGCATTATCCGAGTTTATGGAAGATGTTGCGTTAGCAACCGATTTAGATAACGATACTGGCGATGATGATAGAGTTGCACTAATGACCATACATTTGGCAAAAGGTTTAGAATTTCCGCACGTCTTTGTAGTTGGAATGGAAGAAGACTTATTTCCAAGTGCAATGAGTTTGAATACTAGAAGTGAACTCGAAGAAGAACGCCGTTTATTTTATGTGGCCTTAACTAGAGCTGAACATCAAGCTTATTTAACTTATGCGCAATCACGTTATCGTTGGGGAAAATTAACCGATAGTGAACCTTCAAGATTCATTGAAGAAATAAAAGATGAGTATTTAGAATATATCAATCCGAGTGATGCTGGCGGTTATCGATATAAACCAATGATGGATATTGATATTTTTGGTGATGTTGACAAATCAAAATTGCGCTTATCAAAACCGGTAACCGGAACACCTCCAAAGAAGTATGGCGATGAACCCGTTTCATCATCGACAATTAGAAAATTAAAACCGGTTTCAAATAACGCACCGAGTTCGTCGAGTTCTAATTTGTTTGATAGCAAACTTACTATTGGAAATGTTGTTATGCATGAACGTTTTGGTAAAGGTGAAGTCATAAATCTAGAAGGAGTAGGTGCTGATAAAAAAGCTGAAATCCGATTTGATGTTGGCGGAATTAAAAAGTTGTTGTTGCGCTTTGCAAAGCTGGACGTAATTGGGTAACACAAAAATGAAAGTCACTAAAAGCAAACCTTCAAAAACAACTAAAACTAAACAAAAAAAACGAGAGGAAATTCAATACCAATTTCTAATAGCTGTTCTTGTCATTGGTTTAATACATTATTTTTTCATTGAATCTAAATATATTGGTGGTGATTACAGATATGATTTGTTTGTTTTTTGGATACCAGTAATTGTCGGTTTTTTGCTGATAGTAAAATTTAATATACTTTCAATTGACTGGAAGGATATTTTGACTAACATAAGAAAGGAAAAAAATATTTTTCACAAAATTATTTATTTACCATTACTATTTCTTGTGCATTTTATGTTGGCGGTGATGTATTTTTGGATTCCTGCTAACATAATTTTTGATGGTATCAATAAAATTGAATCAAATAAAAATGTAATTGAAACTTATACTTTAAAAGTTCACGAGTTCCATCATTCAAGTGGACGAAGCGGTAGCACTTTAGTTAGATTCATTTTTAAGGGTGAAAAAGAGCACATAAAAGTTAGTTATGAAGACATCAAACCTTACTTAGATAAAAATCCTAATGATTTTCAAATTAGTATTGAAGTTAAAAAAGGAATTTGGAATTATTATATTTTAGAAAATTGGGATATCAAAGAACTGTTAGAGATTAAATCACCTTAATATTTTTTGAAATTTCTCTTCCTTTATATTTTTACAAATAATATTTTACAAAATAAAAAAACTCTTTTACGAAGATATAGATTTAAACCGTAAATCATATTGTAAATAAATTCAATTTTTTTTATTCTAAAGCAACCTTTCTTATAAAATTGCATCATATAAAAATAATTAACACATACCAAATGAAAAAAAATATTTGTTTTCTATTATTTTTTTTGTGCAATAATGTTCTAAATGCGCAAATTATTACCATACCTGATGCTAATTTTAAAGCGATATTGTTAAGTGCTAGTCCAAATAATAATATAGCATCGATAGAAACACCTATAATTCCTTTTAATAATCCAAATAGTGTTGAAGGTTTTTGTTCTTCCTATAATTCTATTGATACAAATAATGATGGAGAGATTCAAGTTAGTGAGGCAAGTGCAATTAAGTTTTTAAATATTTTTAGAATCGGAACAGCAACTCCTGTAATTTATGATATTACTGGTATTAGTAGTTTTGTTAATTTAATTTATTTAAGTTTTGGCAATCATAATGTAAATAACTTTAATGTTAGTGGATTATCAAATTTAACTTATTTAAATTGTATTCGAAACCAAATTAATAATTTAAATGTAAATGGACTATCAAATTTAAGGTATTTGGATTGTGGTTGGAATCAATTGTCAACTTTAAATTTAAATAGTTTAGTTAATCTAGAATATTTAAAATTTCCTGAAAATAATATTTCTAGTGTTGATTTATCAAACTTAAATTTATTAAAAGAAATTGACTGTGATGCTAACCCCATTTTATTAACTAATTCTACATTTGGTAATCCAAGCGTTCTTAAATATTTATCATGTAAAAGTATTAGTTCTTTTAGTATTAATTTGAGTAATTTTCCAAATTTAAATCACTTATATTGTGAACAAAACCAGTTAACTACCTTAGATCTTTCAGGTTTAAATAATTTGATTACTTTAAGTTGTCGAAATAATCAGATTACAAGTTTAAATCTTTCAAATTTAGTTACATTAACGAGGCTAGACTGTTCATTTAATCCTATATTGTTTACAAACATTAATTTTGGTTCGAGTGCAAATTCAATAGTTGATTTAAAAGTAAATGGATTAGGAGCGACTAGTATTGATTTTAGTGTTTTATCTAATTTAATTACTTTGGAATGTAATCAGAATCAACTAACTATTTTAGATTTGAGTAACAATTTTTCTCTACGAAATTTCAGCTGCCATTCTAATAACCTTAATTATATAAATATAAAAAATGGTGTAAATTCTAATTCAACAAATATCGTAAGTATTGCTGATAATCCAAATTTAACTTTCATTTGTGCTGATACAGGAGAACTACTTTTTGTTAATCTAATGTTAAATTCATATAGTTATACCAATTGCCATGTAAATAGTTATTGCAGTTTTACTCCAGGTGGAACTTTTTATAACATTAATGGTACAAATAGAATTGATTTAAACAATGATGGTTGTAATGCTCAAGATGTAGTTTACCCTAATTTAAAATTAAATTTTACAAATGGTACCACGACAGGAAGTTTTATTTCGAATGATTCAGGTAATTATAGTGTTCCCGTTTTAGGTGGAACACATACAATAACACCTCAATTAGAAAATATGAATTATTTTACTGTCGTACCTTCAAGTGCCACTATAAATTTTCCCGCATCAACAAGTCCGTTTATTCAAAATTTTTGCATTACGCCCAATGGTGTTGTTAACGATTTAGAGGTTATAATAATTCCGATGGGTGTTGCAAGACCAGGTTTTGATGCTACTTATAAAATACTATGTAAAAATAAAGGGAATCAAATAGAAAATAATGCTGTAGTCAATTTTAATTTTAATGATTCAATTTTAGATTTTGTTTCATCGAGTGTAACTCCTACAAGTCAAAATGTAAATGCACTCACTTGGAATGTTGGAACATTGGTTCCGTTTCAAAGCGGTGAAATCTTAGTTACGTTTAATGTTAATTCACCTACTGAAAATCCAGCAGTAAATATTGGAGACGTTTTAAATTTTACTGCATCAATAAACCCTATCGTCAATGACGCATTACCTAATGATAACACATTCAACTTCAATCAAATTGTTGTTGGTTCTTACGATCCAAATGACAAAGAATGTTTAGAAGGCACAATTATAAATCCAAGTATGATTGGTAGTTATGTTCATTACAAAATCCGTTTTGAAAATACAGGAACGTATCCAGCGCAAAATGTAGTAATTAAAGATGAAATTGATACAACTAAATTTGATATTTCATCGCTACAAATAATGGATACTTCTCACAGTTGTGTTACTCGAATTACTAATAATAAAGTGGAATTTATTTTCGAAAACATCAATCTTCCCTTTGACGATGCAATAAATGATGGTCATGTAGTATTTAAAATAAAAACAAAACCTACTTTATCTGTCGGAAGTACAATTAGTAATTTGGCTAATATTTATTTTGATTATAATTTTCCAATAGTAACCAATACAGCTACATCAACATTTACTGCTTTGAATAGTAACGAAGTTGAAAATAAATCAATTGAAATCTATCCTAATCCTACAACCGAATTGATAAATATTTCAAGTAAAGATTTAATCAAAACTATTGAAATGTATGACATTCAAGGTCGATTATTAATGACGAAATTAAATGACTCACTAAATGCAACTTTAGATTTATCTAATCAAAATACAGGAACCTATTTTGTAAAAGTTATTACTGACTACGGTATAAAAATCGAGAAGGTATTAAAAAAATAAACTGCAATTTATTACTGTACCAAATTTAGAAGTACGATTCATATTTTATTATACTTTACCAACTAATAAATATAAATTTTGTACTTTTACAACTATGTCACAATTTATAAAAATATACGACGATAAGCCAAGCGAAGCAGCTGTTAAAAGAGTTGTTGATGTGCTGCGAAATGGTGGTTTAATAATCTATCCAACCGATACGGTTTATGGATTAGGCTGCGATATTACCAATTTGCGAGCACTTGAGAAAGTAGCCAAAATTAAGGGAATCAAACTTGAAAAAGCCAATTTGTCTTTCATTTGTTATGATTTAAGTCATATTTCTGATTATGTTAAACAAATTGACACAGCGACTTTCAAACTTTTAAAAAGAGCATTACCTGGAGCTTATACTTTTATTTTACCCGGAAATAATGATTTACCGAAGGTATTTAAAAACAAAAAAACAGTCGGAATTCGTGTGCCAGATAACAATATCATTAGAGCAATCGTTAAAGAACTGGGAAATCCAATCATTTCTACTTCAATATATGATGAAGATGAAGTTTTAGAATATTCTACCGATCCTGAATTAATATTTGAAAAATGGCAAGGCATTGTTGATGCGGTCATTGATGGTGGTTATGGAGATAATATTCCGTCGACTATAATTGATTTATCTGGTTATGAGCCTGAAGTTATTCGTGAAGGAAAAGGAAGTTTAGATATTTTATAAAATGAAATCGGTACCACTTCTTCTACTACTTTTTTTATCATTTACAACAAGCTTTTCGCAAGTGATAAAAGGTAAAATTGTCGACAATAAAAATCAACCATTACCTGGAGCAAACATCTATTTTGACGGTACAACTGTAGCAACCATAGCTGATTCTGAGGGCAATTTTACTTTGCAATATGGCAGTAAATTAAACAGTATTTTGGCAGTAAGTTTTATTGGATATCAAACACAGTACATTCAAAATTATCAAGAAGATAAAGAGTTAGTTATCATTTTAAAAGAAGCCGTAAACGTCTTAAATGAAGTAGTTTTAAAGAAAAACCGATTTTCGAGAAAACAAAAACTACAACTTTTTAGAGAGCAATTTCTCGGGCAAACTAACGTCGGAAAAAAAGCTAAAATTGAAAATGAAGATGATTTATATTTCGATTACGATGAAACAACCAATACGTTCAAAGCTTATTGTGATAAACCATTAATTATAAACAACACACTTTTGGGATACAAAATCAACTATGAATTGGTAGATTTTGAGGTGAAATTTGTAACCACAAGCATCAAATCTGTCGATGTTTATAGAAGTTTATATTTGGGATTATCGCGCTATGAAGAGATCGAAGCGACACCTAAAATAATAAAACAAAGACAAGAATGTTACGAAGGTTCGCAATTACATTTTTTTAGAAACTTAGTAAATAATATTTGGAATAAAGATAACTTTCTATTGTTTGTAGGTAAATTTCAAGACAATCCGAATGATTATTTTGCAATATCCAATGAAGGTGATTCTAAAAAAGTTACGATAACTAAGCAAGATAAAACTTTGGTTGGAAAGAAGTTTATTGCGGAATTCAATTTGTTATTCAAGAAAAAAAAGCAATCAAGAATTATTTTTGAAACTGAAACTTTTTTTGTTGACCAATTCGGAAACAATTCTAATGTGCAAGACATCATTTTCTCAGGATATATTGCGCAACTAAAAGTAGCCGATATGCTACCAATGAATTATGGTGTAAAATAAAAACGCCTCGATTTCTCAAGGCGTAATTTATAGTATTGAATGAATTATTGTTTCTTCATTTCTTTTTCAATCATTTCATAGAATTCGTCGATTTTTGGTAAAACTACGATTCTTGTTCTTCTATTTGTAGCTCTATTTTCAGCAGTTTTGTTATCCACTAATGGCACATATTCGCCGCGTCCAGCCGCAATTAATTGAGATGGTTTTACGCCTAAATCTTTAGTCAAAACTCTAACAATGGCAGTCGAACGTTTTACACTTAAATCCCAATTGTCAAGTAAAACAGCATTTCCAGTGAATGGTACGCTATCAGTGTGACCTTCAACCATACATTCAAAAGTAGGTTTGTCATTAACTACTTTTGCAACTTTTGCTAAAACTTCTTTCGCTCTATCACTTACAACATAACTTCCGCTTTTGAAAAGTAGTTTATCTGCAATCGAGATAAATACAACTCCTTTTTCAACATTTACTTCAATGTCTGGATCAGAAATTCCAACCGAACTTTTAAGACTAGTAACTAATGCTAAAGTAACGCTATCTTTTTTAGTCAAAGCATCTTGCATTCTAGAGATTTTTAAATCTTTTTCTTTAATAGATTCTAATGCTTTTTCAATATTTGCAGCACCTTGTTGTGTTAACGTAGTCATATTACCTACATTATTTATCAACTCCGAATTGTTTTTCTTTAAATATTCGTTTTGTTTTTCAAGTGCTTCTCTTTCAGACAAACACAAGTTTAATTTAACCGATGTCGAATTTAATAAGTCCTGACATTCTTTATTTTTTTGCTCTAATTCAGCAATTTTCTTTTTTGTTCCGCACGATGTTAAGGTCAATGCAGCTAATGAAAACATTAAAATTACTTTTCTCATATTTAATTTGATTTTTGATATTGCAAAATTACAATTTCTTACTTCTTTAAACGCAGTAATACTATAAACTATTGTTAATTATTGTTCAAAAACCTTGCCGCCTTTAACAAAATAGGAGTAAACAATGCTTTTTGTGTGGTAATAATTGTCTTTTTGAATGGTATTTCTTTTCTTTAAATTATTAGAAATCAAATGATAAAAATGAAAATGAGCTTTTAGAATAGCAAAAAAATGTTTGAACTTTCCTTGTGAAATAAATTTGAGTGCAGCAATGCCATCCAAAATCATTCGGATAAATAAAATAGGAAGTAATTGCTTTTTTGGTAAGTTTTTCAATAGCATCAATAAAGAATTTCTAAAATTTAAAAACGTCTTCTTGGGATTACCCTCATTTAATGTAGCGCCACCAACGTGATAAACAGTTGACTTTGAATTATATTTAACGGTATAACCTAAATTAAACGCTCTCCAACACAAATCAATTTCTTCTTGATGCGCAAAAAAATCGCCATCAAATCCGTTCAATTTTCGATAGACTTCTTTTCTGATAAAAAAACAAGCACCGCTTGCCCAAAAGATAGTGATATCATCATCATATTGATGGATGTCTTTTTCTATGGTTTCAAAAATGCGACCTCGACAAAACGGAAATCCATATTGATCGATAAATCCACCAGCTGCGCCAGCATATTCAAAAAAATCTTTGTTTTTATAATCTAATATTTTAGGCTGAATGATAGCTGTGTTGGCATCATTTTCAAATGCCGATAGGATAGGAGTCAACCAATTTTCGGTTACTTCAACATCCGAATTCAAAAGACAATAAAATTCTTCTTCAACTTGCTGTAAAGCCATGTTGTAACCGTTGGCAAAGCCGTAATTACCATCGTTTTTGATGATTTTTATGGTTGGATAATTATCTTTTATAAATTGAATTGAATGATCAGTTGAAGCATTATCAGCAACATATATAGTAGCTTCATTAGAAAAAGAAATGACAGAAGGCAAAAACTGTTCGAGTAACTTTTCACCATTCCAATTCAATATAACTACAGCAATTTTTTTCAAGGTTTATTTATTTGAAGTTTCAAAATCTGGAAGTTCTTTTAGAAAATTATATTTCTCATTTTCAAAATCCATTTGGCAAAAATAATGATTTAAACCGTTAGAAACCATAAGATATTTGGCTTTCAAAACTAAATTATATCGTGCAATTTGATCAAAGGTTTGTTGTGCAATTTTTACTTCAGGAGCTTTGCATTCTATCAGTAAAAATAACTCTCCATTTGGCTGATATACAACAATATCATAACGTTTATTTAAATCATTAATTTTGATTAATTTTTCAACATTTATATATGATTTGGGATATTTTTTTTCTTGAAGTAAGTAGTGAACAACGTGCTGACGAACCCATTCTTCGGGAGTAAGAATGATAAATTTTTTCCTGATTTCATCGAAGATAGCTACTTTATTTTCACTATTTTTGAACCGAAACGTAAACGTTGGAAAATTTAGTTTTTGCATTCTGCAAAAATAGCTATTTTATGTAAACTGCCAACTGATACTGAATACTGAATACTGATAATAATGGATGAAGTTGTAAAAATAATCAATGATATAAAAGCCGGAAACATAAAACCAATCTATTTTTTGATGGGTGAAGAACCTTATTATATAGATAAGTTAACAGAATATATTGAGCAAAATGTTTTGCAAGAACACGAGCGCGATTTTAATCAAACCGTTCTTTACGGACGTGATGTAACCATTGATGATGTGGTTGGAAACGCCAAACGTTTTCCGATGATGGCTGATAGACAAGTTGTTATTGTGAGAGAAGCACAAGAATTATCCAAAACAATTGATAAGTTAGAATCTTATGTTGAAAATTTTCAGCCAACTACCGTTTTAGTTTTTGCTTACAAATACAAAACGCTTGATAAAAGGAAAAAAGTTACCAAACTGCTTGACAAACACGGAGTAGTTTTTGAAAGTAAAAAAATGTACGACAATCAAGTTGGTACTTGGATAACAAGGGTTTTACAAGGAAAAGGATATGCAATTGAGCCTAAAGCCAATATGATGTTAGTGGAGTTTTTAGGAAATGACCTGAGCAAAATCAGTAACGAATTAGATAAACTACAGATCATTTTACCAAAAGGACATACCATTAATCCGAAAGATATCGAGGTTAATATTGGTTTTAGTAAGGATTATAATGTGTTTGAGTTACAAAATGCTTTGGGTTCTAAAAATCAACTTAAAGCATACAAAATTGCGCAATATTTTGCAGACAATCCGAAGGATAACCCAATGGTTGTAACTACAAGTTTAGTATTTACATTTTTTGTGAAGTTATTAAAGTATCACGGATTAAAAGATAAAAATCCAAAGAATGTAGCGTCAGTACTTGGTGTAAATCCTTATTTTCTAAAAGATTATGATGTGGCATTGAAAAATTATCCAATGAAAAAAGTAAGCGCAATTCTCGCGACTTTAAGAGATATTGATGTCAAGAGTAAAGGTGTAGGCGCAAATGCTTTAACTACACACGATTTACTGAAGGAAATGCTGGTTAAAATTTTCAATTAAAAATGAATGTATGTTTTAAGACAAGTTTGTTTCAAAGAATATTTTTTATCATTATTTTTTTAGTAATCATCTACATTGAATTTTACTTATTATTAATTTATGAATTCTTATTTTACTTATCATTTGAATATTTAAATTCTAATTCAACCTATTTAAAACTGAAGTATTATAAAGTCTATAATAACCTATTTTTATTTTTCCTAGTTTTTATTGTTTTAGTTAGATGTAATTTATTTAATTTTTCAGAAACTGTTCATTATCATTTAAATAGTTTAGAACATTTGTTTTTTGCACTTATTATATGCTTGTTACTTTCAATTTATATTCAAATCTTTAAGTTTCCTCTTCATACAACATTTCAAATATTAATTTTTGTATTTATAACTTTCAATGGTATTGGTTTTCTAAATGAATTCTTTCAAAATTTCTTTCAACAAACACCTATTTTTATACTAAATACCACCGATATCAAAGACCTGATTATTAATTTTATTGGTTCTACTTTCTTTATTTTGATATCAATGTTCTATAAAATTAAAAATTAGTTTAAAAATTAATCTATAATACCGATATTTGTAATCCTCAAAAAATAAAATAAAAATTACACATTATGGGAATGAATAAAAACACTGTTTTTGGATGGGCAACCTTAATAATGATAGTTATGGGCTTAATTCTAATTGCACTTGGAGCATTTAGATATGATGAAACAGCAGGTTGGGGTTTTGCAGCCACAGGAATTGGTTTTCTAGCCAATGCATGGGTTTTTAACGCATTAAAAGGAAGAGTATAAAATATCCAATATCTAAAATCTAATATCTAAAATCTAATATCTAAAATCTAATATCTAAAATCTAATATCTAAAATCTAATATCTAAAATCTAATA
>NZ_JAIXTJ010000028.1 GCF_027483985.1 Flavobacterium sp.
AAATATTTTTTTGTCAATTTACTGACAAGTGTTTTACAAGGAATGATATTTGTATTAATTGAAGTAATTCACTAAATTTACCTATTAATTTTTTATACCATATGGATGATAATTTTTCACCACGAGTAAAAGATGTTATTACCTACAGCAAGGAAGAAGCATTGCGTTTGGGCCACGATTTTATTGGCACTGAACATCTTATGCTTGGTATTTTGAGAGATGGAAACGGAAAAGCTATCAATATTTTAAACAGTCTATCAGTAGATTTAGATCACTTGCGACGCAAAGTTGAAGTATTAAGTCCGGCGAATCCAAATGTCGAAACAAGCATTGAAAAGAAAAACCTACATTTAACAAGACAAGCGGAGCGCGCCTTAAAAACAACTTTTCTTGAAGCCAAAGTTTTTCAAAGTACCTCAATTAGTACGGCGCACTTATTGTTGTGTATTTTAAGAAACGAAAACGATCCCACAACAAAGCTATTGAATAAGATGAAAATCGATTATGAAATAGCTAAAGAACAATATTTAGATATGACACCAAAAGACGAAGATTTTTTAGAAAACTTGCCAAGAAACGAATCGTTCAATGAAGATTCAGGTCAAGATGACAGTATGAAAAGTGACAATTTTAATACGCCAGCCAATAAATCAAATAAAAAATCTAAAACTCCGGTTTTAGACAATTTTGGACGCGATTTAACTGAAATGGCTGAAGAAGGAAAACTTGATCCTGTTGTTGGACGTGAAAAAGAAATAGAAAGAGTTTCTCAAATTTTAAGCCGTAGAAAGAAAAACAATCCTTTATTAATAGGTGAACCAGGAGTTGGTAAATCGGCTATTGCTGAAGGTTTGGCCTTGAGAATTATTCAAAAGAAAGTTTCAAGAATTCTATTTAACAAACGCGTTGTAACTTTAGATTTAGCGAGTTTGGTTGCCGGCACAAAATACCGCGGGCAATTTGAAGAACGAATGAAAGCCGTTATGAATGAGTTAGAGAAAAACGACGACATCATTCTGTTTATTGATGAAATCCATACCATCGTTGGTGCTGGAGGAGCAACTGGCTCGCTTGATGCTTCTAATATGTTCAAACCTGCTTTGGCAAGAGGTGAAATACAATGTATTGGTGCAACAACTCTTGATGAATACAGACAATATATCGAAAAAGATGGTGCTTTAGAGCGTCGTTTCCAGAAAGTAATTGTGGAACCAACTTCGGTTGAAGAAACGATAACAATTTTGAATAATATCAAAAACAAATACGAAGATCACCATAGTGTAACCTATACGCAAGAAGCTATTGAAGCTTGTGTAAAGTTAACCGATAGATATATGTCTGAACGTTTCTTGCCAGACAAAGCTATTGACGCACTTGATGAAGCTGGTTCAAGAGTTCACATAACCAATATTGATGTTCCGAAACAAATTTTAGATTTAGAACGCCAATTAGAAGAAGTTCGCGAGCTTAAGAATTCGGTGGTAAAAAGACAGAAATATGAAGAAGCAGCAAAACTTCGTGATGATGAGAAAAAATTAGAAAAAGACCTTGCTATTGCTCAAGAACAATGGGAAGAAGATTCTAAAAACAATCGCATTCAAGTTACAGAAGATAATGTCGCTGATGTCGTTTCAATGATGACCGGCATTCCTGTAAACAGAATCGCTCAAACTGAAAGTAATAAGTTAGCTAATTTACCTGAATTACTTCAAGGTAAGGTTATTGGACAAAACGAAGCAGTATTAAAAATCGCTCGCTCTATTCAAAGAAATCGTGCTGGATTGAAAGATCCAAATCGACCAATTGGTTCGTTTATTTTCTTGGGTTCGACTGGTGTTGGAAAGACGCAATTAGCAAAAGTTTTAGCAAAAGAATTATTCGATTCAGAAGATGCGTTAATTCGTATTGATATGAGTGAGTACATGGAAAAATTTGCTATTTCTAGATTAATTGGTGCACCTCCAGGATATGTTGGCTACGAAGAAGGCGGACAATTAACTGAAAAAGTTAGAAGAAAACCTTATTGTGTGGTTCTTTTAGATGAAATTGAAAAAGCACATCCAGATGTATTTAATACGATGTTGCAAGTTCTTGATGATGGCTATTTAACCGATAGTTTGGGAAGAAAAATTGATTTTAAAAATACCATTATCATCATGACTTCTAATGTTGGTGCACGCCAATTGAAAGATTTTGGTCAAGGTGTTGGATTTGGAACAGCTGCTAAAGTGGCTCAAGCTGACGATCATTCAAAAGGAATCATCGAAAATGCGTTGAAAAAAACGTTTGCTCCTGAATTCCTTAATAGAATTGATGATGTAATCGTTTTCAACTCATTAGAGAAACACGATATTGATAAAATCATTGAAATCGAATTGGCAAAATTATATTTAAGAATCAAAGACTTAGGCTATACACTTTCTTTATCTGATAAAGCTAAAGCCTTTATAGCTGAAAAAGGATTTGACAGACAATTTGGTGCACGTCCGCTAAAAAGAGCTATTCAAAAATATGTTGAAGACACATTAGCAGAAGAAATCATTACTTCTAAAATAAATTCAGGAGATGAAATTTTTATGGACATTGAAGACGGTTCCGATGAGTTGACGGTAAAAGTTCAAAAGAAAGAAGAGCCAACTAGTTAATAAATTTAATAAATATTTATTTTAAACCATTAAGAAAATTAAGGAAATTAAGTTACTATTGCTTAATGAAACTTAATCTCTTAATGGTTTACTTTTTTTATTGCAAATATGAATCAAAACAAAATTATTTTAGGCTCAGAAGAATGGTGTTCGTTTCCTTTATTAGGAATTCCAGCAATCAAAGCGCGTGTTGATTCGGGTGCAAAAACTTCTGCGCTACACGCTATCAATATCGCTCCATTTATTAAAGACGGTGAGAATTGGGTAAAATTTGACATCAACCCTATTCAGAATAATCTAAAAACTGTAATTCATTGTGAAGCATTGATGGTTGACAAACGTGTAGTAAAAAGTTCTAGTGGCTTTCGCGAACAACGTTATGTAATTCAAACCGAAATCCAATTAGGAAATGATTCTTGGAAGATAGAAATGACCTTAACCAATCGAGATTCAATGGGTTTTAGAATGCTTTTGGGTCGTGAAGCTATGAGCGGACGAATTTTGGTTGATCCAGAGCAAAAATACTTACTTGGTCAAACTACTACTGAAAGTTTAAAAGAATTATATGTAGATTCCATTCCAAATAAAACTGGATTACGAATTGGTTTGCTAGCGAGTAATCCCGAATTGTACAGCAACAAACGCATTATGGAAGCCGGCGAAATGCGTGGACATCAAATGCACTTTCTTAACATTAAAGAATGTTATATGAAATTAGACGCTGATACACCTGAAATTCATTATCGTGGTGGAAAAGTTTTAGACAATTTCGATGCGGTTATCCCACGAATTCGTCCGAGTATTACCTTTTATGGTTGTGCCTTAACGCGTCAATTTGAGGCGATGAAAGTATATTGTTTGAATTCGGCTGCTGCTATAACGCAATCACGTGATAAATTATTTTCCTTACAATTATTATTGCGAAATGGTGTTGATATTCCAACAACCGGATTTGCTAACTCACCATTAGATACTGATGATTTAATAAAAATGGTCGGTGGTTCTCCTTTAATTGTAAAATTATTGGAAGGAACGCAAGGAAAAGGAGTTGTTTTAGCAGAAACAAAAAAAGCCGCAGAATCGGTGATTAACGCCTTTAAAAGTTTGAATGCTAACATATTGGTTCAAGAATTTATTAAAGAAGCCAACGGAAAAGATTTACGCCTTTTTGTAGTTGACGGAAAAGTGGTAGCTGCTATTCAACGAGAAGCTGCGCCAGGAGAATTTAGAGCTAATATTCATATGGGCGGAACAGCATCTGTAATAAAACCTACTGCTGAGGAAAAAAGAATCGCAATCAAAGCAGCCAAAGCAATGGATTTGCGAGTTGCTGGAGTTGATATTATACGATCTTCTAAAGGTCCGTTATTGTTAGAAGTAAATTCTTCACCAGGTTTAGAAGGAATTGAAGGTGCGACTAACAAAGATATTGCTGGAGAAATGATTAAAGCGATCGAAAGTAATATTAAGAAAAAAGTATGAATTTTAATTAGCAACTGATTAATTACTATTCTTATGAATGTGTTGTCACAAATCATCATCGGTTTTATAGCTTTACTTCACTTTTATATACTTTGGCTTGAAATGTTTGCTTGGACCACTCGTGCCAAAAAAGTATTCAAAACTATTCCCGAAGACCAATTTGAAAAAACCAAAACAATGGCTGCTAATCAAGGATTATATAACGGATTTCTTGCTGCTGGATTAACTTGGTCATTGTTAATCGCTGATGTTAATTGGAGCAAAAATGTAGCCCTATTTTTTTTGATATGCGTAGCAATTGCGGGAATTTATGGAGCAATGAGTGTTTCGAAACGAATTTTATTTGTTCAAGCTGTTCCTGCAATCTTGGGGATTTTGAGTTTGAAATTATAAATATTATTCCTCCAAATCAACCATAAAACTATTTAAAAACGCTACTGAATTTTCAATATCGTAGTGTAAAATTCTATCTTCTTTTACAAATGAAACTTCCTCACGATAAGATTTCAAGAACATTTCGAGAAAATTACTAGATTGTAATGGTCTTCTAAATTCAATAGCTTGAGAAGCATTCATTAATTCTATTCCTAAAATACGCTCTAGGTTTTCCATCACTTTTAAACATTTAGTTGCCGCGTTGGCACCCATTGAAACGTGATCTTCTTGACCGTTACTTGAAACGATGCTGTCAACACTTGCAGGTGTTGCCAATTGTTTGTTTTGACTAGCAATACTCGCAGCCGTATATTGCGGAATCATAAACCCAGAATTCAAACCTGGATTATTGACTAAAAAAGGTGGCAAACCGCGCAATCCAGAAATTAACTGATAGGTTCTTCTTTCAGAAATACTTCCCAATTCAGCTAATGCAATTGCTAAAAAATCTAAAGCTAATGCCAAAGGTTGTCCGTGAAAATTTCCTCCTGAAATTATCACATCACTTTCAATAAATATATTAGGATTATCGGTAACAGAATTAATTTCGGTTTTAAAAACTTTTTTAGCGTAATCAATTGCGTCTTTACTTGCTCCGTGCACTTGTGGAATACATCTAAAAGAATAGGGATCTTGCACATGCACTTTCTCTTGCGCAATAATCTGACTTCCGTCGAGCAATTCTTTCATTCGCTTAGCCGTATTTATTTGACCTTTATGCGGACGAACAAAATGAATTAACTCATCAAATGGTTCGATTCGACCATCAAATCCTTCAAGCGAAATTGCAGCAATTACATCTGAAAAATAAGAGAATTTCATTGCTTTTAACAAAATATAACATCCATAAGAACTCATGAATTGTGTACCATTGAGCAATGCTAAACCTTCTTTAGATTGTAAAACGATAGGTTGCCAACCCATTTTTTCTAAAACTTTTTTGGCTGGCTGACGGAATCCGTCAAAGTATACTTCTCCTTCACCTAATAAAGGAAGTGATAAATGCGCTAATGGAGCTAAATCACCACTTGCGCCAAGCGAACCTTGTGTGTAAATTACAGGAAAAATATCATTATTGTAGAATGCTATCAATCGCTCTACAGTCGCTAGTTGAACACCTGAATGTCCATAACTCAAGGATTGTATTTTTAGTAACAACATTATTTTCACAATTTCCTGTGGCACTTCATCACCTGTTCCACAAGCGTGCGATTTTACAAGATTTTCTTGAAGTTGCGAAAGATTTTCATTAGAAATTTTTACGTTACACAACGAACCAAAACCTGTATTAATACCATAAATTGGTGCATCGTGAGAGGCCATTTTTTTATCTAAATATTCGCGACATTTTTGAATATTGATTTTGGCTTCTTCAGATAAAGCAATTGTTTTATGTTGGGAAATTATATCTTGTAAAGTCTCTAAATGCAGTACTTCGGAACTAATGTAATGTGTGTTCTCCATTGGATAAGTGAAATTTGTGCTCAAAATTCAGCAATCAATTGTTAAAATCCAACTATTTTAACTTCTATTTTATTGTGAATTCAATAAAAATTGGACTTTTATGAACTTTAAATAAAATCATTTAAAAACAATCTCTGTCTAAAATTGTGATATTCACAAAAATACAAACTCCATTTTTTTAATTCATTTAAAATAGTACTTTTGAAATGTATGATAAACAACAAAATAATAAACGCTTCTGTTTTGACAACCACATCTTCGGTTGCATCTTTTGTTGCTACAACATCTACAACAACTACAACCCCATTCGGGGTATAATTTTCACATATCATCCAATTTCTATGGGCTTTCAATTGAGAGCTACTTATCTATATTTGATGAAATATTATTCCTATCTCATAATTTACAATTAAACTATGTTAACACTAAAATTCGGCGGTACTTCGGTTGCCAATGCCCAAAATATAAAACTCGTTATCGAAATCATTAATAAAAAAGCTAAAGAAAATCGACTAGCTGTTGTAGTTTCCGCTCTTAGTGGTGTTACCGATATGCTAATTAACGCTTCAAAAAAAGCAGCAGCAAAAGAGGAATCTTATCAAAATACCATTGATGAAATCAAACAGAAACATTTTGATGCCATTGCAGATTTGGTAGATAACGCCAATCAAAATCAATTGTTAATCAAAATCAATAGTCAAATCAATCAATTGCAAACTTTGCTAGATGGCTGTTTTTTATTGGGTGAATTGTCACCAAGAACGGCTGATGCAATTGCGAGTTTTGGTGAACTTTTATCATCACAAATTATAGCTAGTGCATTGCAGCAAAGTCTACCAAATAGTACTTTTAAAGACAGTCGCGAATTAATAAAAACAGATTCTCACTTCGGAAAAGCTTCTGTTGATTTTAAATTATCGAATAAAATAATTGCGGACTACTTTTCATCCAATAAATCACAAGTCGTTATTTTACCCGGATTTATTGCGTCAGATGACTTTCAAAACACTACAACATTAGGTCGTGGCGGTTCCGATTATACTGCGGCAATTGTAGCTAATGCAACCAAATCAACCTCTTTAGAAATATGGACGGATGTAAACGGAATGTTCACTGCTAATCCTAAACTCGTTAAGCAAGCCCAACCCATTGAGTCGATTTCCTACCAAGAAGCAATGGAGTTGTCACATTTTGGTGCAAAGGTTTTGTATCCGCCAACCATTCAACCGGTTTTGAATTCACAGATTCCTATTTGGATCAAAAACACTTTTGAACCTGATGCCGTTGGAACTTTAATTTCTGATGAAAAGACAAATTCAAATAATCCTATCAAGGGTATATCTCATATAGATAAAATAGCACTTTTAACCCTCGAAGGTTCAGGAATGATTGGTGTTAGTGGCTCATCTAAACGTTTGTTTTCAGTGCTTTCACTCCACAATATCAACGTGATTTTTATAACACAAGCCTCATCAGAACATTCTATTTGCATCGGAATTCAAAATCAAGATGCGGATTTGGCCAAAAATGCTATTGAAAAAGAATTTGAATTAGAAATAAGTAAAAATAAAATTGACCCTTGTCTAGTCGAAAAAGACTTATGTATTGTAGCATTGGTTGGTGAAAATATGAAAAACCACCAAGGATTGAGTGGCAAAATGTTCAGCACTTTAGGAAAAAATAATGTCAACATTCGCGCGATTGCACAAGGCGCTTCCGAAAGAAATATTTCGGTTGTTATTAACGAAAAAGATGTTAAAAAAGCATTGAATACGCTACACGAACGGTTTTTTGAAGACAATACCAAACAACTGAATTTATTTGTAATGGGAGTTGGAAATGTTGGTGAAAAATTCATTGACCAAATCAACCAGCAAAAGAAATTCTTGAAGGAGAATTTGAAAATAAATGTACGTGTAATAGCGTTGTCAAATTCAAGAAAAATGCTTTTTGATGAAGACGGAATTCAACTAAAAGAGTGGAAATCGTTACTTCAAAATGGATCGAATGCCTCTGTTACTGAATTTATATCAAAAGCCAAAGAAATAAATTTGCGCAATTCGATTTTTGTTGATATCACAGCTAATAGTGACATTGCTTCGATTTATGACCAATTTTTAAAGCAGAATATTGCTGTTGTTACTTGCAATAAAATTGCTTGTTCCTCTGAATATTACAATTACAAAAACTTGAAATCACTATCAAGAAAATACAATGCACCCTTTTTATTTGAAACCAATGTTGGTGCAGGTTTACCTATTATTGATACCCTTAAAAATTTAATTGCTTCTGGCGATAAAGTCCATAAAATTAATGCGGTATTATCTGGAAGTTTGAACTTCATTTTTAATAATTTTAGTGCGACATACAACTTTCACGATGTTGTAAAAGAAGCAGGCGTGCAAGGATTTACTGAACCAGATCCAAAAATTGATTTAAGCGGTGTTGATGTAGCTAGAAAAATTTTAATTCTTATAAGAGAAAGTGGCTATGAAATGGAAATGGATGCCATTGAAAATAATTGCTTCTTGCCTAAAGAATGTATGGAAACCAAAACTAATGAGGAATTTTTTACATCGTTAATTAAACATTCAGCGCATTTTGAACAGTTATTAGCTGAAGCAAATTCAAAAGATTGTAGAATAAAATTCGTTGCCTCATTCGATAACGGAAAAGCAAGTGTTGGTTTGCAATTCATTCCAAAAGAAAGCCCTTTTTACAATTTAGAAGGAAAAGACAATATCGTTGAATTTTACACTGATAGATATGTCGATCAACCTTTAATTATAAAAGGCGCTGGTGCTGGTGCAGCTGTTACAGCTTCTGGTATTTTTGCTGATGTTATTCGAATTGGAAATGTATAATTTGCTATCAGTTAAGAGCTGTCTGTTTATAAAAGCGCTATAAACTGTCAACTGAAAACTGAAAACTGAAAACTGACTTATGAACGAAATAAAACTATTCTGTCCGGCCACAATTGCCAATCTTAATTGCGGCTTTGATGTACTAGGAACTTGTCTTGAAGGTATTGGTGATGAAATGATTATTAGAAAAACAGTAGATAAAGGAATTAAAATTACCAAAATTACTGGTGCCGACCTACCACTGGAAACCGACAAAAATGTTGCTGGTGTAGCCGCTTTAGCGATATGCAAAGAAGCTAATAATCGAATCGCTCTTGAACACGGATTTGAAATAGAAATCCATAAAAAAATTAAAGCAGGTAGCGGCATTGGCAGCTCATCTGCAAGTGCTGCTGGAGCAGTTTTCGGAATCAACGAATTATTAGGAAAACCATTTACAAAAAACGAATTAGTTGACTTTGCAATGAAAGGCGAAGCCATTGCTAGTGGTTGCGAGCACGCCGACAATGTTGCTCCTTGCCTACTCGGCGGATTTACATTAGTTCGCGGTTATAATCCGTTGGATGTGATTCGAATCGAAAGTCCGATAGCGCTTTATGCAGTTGTTTTACATCCACATATTGTTGTAAAAACTTCCGATGCTCGTGCGGTTTTATCGCCTGTTGTTACTTTAAAAAATGCTATAACACAAATTGGCAACCTTGGCGGATTAATTGCGGGTTTATATACTAGTGATTACGCATTAATTAGTCGTTCGTTACAAGATGTACTAATCGAACCTATGCGCAAACAATTAATTCCCAACTTTGATTTAGTCAAAAATACTGCGCTCCAAAATGGCGCGTTAGGTGCTGGAATTTCTGGTGCTGGTCCATCTATTTTTGCACTTTGCAAAGGTCAAGAAAACGCAGAAAAAGTGGCTTTTGCAATGAGCGAAAGTTATCAAAATACAGGAATTGTATTTGATATGCATCTTTCAAAAATAAATCCGGGCGGCGTTGAAATAATAAAAACATAGACACTAATTTCACAAATTCAAACAAATCAACGATTTCAAAAAAAACATATTTGAAATTATTAATCCTTATTAATTTGTGTGAATTTGTGCAATTCTTGAGAAAACCATCATAAAATGAAATATTACAGTTTAAACAATAAGCAACAACAAGTTACTTTTCAGGAAGCCGTTATTCAAGGACTAGCGCCTGACAAAGGATTGTATTTTCCGGAAAAAATCACCGCATTACCAACCTCTTTTTTTGATAAAATTGAACATCTATCTAATGAAGAAATTGCATTCCACGCCATACAACAATTTATAGGAGAAGAAATTCCTGAGAAAGAACTTAGGCAAATACTATCAGAAACTTTATCTTTTGATTTTCCTTTGATACAAATAGAACAAAATGTCTATTCCTTAGAATTATTTCACGGACCAACTATGGCTTTTAAAGATGTTGGTGCCCGATTTATGTCTAGATGTTTGGCCTATTTTAATCGTCATGTTGAGCAAAAAAATACCGTTTTAGTAGCAACTTCGGGCGATACTGGAGGTGCTGTGGCCAGTGGTTTTCTTGGTGTAAAAGGTGTTGAAGTAGTAATTTTATATCCGTCAGGAAAAGTAAGTGATATTCAAGAACGCCAACTGACCACTTTGGGGCAAAACATCACAGCACTTGAAGTTGATGGTGTATTTGATGATTGCCAAGATATGGTGAAAAAAGCTTTTTTGGATGCCGATTTGAATCATAAGAATTTAACCTCTGCCAATTCGATAAATATTGCTCGTTGGTTGCCTCAAATGTTTTATTTTTTCTTTGCTTACAAAGCGTTAAAAAAATATGAAAAACCCTTAATCGCCTCGTGTCCAAGTGGTAATTTCGGAAATATCTGTGCTGGAATTATTGCTAAAAAATTAGGTTTACCAATACATCATTTCGTAGCTGCAACCAATGCCAACGATACGGTTCCAAGATTTTTAGAAAACGGCGTTTATGAAGCAAAACCGTCCATTGCAACGATATCAAATGCTATGGATGTTGGAAATCCAAGTAATTTTGTTCGTATTCAAGAAATGTATAACAATGATTTGGCAGTCTTTGAAAAGGACTTTTCTTCCTATACTTATACCGATGAGGAAACGAAAATTGCCATGAAAAATATTTATATCAATTCAGGATATGTAGCAGAACCACACGGTGCAATTGGATATTTGGGATTAAAGGAAGAGTTAAAAAAAGACAAAAATACAGCTATTGGTTTTTTCTTAGAAACAGCACATCCAATCAAATTTTTAGATGTTGTTGAACCCGTTTTGAATTTAAAATTAGAAATTCCAAAACAGATTGAAAGCGTATTAAATAAAGAAAAAACAAGTATTAAGATTAAAAATTACAACGAATTGAAAGCTTTTTTAAAAAAATAAATTAATTTTAGGCAAAATCAGCAGGTATGACTTCAACTTTTAAAACACGCTTTTGGAAAACAAGTAAATGGTTTGTGTTACTTTTTATACTTCTATTTATTTTTAGATTTATTTATGGTTTTGTTGCTACCGATACCACTACTCAAGGCGACTATAGCGATAATTTTTTTAATAGTATTGATAATCTGAGGAAAAACTATGCTTCTGAAAAAATGATTATTAAAGGTGATGTTCAAGCTTCATCTACAATGGCTTCCAATCAAAAATTTGAAAAAACGGCATCTATTAAATCAAAAACATCTGAATTTGAAAAAGATGAAAAAACTTTAAAAGCTAGAGCTAAATCCTATAATGCTGTAATTCAATATGAACAAAATCTTGGTCAAAAAGGAAACCGACAAATTCATTTACTTATAGGTGTAAATCCTACTTTGTTTGATAGTTTATACGTAGCACTCCAAAAAATTGGTACAATTAAAGCCACTGAAATTACAAAAGTTGATAAAACCAACGAATACCGTCAACTCAATGCGAAGAAAACTTCTATCGAAAAAACACTTCAAAATTTAAATGATTTAAAATCTAAAGGTGGACAAATTGCTGATTTTGTAGCTTTGAACGACAAAATTTTAGAAATCGAAGAAAAAGCACAAGAACTTGGAGTTGAGCTAGGCAACTTTGATACTGAAAACGAATTTTGTACCGTAAAACTATCGATGTATGAAGGCGCAACTGAAAAAAACATAAGCCTTTTTCAACGAATAAAAGTCGCCTTAGAATGGACAATTAAATATTTTGCTTTGTTAACGGTAACCATTTTTGTGGTTAGCCTATCGATTTTTGTGTTTTTATTAATTGTCGATAAACTTAAAATTATTAGCACTATAACCAACAAATTAAACCAATAAATAATTAATAGAACTGGGCTTTTTATGCAATGGAGATTAAAAAAAATTAACCTGTTTTTGTTAGCTTGGTTCCTATTTTGGTTTGTTGTTCTATTTACAAATCAACTTTATTTAAAACCAAGAATTGATTCCTGCTATTTTTATAATGACATACAATTCTTTTATAAAAATAATTGGAGTATTTCTATCATATTATTTTTCATTCTTTTAAGTACGTTCTTCATTGGCTTGCGAATGAGAAATAAAATCAATTTAATAAATTTTGCTAGCCTTCTTGTTTATACTTCCTTTTTAACCCTTTCATTAAAAGATCCTGCAAAGAACCTTATGCTTCTTTTAAATTCAGCTTTTGTGAAAAATAAAGTAGCGCTTGTTTATAGTATGTCTAGAACTGGAAATGATAAGTACTATTTTTTTTATGATGAAAAAAAAGAGTTTTTAAATAATTTTGAAGATATAAAACTTATTGATCTACAGAGAAATCAGAGAAAACTTAAAAAAACTAATTTGCTAAAACACAATGACACTATACATATTGACTACAAAATTGGTTTTCTAAATATCAAATACCCAAACATATCTTTGAAAAAAAAGTAAATATTATGCTATATTAAAATGTAACCCTAGGTCGTAAAAAGCATAAAATTCTATACCTTCTAGTACTAAACAACCCTTATTTATAATTGGTACAAATAAAAAAACACATTTATCAGTGATTTCATCGATTATTTATTAAATTAACAAGAAAATATTATTTTTATTGCAAAATTTTTTTATATTTGATTTATAAATAAGCATAGTGCAATTGCAAAAAATCTTAATATAATACAACTTTGTAACTAGTATAATAACATTTAATAAATTGTAAAATGAAAATTGTCTGCGTTATTGATGATGATCCTATTTTTGTTTTAACTGTTGTTAAATTAATTCAAATAGAAAATTTTTGTGATAAAGTTGTCGTCTATAAAAATGGAGCTGAGGCGATAACGGGAATAAATGCATGTTTAAATTCAGGAGGTGAATTACCTTGCATTATTTTATTAGACATTAATATGCCTGTAATGAATGGTTGGGAATTTTTAGAAAAGTTTATTGAAATTCCTGATCATACCATTGTTGATTTGTTCATTTCAACTTCTTCCATAAATAGAAGTGATGTAACTAAATCGAAAAAATATAAAATAATAAAAGATTATTTAGTAAAACCAATAACATCGAAAATCTTGAGAGAACTTTCAAAAAAATAGATCCTATAGACACCAAACAAAATTTGATAATTTAAACCAAAGAATTAATGGATTATGAAGACAAAAGAATAGAAGAATTGCTTTCTTATCAAATTCTAAATTCTTCTACCGAGGATGAATTAGACGATATTACAGAGATGGCATCATTAATTTGTGATTTCCCAATTTCGCTAATTACATTATTGGATGATAAAGTACAATGGATAAAGTCAAAAAAAGGTATTGAAATTGAAAACAATGATGTTAAAGACTCCTTTTGTAAACACACCTTGGATAAACCCGATGATATTTTTGTAGTAGAGAATGCTGCCATTGATCCACTTTTTAAAGATAATCCAATAGTACAAAATTCTCCCAATATTAATTTTTATGCTGGAGTTCCGCTAGTTTCTAAAAATGGTTTTGTTTTAGGAACTTTGTGTGTGTTAGATCACAAGCCTAGAACTATTACAGAAAACCAAAAAAAAACGTTGCAAATTCTTGCGAAAAAAGCAATGCAATTTTTGACAACCCGAAAATTGCTTTTAAATCAACGAAATGAAATAAACACCAATGCCTTAAGATTAAAAAAACTAACCGATAATGTTCCTGGCGGCATCTTTCAACTTAAAATGGCAATTGATGGTTCTTTAAGTTTTGAATTTATTAGTAAAGGAATGCTCAAGTTACATCCTTCTGTTACAATGGAACAATGGATGGAAAATCCTGAAATAGGCTTTTCGCTTATTCACCCAAATGATTTAGATGATTTTAAAATTAAACTTATGGAATCATTCGAAAAGTTGACATTACTTTCTATAAAATATCGTGTAAAAAAAGGAAAAAGTTATGTTTGGCATTTAATGAAAGGTAATCCAGAGCGAATGCACGATGGAAGTGTGATTTGGTACGGCAACTTCCAAAATATTAATGACCGTGTTGAATATGAAATTGCAATGGAACAAATAGCGTTTGATATTTCCCACGTTTTACGCCGACCAATTGCCAATTTAATTGGTTTAACCGAATTGTTAGATAAAAAATATACTTTCACCGACAACCAAATTCTCGAGTATGTTGGTTACATAAAAACAGTTTCTCTTGAGATGGAAACCTTTACAAGAGATCTTGATGAAATTTACCGATTGAAAAAAGAAAAAATTACAGGATATGGAAAAGATTTTTACAACAAACGATTAAAATAGAACTGTAAATACTTAATTCAGTATTGACTCTTACCAAATATTTTTAAAAAAAAATCCCGAATACATCGGGATTTTATATTTATACTACTTTATTCAATTTACTATTTTTATAACTAAATCCGAAATAAATTGCTAAACCAATTAGCAACCAACAAGAGAAATAAATCCAATTCCAAACGCTTAGCTCGGCCATCATATAAAGGCAACAAACCAAACCAAGAAGCGGAATTAACGATAAGTTTTTACGCCAAGACCAAGAAGCAAAATACAATAATGAAATTAAGAAAATCCACATTGGTATTTTGTGTTTGAATAATTGAAAACCACTTTCATATTTTAATTCACTAGCAATTGGTAAAGAATTTACGATACTTTCATATTTAGATTCCTCTTCTGAAAACGAACTCAATACTTCTTCTAAATCCGCTGAAGCATCTTTAACCAAACTATTTTGCTCCAAATAACCCATCACTTCTTTAACTTGATTTTCATCAAGTGAAGTAACTATAGTTGTTGCATTATTAATTTGCTTTTCGTTAGTAATAAAATCCATTGTAGCCTTTTCGTTAACCGTAAAAGCAATGATAGCTCCAGTAATGATTAACAACGGAAAAATATATTTACTATTTAAATAAGGTGTTTTGAATTTTCCTCGCGGAATGTCTGGTTTGTTTTGTAAAACTAAAACGCCAGCACATACTAGAACAAATGCGAACAATGTTCCGATACTGCATAAATCAGTTACCATTGTAAGATTTAAAAATAATGCTGGTATTGCCACTACAAAACCGGTAACAATTGTAGCGTAAGAAGGCGTTTTGTATTTTGGATGCACTTTAGAAAAACGCTTTGGTAACAATCCATCACGACTCATACTCATCCAAATTCTAGGTTGTCCCATTTGAAAAACTAACAGCACACTTGCCATTGCAACGACGGCGCTGACTGCAATAATTCCCGACATCCATTTTAAATTTAATTTATCAAAAACAAAGGCCAATGGATCACCTACATTCAAATCAGAATATTTCACCATTCCGGTTAAAACCAATGCTATGATAACGTACAATATGGTACAAATAATTATCGCCCACATCATTCCTTTGGGTAAATCTCTTTGTGGATCTTTACATTCTTCAGCTGTTGTCGAAATCGCATCAAAACCTATATAGGCAAAGAATACAGCCGAAACACCTTTTAGAATTCCTCCTACTCCATTCGGCGCAAATGGACTCCAGTTATCAGTATCTACATAAAAAACACCTACTGCAATGACCAATAAAATAATGCAAAGTTTGACCACAACCATTAGGTTACTCGCATTTCGTGACTCTTTCATTCCTCGATACACTAAATAAGTTATGATAACGATAATCAATAACGCAGGTAAATCTGCAATTAAGTGAAAAGAACCAATAGTTGGTGATGTCGTATAAGCTGTATGTGCAAGCTGCAAGCTTTCTGATAAATTTTCGAATGTTTTACCACCATTCATTAGAGCAGTAGCTTCTTGAAAACCTTTGGATGCTGTAAGATAATCCATTTGAATCCACTGCGGCAAATGTACTCCTCCGCTTTCAAGTAAGCCTGTAAAATAATCACTCCACGATATCGCCACTGTAATATTTCCAATAGCATATTCCATTATTAATGCCCAACCTATAATCCACGCAATAATTTCACCAAATGCAACATAAGAATAAGTATAGGCACTACCTGAAACAGGTACCATTGAAGCAAATTCGGCATAAGCAAACGCCGCAAAACTACAAGCAACAGCGGTAAAGATGAATAAAAATATTACTGCAGGTCCGCCATCTGAACTGGCTTTTCCTATAGTACTAAAGATACCTGCTCCAATAATAGCTGCAATCCCAAAAGCAGTTAAATCTCTAGCGGTTAAATGTTTGCCTAAACTGTTATGCCCATCAGCTTCATTTCTTGCCACTTGATCATTAATATCTTGAACCGTCTTTTTTCTAAATAAAGTGGAAAAATTCATATTTTATTAACTGGTTTTTTGAAAATTTATATAAAAACAAATATAACATAATTTCACATTTAATTACAAAATAGAAAAAAAAGGACACTATAACTAAAATCTATCAAAAAATAAATTTAAAACATAAATTAACTATACTACGAAACAATTTAATATGTAAATTTGTTAAAATTAAAATTCATTTTAGTTACAATCAACAATAAACATTCTAAAAATTTAAATAATTAATAGTATTTATGGAACATTCAAACGACATTGGCAAATGCCCTTTCCACCAAAAAGAAAATCAAGTTAAACCAGCAACAACGGTTCACGATTGGTGGCCAAAAGCTCTTAACTTAGATATTCTTCACCAACACGATACCAAAACCAATCCGTTGGGCGAGTCATTCAATTATGCTGAAGAATTTAAAAAATTAGATTTAGAAGCACTTAAAAATGACTTAAAAAATCTAATGACTGAGAGTCAAGATTGGTGGCCTGCTGATTGGGGACATTATGGCGGATTAATGATTCGTATGGCTTGGCACTCAGCAGGAACTTACAGAATTACTGATGGTCGTGGTGGTTCAGGAACAGGAAACCTGCGTTTTGCACCATTAAACAGTTGGCCAGATAACGGAAATTTAGATAAAGCTAGAAGATTACTTTGGCCATTGAAGAAGAAATATGGTAACAAAATTTCTTGGGCAGATTTAATGATTTTAGCGGGAAATATGGCTTATGAGTCAATGGGTTTCAAAACCTTTGGATTTGGAGGTGGACGTGAAGATATTTGGCATCCGGAAAAAGACATTTATTGGGGTGCAGAAAAAGAATGGTTAGCCAAATCAGGAAGTCAAGGAACAAGATATTCTGGAGAGCGTATTTTAGAAAATCCACTTGCAGCAGTTATGATGGGATTAATTTACGTAAATCCAGAAGGAGTTGACGGACAACCTGATCCATTAAGAACAGCGCACGATGTTAGAGAAACTTTCAAGCGTATGGCGATGAATGATGAAGAAACTGTGGCTTTAACTGCTGGAGGACATACTGTTGGAAAAGCGCACGGTAATGGCGATGCTGATAAATTAGGAAGAGAACCAGAAGCAGGCGAATTACAAGATCAAGGTTTTGGTTGGTTAAACCCACAAGGAAAAGGAAATGGTGCCGATGCTATAACAAGTGGTTTGGAAGGTTCTTGGACCACAAATCCAACGCGATGGGATAACGAATACTTCAAATTATTGTTTAAGTATGATTGGGAATTAAAGAAAAGTCCTGCTGGTGCTTGGCAATGGGAACCAATTAACATTGCAGAAGAAGATATGCCAGTTGATGCATTTAATCCTTCTGTAAGAAGAAATCCAATAATGACTGATGCCGATATGGCTATGAAAATGGATCCTGAATACAGAAAAATATCAGAACGTTTTGCTAACGACCAAGAGTATTTTAATGATGTTTTTGCAAGAGCTTGGTTTAAATTAACGCACAGAGATTTAGGTCCAAAAAACAGATATTTAGGCGCTGATGTACCAGCTGAAGATTTAATTTGGCAAGATCCAATTCCAACGGTAGATTACACATTATCTGACGCTGAAGTAGAAGAATTAAAAGTGAAATTACTAAACAGCGGATTAACAAGAACAGAACTTATAAATACTGCTTGGGATAGTGCAAGAACTTATAGAGGTTCAGATTTTAGAGGTGGTGCAAATGGTTCAAGAATTCGTTTAGCTCCACAAAAAGACTGGGTTGGCAATGAACCACAAAGACTTCAAAAAGTTTTAAATAAACTTACTGAAATTCAATCTGGTTTAAGTAAAAAAGTTAGTATAGCCGATTTAATTGTTCTTGGAGGAAGCGCGGCAGTAGAAAAAGCTGCACAAGAGGCAGGATTTAATGTAAAAGTTCCTTTCCAAGCAGGTCGTGGCGATGCAACCCAAGAAATGACTGATGTAGAATCTTTCCACGATTTAGAGCCAACAAATGATGCTTTCAGAAACTTTATGAAGCAAGAATATTTGGTTAAACCAGAAGAGTTAATGTTAGACAAAGCACAACTTTTGGGCTTAACTGCAACTGAAATGACTGTTTTAGTAGGTGGAATGAGAGCTTTAGGAACAAACTACAACGGAAGCAAACACGGAGTTTTTACCAATAATGAAGGCGTTTTAACCAATGATTTCTTTGTTAATTTAACGGATATGAATTACAGCTGGAATTCAGTAGGTGAAAATCTTTACAACATTGTGGACCGCAAAACAGGAGTTACCAAATGGACTGCAACAAGAGTAGATTTAGTATTTGGTTCTAATTCAGTTTTAAGAGCTTATGCTGAAGTTTACGCACAAGATGATAACAAAGAAAAATTTGTAAACGATTTTGTTAAAGCTTGGTCAAAAGTGATGCACTTAGATATGTACGATGCAAAATAAATTTTAAATAATTATTTTTGTTTTTCTAGAAAACCACCTTTTAAGGTGGTTTTTGTTTTATATGAAAAAAAACAGGTCTAAAATTATCATATACTTAAAGAAAAACTTAAATTATTGTAAGAAAAAAAGCGATAATTTTTATCTATTAATTTATCGTAAAATATAATCCACATCCTATTTTATATGTGTTTCTAGTTGTAATTTTGCACTCAGAAAAACAAAAATAAAAAATAAAATTATGGCACTAGTTGGAAAACAATTCCCAAACATTACTGTAGATGCAATCTCTTTTATGGGAGATAATTTAAGAATCAACGTCCTTGAAGAAGCAAAGAACAACAAGAAAAAAGTAATCTTATTTTGGTATCCTAAAGATTTCACTTTCGTATGCCCTACTGAATTACACGCTTTTCAAGCGGCTTTAGAAGATTTTGAAAAAAGAAATACATTGGTTCTTGGTGCTTCTTGTGATACAAATGAAGTTCACTTTGCTTGGTTAAACACAGCTAAAGATAATGGTGGAATTGAAGGTGTAACTTACCCATTATTGGCAGATACTACTCGTAATTTATCTGCAGCATTAGATATTTTAGATGCTGAATGGGTTTATGATGAAGCTATCAACGACGAAATTCTTGAAGGTTCTAATGTAACATTCCGCGCTACTTACTTAATTGACGAAGATGGTAAAATCTTCCACGAAAGTGTAAATGATATGCCATTAGGAAGAAACGTAAATGAGTATTTAAGATTAATCGATGCTTACACTCACGTTCAAACTAAAGGAGAAGTTTGCCCTGCAAATTGGGAAGAAGGAAAAGAAGCAATGACGGCTGATAGAAATAGTACGGCTGCTTATTTAGCTTCAAACTAAGATTATTTAAACCCTAAGTTTAGAATTCCAAATTCCGATTATTATAAATTGGAATTTGGTTTTTAAATTATTAAAATTAAAAAACTATGTTTTCAGAAATAGAACAAGATAATTTAGCTGAGGTAATTGCATCTAATGATGTAGTTGTAGTACAATATGCTGCTACCTGGTGTGGAAATTGCAGAATTATGAAACCAAAATTTAAAATGTTGGCCTCTCAAAACGAAAATGTTCCCTTTTTAATTGTGGATGCTGAAAAGTTTCCTGAGTCAAGAAAAATGGCAAAAGTAGACAACCTTCCAACCTTTGCTACTTTTAAAAATGGTGTTTTTGTAAACCAAACTCAAACTTCAAAATTAGAAGCTTTAACCGAATTGGTGAATGAAGTAGTTTAACGTAAGGTTTTAAAAGTATTTGGTCAAAATTATTACTACTTTACTTTCAAGTACTATAATCCTTTCATGCAGAATTTTAAACTATAAACTTCTTATCATAAACCTTATAATTTTTAAAAATGAAATTACCCGTAATTAAGCATTTAACTCAATTTATTGAAGATAATGATCAAGACTATGTAGTAGAGACTATTGAAGTTCTTGAAAACCTTTGCGAAGTTCCAACCTTGAAAGACGAAGAATTAGAGGTCATTGGCGAATTAATTTCAAATATGTACGGCGCTTTAGAAGTCAATAAAATGATTAAAGAAGGAAAAGATAAGAAAGAAGCACTCAATGATTTTATGAAACGTGTTTTAGGTTCAATCGATAAATAATATAGAAACTCTCAAGAAATTGAGAGTTTTTTTATGTTGACATAACAAGTTAAAATCTACAAGTAATAAAATTGATTTTTTATATTGAAAAGTACTTAAATTAGCCTTGCAATAATCAGCACAAAAAAATGCAAGTAATCGCACACGAACCTTATTTTTGGTTTTTCCTTCAACATAACAACAATTATTATCTTGATGTGAATTGCAGCTATTCTTTTGTGGGCTATAATCGATTGATTCAACTTAACGAAACAGAGGTAAAAGAATATTTAGAAAGAGGAACTACGTACATTAATGAATTAGCAAACGAAATTCAATATTCGTTGCAACCAACTTATTCCGAACGACATCTTATGGGAGAAATTGACGACCTAGTTCACCAAGCTATTACTGAATTTAACGCTACAAAGGATAAATAAATTTCCAGTCAAAACGCAAAAATTCTGCAAAAAATACTACTTTAGCGACTTAAACATACAAACTACACTACAGAATGAAAAATACCGCTTTAACGCACGTACACGAGAGTTTAGGAGCTAAAATGGTTCCGTTTGCAGGTTACAATATGCCTGTATCTTATGAAGGAGTGAATGCCGAACACGAAACCGTTAGAAATAGCGTTGGTGTTTTTGATGTATCCCATATGGGAGAATTCTTAATTTCGGGCGAAAATGCTTTGGCTTTAATTCAAAAAGTTACTTCTAATGATGCAGCAACACTTGAAATCGGAAAAGCACAATACTCTTGTTTGCCAAATAACGATGGTGGTATTGTCGATGATTTAATCGTTTACAAATTAAAAGAAGAACAATATTTATTGGTAGTAAATGCGTCAAATATAGAAAAAGATTGGGATTGGATTTCGTCTCACAATGATGTAGGTGCCGAAATGAAAAATCTTTCAGAGGATTATTCTTTACTTGCCATTCAAGGCCCAAAAGCTGTAGAAGCTATGCAATCGTTAACTTCTATAGATTTATCAGCCATTAATTACTATCATTTTGAAGTAGCCGATTTTGCCGGAATTGAACACGTAATTATTTCCGCAACAGGTTATACTGGTTCTGGTGGATTTGAAATTTACTGTAAAAATTCAGAAGTGAAACAAGTTTGGAACAAAGTATTTGAAGCTGGTGCAGCGTTCGGAATCAAACCAATTGGTTTAGCTGCTAGAGATACTTTGCGATTAGAAATGGGATTCTGTTTGTACGGAAATGACATCAACGACACTACTTCGCCACTTGAAGCTGGTTTGGGTTGGATTACGAAATTTACCAAAATATTTACCAATTCTGAAAACTTAAAAGCTCAAAAAGAAGCTGGCGTTTCAAGAAAATTAGTCGGATTTGAACTAATTGATAGAGGAATTCCAAGACACGATTATGAAATTGTAGACGCTGATGGAAACAACATCGGAATTGTAACCTCAGGCACACAAGCGCCAAGTTTAGGAAAAGCTATCGGAATGGGTTATGTAAAAACCGAATTTTCAACCGCTGATTCTGAAATTTATATCGTAATCAGAGATAAGAAAATAGCAGCAAAAGTGGTAAAAATGCCATTTTATAAAAAATAAAATCAAAAGTCAGCTACAAAGGTCAACTTCAAATTCTTGAATTTTTTAAATTTTCTTAAAGCAGTGTTGAGAAAAAATGAAATTTGAAGTTGAATTTGAATTTTGAAATTGATGTTGAAAAAAGTACTTTTGCAAATAGTTAAACAAGTCTATGATTGTTGAAAAACGATTTTAGAATTTAGAATTAAAAAAATGGGAAGAGCATTCGAATTTAGAAAAGGAAGAAAAATGAAACGTTGGGCAGCAATGGCCAAAGCGTTTACCCGAATTGGAAAAGACATTGTAATGGCCGTTAAAGAAGGCGGACCAAATCCTGAAGCTAATGCAAGATTAAGAGCCGTAATACAAAATGCAAAGGCAGCGAATATGCCAAAAGAAAATGTAGAACGTGCCATTAAAAAAGCTACCGATAAAGATACTGCCAACTACAAAGAGCAGCTGTTCGAAGGATATGCACCACACGGAATTGCACTTTTAATCGAAACTGCTACTGACAATAATAACAGAACCGTTGCAAATATTAGAAGTTATTTTAATAAATGTAATGGTACTTTAGGAACGCAAGGTTCAGTTGAATTTATGTTTGATCATACTTGCAACTTTAGAATTCCGAACAATAACATTGATGTTGAAGAAATGGAATTGGAATTTATCGACTTTGGCGCAGAAGAAATTTTTGCCGATGAAGAAGATATTTTAATCTATGCGCCTTTCGGAAGTTATGGTGCCATTCAAAAAGAGTTAGAAAATCGTGGTATAGAAATTTTATCATCAGGTTTTGAGCGTATTCCGCAAGTTACCAAAAAACTTACCGAAGCAGAAATTGCTGATGTTGAAAAACTAATCGAAAAGATTGAAGAAGATGATGACGTGATGAACGTTTACCACACAATGGACGAATCGGAATAGCGTACTACAATTTGTCATTCCCTAGGAATCACACTTATACTTAAAATAACTTCAGGGAAACCTGGAGTTTTTTTTTATTTTTAATTATATGATTTTTAATATTTTAAGCTTTAGATAAAAAATAAATAGTATTTTTTCTGTAACTTTTAATTCAGTCAATCGTATAATTACAGATTTAAAAATAGAACCAAATTCTAAAATGACACAAAAGTGTTGTAACTTCAAAAATAATATATTCAATAAAGAAAATTGAATTATTTAGTAAAAGAATCCTTGAATTTACTCTTAATTTTTCTACAAAATTCTATTACAAATCAAAAACATTCCTAATTAATTAATTGATATAAAATGACAACATTTTTTACTTTATGGTGGGTAATTCCTATTGTTTTATCTATTGTTTTTTACAAATTTGTTTTAAGAGTTTTCTTCGGAATGGTGATTGTTCCCGAAGATAAAATTGGTTTAGTAACCAAGAAATTTGTACTTTTTGGTACCGATAAATCGTTACCCGACGGAAGAATTATTGCAACCAAAGGCGAGGCTGGTTTTCAAGCTCAAACCTTAGCGCCAGGATTGTACTGGACAATGTGGATTTGGCAATATTCTGTCGATATGACAGCGTTTACAATCATTCCAGAAGGAAAAATCGGATTAGTTTTGAGTAAAGACGGAAAAGAAATTCCAACTGGTAGAATTTTAGCACGAAAAGTCGATAGCGATAACTTTCAAGATGCAACTGCTTTCTTGAATAACGGTGGACAAAAAGGACGTCAAACAGCTTTTATTACTACAGGTTCTTATCGTATCAATACTTTTTTGTTCGAAATTATAATCGCTGATCAAGTCAAGATTTTTGAAAATATGGTTGGTATTGTTACCGCTTTAGATGGAGAACCAATTCCGCAAGGACAAATTGCCGGTAAGAATGTCGACGGACACAATAATTTTCAAGATTTTGATAGATTTTTAGAAGCTGGAGGAAACCGTGGACTACAACCTCAAGTGATGCTTGCTGGTTCGTATTACATCAACTCTTGGGCAACTCAAATTGAACAAACGCCAATGACTGATGTGCCAATTGGTTACGTTGGCGTTGTAATCTCTTATATAGGTGAAGACGGGCAAGATGTTACAGGTGAGCATTTTAAACACGGAAATATTGTCTCTAAAGGTCAACGTGGTGTTTGGATGGAACCACTTGGACCAGGAAAATACGCTTTAAATAAATATACTACCAAATTAGAACCTGTTCCAACCACAAATTTAGTTTTAAACTGGGCTGATGCTCGAAGTGAATCTCATAATTTAGACCACAATTTATCTACAATTACAGTACGTTCTCGTGATGGTTTCCCATTTAATTTGGATGTTTCACAAATTATTCACGTACCAGCAAATGAAGCACCAAAAGTGATTGCTCGTTTTGGAAGTATGACAAATCTAGTTTCTCAAGTTCTTGAACCAACAATTGGTAATTATTTTAGAAACTCGGCTCAAGAAAGCGATGTAATTTCGTTTTTGAGTACCCGTAAAGAACGACAAGAATCTGCTAGAAATCATATCAAAGTAGTTCTAGATGAGTATAATGTAAATGCAGTTGATACTTTGATTGGAGACATCGTTCCACCTGATTCTTTGATGAAAACTTTGACCGATAGAAAAATTGCCGAAGAAGAACAAAAGACTTATCAAACTCAAAGAATGGCGCAAGAACAACGTCAAGGAATGGAAAAAGAAACTGCCATTGCTGATATGCAAAAAGAAATTGTTCGTGCTTCTCAAAGTGTTGAAATTGCACAAAGAACAGCCGACGCAACCGTTAAAAAAGCGGAAGGTGATGCAACTAGTTTGAAATTAAATGTTAACGCCGAAGCAGAAGCTACAAAAATGAGAGCAAATGCTGAAGCGGAAGCAACCAAAGCAAGAGCTGGAGCACAAGCCGAAGCTACAAAACTAAATGCAAGTGCTGAGGCTGAAAAAATTTCTAAAACTGGTTTGGCCGAAGCTGAAAAAATTATGGCAATCGGTAAATCAACTGCCGAAGCTTATCAACTGCAAGTTTCTGCAATGGGTGGCGATAACTTTACTAAATATAAAATTACCGAAGAAATTGGTAAAGGAAACATCAAAGTTATTCCAGATGTGTTAATCTCAGGAAGCAATGGATCGGAAGGTGGCATTAGCGGATTATTAGGCATCAAATTGATGGAAATGATGGATACTAAAAATGAAAAAGACGAAACTAAAAAGAAATAAGTAATCTTAATTTTAAATCAAATCCGTTTTGTGAAAGCAAAGCGGATTTTTTATTTTCACAAAATATTAGCATTTGTAAAAAATCTAACCAAGCATTATTAATTACTTTTACCTAAAAAAAGAATGCCACGATTTAAAGAAAATGACTTACCTAAAGCCAAATTAAACGCAAGTACTTTAAGCAAAGCGTTATTAATATTTAACTATGCTGATAATCACAAGTGGAAATTTTACCTAGGCTTAATTTTTTTATTACTAACAGGTGGAACAGCATTGGCATTCCCAAAATTGCTAGGTTTATTAGTAGATTGTGTTAATGGAAAAGATTTAGAACAAGCCAAAAATATTGCCTTAGGATTAATGGGAATTTTATTGCTACAATCCTTTTTTTCTTTTTTTAGATTATCCTTATTCATCAATTTTACTGAAAATACTTTGGCTAACATTCGTTTGTCGTTGTATAGTAATTTGATCAAACTACCAATGACTTTTTTCTCTCAAAAACGAGTAGGAGAATTAAACAGTAGAATTAGTTCCGACATCACACAAATTCAAGATACTTTAACTACGACAATAGCGGAGTTTTTACGCCAATTTATTTTGATAATTGGTGGAATTATTTTTTTAGCAACTATAAGTTTGAAGTTAACTCTAATGATGCTGTGCATCGTTCCTATAGTTGCAGTGGCTGCAGTGATTTTTGGAAGATTTATCAGAAAATTTTCTAAAAATGTTCAAGATCAAGTAGCTGAAAGTCAAGTTATAGTTGAAGAAACATTGCAAGGCATTTCAAATGTAAAAGCTTTTGCGAATGAATGGTATGAAATTGCTCGTTACAAAGGCAAAATTAACGACGTTGTAAAGTTGGCCATCAAAGGCGGAATTTATCGTGGCTATTTTGCATCCTTCATTATTTTTTGCTTATTTGGCGCTATTGTAGCTGTAGTTTGGTATGGTGTAAGTTTATGTATTAGCGGTGAAATCAAAGGTGTTGGAGAATTAATTTCATTTGTATTGTATTCCACATTTATTGGAGCTTCTTTTGGTGGTATTGCAGAATTATATGCTCAAATTCAAAAAGCTGTCGGTGCAACCGAAAGAGTTTTCGAATTATTAGATGAAAAACCTGAAAAAATTAACGCTACTCAAAATCATTCGCTTGAAAAAATAAAAGGAAACGTAACCTTCAAAAATGTACAATTCAGTTATCCATCACGACCAGAAATTCAGGTATTGAAGGATGTAAATTTCACAGCGAGTTTTGGTCAAAAAATCGCCATTGTTGGTCCGAGTGGTGCTGGAAAATCTACCATATCTTCTCTCCTATTACGTTTTTATGATATCGATGGCGGAGAAATTTTGATTGATGATAAAAACATTTACGATTATGATTTAGAAAATCTTCGTGGCAACATGAGCATCGTTCCACAAGATGTTATTTTGTTTGGTGGCACTATTCGAGAAAACATTGCTTACGGAAAACCAAATGCTACCGATGAAGAAATATTTTTAGCAGCAAAGCAAGCCAATGCCTTAGATTTCGTTAACGGATTTCCAGAGAAATTTGAAACTTTGGTTGGTGAACGCGGTATAAAACTTTCTGGTGGTCAACGTCAGCGTATTGCCATTGCACGAGCATTATTAAAAAATCCAAGTATTTTGATTTTAGACGAAGCTACATCATCATTAGATAGTGAAAGCGAGAAATTAGTACAACAAGCTTTAGAAACTTTAATGGAAGGAAGAACAAGTATCATCATTGCTCACCGACTTTCAACCATCAGAAGTGCCGATGCCATATTAGTTCTAAATGAAGGCAAAATTGCAGAAAAAGGTACACACAAAGAACTACTAACCATTGAAAATGGTATTTACAAGAATTTGAGTAATTTGCAGTTTAGTGAGTATTAGTAATGTTTAGTGATTAGTAAATAGTGAAGAGTAATTAGTTTCGATTTAATAACCACTATTTACTCTTTACTCTTCACTATTTACTATTTACTCTTTACTCTTCACTATTTACTCTTTACTCTTCACTATTTACTAATAACTAATCACTAATCACTATTTACTTTTCCTTCTATCTCTTTCTGCTTTCAATAAATTCAATTCTCTACTGGTTTGCCCAGCTACAGAAGTATTTTCTTCGGCACGACGAATTAAGTATGGCATTACATCACGAACTGGTCCGAATGGTAAATATTTGGCAACATTATATCCGTTTTCTGCTAAATTATAACTGATGTTATCGCTCATTCCGTATAATTGTCCGAACCAAATTCGCTGGTCATTTTTAGAAATTCTGTTAGAAGCTTGCATTTGAAGTAACTTATAAGAACTTTCTTCGTTATGCGTTCCGGCAAATATTGCCATTTTATCAATATGTTGCATCATATAATCTACAGCGGCATTATAATTATCATCGGTTGCTTGTTTGGAAGCACAAATTGGTGTTGGATAACCCATTTCTTCTGCACGTTTATGCTCTTTTTCCATATATGCACCACGAACTAATTTCATTCCGATATAAAAACCGTCTTTTTTTGCACGTTCGTGTAAGGCTTTTAAATAGTCCATTCTATCCCAACGGTACATTTGCAGCGTATTGAATACTATTGCTTTTTCTTTATTGTATTTGCGCATCATCTCTTCTACCAAATCGTCGGCAGCATCTTGCATCCAGCTTTCTTCACCATCGATCAGTAAAGCAACATCCTTCGAATGCGCTGTTTTACAAATGATTTCAAAACGTTCTTTTACACGATTCCATTCTGCTTGTTCTTCAGTTGAAAGAGGTTGCTTCTCTCCTATTTTTGTATATAAATCTAATCGACCTAAACCTGTAGGTTTAAAAACTGCAAAAGGAATTGCGTGACGTTCTTTAGCAAACTCAACTGTTTTTAAAGTCATTTCGAGCGCAGCGTCAAATTGTGCTTCCTCTTCTTTGCCTTCAACAGAATAATCTAAAACTGATGAAACGCCTTTGGTATACATATTATCGACTACTTTTAGGCAATCCATCTCATTAACACCACCACAAAAATGGTCAAAAACAGAGGCACGAATCAATCCTTCAACAGGCAAATGTGCTTTTAATGCAAAGTTGGTTACAGCGGTTCCAATTCTTACCAACGGTTCATTGGCAATCATTTTAAAAAGAAAATACGCTCTATCTAATTCGGTGTCACTTTTTAAAGCAAAAGCAACTTGGGTATTGTTGAATATTTTATCCATTTGTTTTAATAATTGCACAAATATAATTAGAATTTGATAATTTTTATTTTGAATTGGCTATTCTTTTTATCATTCCGTTAAAAATGAAAAAATGAAAGGGAATCATACTGTACCAATACAATCGTCCGAAAAGTCCGGTTGGTCTAAACGTTGCAATTTGGTGCAAATAATTGTTTTCGTCAATTCTGAATTCAAGCCAAGCTTCGCCTGGAACACGCATTTCTGCATATAACAAAAGTCGTTTGTTTTTTTTATCGGCCAAAATTACGCGCCAAAAATCAAGTGAATCACCATTATCCAAATGTGTCGGACTTGTTCGTCCGCGTCGCAAGCCAACGCCACCAAAAAGTTTATCTACAAAACCACGCAGTTGCCACATCCAATTGCCATAATACCAACCTTTTTCACCTCCAATAGACCAAATGTTATCTAACACTTGCTTGGAATTAAGAATCTTGATTTTCTTACTATCTTTCAAACAACCAAATTTTGGAATTTGAATATAATTGGTCAATTTACTTTTAATTCGTCCGCTAGCCAAACTGTCTTTCCAACTTGACACAACAAGATTTTGCTCAATTTTTTGAAACGCTAATTTAATCGCATCAACATATGATATTGGCTTGACGTTGAGCATTCTTTGCAATCGATTATCGTTACAAACTACTTCCACTTTCATACTGTCAACAAGATTTAAGGCAAGTTTATAAGAAGTTGAAGTTACAAAATACAACCAATAGGATGACAATTTTGGTGTCATAATTGGTACTGTAAAAATGGCTAATTTGATACCACGAGTTTTTGCGTACAATTGCATCATTTGTTTGTAAGTAATCACGTTTGGTCCGCCAATATCAAACGATTGATTGTAACAATCTTCTCTATTTTGAACACCAATTAAATACTTCATTACATCGCGAATAGCAATGGGTTGTGTCTTGGTCAAAACCCATTTTGGCGTAATCATTATAGGTAACTTTTCACACAAATCTCGAATGATTTCGAACGATGAACTTCCTGAACCTACAATAATACCGGCTTTTAAAACCGTTAGATTAGGCTTGCCAGAATACAATATTTTTTCAACATTATTTCGAGATAACATGTGTTTAGACAATTTAGGATCATTTACAATTCCGCTTAAATAAATGACCTGTTTGATGTTCATAAACTCTGCATATCTGTTAAAATTGTGAGCTGTAGTAGCTTCCATTTTATCAAAAACAGCAGTAGAACTCGACATAGAATGAATTAAAAAATAAGCTATATCAATTTCTTTCGGACAAGTATCAAAATTGACTTCTTCAAGAAAATCTACTTCCCAAATTGTTAACAATGAAAGTAATTCATCATCTAATCCGAGACGCATTTTATCACGAACAGCACAAATAATTTCGTGACCTTGACTTAGTAATTCGGGTAGCAAACGCCTTCCAACATAACCATTTGCTCCTGTTAATAGAATTTTCATAGGAATACATTTAGATTAATAATTGTCACTTTTAAAATTGGCTTTTCCTTAATTTAAATTATTTTCAAACTTTTAATTAACGTAAATTATCAAGAATATCATTTATCATAATAACTATTTAAGCCATAATTTTCGATAGGCTTTGTTTCTATCATAGTCTGATGCTTGTTTTTCAATATTAAACCACCTATGACCACGAGGATCGTTACCTACTCCAGCAAGATATGCCCAATTTCCCCAATTGCTGCATACATCATAATCAATTAATTGCTGTTCAAAATAGGCAGCACCAATACGCCAATCCATATTGAGCTCGTTACAAAAATAACTAGCCACATTTTGTCGACCTCGATTACTCATAAATCCTGTTAATTTTAATTCTAGCATATTGGCATTTACAAAATCAGATGGTGTAGCGCCATTGATCCATTGCGAAAGCAGTTTTTCATTTAGCGACTTGGAATTAACTTTTTCAGATTGAATTCCTTTGTATAAGAAAAATTTTGTTTGGTGTTTTTTAAACATAAATCTAAAAAAATCACGCCACAGCAATTCAAAAACCAACCAATAAGTCGATTCGTTGGCTCCAAATTGCGATTCATATTTTTTGAGTTCATTATTAATAAATCGTGGTGAAATGCAACCCAGCGCTAACCAAGCCGAAAACTTTGATGAATAATCGGCACCGATTAAACCATTGCGTGTTTCTTTATATTCAGAAATGCATTTGGTTTTATAAAAATAGTGATTTAATCTATTGATTGCTTCGGTTTCGCCACCTTTAAACTTAATTGATGCTCTTTTATCAATAGCTGTGAATTCTAAATTCAAGTCTTCAAAGGTTGGCAGTTTGAATTCAGGAATTTCAGGAGATTGTATTTTAACCGGAACGTCGAAAGCAGTTCTAATTATGGCATCTTTTTCTGTTTTTTTTCTAAAACTTGTAAATACATCTGGAATATCTTTTATCGAGAATGGTAAATCTTCAGCGTGATACAACGTACTTGTACTAAACGATTGAAATTCGCATTTCAATTTAAACAATTCATTTTGTACCAAGATTTCTGTTTGTTTTTCTTCGTAAGAAACCTCACGTTTAGCATAAACTTTAGAAACTTTATATTGCTGAACTATTTTAGGAAGTTCTTCTTCAGGTTTACCTTTAACCACTAATAATCCTGAACCCAATTTTCGCAAAGAAGCATCTAAATCAATTAGTGATTCAAATAAAAATTGTGTTCTAAAACTTCCTGTTTTTTTAAATCCAAATTTAGTAGTTTCAAATTGTGCTTCGTCAAAACAATATACCGGAATAATTTCATCGCTTGATGTTATTGCTTTTATTAAAGTCTCATTGTCGTGTAATCTTAAATCGGTTTTAAACCAAACTAATGTCGTTTTCATATGCTTTTTTTTAATGCTTTAATCTTAGGTTTGTACTTTAAAACCATAAGACTAAACTAAAATTTCTATAATTCGTTTATGTTTTTTAAATAATAATCCGCTTGTTGTAGCAAAGCCGTTTTATCTTCGGGTTTCATTTTTCGCCATACATTATACATCATTCCAATACGAGGATTTTTACCAAGTTGTTCTTCATTTCTATCATAAAAATTCCAATACAAACTATTGAATGGACAAGCTTTTTCTCCAGTTTTCAGTGCTTTTTTATAAAAACAACTACCGCAATAATGACTCATTTTATCAATATAAGACGCCGAACTCACATAAGGTTTTGTACCAACAATTCCGCCATCGGCAAACTGACTCATTCCGCGAGTATTTGTAATTTCAACCCATTCGAAGGCATCAATGTAAATTCCGAGATACCAATTATCAAGTTCATCTGGGTGAATTCCTGCTAGAAGAGCAAAATTTCCAGTAATCATTAAGCGCTGAATGTGGTGTGCATAAGCGTATTGCAATGATTGATTGATGGCATCTTTTAAACAATTCATTTTCGTCTTTCCTGTCCAAAACCACTCGGGCAATTTTTCTTGATTATTGAAAAAATTCATAGAGGCAAAATCGGGCATTTTATCCCAATAAATACCTCGCATGTATTCGCGCCAACCTATTATTTGACGTACAAATCCTTCCAACTGATTGTACTCTATTTCATTGGAACGTTTTTGCCATTCTTCAATACAACGATCAATAACTTCTTTTGGCGAAATCATTTTGATGTTCATAGAAAATGATATTCTAGAATGATATAACGACCATTCGTTGGGCGTCATTGCATCTTGATAACTTCCAAAAAGTTGCAAACATTCGGTAGCAAAAAAGTCGAGCAAATCAAGAGACTGTTTTCTATTTGTAGGCCAAACAAAATGCTTTGCATCAATTGTTCCGATGGTTTTTATGTTAGTTTTTGCAATTTCATTATAAATCTCCGTAACATCATTATCAAAAACTAAGGGTGCAATTGGTTTGTGGTTCTTGGGTAATTTTTTTCGGTTTTCACCATCGTAATTCCATTGACCGGTTACTGGCTTGTCGTTATCCATTAAAACGTTATGTTTCTTTCGCATCGCACGATAAAAACTTTCCATCAAGTAAATTTTCTTTCCTTCAAAAAAATCACCGAGTTCCTTTCTTGTGGTAAAAAAATGCTCAGAATCAACAACGGAACTTTCTATTGCTAACGATTCGCAAAGCTTTTTTAAATCTAAATCAACACGATATTCGTCGGGTAATTGGTATTCAAAATTAGTGAACTTGTGTGTTTCGATTACCTTATTGATATTGGCTTCAAACGACTGCAAGTTATTTTCATCATTTAAGTTAAAATAAATAACTTGATGATTATCAGATAATAATTGCTCTTTAAAATTTCGCATTGCTGCAAAAATTCCAACTACTTTTTGAATGTGATGGTTAACATAATCGGTTTCTGTTCGGATTTCCATCATTATGTAAGTAACCGAATCATCTACCGTTTTAAACCAAGAGTGACTGCTATTTAATTGATCTCCGAGAATTAATCGTAAGGTTTTTGACATTTTTTAAACCATTAAGGCATTATAATTTTTCCGTTTTTCACTAACTATTTGTTTCCTCGACATCTGTCGCTGCAATATTTTACTTCATCCCAAACTTTTTCCCATTTTTTGCGCCACGCAAAAGGTTTTTGACAAACCACGCAGATTTTACTGGGAAGATTTTGTTTTTTTACACCTTTCATTTTATATTTTATTTCGTTTCCAATTAATAGCTACTGCCGAACCTTCCGCTAAAAAAATACTTGCAGGTTTTGTGTTATCCAAAACCGCAAAATCACTTCCATACATTTTTTGAAAATCACAATCAATAGTACAACTTGAAATCTCGTTTATCATCCAACTCGGATGGGCAATTTTATATTCTTCTGTAGCTGTATTACTGACTTTGGTATAGCCATAATAATGTTCGAATATGAATTGTTCAAAACTATTTTCAACCATCGCTTTAGCTTCGTTTTTTGCAACAAGTTCAATGGAGTTCCATTTTTTATCAACCAACCATTCGTATTTTATTTCTTTACTTTTATCAGATATGTTCCATTTATGTTTGGTTGCGATAGTAGTGTAATGTTCTTTATATAAGGCGTTTGCCAGCCAAGCCACTACTTTATAAGGTACAGTTTCATTAATAAAAACAACACCACGACGGATTTCGTTATCAATTTTTCGATAAACATAAAAACGTAAATTAATTTCTTCAAAAGTTCCAAATTTAAAAATTGGAACATTGAAAATCTTAGTGTTTTTAAACATAAAACCCACCAAACTTACATAAGCCTTGCCTTCATACAAATCAAGAAAAACTCCTTTTGGAAGGTACTTTGATAGTATTTCAGGATCCATTTCATAATTGGCCATCACGATGTTTTCCCAATTGGCTCTTAAAAATACACTCATTTAGTTTTCTTTTTTGTGGTTCTGTTTCTTGGCGAACCGTTGGGGTTGCTTACGTGTTTTTTTAAGATTCGTTTTCCTTCTTCTTTCACATCATCATTTTTTCTAAAACTCCAAACAATATCACTGGCTTTTTTGCGAGTTTCTTCGATATCAACTATCGGAAACGGATAATCTTTTCCGATTTCACAATTATAAAATTGCTGCTCGATTGCATTCAATTTCCAAGGTTCGTGGATAAGTTCTACTGGAATTTCTGCTAATTCTGGAACCCATTTTTTTATAAATATTCCTTCAGCATCGTGGTCTTCTGAATTTTTAATTGGGTTGTAAATTCTTATCGTATTTATTCCGGTTGTTCCCGATTGCATTTGAATTTGTGGATAATGAATTCCAGGTTCGTAATCAAGAAATTGTCTTGCCAAAAAATGCAATTCACGCCAATCTTGCCACAAATTGAAGGTAAAAAATGAAACCACCATCGCTCGCATTCTAAAATTGATGTAACCTGTTTGAACCAAGCAGCGCATACAAGCATCTATAATTGGCACACCTGTTTTGCCTTCTTGCCACGCTTTGATATAAGTCTCATTTTTGGGTTTAATCAATCCGTCATAAGCACGATTTACGTTTTCAAACTCCATTCGGCATTCGTCTTCAAATTTTTGAATGAAATGGCAATGCCAGTGCAAACGTGAAACAAAATTGAGCATTGCTCGCTTATTGGGCGATTTTTCGTAAAATTGATTGGTATATTGATACACCATTCGCATACTAATATTTCCGTATGTTAAATAAGGCGACAAACGACTGCAACCTTTTCTACTTAATTCAGGTTTAGAAATGAATTTGCTATAATTAACGTGACGTTCTTTTGCAAAATTATCTAAATACCGCCACGCCCAATATTCGCCGCCTTGTTGGAAATTGGTGTTGCGAGTAGTTATTTCTTTTTGAAGCTTTTTTCCCTTTAATTTTTTATAAAAGGTACTATCTAAATTTTGAAATTTGATACCATTTAAATCGATTATTTTGGGTTCGGCTCGCATTACTTGTTCCCATCTTTTATCCCAAGTGCTTCTTGATTTTAATTTCCTGATTACACCGTGCATTTGCGATTGTTTCCAAAAAATTCCATTTTTATCAAAAAAAGATTGCATTGCAATATCTCTATCAAAAGTGACTTTGTTTCCGATTTCTTGATGCGAAAAAACAGATTTTATAGAATAAATTTTAACTAATTCTTCAAATACCGTTTGAACTTCATTATGAAAATAAAAAACTTGCGTTGATACAGGTTGCAATCGGGTTTGCATTTCTTGAATCGATTCATAAATAAAACGCCAATGTCTCACATCAGAATCGTCAAAATTCATTACCGAAGGTTCAAAAAAATAAACCAGTAAAGTAGGTATTCCTTCTTGTTGCGCCATAAATAATGGTTCGTGATCTGTAAAACGCAAATCACGTTTGAACCAAACAATATTTATAGTTTCTTTATCCAAGATTTAGTAATGAAGTGATTTCTTTATCGGGTTTTGCGTAACTTAATCGGTCCAATTGTTTAGTGCTATGATAACTATCCAAACCGGAAACTGTGATGGTATTAGCTTTTTCAATATCGATAAAACCATCTTGGTGCATACAATCGTCTGGAACATAAATTTGAACAATTTGTCCAATAATCATTGTTGTATTATTGATTGTAATATCTACTTTTTCTTTAAATTCTATTCCTAATTGTATGTTACTTTCTTCAACAAAAGGCGCAAAAAAATCATTTTTATATTCTGGTTTCAAATTTGTAACATCAAATTCTGAAATTCCATTATCATATCGAGCCGATGTTTGATGTGCTTCTCTGTAAATAGCTTCATTAATATGGTTAACCGTAAAAAAACCAGTATCCAAAATATTGCGCATTGTGTCACGCTCTGGTGGACTCGGACGAAAAATCAATCCGATCAACGCTGGATTGGCTCCGATATGAAAAAAAGAACTAAAAATTGCTAAATTCGTACTTTCATTTTTAGATTTTGTACCTACTAAAGCAACGCTTTTAAAACCGCCCAAACTGTTTATTAAATGAACACGTTTCTGCTTCTCTAATTGAATAATTTGATTTTTATCGATATAAATTTTTGACATTTACAATAGGGTTAAGCTAAATGAATCCACTTTTTTTCACTATTCAATTTAAAAGTACCAATATGCTCTTTATTCCACTCATTTGGAGCAATTAATGAAAGTGAATTAGTGCCGTCTTCATTGGCATATAAATGATAAATTTCTCCAATAACCGGTTCAAAAGAAAATTTGGAATTATAAACGATTTCATTCCATTCAAACTCGCGCATCAAATTTTCATATTGCTGTTTAAGTTCGTTAAACTTATTTTCAAACTCCTTATTTACATTAGTAATACCGCGACTTTTCCAAGATATTAAATCGTCTACTCTAATCACTGGAGCGCCAACACTTGTCGAATAAGGTAATATGCTTGCATTATAACCTTGTTCATCAGAATAAACTACGTTGTCTGGTTTTTTAGATTCCATCTTTATCGTTTAGAAATTTTATTATTTGAGATAGCACGTTGCATGTTGCATTTGAATCGATCAATACCTTCTACCCTTTTGGATTTGTGCTTGGTTTTACAATTCTCAACGCGTTCGCGCCACAATTTATAACTGCTAAATTTTAGCTCCTTTTTCATCAATGCCTTCACATCGGCTTCAGCCAAACCAAATTGAAATTTAATAGCGTCAAATGGCGTGCGATCTTCCCAAGCCATTTCAATGATTCTATCAATTTGAATATCAGTAAGTTTGTCTTTTTCTATGGTTGCAATAATTGGTTTCAAACTATTTTTGTTTAACTTTTAGTAATTAAAATTAAACAAATGTACTTATTATTTTTAATATTCTAATTCAAAAGCAATTAAAAATTAGTTAAAATTCATTCTACTGCGACTAATAATATGTGTATTTTTGCATCAAATCTTACATTTATTATGCAATCAATTCAAGCCAACGGGTATTCGATTTATTTTAATGAAAATGGTTACGAGCAAATCAATAAAACGATTTTAGAACATAAGTATTCTTCTATTTTTATTTTGGTTGATGAAAATACAAATGAGTTTTGCCTTGCTAAATTTTTGCCTAACATTTCAACAGAAGTCGCAATTGAAATTATAGAAATTGAAGCAGGTGAAGCGATGAAGAATATAACAACTTGCGTAGAAATTTGGTCGATTCTATCAGAACTTGGTGCCGATAGAAAAAGTTTAATAATCAATCTTGGCGGTGGTGTAATTACTGATATTGGTGGTTTTATTGCTTCAACATTTAAACGTGGTATTGATTTCATAAATGTTCCAACGACATTATTAGGAATGGTTGATGCTTCGATTGGCGGAAAAAATGGCGTTGATTTAGGACATTTAAAAAATCAAATTGGCGTTATCAATATTCCGAAAATGTTGTTGATTGATACTTCCTACTTAGAAACTTTGCCACCGAGAGAAATGCGCTCTGGTTTGGCTGAAATGTTGAAACACGGCTTGATTTATGATAAAAAATATTGGGAACAATTTTTAGAATTATCCTCGTTAGATGTCAATAATTTAGATGCTTTAATTTATCGCTCTGTCGAAATAAAAAATGAAGTGGTAACTCAAGATCCAACTGAAAATGGTATAAGAAAAGCCTTAAATTTTGGACATACTTTAGGTCACGCTATCGAAAGTCATTTTTTAGAATCGGATAAGCCATTATTGCATGGTGAGGCTATTGCAATTGGAATGATTTTGGAAAGTTTTATTTCAAAAGAAAAAGGATTACTTTCAAAAGAGGACTATTATCAAATAAAATACATCATTTCTAACCTTTATGATGCCCACGAATTTGAAGAAAATGATTTGATTTCAATACAAAAATTGCTCATTCACGACAAGAAAAACGAGTACGGTAAAGTGCAATTCGCATTACTAGAAGGCATCGGAAAAATCATTATTAATCAATCGGTTGAAAATGAATTAATTATTAAAAGTTTTGAAGATTATAAATTGTAATTTTTTTTACAAAAAAATATTGCAATTCGCTTATTTTATTTTTTACATTTGTGGTGATGAAAAACAAGACCAACTCTACTATCAATAGCAGTTTTACGCTCAAAACCATTTCAGGTTTTCAAGTGTTGTGTGTTGCTTTTTTAACATCAATTAGATCAATTTTAGGACTTTTCTTAGACATCTTTAAATCGGAGACAGAAAAACTCCCTATTATCTATGCTAATATTAGAGTTTGAAAATAAAGATTAATCAGGCTAATTAATAATCTTTTCAAACCCTTACAATCAATGAATACAAGATATTTCGACTTAATAAATCAAACTTATTACTTCCCGCAGGAAGAGTTCACTTTGAACAAAGATCATTCGTTGCAATTCCACAACATCGATTTGATGAAATTAGTGGAACAATACGGAACACCATTAAAATTCACTTATTTACCTCAAATTTCTACCAACATTAAAAGAGCCAAAAACTGGTTTAGAAATGCTATGGAGAAAAATAACTATGAAGGTAAATACTATTACTGTTATTGCACTAAAAGCTCTCACTTCGAATATATAATGAATGAGGCTTTCAAAAACAATATTCACATTGAAACTTCATCAGCATTTGACATTAATATTGTTGAAAATTTATTAGAAAACGGAAAAATTAATAAGAGTACACATATTATATGTAATGGTTTTAAACGCGATCAGTACATCACCAATATTGCACGATTAATTAATAATGGTCACAAGAATACTATTCCGATAATTGATAACTATGAAGAACTTGATTTGCTTCAAGCAGAAATCAAAGGAAAATTCAAAATTGGAATTAGAATTGCTGCTGAAGAGGAACCAAAGTTTGAATTTTATACTTCTCGTTTAGGAATTGGTTACAAAAATATTCTACAATTCTATAAAAAGCAGATTCAAGAGAATGATAGATTGGAGTTGAAAATGCTTCACTTTTTTATCAATACAGGTATTAATGATACAGCTTATTATTGGAATGAATTAGTAAAATGTATCAAAGTTTATATTCAATTAAAAAAAGAATGTCCATCGCTAGACGGATTAAATATTGGTGGAGGATTTCCGATTAAAAATTCACTTGCCTTTGAATATGACTACCAATATATGATTGATGAAATCATTAATCAAATTAAAATTGCTTGTGAAGAAGCCGAAGTAGACGTACCTAATATTTTTACTGAATTTGGATCATTTACTGTAGGTGAATCAGGTGGAGCTATTTATCAAGTTTTATATCAAAAACAACAAAACGATAGAGAAGCTTGGAACATGATTGATTCATCATTCATTACAACGCTTCCTGATACTTGGGCAATTAATAAACGATTTATTATGCTTGCCGTAAATAGATGGAATGATACTTATGAAAGAGTTTTACTTGGCGGAATGACTTGTGATAGCGACGACTACTACAACTCTGAACAAAATATGAACGCAATATATTTGCCAAAGTATAATAAAGAAAAACCTTTATATATAGGTTTTTTCAATACTGGTGCATATCAAGAAACTATTGGAGGTTTTGGAGGTTTACACCACTGTTTGATTCCGCAACCAAAACATATTTTAATAGATAGAGATAAAAACGGAATTATAGCCACTGAAGTGTTTAGTGAACAACAAACCGCTGAAGAAGTTTTAGAAATTTTAGGCTACACCAAAAAATAATAAAAAAAAACAGTTTGATGTTTTAGAAAAATAGTTTTTCTTTGAACTTCAAACTACTGTAAATTAAAACAAACATTAACAAAATCTGATGAAAAAGAACAAGTAATAGTTCACGAAATCAGATTAAAACTAAAAAAATGAGCAAAGGACCAATAAGTCAGTTTATTGAGAAGAATTATCTTCACTTCAACGCTGCTGCTTTAGTAGATGCTGCCAAAGGATATGAGCAACATTTATTAGAAAATGGAAAAATGATGATTACTTTAGCCGGTGCAATGAGTACTGCTGAGTTAGGTAAATCGTTGGCTGAAATGATTCGTCAAGACAAAGTACATATTATTTCTTGTACTGGTGCTAATCTTGAAGAAGATATTATGAATTTAGTAGCTCACAATTCTTACAAAAGAGTACCAAACTACCGAGATTTATCGCCACAAGAAGAATGGGATTTGTTAGAAAACCATTACAATAGAGTTACCGATACTTGTATTCCAGAAGAAGAAGCTTTTAGAAGATTACAATCACATTTGTATAATATTTGGAACAACGCCGATTCAAAAGGAGAACGCTACTTTCCGCACGAATTTATGTATCAAATGATCAATTCGGGTGTTTTAGAACAATATTATGAAATCGATCCAAAAGATTCTTGGATGGTTGCTGCAGCTGAAAAAAACCTACCGATTGTAGTTCCAGGTTGGGAAGACAGTACAATGGGTAACATCTTTGCTTCTTACTGTATTAAAGGTGAATTCAAGCCAACCACTATGAAAAGCGGTATTGAATACATGATGTGGTTAGCGGATTGGTATCCAAAAAATTCAGAAGGAAAAGGAGTTGGTTTCTTTCAAATTGGTGGTGGAATTGCAGGAGATTTTCCAATTTGTGTTGTGCCAATGCTTTATCAAGATATGGAAATGCACGATGTGCCGTTTTGGAGTTATTTTTGCCAAATTTCAGATTCAACAACTAGTTATGGTTCTTACTCAGGTGCGGTTCCAAATGAGAAAATCACTTGGGGTAAATTAGATATTCACACTCCAAAATTCATCATTGAGTCGGATGCAACTATTGTTGCTCCATTAATTTTTGCTTATTTATTAGACCAATAAAATATATTATGAGAAGAGTTATTGTTGATTATGCAAAGCTAACAGGCGATATTTTAAACTTATTAGTTGATAAATTTCCTGACGGATATGATGATTCCGATATCATCCGTTTTAGAAATGCGCAAAATGAACTTATCGAAGCAGTTGAAGTTCGCACAGAAGACACTATTTATTTAGTAAAAGTTAGTACTAAACTAGCAAGCCGAATGGAAAAATTTGATGAAGATGACGATTTAGATGCAGTAATTGAACCAATCATTCCAGTTGCAGGTCTTGATGATGATGAAGATGCCTCTGACGATGATGACCTAGACGAAGATTTGTTAAAAGACAAAGGAGGATCAGATGATGGCGACGATGATGACGATGATGATGACGATGAACCATCTGACAACTTTGATGATGAAGACGACGAAGAATAAATATTAAATTCCAATATTTTAAATCCCAAATTCCACTATTAAGTATGGAGTTTGGGATTTTTTTTATGGATCAAATTTTGGAATTTGGAGTTTGTTTTTGGAATTTCTTAAAGATATCTTTCTTGAAAAATCTTTTGATGATGATTTTGATGACCTATCATAATAAATCCTAATGCTCTTACTGACATTTCATTATTATTTGCTGTTCCTTTGTTTAAAAGCTGTGCTTCGTTAAAACTTTTGAATAAAAGCAAAGACGAATGACGAACAGCAGACATCTCCGTCAACAATTCCATAATACTTCTTTGGTTGGCTGTAGCTACATTGGCATAATCATTTTCTTCAAAGCCAGGTAAATCCGTTTTGTCATTTCGAGCAAAACGTAAGGCACGATAAGCAAAAATTCGTTCTGTGTCAATAACGTGTTGTATGATATCTTTAATAGTCCATTTTCCCTCGGCATAGCGATAATCAAATTTATCCATCGGGATGTCTTGTACAAATTTGATGAATCGATGTAAGGAAATTTCTAATTCTTCTACTAATGTATATTCATCAGAAACCTGTGAAATATAATTTGCATAAAAAGGTGCGTATTCGTTGGACTGCAGTTGTTTAATATTCATAATTTAAATAATCTAGTTTTTTATACTTTTTAATCAAAAATAAACAGTCAAAATTCCGATTATGACAATTGAAATAAAACATAAAATTAAATAGTTAAAACTTGTTTTTAATACTTTATATTTTCGTTTCAAATCATCTTCAGATAATTGATCTTCAAATGATGCATCAAGTAAATTTAAAGAATTTATTAATTCGTCTTTAAAATATCCATAATGCAAAGCATTTTTTTTAAATAATTCTATATCTCTTTCTTTTAATTCTTTACTAAATAGTCTTAAGTTTGAAGCACACAATGAAATAAATACAGGAAGACCAAATATAAAAAAAATAAATGGTGCGTAATTGTTATAAAATTTATTTCCTATTAGTATCCATAAAATTGAAATTAAGAATAATGATAAAAAATAATATTGGCATTTATTTTTCATAATCTTAAGCCGAATTGCGACTAGCATTTGTATTTCCAAATAAGGATCGCATTACTAACTTTTCATAAACTTCTAAAAGTTTAGCATCACTTTTACCCTTTTTGATTTCATTAATTTGCATTAAAGCATATTGCTGAATGGTTAATAATGGTAACACTATGTCTTCTCGCATTTTTATGGAAGCTTTTCCATCAGGATAATTTTCCATTAGCTCTTGATGCCTTGCAATTTTTAGTAATAATCGTTTGGTTTCTTGAAATTCATCAAATATGATTTGCCAAAAATCACCAAACTCAGCATCATTTTTCATGTACTGCGTAAGCGGAAAAAAAGATTTTGCTAAGGACATCATACTGTTTTCTAATAAAGTTCTAAAAAATAAGGAAGTATCAAACAAGGTTTGAACTTTGTCCCATTTATTGGTGGTTTCAAAATGTTTTAAAGCGGAACCAACACCAAAAAACCCCGGAACATTTTGTTTCATCTGACTCCACGATCCAACAAATGGAATAGCTCTCAAATCACCAAAATTTAATTCACTTCCGGTATTTCTTTTTGAAGGTCGACTACCAATATTAGTTTTCGAATAATAATTTAGCGTACTCATTTGCTCCAAATAAGGAATAAATTTTGGATGGTTTTTAAAACTCAAATATTTCTGATATCCAATTTCTGAAAGTTCATCAATTAATTCAATGTCTTCCTCAGATAAATCATTGCTTGTTTTATTAAATATTTGATTTGAAACACCAGCACTCAAAAGGTTTTCAAGATTATATCTACAAGATTCGTCAGTACCAAAATTAGAACTAATGGTTTGCCCTTGAATGGTTAATTGTATTTCGTTGTTTTCAATTTGTGAACCTAGCGAGGCATAAAATTTATGAGTTTTTCCACCGCCACGCGCAGGCGGACCACCACGACCATCAAAGAAAACAACTTTTATACCATATTTTCTTGAAATTGCAGTAATGGTTTGTTTGGCTTTGTAAATTCCCCAATTGGCCATTAAATAGCCGCCATCTTTTGTTCCATCTGAAAAGCCTAGCATAATTGTTTGCTTGTTTCCACGATTTTTTAAATGATTTGCATACTCTGCATTGGTATATAATTGTTCCATAATGACATCGGCAAATTTCAAATCGTCAATCGATTCGAACAATGGAACAATATCAACCGATGGATTTTTCCAATTGCATAATTTGAATAAAACAAAAGTTTCCATCACATTTAAAGCGCTTTCGTTGTTTGAAATGATGTAACGATTTGAACCCAATTCTCCATTATTTTCTTGGATGGTTTTCATCGAAATAATAGAATCTAGTGTTTGCTTTGTAATTTCATCATCAAACAAATTAGAAAATAAATTACCTGAAACTTCCGAAAGAAAAGTAAATTTCTTCTCATCAGTATAGTTGAAGTACTCATTATATTCTTCATTGGCTGTAGCAAATGAGGCAAAAATAGTCTTAATAACGTGATTGTGAATTTTACTATTTTGACGTATGTCTAACGAAGCAAAATGAAATCCAAACAAATTGACTTTATTAATTAAATCATTGATATCATCTAAGTACAACGATTGGTGTTTTTCAATACAAATAGTTTTTACACTATTCAACTGACTTAAAAGTTCTTGTAAAGTGATAAAAATAGTTCCATCGGAATAAAAAACGGAACGATAAATTTTATTTTCTAAATCTGAAATGATGGTATCAATTCCTGAAAAAGTTAGTTTTCTTTTTAACTTTCTAATATCTATATAATATGATTTTAGAATCGATGTTCGAAGTCGATTTGCAACATTCAAAGTGATTTCTGAAGTAACAAACGGATTTCCATCTCTATCGCCACCGGGCCAAAATCCTAAATTCAGAATTGAATTGGTAATGGGTTGGTCTTTGTAAATATTTTTTTGAAGGTATTGCATCATCTCACCAGAGGTTTGATAAAATACATTCTCGAGATACCAAATCAGGCTTACTGCTTCATCGAAAGGCGTTGGTTTTTCCTTTTTTATAAAAGGTGTTTTACCGAGTTGCGCTAACAAATCTTTGATTTTATTTAAGTCGTTCTCCCTAATTGCATCGGTTAAGTCTGTGATAATTCCGAGTACTGAACCTGGATAAAATTGTGTGGGATGCGCTGTTAAAACCGTTCGAACATTAAAATTTTCTAAAAAATAAATTAATTCTTGTTTCAATTCGCTAGTATCAATTCGCTCTTTAATCTCTCGAAGCGAACCTTTTCCTTCCATATTATTTACGATGGGAAAAGCGGCATCTTCAATAGCATCAAAAAGTACAATTTGACGTTCGACATATTGAATGAATCGAAACATTAAACTGATTTTTTCATCTTCAGAAATATTGCCTAAATATTTGGTTGTAAAATTAGTTACAATTTCTACTGGAGATAAATTATTTTTGAATCCGTTGTCGCAAATCTCGCTAAAAAGTGGCAATAAAACTCCTGTATTATCAATCGAATCAAAAGGTAAGGTTATAAAAATACTGTTATAAATGTGATATTTAAACAATACATTTTGGTTGAAACGTTCAATTTTGGGTAAGGTGTACATAGCTTATTTTTTAGACACGATTGACACGAATTTATACAAATACATTTGATCCTTAATTTTACAAAGCACCAACTATTTGAAATTTAAATATACAAAAAAACCTCAAGCAAAATAACTTGAGGTTTATATAAATTTATTTTCTTTCGAAAATTAAATGTCTTTAAAAATAGTATGCATCAAACGTTTTTTGTCGTTGATACTTTCTTCTAGTGAAATCATTGTTTCGGTTCTATAAACACCTTCAATATCATCAATCATAAAGATTACATCTTTAGCGTGTTTAGTGTCTTTAGCTCGAATTTTACAAAAGATATTAAATTTTCCGGTAGTAACATGCGCAACTGTTACGAAAGGAATTTCATTAATTCGTTCTAAAACAAATTTAGTTTGCGAGGTGTTGTTTAAGAAAACACCAACATAAGCGATGAAAGAATATCCTAATTTTTCGTAATCTAAGGTTAAAGAAGATCCCATAATAATTCCAGCATCTTCCATTTTTTTTACTCTTACATGCACTGTTCCTGCAGATATTAATAGCTTTTTAGCAATATCTGTAAATGGAACTCTTGTGTTATCAATCAGCATATCAAGGATTTGGTGATCTACTTCATCTAAACGAAACTTACTCATAATAACGTAGTTTTATTATTGTTTTAATTATGACTGCAAATAAATGCATTTTATTTAATAAATAACATAAATTAATGTTATTTTTTTAAACCATTAACAAATTTTATATTTTTTCCCAAACAAAAATCGGCTTTTTGATTGATTTTAGGAAAACCTTCATAATCATCAGAATACATCATTTTATGTGCATTGTATTGAAAATGACCTAATTTCCCTTTTAACGCTCCAATTTCGGCTATATAAGCATTTAATTGGATTTTTCCATCAATAAGCTCTTCTTTGTATTGAGCTGCAAAATTCGTGATAATTTCTTTACCATCATAATTTATTTTGATGTTTTTATAAAGAAAATCATAAAAAACGACATTATTTTGAGGAATTGATAAATATTCTGCGAATTTATTATCAACTACATCGTTTTCGTAAATATGTTTCAATCCCGAAACTAAAGCAATAAAAATCATTTTACGGCTGTATTCTCGGTAATAATCCTCTTGAAAATGTCCGGCTTCAAACAAGATTGTGGGTACCTTTAAATAAGTAAACATATCGCCGATGCAATTTAAATTGAAACCATCATCAAATCGTGCTACTTGATTAGGAATATGTTTTTGAAGTTCTTCATTCATAGCCACAATTACATTCATAGCTTTTAAACGTACCTCATTTACTTCTCTACTTTCATTAAATGATGGCGCCAAAAAAGAAACCGTGGCGACATTACCAGTTGTACCAGCACCAAAAATCGTACGTTGGTCATGCAGATTATAACAAAAATCGGGTTGGAATTCCTCAAATGTTTTTCGAAGCAATTGACTTTCGGGCTGCGACAAATCGATAGAATCTCTGTTTAAATCAACCTTATTCGCGTTTTCACGAGTATATAAAGTTGCCCCATCAGGATTTACCATAGGTAAAAAACAAAAGGTAAACTGTTGCAAAAGCTTTACTGCAATGTCTTCTTGAGAATGAAGTAAATTGAAAAAATCAAACAAGGCTTTTGTAGTAGTACTTTCGTTGCCGTGCATTTGCGACCACATAAAAACTTTAGTCGAACCTGTTCCAATATTATATTTATAAATAGGTCTTCCTAAAACGGATTTTCCTATTACTTCTGTTGAAAATTTTTGAAGAAGAGGTTCAATATCCTGTAAAGTAATGTATCTGCCAAAAAGCGAATTAGCTTTATAGTCTTTGTGTAGTTCAATATAATCCATTAAAAAAAATTTATACAAATGTAAGCAACTTGAACTATTTAGAATAAAAAAACCTTCAACACTGCTGTTGAAGGTCTTTAACAAAAACTATAACAAATCTAACTATTATTTTCTGATAAGATACACACTGCTAATTTCAACTTAAATTCTAATATCAGCTTAGTCTTGCTTAACCACTACATTATCTCCAAACACTGATGTTTCATCGTAGCTGCAAGAAGTCAATATAACAGATAACGCCGTAAGTAATAAAGATTTTGTTTTAATAACACCGAGTATTTTACTTATACTAGAATTTACGAAAAGAAAATGTTTATGGTTTTAAAAAATTTGAAATTTAAATATATTGGCGTTCTGGATAACGTCCTTTTACGCCTTCATAAAATTTTAAATAGACTTTCATATCGTCATCAATTGCTCCAGTTGGATATAATGGATTACCGATTTTTACTTCTTTTTTACTATAATCAAAAGCAACTGGTATAATTGGAACATTGGCTTTTAATGCTATGTAATAAAAACCTGTTCGTAGTTCAGTTACTTTTTTGCGAGTTCCTTCTGGAGCGATTCCTAATCTAAAAATTTCACGACTGTTGTAAATATCAACAATTGAATCTACAATATTTTTTCCGCCACTTCTGTCAAGTGCTGCGCCACCAATGGAACGAAAATAATAGCCGAATGGAAATACAAATAATTCCTTCTTTCCCACAAAATTCATTTCTTGGTTGGCTATTCCACGAACAAAAAGTCCAATAAAAAAATCAAAATTACAGGTATGTGGCATTACAGCAATAACACTTTTTTTTATGTTTTCATCAAAACTTCCTGTGATTTTCCAACCCATTAATCGGTAAAAAATAAATTCGTAAAGTCGTTTCTTCATTTCAAAAATTTTGCGTAAATTTAGAATAATTCTGCTATTTTTGATAAAAATATAAATATGTTCGCCAAACTCTTTAGTTATTTTATTCCAATTAATGTTGTTAAAAGGAATTCTTCGATAAGTAAATCATTAGAAGTTACTTGGAATAATGGCGAGTTGGTTTTGGATTCAAAAAATACTAATTATTCTTATGGTAGTTTGCAACGTATATTAAAAAAAGGATTGAAATACATTGGTTTTGAGCGTATAAGAAATTTTGAAAACATATTAATTCTTGGCGTCGCTGGCGGAAGTGTTGTGAAAACGTTGGTTGATGAAGTGAAATTTGTCGGTAAAATAACAGGTGTAGAAATCGATAAAGAAGTGGTTGCATTGGCCAATAAATATTTCAAATTAAGTGAAATAAAAAATTTGGAATTAATTGTTGATGATGCTTTTGAATTTGTTTTAAAGACCAAATACAAATATGATTTAATAATTATTGATGTATTTCAAGATACTACGATGCCAAATTTCTTGTTTGAAGAATTTTTCATTAATCGAATTAATTTCTTATTAAACAAAGAAGGTTTTATTTTGTTTAACACAATGGTTATCAGTGAAAAAGACCGAATTCGAAATATTGATTATAAAAAAAAATTTGACAATAACTATTCGTTAAGAATGTACCCAAAAGTGGAAGAGCACAACGAACTATTTACAATCAAAAAACTTAAATAATTACACCATTTTTCTGGCCTTTTCTAAATCCTCTGGAGTATCGATACCAATACCTATGTGAGTTGTTTCAACCATTTTAATTCGTTTTCCGAATTCTAAATAGCGTAATTGTTCCAGTTTTTCTGAGGCTTCAAGCGATTTCATTGGAAGTGAATAGAAATCCAAAAGTGCTTGTTTGCGAAAAGCATAAATTCCGATGTGTTGAAAGTAGCGAACACCAACATTTACTTCTCTTGGATAAGGAATTACTGAACGTGAAAAGTATAATGCAAAACCATTTTGATCCACAACAACTTTTACATTATTTGGATTATTGATATCATCTTCATTGGTGATTTCTCGCATTAACGAAGCCAAATCTACTTTTTTATCAGCATCATTTTTGAAAACTTCAATCACTTTTTCAAGAGGTTCTTTGTTGATAAACGGTTCGTCACCTTGAACATTTATTACAATATCAACATTTAAATTTGCAACAGCTTCTGCTATTCTATCACTTCCGCTTTCGTGCTCTTTTATAGACATTATGGCTTTTCCACCATTGGAAACTATTTCGTCGTAAATCAAATTGGAATCCGTAACCACAAATACATCATCAAAAAGATTGGTGTTTTTTGCAGCTTCGTAAGTTCTAAGAATTACAGTTTTTCCACCTAAATCTTGCATCAATTTGGCAGGAAAACGTGTTGAAGCATAACGAGCAGGAATTACGGCGATGATTTTCATAAAAAGGTTTAAAAGTTTAAGAGTTTAAAAGTTTAAGAGTTTAGGAAACTATTTTTTAAACTTTTTAAATATCCAATAAATTACTCCAAAGATAATAACAACGAAGATAACTGCAACTATTGGAAGGAAAATTGCGAGTGAACTTAATGTGATTGCGGTTCCAGTTTCGGCGGTGGAAACTACTGGATTTCCTAAACCTGCTGTTTTTACTGATGATGCTAATCGTGTTGTGGTTGTCAATCCTTGAAATGCTGTGGCGGAACCACTTCCAGCGATTATGGCTAGAATTGTAGTAATTGTTGGAGAAATATCAACCATTGTTGACGACATAACAACAAATCCTGCGATGGCTGCTAAAGGTGTTGCAATTGTATCTAATAAATTATCTATAAACGGAATATAGTAGCCAAATATTTCAAAAATCATTGCTACTCCAAAGCTTATTAACGCTGGCAAACCACCAATCCAAGCCCAACTTTCATTCAGCGGAATTACATTAAAATAGGATGCCAAACTCAAAGCAAATACAGGCAAGAAAACTCTAAATCCTGATGCTGAAGCCAATCCGATTCCGAGGCAAATTGATAAAATGGTTTCGAGATTCATTAAATTTAATTTATAAACAAATGTAATAAAAAAACCTCGCTTGAATAATTTAGCGAGGTTTCGAATGACTTTTTATTTCTTAAAGAAAAACTACTGGTTTAGTTGACTTTGGAATTTTTACAATATAAAAAGGTTGTGTAATTACCATAGTTGCAATTTCTCCTGGACCAGTAACGTTTACTGTTGCTTCTATTGTATTTGCAGTTTCTGTAACATTGTTGATTGCTATTGAAAAACCACCTGTAGGTCTAACTTGGTCAAATGCCAACAATAATTGATAATTATCAAAATCAATATTTAATTCTGTAAAACTTGATGATGTATTGTTAACCGTATCCATTTGATTTATTAAAGCGGTCCAATCGGCTTGATTGCTTACAACAATATTTTGTTGCACAATATTCTCGCTTCCGCTACCATACAAGCTTCCTGACGCTATTAGTGTTGGTGTAATTGCTTGTGGCGGAATGTTAGCGTCATTTTCAGAACTGCAACTTGTTAAAATTAAAAACAAGAATAAAAATTGGATTATTTTCATATTGAATACTTTACTATTATTGTACAGATACAAAAAACTTTAAAAGGTTGCGTCCTTAATTATTTTGTGGCGCTTCATCAAAATTCATCATCCAATGGATTCCGAATTTATCAACAAACATTCCAAAGTATGCACCCCAAAAGGTGTTTTCTAAAGGCATTTTAATTATACCATCAGCAGATAATCCGTTGAATAATCTATCCGCTTCTTCTCTGCTCGATGCGTTTATTGAAATTGAAATATTGTCGCCAACTGTTATTGTTTGACCAAAAGCTTCTGACGTATCACTTCCAAACAAAACGGTTTCTGCACTAATTGGTAAGGAAACGTGCATTATTAAATTTCCTGCTTCTACAGAAATTGGTTCGCAATTTTCTGCTGGTGGCATTTCGTTGAATCTTCCCATATAGGTAAATTCTCCACCAAAAACTGATTTGTAAAAATTGAAAGCTGCTTCGCAAGTTCCGTTAAAAGTTAAATATGCATTTACTGTTGCCATAGTTTGAAATTTTAAGGATTGTTTAATGATTCAAATATATAATTTTTTATCTAATAAACACAAAATTAAACTTTTATTGAGCCACGAAAACCTCTTACTGCATAATACGATTGTGCTCCATTATGATACACAAAAACAGTTTCATAACGAAAATCGGCAAAAAGTGCGCCGCCTAATTTTCTAATTTCTGATGGTGTTTTTATCCAACTTGAGGTTTTTAAATCAAATTTTCCTAATTGTTGTAAGTGACGATATTCATTTTCTGAAAGTAGTTCAATTCCCATTGAGTTTGCCATATCAATGACGTTGTTTTCTGGTTTGAATTCCTTTCTTGCATCTAAAGCTTCTTTATCGTAGCACAAACTTCTTCTGCCTTTTGGCGTTTCTGTTGAACAATCATAGAAAATATATTCGTCAGTTTCTTTATCATAACCTACAACGTCTGGTTCGCCTTCTGTTCGTTCCATTTCGTTTAGTGACCAAAGTTTACTTGGATTGGCTTCTAACTTTTCTTGAATTTTATTCCATTCCAAGCCAAGATGACGATTCGGATTTTTTTCAAAACGCTTTTTTAATATGGCTAAAAGTTCAGATTGTTGACTTGGTGAAAGTTGATTTCTTGACATTGCTATCTTGTTAAATATATCGTTTTATTTTTATCTCCTCTTTTTTCTAAAAGATTTAAATCGATGCCTTTTTTCAAATCTCTACTTGCGGTTGCTGATGAAATGTCCTTGAAAACATTCATATAATCGTTTCGTTTAAACTCTTTTTTACCCAAAGAAATAAAATAATCTAAACGATCATTATCAGTTAGAATTCGGTTATTGAATTTTAATAATTCAAATAATGCTTTATCAATTACGTCCAACATGTATTCTATAAAAACAGTCGACTTTCCTTGTTTATCACTAATTGACAAGGCTTTGTAATAATTTTCTTGTGTTGCACTGATGATGGTTTCAATAGGTAAAAACTCAAAAACTGGATACTCGTTCATCAAAATAACAGTTTGCCAAAGCCGTCCCATTCTGCCATTTCCATCTAAAAACGGATGAATAAATTCCATTTCGTAATGAAAAACACATGCTTTTATTAATGTCAATTCTTCTTTATTTTTGACATAATTGAACAAATCTTTCATCAAAAATGATAAGTTTTCTGCTGGTGGAGCAAGATGAGCCAATTTAGAACCTTTTACAATTCCGACGCTATTTTTTCTGTAACTGCCGCTGTTTTCAACTAAATCTTTCATCAAAATTTGATGTGCTTCTAGGAATGATTTTTCAGAATGTGGCTTGAAAGTTTTTAACTTATCATAAACCTTAAGAGCGTTTAAAACTTCAGCAATATCTTTTTGAGGCGCTAAAACTCTTTTGTTTTCAATAATCGCAGTAATTTGTTCTTCCGTTAATGTGTTTCCTTCTATTTGAAGTGAAGAATGAATAGTTTTGATTCTATTTTGCTTACGTAATTGTGGAGATTGTTTTACCAAATAAACCGCATTAACTTGTCCTATTTTCTCTGAAATTGAGGCAATTAGCTTTAAAATTAATGATGTAATTTCGTAAGGTGGCTTCATTGATAATATCATTTGATAGTATCAAAGGTAATGATTTTTATTAAATCAACTATTTCCTTTTAAGAATTCGAATCAAAATCAATCATCCATTCGATGCCATATTTGTCTCTGAACATTCCAAAATAAGAACCCCAAGGACTGTCTTGAATGGGCATTTCAACTGTTCCACCTGCAGAAAGTCCGTTGAATAATTTGTCAGCTTCTTCTCTACTTTGTGTTGAAACGGCAATTTTAGAGCGGTTTTCGTTTTCGTTCACGGTTCCTAAAAAACTTGGAACATCGTTTGCCATAAGTGTATTGTTTCCAATGGGTAAAGCAATGTGCATAATTTTATTAGCATCTTTTTCATCAATTGGAAAATCTGGACCTTCTAAATCTTTGAGACGCGTAATTTTAGTGAATTCTCCGCCAAAAACAGATTTGTAAAAAGTAAATGCTTCTTCTGCATTTCCGTTGTAGTTTAGATGTACGTTTATTAGTGCCATGGTTTGTTGATTGATTGGTTTATGCTAATGTATAAAAAAATCCTCAAAGTTAGAAGACATTTGCGGAGCTTTTTATAGGAACACTTTGCAGAGCAGATAAAGGATAACAAAAAAGAACCAAAAATAAAACAACAGATAATTACTTACTAAGTTAATCTTTTCTGATAAATCATTTTTCAAGACTTTATATTTTCTTATTAATTTGTCAGGACGATAATAAGTAAAAAACAATACAATACATATAATTGTAATAAATATAGCAAAACTTAATCCTCCATTTTCTCCTTTTAACTTTAAAGAATCACGAATAAGTTTGGTTATTATCGAATATAAACTAAACTTTCCAAAAAAAGACATTACACTCATAAGTATAAAAAGAAAACCTGCTATATTTCCTTTCAAAGTTGTACTATAATAAATATCTGGCTTTATGTACGACATAAAAATAAATCTTACTCCAAGTAATAAAATTAAAGTTGAAAGTAAATAATTGAATAATTCTGCCATTAAAATAATACTTAATTGTTTTGTTTGCTTTGTAAACAAATTAAGGGTTAACTTTTCAAATATAACAATTTCCTAAAAACTACTCCAAAAAACTCTCATCCTTAAAACCAATCAAATACAATCTGTCTTTGGCTCTTGTAATTGCAGTGTACAACCAACGAATGTAATCTCTGTCGATGCCTTCGGGTAAATACGGTTGTTCTATGAAAACGGTGTTCCATTGTCCGCCTTGACTTTTGTGACAAGTTATGGCGTAAGAGAATTTTACTTGCAATCCGTTGAAGTATTCGTTTTCTTTTACTTTTTGGAACTTGGCGTATTTGGTTGTTAAGTGTTCGTAATCTTTCATCACTTCTTCATACAATTGGTTGGATTGCTCGTAGGTTAAGGATGGTGATTCACTTTTAATGGTATCTAAAATCAAAACAGTTTCAAACGGAATTTGGTTGGGATAATCGACCATTCGTATTTTGACTTTGGCAAATTTGAATCCGTATAATTCTTTGAAACTATAAATTTCCAACACTTCGATGATGTCACCATTGGCTATAAAACCTGCTTCGTCTTTTTCTTTCAACCAAAAGTAATTGTTCTTCACGACCATCAAGAAATCGCCTGTAGATAAATCGCTTTCTTTGTCTAGGATTTTGGTTCTAATTTGCTCGTTGTATTGGTTCGCTCTTTTGTTGGAACGCACGATAAACGCTGTATCTTCAATAGAATAATTGCTGTAGGCTTGGTTAATGGCATCTTGAATATCGTAACCATCAGTAAGGCGAACAATGTCTTTGAAACCTCGCAACTTGAACTTGAATTCGGTGATGAAACTGTCTTTTAATAATTCACGTAATTCGGTGGCGTTGTAAAGAATTCCGGAGTTTAGTTCTTGACGCATTACTTCGTCGAGTTCAATCCAATCTACTTTTTTGTCGTAATTTAATTCTAAAGTATCCGTGTTTAATGCTGGCGAAATATCTAAATTCACTGGCGGAAGCTGAGCCGTGTCGCCAAGTAAAATCATTTTACAGTTTTCACCACTATAGATGTAGGAGATTAAATCGTCGAGCAAACTTCCGTTTTCGTACATTTTACTTTCGGCTGCTACATCAGAAATCATCGACGCTTCATCGACTATGAAAATTGTGTTTTTGTGTTTGTTTTGTTGCATCGTAAATGCCACTCCGCCACCACTCGACTTCTTTGGAAAATAAATTTTCTTGTGAATGGTAAAAGCTGGTTTGTTGGAATAATTGGCAATGACTTTCGCAGCACGACCAGTTGGCGCCAACAAAACGTATTTTTTATTGACTTCGATTAGGTTGTTTACAATGGTAGAAATTACGGTGGTTTTTCCTGTTCCGGCGTATCCTTTTAGTACAAAAATGCTATCGTTGTTGACATTGGTGATGAAAACGGCGATTTTTTGAAAGAAAGCATCTTGCTTAATCGTGGGATTAAACGGAAAGTTTTGGGATAGAATGGAATAGAAGTTTTTGGTTGCCACAGGTTTTTATTTAACCGCAAAGTACGCAAAGTTTTACGCAAAGTTCGCAAGGATTTTGTTATTTTTTTGCCATAGATGAAAGAAGATAAAAGAAGATAAAAACTGATTAGCGAAGATTTTTGAACCACATAGAAACATAGATTGTTTTGTGGTAAAGGCGCTTCGCTTTGGATAGGTTTCATAGAATGTTGGGACGCGGATGAAACGGATGGAACGGATTGTCGCGGATTTTTAAAAATGTTGTTTTGAAAATCTAATTTTGTAAAAATGGATGGCTGTTTAGCCCTGATTACCTCACATTATATTAATTTTTATAGGGGTTCAGTGAACTTCGTTTGGAGCAGTTACCTTGTAACGCGGAAAGCAGGAATAAGGTTTGTAGAAATGCCAGAACCATTCGCTCCTAATATTCATCGAGATAAATTCTAAAAAAAACATATCTTTAAATGAGACGAGATACTGAAACAAGTTCTTGAGATACTGAAACAAGTTCAGTATAAAATTCGTAAGTTTGCGGTGTTAAAAATGGAATTTCAAAATGAGTATTACGGACAAAACTTATAAAAAACTAGCTATTCAAGTTTCTTTGAATGGGTTGTCGTTTTGTGTATTTGATACTTTGAGTGGCAAACCTGTGGTGTTGCATAACATTCATTTTGATAGTTTTCAGCGCAGTGCTAAGATTGAAGATTTGTTTGCTTCGGTTTTTAGAGAACATCCTGAATTGAGTCATAAATATGATGAAATTGAGATTCTTCACAGTAATAATTTATCGACTTTTGTGCCGACAGCTTTGTTTGACGAGGAGTTTTTAGGAAGTTATTTGCAATACAATACGAAGGTTTTTGAAACTGATTTTTTCACTTTTGACGCTTTGGATAAGTATGAAATGAACAATGTTTACATTCCGTATGTGAATATGAATAACTTTTTTATTGACCAATATGGTTCGTTTGAATACAAGCACGCGAACAGTGTTTTGGTCTCAAAATTGTTGGATTTATCTAAGAATAATGAGGAACGCAAGATGTTTGTTCACGTAAGTGAAAGTCATTTTGAGATTATTGTGGTTCAGAATCAGAAGTTGCATTTGTTTAATTCGTTTGAATACAAAACGCCTGAAGATTTTATTTACTACATTCTTTTTACCGCTGAACAATTGCAGTTGAATCCTGAGAATTTCAAATTGGAATTGCTTGGAGCGATTGTTGAAACGGATGCTTTTTATCAAATTGCCTACAAATACATTAGAAACATAAGTTTATTTGACGTTTCTGATTTTACCAATAACTTCACGGAAAAAGAAAACCGCGAACACTTTATACTACTTCACTCGTGAGAATCATTTCTGGAAAATACAAAGGACGACGAATTACAGCACCAAAAAACTTACCGGTTCGACCAACGACTGATATGAGTAAGGAAGCGTTGTTTAATGTGCTGAACAATCATTTTAACTTTTCGGGATTGAAGGTTTTGGATTTATTTGCTGGAACTGGAAACATTAGTTACGAATTTGGTTCGCGTGGTTGTGACAACATTACGTGTATCGATGGCGATATGGGTTGTGTGAATTTCATTAAGAAAACTGCTAAAGAATTTGATTTGAATATCACGGCAATTAAAAGTGATGTGTTCAAATTTTTAGAAAAGCACAAAGGAAGTTATGATATTATTTTTGCCGATCCGCCTTATGGAATTGAGCAAAAGGAATTTGAAAAACTAATCGAATTGGTATTTGAAAACGAATTGTTAGACGAAGAAGGAATGATGATTATGGAACATTCCAAACATACCAAACTCGACCATATGATGCATTTTTCTTTTCAGAAGAATTATGGTGGTTCGGTGTTTTCTTTTTATGAGTTTGAGGTTGATGATGAGGAAGATGATAGTGAGGAAGAGTAATCTAATAAGGAATTGATTGCCTCAAAAAAGTTAAATCATAACGATTAAAGTTATTATTATTTTTAGTAAATTTGTAGAAGTACGTATTTTAAACTACTATCAATAATACATCTAAAAATAATTACAATGCAAACTATAACTTTAGATTTACTCACAAAAAAATTAAAAGATGCTCCTCAAAGTGTTTTGGAAAGAGTTTTTGGTTATGCAGAAGCGCTTATTGAACCAACTTCAAAACCTTACTCTTTAACAAAAGAGCAACAAGAGCAACTTGATAATCAAATAAATTCTGATAAATCTGATTATGTTACAGCTGAATCTCTTTATTCTGATTTAAAAAGTAAGTATGAGTTATAAGATTATTGTATCACCAATTGCATCAAAAAATATTACAGATGCTGTGGAATATTATATCTACAAAGCAAGCAAAAAAGTAGCCTTAGATTTTTTAAAGGATTATAAGAAAACCTATAAATCTTTAGAAATTAATCCGTTTTATCAATTTCACGATTCTAATTATCGATTTTTGCCTTTTAAGAAATTTCCATATATCGCATTTTTTATTGTTGACGAACCTAGTAAAACTGTCTTTCTAAATGCTGTTTTTCACACTTCTTTAAATCCTGAAAAGATTCCAAGTAAATAAATTAAATTAACAATTTTCCATAAAAATAGGAGGTTTTTTCTAATGGATAAGAGATATTCTGATTTTCATCAGGTTTAATTCAACTAAAAATTTTGAAAAATTCAAAGTTAAAACCAATATAAAAAAAGCAGACCTATAAGCCGGATTCTGTTCTTTCTGAACTTGTTTCAGAATCTGATTCAAATTAGAAATACCTTATCATTTATCTAGACTTGCAATTACTCACAAGTTCCATCTTTCTACCCTTCGACAACGGACGAGTAATCCTTAAATGTCGATATACTTGAAATTTCACCGCATAGAGTTTACCTGGTTTCACTACAGCCGAACTGTACATACTTTCTGTTGCACTTGTCCTCGTCTTTCAACGGTTGGGCGTTACCCAATATGCT
>NZ_JAIXTJ010000056.1 GCF_027483985.1 Flavobacterium sp.
CCAACAATTTAAATTTTAAAATTAAAGATTATGTCAGACATTGCATCAAGAGTTAAAGCGATTATCGTAGACAAATTAGGCGTTGACGAGAATGAAGTTGTAACAGAAGCAAGCTTCACTAACGATTTAGGAGCTGATTCATTAGACACTGTTGAGCTTATTATGGAGTTCGAAAAAGAATTTGATATCCAAATTCCAGACGACCAAGCAGAAAACATTGCTACTGTAGGTCAAGCTATTTCTTACATCGAAGAAGCAAAAAAATAATAAAATAAAACACCCGTATGCATTAAATGTGTGCGGGTTTTTATTATTTTTTGATTTCAATAAAAATTAGATTATTTTTGATTGATTTTCAATCACACTATATTGAAAATACCCTTGTATCTTTAAACTTTTATTGTAAAGAAAACAGGGTATTATTTGTTTAAAATATATTTAAAAAAAATTATATGCAATTAAAACGTGTTGTTGTAACAGGTCTTGGAGCATTAACTCCTATTGGAAATTCCATTCAAGAATATTGGGATGGTTTAATTAATGGAAAAAGTGGTGCCGCTCCAATTACATATTACGATACTGAAAAGCATAAAACAAAATTTGCTTGCGAGGTTAAAAACTTCAACATTGAAGATTATATGGATCGTAAAGAATCTCGTCGCTTAGATAAATTTTCTCATTATGCAATTGCTGCCAGTGATGAAGCAATCAAAGATGCTGGAATTACGCATGATAATGTAAACAAACACCGTGTTGGAGTAATTTGGGGTGCAGGAATTGGAGGATTAGAAACTTTTCAAGATGAAGTGATGTACTATGCTAAAGGCGATGGAACACCAAAATTCAATCCGTTTTTTATTCCTAAAATGATTGCCGATATAGCTCCAGCTCATATTTCTATGAGAAATGGCTATATGGGTCCAAATTATACTACGGTATCTGCGTGTGCATCATCGGCTAATGCAATGATCGATGCTTTCAACTACATTCGTTTAGGAATGTGTGATGTAATAATCACTGGAGGTTCGGAAGCGGCAGTAACTATTGCAGGAATGGGCGGATTTAATTCAATGCACGCATTATCCACAAGAAATGAAAGTCCAGAAACAGCTTCGCGTCCGTTTGATGCAACGCGCGATGGATTTGTTTTAGGTGAAGGTTCGGGTGCAATTGTTTTAGAAGAATATGAACACGCAAAAGCTCGTGGTGCAAAAATTTATTGCGAAATTGGCGGTGGCGGAATGTCATCTGATGCTTATCATTTAACCGCGCCACATCCAGAAGGTATTGGTGTTATTGCCGTTATGGAAAACACGTTGCGTGATGCTGGAATGACTCCAGAAATGGTAGACCATATCAACACACACGGAACTTCAACTCCACTTGGTGATGTTGCCGAATTGAAAGCAATTAGTCACGTTTTTGGTGATCACGCCAAAACTATTAATATCAATTCAACGAAATCAATGACAGGACACTTACTTGGTGCTGCTGGCGCAATTGAGGCGATTGCTGTAATTTTAGCTATGCAAAACGGAATCGTTCCACCAACAATTAACCATACTGTTGTTGATGAAAACATTGATCCATCATTGAACTTGACATTAAACAAGCCTCAAAAAAGAGATATCAAAGTTGCTATGAGTAACACTTTTGGCTTTGGTGGTCACAACGCTTGTGTATTATTCAAAAAATTAGAAGAATAAGTTTTAATGCGTTTACTTAAAAAAATATTTTTCAAAAATTCCCGTCCTACAGAAGGCGGGAATTTTTTTATTGCTGTTGAAAAAATTATCGGTTTTAAACCTATCAATCTAAAGCACTACGAAAAAGCTTTTACACATCGCTCATCTAATAAAACCGATAATGATGGTAATCCGTTTAATTATGAAAGATTAGAATTTCTTGGTGATTCTATGTTAAGTTCGGTTATAGCAGCTCATTTATATAAAGAAGCGCCACTCGGTGACGAAGGTTATTTAACCAAAATGCGCTCTAAAATTGTGAGTCGCGAACATTTGAATGAACTTGGTAGAGATTTGCATTTAATTGATTATGTGGATAGTAAAGTTCCGTCATCGCACTTTGGCGAAAACATTCATGGCAATTTATTTGAAGCATTAGTTGGAGCAATTTTTCTTGATAAAGGATATTTAGGTTGTGAAAAATTTATTTATCAAAAGGTGATTATTCCGTATGTTGACATTACCCGATTAGAAGGTAAAGTAATAAGCTACAAAAGTTTGGTTATCGAATGGTGTCAAAAAGAAAAAAAACAATTCAACTTTGATGTTTTTGACGATAACGGAAACGACGGTCAACGTTTTTTTGGTGTAAAATTAAGCATCGATGATAAAGTAATTGCAAAATCACGAGCAACTTCAAAAAAGAAAGCAGAAGAAATTGCAGCAAAACGAGCTTATTTTGCATTTCAAGAAAAAATTAACAAAATTTAATTGAAATTCTTATAAAACTATAACGTTTTCGTTTATAAAATAACGTTAATCTAATACTTCCTTGGTGTTTTGAGTTTATAGAAACACTATATTTACAACTTATTTTGGCATAAAATGGCTAATTTCAAACTATCAATAGAAGATTTTGAAGAGATTGATTTTTATATAATCGCTTTACACACTCCATTGGAAGATTACCGACTAGCCTATTTTTTAAACCTTCATCTTACTATTTTTTTAAGTAAAAATAAAAACGATGTAGAATCACAAGTAAAAGAAGGAACAACTTCTTTTGTTCGTTTCACATTTGAAGACAAAGAAAAATTTATCAAATGGGATTTGGTTCAAAATAAAAATGAAATAGAAATTTTTGAAAATAAAACCAGTAAAGATTTATTTTCAGGATTTGATGCTAAATTTTCGACTTCAGCCTATCTTTTGCCCGAGTACAAAAAGGTAGATTATTTTCTAAAAATTGAAAATGCTGTAAATGAAATAAAAATAAACGAAATCGTTTCAAAAATAAATAAAATCGAAAGTATAAAAATGGTTTATGCTATTGATTCTGAAAAAATAAAATCAAAAAATAATTTAATTTTTTAAAAAATGCCAACAAGAAAAAAGACAAAAATTGTAGCCACGCTAGGTCCAGCTTGCAGTTCAAAAGAAGTCATTAAAGACATGATTGAAGCAGGAGTAAACGTGTTTCGAATCAACTTTTCTCATGCTGATTATACTGATGTAAAAGAACGTATTGATATTATTAGAGAATTAAACGCTGAGAATGGTTACACCACCGCTATTTTAGCCGACTTGCAAGGTCCAAAACTTCGTGTTGGTGTAATGAGCGAAGATGTAGTAGTGAATCCTGGTGATATCATTACTTTTCAAACAGCCGAAGATGTGCCTGGAACCAAAGATAGAGTTTACATGAACTATCTTGAATTTCCAAGAGATGTAAATCCGGGTGAAAAAATTCTTTTGGATGACGGTAAATTAATGTTTGAAGCACTAGAAACTAACGGAACCACCGAAGTAAAATGTAAAGTTATTCAAGGCGGACCATTAAAGTCTAAAAAAGGAGTAAATCTTCCTAATACTAAAGTTTCACTTCCTGCGCTTACAAAAAAAGACATTAAAGATGCTCTTTTTGCTATTGAGCAAGATGTAGACTGGATAGCTTTATCGTTTGTAAGAACTCCGGCCGATTTAGAAGAATTACAAGATTTAATTGCGAAAAATTCTGATCATAAAATTCCGATTATTGCTAAAATTGAAAAACCAGAAGCGGTTGAAAATATTGACAAAATCGTTGCATTTTGCGATGGATTGATGGTAGCACGTGGTGATTTGGGAGTTGAAATTCCAGCGCACGAAGTTCCGTTGATTCAAAAGAAATTAATTCATAGAGCTAAAACGGCTCGTATTCCTGTAATTGTGGCAACACAAATGATGGAAACTATGATCACCAGTTTAACTCCAACAAGAGCTGAAGTTAACGACGTTGCTAACTCGGTAATGGATGGTGCCGATGCAGTAATGCTATCAGGTGAAACCTCTGTTGGAAATTATCCTGTTCAAGTAATTGAAAAAATGACACAAATTATTGAAGCAGTTGAAGATTCACCGCTAATTCAAGTGCCATTAACTCCTCCACAAGTTCGAACGAAACGTTTTATTACAAAATCTATTTGCTATCACGCAGCGACTATGGCCAATGATATAAAAGCCAAAGCTATTTCTACTTTAACAAATAGTGGCTATACGGCTTTTCAAATTTCGGCTTGGCGTCCATCAGCACATATCTTGGTTTATACTTCTAATAAAAGAATTCTAACACAATTGAATTTACTTTGGGGTGTAAATGCTTTTTTCTATGATAAATTTGTGAGCACAGATGATACTGTCGAAGATATTAACCTTATCGCACAAGAAAACGGATATGTTAAAAAAGGTGATATTTTAATCAATCTTGCTGCCATGCCAGTAGTTGATAAAGGAATGGTAAATACTTTAAGAATTTCTGAGATAGAGTAAATCTCATTTAAAAATAAATCAAAAGGATTATCGAAATAGTTAAATATTTTGATAATCCTTTTTACATTTCAAAAGAAAAAGTATATTTGACTAACTTAAAAATTAAAACTATGGAATCTAAAAACCCTTTTTTTAAATCTAAATCTTTCACAAACACGTCTGCAGCTAATGATAACGTGAGTGTTATAGATTATAACGAAACAATGACCATTTCTGGAACTATAAACAAAAGTTTCATCTTATTGGCTTTACTTGTTGGAACAGCATTAATAACTTGGAATTTAGCTTTCAATGGATATAATCCTATTGTTTTAACTATTGGTGGCGCAATTATTGGTTTGATTTTGGTAGTAGTTTCCTCTTTTAAACCACATCTTTCTACTTATTTAGCTCCAGCATATGCCTTATTTGAAGGATTATTTATTGGTGGTATTTCGGCATTTTTTGAAGCAAGTTATCCAGGATTAGTAATTCAAGCTGTTGGTGGAACCTTTGTAACGTTCTTAGTTTGTTTTACTTTATATAAATACAATATCGTAAAAGTTAACGAAAAATTTAAATCGGTTGTTATCGCAGCAACACTAGCGATTGGAGTTTACTATTTAGTTTCTTGGTTGTTATCAATGTTTACAAGTTTTCAACCGGTTCACTACGGAAATTCTATGATGAGCATCGGAATTAGTGTTTTTGTTATTGTAATTGCAGCTTTAAACCTGTTTTTAGATTTTGATCAAATAGAAAAAGGTGCTGAACAAAGAATGCCAAAATTTATGGAATGGTATGGCGCAATGGGATTGATGGTAACATTAGTATGGTTATACATTGAATTCTTGAGATTGTTATCTAAATTATCTAGCAGAGATTAATTTTATTTTAATAATAAAAAAAGCTATTCGTAAATGAATAGCTTTTTTTATGCACTTTATTATTTGGTTTAAGCAGCAATTTTTTCAAATGCAATAAAGTTCGTAAGATTTCCTTTTTTATCAAAAATTGGATATCCTTTAATATGACATTTGTATAACGAACCATCTTTGCAGTAATTAATAATGACTTTATCAAATGGTTTTAATGATTTAACAGCTTCGCTAATCTCTTTAGATGTTGTGGTATTGGTAGCAGCACCTTGAAACATTTTCGGAGAGTTACCTACAACTTCATCTGGAATGTAACCATTCATTTTGACAATATTATTAGACGCGAAAACAATTTGTAATTTAGCATCAGTAACTACAATTACTGTATCATTTTCTAATTCTTCTTTATAATCCCAAGTTGAATTCCATTTGTTTTCTTCTACAATTTTGTTTAACAACATTGTATCGGATAGCGTTAATCTCAATTTGTCGAAACTTTTAGAATAAAAATCCCAACAAGTTAAAGGAAAGCTACTTAATGACAAAGTACTATAATATTTTGCCATTGCATTTTCGTAATTTGAAAGCTTCATTTTTAATATATTTGGAACAAATCTAAAATGATTTTTTGAAATGAATAACGTAAAAAGAAAGATTAACTTTTGTTCAACTGAAATTTTATGATTTTTTATTAAAACCACTTCCTAAATTAAGACAATTTTAATATGCAGCACACTTAAAATTCAAATCGCAACTGAACCACAACTGTTTTCTTTATCTCGGTATTTAAATTTGAAATAGAAATTCCTAATAATCTAACAGAATCTTTCATTCGTTCTTGATAAAGCAATTCTTTGGAAGTCTCAAATAACAATCCTTTATCTGAAATAAAATAAGGTAAGGTTTTACTTCTTGTTTGCGTGGTAAAATCGCTATATTTTATCTTTAAAGTGATTGTTTTGCCAGATAAGTTGTATTTCTTTAAACGCTTCTCTAATTCGGCCGCAATTCGCTCTAAACGTTCTTGCATAAAAATTTCGGAAGTCAGATTTTCGTTAAAAGTATGTTCAGCAGCAACTGACTTTGAAATTCTGTTGGGTTTCACTTCGCTGTTGTGAATTCCTCTCACAATATGGTAATAAAAACCACCACTTTTACCAAAATGTTGTTCCAAGTATTCTTTAGATTTAGATTTTAAATCTTTGCCTGTAAAAATACCGTGTTGGTACATTTTTTCGGTGGTAACTTTTCCGATACCATAAAACTTTTTAATATCCAATTTTTCTAAAAACTCTTCTACTTCGTGCGGATTTACGGTTTTTTGTCCGTTTGGTTTATTATAATCTGATGCGATTTTAGCAACAAATTTATTAATTGAAATTCCTGCTGACGCTGTCAAGCTAACTTCTTCAAAAATTCGTTTTCTAATTTCTTCTGCAATTAATGTCGCACTTGGATTTCCTTTTTTATTTTGAGTAACATCAAGATAGGCTTCGTCAAGTGAAAGTGGTTCGACCAAATCGGTATAATCATAAAAAATCTTTCTAATTTTAATTGAAATTTCTTTGTACCTATCAAATCGTGGTGGTACAAAAATTAAATCAGGACAATTTCTTGCTGCTTGAACTCCGCTCATTGCACTTCTAACGCCAAATTTTCGTGCTTCATAACTTGCTGCTGACACTACACCTCGCACTTCACTTCCGCCAACTGCAATTGGTTTGCCGCGCAAATCTGGATTATCCATTTGCTCCACAGAAGCATAAAACGCATCCATATCTACGTGAATGATTTTTCTTAAAACTACTTCTGCGTCCATAAACTACTCTTTTACTGGAAAGAAAAAAGCCATCGGCCGTTCTTTAAAATAACTCCAAATTGCCTTATTTAAAAGTGTTAATTCAGAAATTGGAATATTCCTAGAACGAAACGCCAATCCTAACGAAAGTAAAAAACTAACAATAAAATTCATAAAACCAATAATTCCAATTCCGAAAATAGACCAAAAAATTGTCCAACCATCTACAAAAAACTTTTGTCCATACAAACCCAACGCAAAATTTCCGCTCGCAAAAGTGATGTGCCTAATATCTAAATTAAGTCCGAAAAACAATCCTAATGAAGCCGTGCTTCCTAAAAAAACACCAAACCAACCGTTAGAAACAACGCCAGCCCAATTTCTTTCAAACCAATTTGCAATATTCTTAGTACGCTCTTCACCAAAACTTAATTTCAAAAAAGGATGTTCTTGAATTCTGTAGTATACATTATTGTGCTTATTTTTATTAGAAACATTACCAGAAATAATTCCAGATAGAAAAAGAAAAACTCCTGCAATGGCTGCGTGCAATATGGCAGCAGAATGTACTGGACTCAAATCATTTAACAATTTAGAAGATTTCTCGAAAGCTAAGTTAACCTCAAAACTAACGTCTACTAACCAAATAATTAAAAGTGCAACCGGAAAAGCTATCAAAACATTGCCAACAAAAGCAATGAATTGCGATCGAAATAATCGTGCAAATAAATGGGCAAAAGAACTGTGCTTGTTCTCATACTTATGTCTTTTCTTCATTCCCAAATCTAATGCTGTAGTTATCGTTGCCGCAGTCATTGCAGGTTGCTTAGTTGCAAGCGTAAAGCCTAATAAATAGATAGCTATAAACCCAAAAGAATAATTAAGACTGTATAAAACTGCGTGGCCAAAATCACTCGTTTCAACTTTAGAAAATAATAATTTAATCACACACAACAAACCCACAATGATTCCGCCACCAACTGCGGCTTTTAACATTGCGAAGTATTCTTTACTGGTTTCTGTGATATAATGTTCACCAGTTTTTGCTGTATGTTGTGTTATTTCATAAGAAATAAGTTGTGTACTCTCGCCAATTAACTGACGAACATTGTTTTTATGGCAATTGTATTTAATCAATTTCAAAGCCAAATTAATGGTGTTTCCAACTTTTTCGGAAGGATTATTAACGGTAATTAAAGGCAGCAACACTTTAATTCGATGCAGTTGCTGTCTAATTTTTAACAAACTTTGATTCACACGTAAGGAGATTCCAAATTTAGAACTGTTGTTGAAAGCTTTGTCGATGTACTCTTTGCATTGCGTATGTAAAACTAAAACTTGTTTATAATTTTCATTATCCGAAGAAATGAAATGATTTTCATTGGACTTTATTTGATTAAAAATAGCATATAATTCTTTTTCTAAAGCTACAAAAGGGCTTTCTAAATTACTAAACTCAGGTGTCATCATCAAGACCTCACTATCCATTGCGTGACCGCTCATTCGTTGAGAAAGCAATCCCATAGAACTGATTATTTCCATCAAAGGTGTATCTTGTTCAGTGGAAGCATAAATATCAGAAAACGCCACCAATTCAAAAAACTCTTTAAGTTCATCCATTGGAATTTTATTGACCCAAATAGCATCTGAACTTCTGTAAAAAACTTGATTTAGTATGTATTCTAACGTCTCTTTTTGTGGTTGATATGGTAAAATTTTAGCGAAGATTCTACTTTTTACTTCAAACATAAAATCTGTGTTCTGAAGAATTCCTGTATCAGCAAGGAAATTAGTAAACTTTCTATTTTGCAAAATTGTAATTAAGTAATTTTTTAGAAAGTTTCTTTGAGCATCATTAGCTTTTAGAAAATTTAATAGCTTAGAAATAGAAATAACATCAACATTTTTTGGGTTTTTAGGCCGAAATAGGTGCACTAAATCAACTAAAAAATATAAATCACTATCTGTTTGAGAAAAAACATGTGTTAAATTATTTTCAAATAATTCATCGATAGTGATTTGAGATTTTATTTTATGGCGTAAATTCATAACATCCTATTTATTATTGTAAAAATACGATTTCAAAGTTAGAAATTCCTTAACTTGGTACTAAATTTACACTCAACGATTTTTTAAATAATGATAGAAATAGAACGCAAGTATTTGGTAACTTCATTAGAGTTTTTAAACGAGTATACCACCAAAAATGAGATTGCTCAAGGCTATTTAAGTTCCGATCCACAACGTACTGTTAGAATAAGAATAAAAGGAACCAAAGGATACATTACCATCAAAGGTATTGGCAGCGATAGTGGCATTTCACGTTATGAATGGGAAAAAGAAATTGCATTAGAAGAAGCACAATCTCTTTTAAAATTATGCGAAAAAGGTGTGATAGAAAAAACACGTTATGAGGTAAAAACTGGAAATCACACCATAGAAATAGATGTTTTCTATGGAGAAAATGACGGATTAATTATAGCCGAAATTGAATTAGAAAATGAAAACGACACCATTTTGAAACCTAACTGGCTTGGAACAGAGGTAACTAATAATGAACGATATTATAATTCGTACATCAGTCAAAATCCTTTTAAAAGTTGGTAACTATTTTTGAAGTACTTCAATTGTAACAATTACAGAACCTGATCTTTTATTGTTTACAATATTCATAAAAGCTTTTTTAGATAAATCAATTTCTCTACCTCTAACAAATGGTCCTCTGTCAATCACTTCAACAATAACCGATTTTCCGTTAGATTCATTAGTAACTTTTAAAATTGTACCAAAAGGGAATTTTTTATGTGCCGCCGTTAGTTTAGAACTGTCATATTTTTTACCACTTGCCGTTTTTCTTCCGTTGAATTTATCGGCATAGTATGATGCATGTACTTTCTTTTTAAAAGGCTTGAACTTGCCTTTGTAAGCAACTGTAGTGTCAATATCAATTGTTTCAGCAACAATATTGTCTCTTTTAATTGAATCTGTTTTTAATCTTTTTAAATCTTTTGAAGTACCGTTTTGCGCTTTAAAAGATAAACTAGTAAAGAACAAACTCAAACACAAAAGAAATATAAATAAGGGTGTCTTTTTTTTCATAATATATTTTAAGACTTGTTTTCAAAAATGATACCAAATAACCAATATTGTCAGTAGAAGTAATTTGACAAAGCTAAAAAAAGTCCTTTTCAGGACTTATTTTTATATTATAACCACAATCTCCATGGTATTCTTATTAGAATTAAAACCAAACCTAAAGCATAGAATAAAGTTATTGATTTGAACTTAGCTTCATTGGTTGCTGCTTTTTTATGTTTAGACCATCCAATAGTAATTAAAGTAATTGCAATGATATTGGTTAAAGGATGTTCTAACATTGTTAATCTTAGCTCTGCAATCTTCATTGCTCCTTCGGTTGAGAATGCTTTAAATCCAACATCTGAAAGAAAATATAAAATCAATCCTACAACTAATTGTATGTGGGTAGCGATTAATGCAAAAAGTGAAATTTTTCTATCTTTTGCAGTAAATTCTTTTTTTGAAGTCATACCAACTACAGCATTAAGAACTGCAACAACTAAAAGCAATAGTGCTAAATAAGCCCAACCAGAATGAAATTTTTGAATAAAATTATACATAGTAATTTGATTTTTATTTTAACAAATATAGGAAAAGAAAAAAACTCTTTTACAATAAATGTAAAAGAGTTTTTAAAATTATGAAAAAATTATATTTAGTTGAATGTGTATCTTACACCAACTTGCATCTGCCATCTTGAAGAGTTTAAACCTGAATCATCAATTTGGTTTTTAGTTGCATCAACATTTGGATTGAAACGGAATGTTGGTTGACCATTAGCATTAACTGCAACGAAATCTAACAATTGTACTTGATCAAATGTAGCAAAGTAACGTTTTCCCCAGTCTTTATTTAACAAGTTTGTAAAGTTAAATATATCTGCTGTTAATTCGAAAGTATGTTTTCTTTTTCCTGTGTAGAAAGAAATTTCTTGAGCAAATTTCATATCTACAACGTGGCTCCATTTTAATCTGTCACCATTTCTTTCAGCATAAGTACCTCTTCTTGAACTAAGGTATGAATCATTAGAAATGTAAGCATCTAAAGCAGCCCATTGTTGTGCAGCAGTTAAATTTGTAACTGGATCATTTACTAAAATAATATCACTTTGTTTAGCTGGTACAAAAATCAACGCTGATTCAGAGAATGTATCTCTTAAAATGTTTCCGTTGTCATTGTAAACATAACTAAATGGAGCACCTTCAGCACCTTCATAGTAGAAACCTAATCTTGTTTTGATATTTTTATTCCATTTGAAAGTGATAACACCATTACTTAAAAGTCTTGTTCCTTGAGAGAAATCAGACATTGACACACCACTAATTTTATTTGAACCGTTTACTGTTTCAATGTTGTTCCATTGAGAACTGTTTTGAGATGATGTAGCATCAAATAATACAGTAGATCTACCGTAAGCATAAGTACCTTGTAAGTTTACATTAAATCTATTAGCAGTAAACAATTTAGAGATTGTTACAGAAGTATTGTAAGCTTCACCTGCACTTGTATTAGAAGCTAAGTAAATACCTTGATAAGTTGGATCAAGACGTGTAGTACTGTAACGAGGTCTTCTATCTGGACCAGTTAAAAATTGAGTTGGTTCAGCTAAGTTTAAGTTTTCATAAGTAATAGCTGAAATATTATCATTATAAGTAATATCTGCAGAAACTGTAAAACCGTAAGGTAAACGTTGATCAACTGCTAAACTAGCTTTGAATACTTGTGGCAAACGGAAATCTTTAGAGAATAAATCAATATTTCCACCAAATTGACCTGGCGCTCCAACATTACCTGGAAGTGGTCCAACTGGATTTCCATTAGAAATTAACTGACTAGCAGTACTTGGATTTGGGTTGAATGATGGCATAGTTGGATTAGTTGTACCATTGATATCAATCGCTCCTTGAGTAACACCATTATTGTTGTAAGTTCCACCTGGCCATACTAACGGAAGTCTTGAAGTAAAAATACCTAAACCACCACTAATTTGTGTTTTCTTATTTCCTTTAAGATCGTAATTAAATCCTAATCTTGGAGAAATATGTGCGTAATTGTCGATTTTTTTACCAACTCTTGCACCTTGTAAATCTTTACCGTTAGCTGTTAAAATACCTACAGTTCTAGTATTAAAATCATTATTTGCTAATCCGTCTTCCCAAACTGGTACATCAACTCTGAAACCTAAAGATAATTTGAAATTATCAGTAAGACGCATTTCATCCTGAATGTATCCACCAAGTTGCATGATGTCAAATTCTGCAGCTCCAAGAGAATTATCTCCTTCACCACCAACTAAAGAGTAACCTAAACGGAAACGATTTGGTTTAGCATTGTTTAAGAAATCTGCTAAACTATTATATCTGTAGTAACCGAAGTTTCTACCAAAGAATACGTTTTTAGAACTTGAAAATTCATTGTTTGTACCGATAGTGATGTTGTGCATTCCAGTATTGATTTGGAAATTATCAGTTATCGTTAATGTTTTTTGAAGTAATAAATTAGCAGTAGAAAACGCTTCTGAACCTAAGAAAATTGTTCCGCTACCATCTCTAATCTCAACTGCTGGAAATGATTTTCCAATAGGATTTCTATCATCGTTTACTGCAGTGTAACCAACTACTAAATTATTTGAAAATTTATTATTGAATCTACTATTTAATTCTAAACTTGTTGAATTTGTAGTTGAAGTAAAATCTACACCACCATTAGAAAAGTTAATAGCTCTTGGAGATGAATTACTTGGAGATAAGTTCACTGCTTTTACATAACTGTGACGTAAAGCAAGTTTGTGCTTGTCACTAATATTCCAGTCAATTTTAGCAATTAACTTATCACTAGTTAATTTTTGAAAACTGTTATTGTACTCACCAGCATTATAACCGTAATTAGTATTTAAAAATGATACTAAAGTATTTAATTGTTGTGTAGCCAAAGCGCCACTGAAAGGATTACCACTAGCGATACCAATATTTCCAGTGTAATTATTGATATTAAATGGTTGTGGTGTTTCGTTATCTTGTCTTTCGTAGTTGATGAAATAAAATAACTTATCTTTAATTATTGCGCCACCAGCACGAACTCCATAAGTTTTAGCTGAAAATTCAGCAAGTCTTTCTCTTGCAGCAGCACCAGCAAGATTAGCAGGAGTTTTTCCAGCTAATGTTTCATCTCTATTGAAGAAATAAGCCGACCCTTCAAAATTATTTGTACCTGATTTTGTAGTTGCACTAATTGCACCACCAGCAAATCCAGAAATTTTAACATCAAATGGAGCAACACTCACTTGAAATTGATCAATAGCGTCAAGAGAAATTGGACTTACTCCTGTTTGCCCACCATTTGTTCCGTTTGCAGATAATCCAAAAACATCATTATTAACTGCTCCATCAATATAAATCGCATTGTAACGGTTGTTTTGACCACCAATTGATATTACATCATCTCCACGCAATTGCGCTTGAGGAGTTAATCTAGCAAAATCTGCAATATTTCTAGAAAGTGAAGGCAAACCTTGAACTTTTTTAGAATCAATTACAGTTTGAGCTCCTGTTTTATTTGAATCAAAAACATTATCACGTTTTGTTTGAAGAACAACTTCTTGTAAAACACTTGATTCAGAAGTTAATACTACATTAGTATTAAATGTTTCACCAAGAGCTAAATAGATATCATCTTGTGATTCTGATTTGTAGCCAACATACGTGAAAGTAACTTTGTAAGGTCCACCAGTTCTCATGTTAGAAATTCTGAAATATCCTTTCTCATCTGTTGATGCAGAATACTTTGTACCAGAAGGAGTGTGAACGGCTAAAACAGAAGCACCTGGCAAGGTACCATCCTTATCTTCAACCTTTCCCGACAAAGAGGAATTGGTATTTCCTTGTGAAAAGCCCAATGATACTATAAACAATAGTACTATTGAAAAGCCCCATTTCTTAAAATTTTTCATTTTTAATGTGTTTAGATTTCGGTGCAAAATTCCAATTTAAATAGCTCATATGTGTTAAGCCAATGTTAAGAAACTGAAAAATGTTGCGTTTTTCGCATTCAAATTTAACTATTGCCTAATTTTATATGAATTTATTGCTATTTTATGAATTTTAATAAAAAAACCTCAATACTTATTGGCATTGAGGCTTGAGTTTTACTTTATAAATTTTATAAATTACTTATTATCAAGGAAATATTTTAGTAAAAAAGTAGTTGAATTATCGTGCTCCTTAATTTTTTCACTTGTGATTTCATTTAAAATGGAGTTAGCCAACTGTTTTCCTAACTCAACACCCCATTGATCATAACTAAAAATATTCCAAATTATACCTTGAACAAAAATCTTGTGTTCATATAAAGCAATTAATGACCCTAAAGATTTAGGCGTTAACTTATTAATTAATAGTGTATTAGTTGGTTTGTTCCCTGAAAAAACTTTAAAAGGCAAGAGAAATGCTGCTTGCTCTTCTGATACACCTTGACTATCAAATTCTGCTTTTACTTGCTCGGGTGATTTTCCGTTTAATAAAGCTTCTGTTTGTGCAAAGAAGTTTGACATTAGTTTATTATGATGATTAGTGTCACCATATAAAGGCGTTACATATCCAATAAAATCAGTTGGAATTAACTTAGTTCCTTGATGGATTAACTGAAAAAACGCGTGTTGAGAATTGGTTCCAGGTTCGCCCCAAATAATTGTTCCTGTTTGATAATCGACAGGTTTGCCGTCACGACCAACACTTTTACCATTGCTTTCCATAATTCCTTGTTGTAGATATGGTGCTAACTTTTGTAAATATTGAGTATATGGAATCAGTGCTTCGCTTTCGGCACCAAAGAAATTATTATACCAAATGCTTAACAAAGCTAGTATTACAGGAATGTTTTTATCAAAGGATTCATTTTTAAAGTGCTCATCCATTTTATTAGCACCTTTTAATAAATCATTATAGTTTTCAAATCCAACAGCTAAGCTTATTGACAAACCAACCGCACTCCAAAGGGAAAAACGACCTCCAACCCAATCCCACATTGGAAAAACATTATTAGCATCGATTCCAAATGCTGTTACCTTTTGAATGTTTGTTGAAACTGCTACGAAATGTTTTGCCACATCATCTTGAGAAGTACCAAATTCACTGGATAAAAACCAACTTCTTATGGTCTCTGAATTGGTTAAGGTTTCTTGGGTTGTAAATGTTTTGGAAACAATAACAAAAAGAGTTGTTTCGGGATTTATTTTTTTTATAATTTCATTAACATGATCACCATCAACATTAGAAACAAAATGCACGTTTAAGTGATTTTTATAAAATTGCAAAGCTTCAACTACCATTGCCGGTCCAAGATCAGAACCTCCAATTCCTATATTTACTATATCTGTAAATGGTTTTCCCGTGTAACCTTTTCTTTCTCCTGACACAATTTCATCCGTAAAGTTTTTGATTTTATTTTTAACTTCAAAAACTTCTGGCATTACATTTTTACCATCTACAAGAATCACATCATCTTCATTGGCACGCAATGCAGTATGTAACACAGCTCTATTTTCAGTTTGATTAATTATATCACCTGAAAAATATTTAGAAATAGCTTCTTGTAAATTAACTTCATTTGCTAATTCAAGTAATAAATCTATTGTTTCTTGATTGATATTGTTCTTAGAATAATCTACTAAAAAATCATTCCAATGAATGTGAAATTTTTCAGCTCTTTTTTCGTCATTTTGAAACATTTCTTTAATAGAATTGTTTTCCATTTTAGAAAAATGATCTTGAAGTTGTTGCCAAGCTTTAGTATGAGTAGGATTAGTGTTCTGTAACGACATAGTTAATTATTTTGAGTCACAAAATTAGATAAAAGATCGTAAAAACATTAAAGTGTGAGTAAATATATAGGTAGAAAGACAATGCAAACGTTGTAGTTGGATTTATAATTTAAAATCTTCTAAGAAAATTGATGAACATAACAATAAATTACAAAAGTTTTTGATTAGAACAGGTTCAAAATTTACAATTAAACGGAATAATATTTTTTCAAACTGACTACAAAATCTTTAATCACATTTAAAAAGCAATAAATAAATACAGTTATTTAGAAACAATTAGACAACTCAAAAAAACAAAAAAGCGACAATTATCTGTCGCTTTAATTTATGATTTGAACTTTATTTCTGCCACGCTATCAAGAGCTCTTTTTAAAGGTCTAATTTGTTCTTTGAATCGTGGTAAATTTCTACTTTCCATAACTTGCGAGTTTGGAAGCTTTAATTTTAGTGCATCGACTTGAACTCCGTTTTTCCAAAAACGATAGCATACGTGCGGTCCTGAAGCTAATCCGGTGCTTCCTACTTTACCAATAACTTCGCCTTGCTTAACACGCTGACCTCTTCTTACAAGAATTCTAGACATATGTAAGTATTGCGTTGCATAGGTTTTATCGTGTTTTACTTTGACAAAATTTCCGTTTCCTGCCGTGTATCCTGCCTGCTCTACAACACCTGCTGCGGTAGTCATAATTGGTGTTCCTGTTGGCGCTGCATAATCAGTTCCTTTGTGAGGTTTCCATTTTAATTGCACTGGATGAAATCGGTTTTTAGAAAACTTAGAAGTGATGTGAACAAATTTTAAAGGTGCTTTAAGAAAAAAGTTTTTTAAGGCTTTACCTTGGTCGTTATAATAATCAACCTTTCCGCCTCGATCTTGAATGAATGGAAATGCATAAATCTTCTCGCCTTTATATTCAAAAAATGCTGCTCGCAAACTATCAACACCATCATAAATGGTGTCATTAATGTATCTTTCAGTAAAACTTAATGCAAATTTATCGCCTTTTTTAGACTTGAAAAAATCGATTGACCACGCAAAAACTTTAGTAAGTCTACCTGATAATGTTGGATCGATTTTTAAATCTCTTAAAGTTTTGGTTAATGGTCCTGTTAATTCTCCTGCGACTGTTCTAACCTTAAATGTTAATGGTCTTGACTTTTTGAACCCCACAATAGAATCTGTTAAATCAACAAGATAATAGTCAATTCTGTTGGGTTGATAAATTAAATATTGCAGTTTGTTGTACTTGTCTTTGGATCGTAAACAAACGTAAGGTCTTTTAAATCCGACAGTTGTTGGAAAAGAATCTTTAATGATTTTAAGTATTTCCGATACTTTTTTCCCGTTAAGATTTTGTTTTTTAAGTATTTTTTCAAAAGTATCTTGTCTACCAATGGTGTCAAAATGAACATTGAATTGATCAAAATGAAAACCATAATCGACAATTGGCTTGTAAGGTTCCACATCTTCAATAATAAAATCTTCCTGTGTATTTTTACAAGAATACACAGAAAACAAAACCATAAAAAACAAAGCTAACTTTTTCAATTTAAGTGTTTTATCTTAACAATCTTCTCCCCAATTTTTTAACTCTTCATCTGACCATAATTCTGGAAAGAAAATTCTTCTTTGATATTTTGGATGCATGTACTTCTTCCAATCACTTCCTCCAGTTGCTTCACCTGAACCTTGTCCGCTTTCAATATATTTTTTTGCCGTATTTAGATGTCCCATTACCCAAGTAATATTTACTGTTTTGTCATAGTGACGCATTGCAGCAATTAAATCGGGATTTTTCTGATCATTTTCAGGCAGTTGTTTGAATTTTTGCCAAATATTAATGGTGTTATATTCTTCCATATAACGTAAAAATTCGTCCTTATATTTTCGTTCAAATTCTAAAATTAAATATGATTTTTCGCCCGTTTTATAATCTTTACCTGCCGCTTGCCAGTACAAGTGTTCGAAGGCGTGAGAATAAGGCGTATTTCTATCAATTGTAGCTCTAAAACGGTAATCAATAAGATTAATTAAATCGGTTGATGAAAACTCTATTAATCGGTATTGTGCTGACTGAAAACCACTTGCTGGAGTTAATGTGTTTCTAAATTTCATGTATTGCTCTACTTCCATTCCATCACCCATAATATCAAATGAAGTTGTAAGCATATTGAAATAGCGTGAAATTCGCATTAATTTTTCTGTGAAAAAAGTGGTTTCAAGTTGCTCCTTATGACACACTTGTTTCATTTCCCACAAAATCATTTTGAACAACAACTCATTCACTTGATGATACATAATAAAAACCATTTCGTCGGGCAAAATGGTTCTTTGAGTTTGCAGATTCAACAAGGCATCCGTTTGAATATAATCCCAATAAGTTATTGGTTTAGACCAAAGAAGTCCTTCTAAATGCGTATCTGTTTTTTGATTTATAGCATCAAATTTTTTTTCTAATTCCTCAATTAAATGAGTTGTTTCTGTGTTCATTTTTTTACTTTTATTGTAAATGGATTAGCTAATCCTTTAAAAGATTCTAAATCCGCTTTAAGAGAACCAACAGCTAAACTGGCTTTTATTCTTAAAGGAAGTTTGTTGTCGTCGTCTGAAATCCAAACGGTTAAACTTTCTTGCTCTTTAAAAACTCTTCCTGATTGCACTAATGGTCTAAAGATCATACAAGGAACCACACCAAATTTAGTATCTAAATCTTCTCTACCTATGAATTTTAACTTAAATTTTGTTGTTTCATCATCAAAAAACATATCGATAGCTATAGATTCACCCACTTTTAATTTATTCACATTGGGATGATTTCTCAAATAATAAAAGGTTGAAACTATATCCTGAACATTTTCTGGAGTAGTAAACGTTTTATTAGTATCGTTTTTATAATCTTTTACTAAGATAGTATTTTTATCTTGATTAAAGATACCTTCTTGGTTTTTTGTATAGCCGCCTTCGTCAATTTTTCTTACATATTGATAAGGTTTACCTGTAACTTTATCAAAATAAGACTCATAGTTGTCATCAACTTTAAAAAACCATTTAGACATTCCTGTTGTGTAACCACGACCAATGGCATGAAAAACTTTTTTATTGTTTTTAGTAGCCTCTTTTACCTCAAGCGTTGCATAACCAGCTGTTACTAAGCCATAATGAATTCTAAATTTAAAATATTCTCCAACATCAAACGCAGGCGTCTTTTGAGAATCAAAACTTACAGTTAAAAAAAGAAGTGCTATTATAATTATCTTTTTCATTTTAATTTACTTTTTGTTATTTTAATAACTATAATACAATATTTGTTCCAAAAGTATTAAAACAAAAAAACTCCGTCAAATATTGACGGAGTTTTTATGCTATTAACCAACCAAAAAACTATAAATTATGAAACTTATATAAAACTAATGGGGAAACCACTCCTTTTCGTTTTGTGAGTACAAAGATATATCGTTTTTTGAATTATTCGCAACAAAAAATAAACTTTAACATTTATTTGACAAAAACAACACTACTATAACGTTGTAATTTGATTTATGTTTAATATTTTTTAACTTTTATAGTGTTCCTCTCAAAGCTTGTTCTCTTTCAATTGACTCAAAAAGTGCTTTAAAGTTACCTGCACCAAATCCGGTTGCACCCATTCTTTGAATAATTTCAAAAAATAAGGTTGGTCTGTCTTCAACTGGCTTAGTAAATATTTGCAAAAGGTAACCATCTTCGTCGGCATCAACCAAAATTGAAAGCCTTTGTAATTCCTTTATATCTTCTTTCATCATGTCTCGATGAACACCTAATCGATTTGGAATATCATCATAATATGCTTGTGGTGGTGGCGGAAGAAATTCAACACCTCGAGATTTTAATCCTGCCACAGTTTTTATAATGTCATCTGTTGCAACAGCAAGATGCTGCACACCTGAATCTTCATAAAAGTCAAGATATTCTTCGATTTGTGATTTTTTATTTCCTTTAGCTGGTTCGTTGATTGGGAATTTTATTCTTCCGTTACCGTTACTCATTACTTTACTCATTAAAGCTGAATATTCAGTATGGATTTGAGTATCATCAAAGGAAAGGAAATTTTCAAATCCCATCACCTCTTCATACCATTTTACCCATTGATTCATTTGACCCCAACCGACATTACCTACCATATGATCAACATATTTCAATCCGAGTGGTTCTGGGTTGTATTCTGATTTCCATTCAACAAATCCTGGTAAAAAGATACCGTTATAATTTTTTCTTTCTACAAATATGTGAACCGTTTCACCATAGGTATAAATTCCTGAACGAATTACTTCTCCATGTTCATCTTTCTCAACCGTTGGTTCCATAAAAGAAACAGCTCCACGCTTTGTGGTTTCTTCCCAAGCTGATTTAGCATCTTCAACCCAAAGAGCAATAACTTTAACACCATCACCATGTTTGCGTAGGTGATCATTTATTGGTGAACTACTATTTAATGGAGTAGTTAGAACTAAACGGATTTTATCTTGTTTTAGAACATAGCTAACTGAATCTCTTGACCCAGTTTCTAATCCGCGGTAAGCGTGCGATTGAAATCCGAATGCTGTTTTGTAATAATGTGCCGATTGTTTTGCATTTCCTACGTAGAACTCAACATAATCTGTTCCAAGAAGTGGAAGAAAATCTTGAGCGCCACTAAATATTTTTTCTAGACCGTAATCTACTGATTTTATATCTTTTGCCATAATTATTATTTTATTTAATTACTATTTAAGCTATCAACATAGGTTGAGTCTTTATAAATAGAATCATTTATTTTGTATTCAATTACAGATTCATTGTTAAACAAGGAATCATTTGCTTTATTGCTATTAATTTCTTCGATTTTTTCTTTAAACAAATCTGATAAACTTATTTGATAAATCATAAATGCTGCTGCAAAAGCCAGTATAAATAATGCACTAACTACAGTACCGATGATACAAATTATCTTAGCAGTATATACATTTTGCTTGCTTTGATGAGAAAAAACATCTGGATTTGCGTAATAATCTTTCAAACTATTAGTTGCGGTCACCAAACCAATGATGCTCAATATTAAAGACACAACTGCCAAAAATCCACAACAACATCCGAATAGAATTATTACTAAACTTATTATGCCCAATATCAAAGCCGTTGGATCGGCTGAAAGTTTACTTTTTGTAATCATAATTTATTCTAGCCAAGATTGGAAGTAAGTGTCATCGGCAATTTTCATTGCTTCTTCTGTAACCATTAAAGGTTTAAAGGTATCAATCATAACGGCTAATTCTAGCGTTTCTTTTTTTCCAATACTACGTTCTGCTGCTCCAGGATGTGGACCGTGAGGAATTCCTGCAGGATGTAAAGAAATATTTCCTTGTTTGATATCATTCCTGCTCATAAAATCTCCGTCTACATAATACAAAACTTCATCAGAATCGATGTTACTGTGATTATATGGAGCCGGAATTGCTAACGGATGATAATCGTATAGTCTAGGAACAAAGGAGCAAATAACAAATGCTTTGGTTTCAAATGTTTGATGCACAGGTGGCGGTTGATGAATTCGTCCTGTTATTGGTTCAAAATCATGTATTGATAATGCATAAGGATAATTAAACCCATCATAGCCAACTACATCAAATGGATGTGAAGCATAAATCATTTCAAAGATTTCATCTTTCTTTTTTACTTTTATAACAAAATCACCTTTTTCATTATTAGTTTCGAGTTCATATGGGCGACGAATGTCTCTTTCACAGTAAGGTGAATGTTCAAGAAGTTGTCCGAACCAATTTCTATACTGTTTTGGAGTATAAATTGGCGAATGTGATTCAACAATAAACAATCTGTTATCTTCAGTATCAAAATCAATTTTGTAGATGATTCCACGCGGTATTATTAAATAGTCGCCGTATTTGAAATCAAGATTTCCGTAGATTGTTCTCAATTTACCGGATCCTTTGTGAATGAAAATCATTTCATCAGAATCGGTGTTTTTATAAAAATAATCGGTAGTTGATTTTCTTGGTGCTGCTAAAACAACATGACAATCAACATTAGTCAATACAATTTTTCGACTTTCTAGATAATCATCTTGTGGAGCAATATCAAATCCTCTTAATTTATAAGATTGAATATTGTTTGTTTTCGCTATAGTTGGAGCGACGCTATATTGTGTTCGAATTTCTTTTACTTGTGTTGGACGTTGTTCGTGATAGGAATTGGTAGACATTCCATCAAATCCAACCGTTCCAAAAAGTTGCTCATAGTACAAATCTCCGTTTGGTTTACGAAATTGTGTATGGCGTTTAGGTGGGATATTTCCAAGTTTGTGATAAAATGGCATTTCTTTTTAGTTTAAAAGGTTAAAGTTTAAAAGTTTAAAGTTTCCTTTAACTTTAGCTACTACTCAAAAAGAATTGAACTCATTCAGGATTTCTCTTGATGAGGAATTTTAAATGGATTAATAAGTTGTCCCATTTTTTCATTTAACAAATATCGTAAAAAATAAAAAAAAGCCACTAAAAAGTGGCTTTTTTTTATTCTTGATTTTCTTTACCAAGTTTGGCATTTCTTTTTCCGTAAAGGAAATAAACAACAATACCTATAAGTAACCAACCTAAAGATAATAATTGAGCATCTTTACTTAGATTAATCATAAGGTAAGTATTTATACAAATTCCACATATTGCAATTACAGGCAATGCAGGAACTTTAAACGTTCTTTCTATATTAGGTTGTTTAATTCTTAACATCCAAACTGCTACACATACCATTGTAAAGGCAAATAAAGTACCGAAACTAGTCATGTCAGCCAACTTATTGATTGGAGTAAAAGCAGCTACACTTGCAATAACTGCACCTAAAATCATAAGGTTAGTTTTTGGTGTTCCTGAAATTGGATTAATTTTTGAAAATACTTGAGGAATAAGACCGTCTTTAGACATTCCAAGAAAGATTCTTGATTGACCCATAATCATAACCATCAATACTGATATTAAACCAACTGTTGCAGCAATTGTAATAATGTATCCAGCCCAAGCTTGTCCAGCAATATCAAATGCATACGCTACAGGTGCTTTAATAGCATCAGGATATTTTCCAAGTGGATTAAAATCTTGATAATTCATCATTCCTGTCAATACTAACGAAACAAGAATATATAACAAGGTACATATTAAAAGAGAAGCAATAATTGCAAACGGAACATCTTTCTTCGGATTTTTGGCTTCACCAGCTTGTGTAGAAACGGCATCAAAACCTACGTAGGCAAAGAAAATTGCTGCAGCTCCTGAAACGATTCCAGTTAAACCATAAGCTTCGTGCGTTGTATCTTTGTCAATAATTTGAGTTGCTTCTGGAATAAATGGAGACCAATTGTCTACATTAATAAAGAAAGCTCCTGCGATAATTACAAATATAATTGCTGACACCTTTAAGATTACAATCAAATTATTTGCTTTAGCAGCGCTTTGTGTTCCTTTAATTAATATTGAAATAACAAAAAGCACAATTAAAAATGCTGGCAAATTCATAGAAAAGCCTTCTCCGGTGTAGCTCGCTGGATCTGATGTTAAATATTCGGGTAATTTTATTCCGAACATTTTTAATAATTTATTGAAGTAACCCGACCAGGAAACGGCTACGGTCATCGATCCCATTGCATATTCGAGTATTAAACCCCAACCAATAATCCATGCAAAAATTTCACCAATAGTTCCATAAGCATAAGCATAAGCTGAACCTTCAACTGGTAAAATAGAGGCAAATTCTGAATAACAAAGTGCTGCAAAAACACAGGCAACTCCTGCAATAATAAAGGATAACGCTAAAGCTGGACCAGCATGATAATAGGCTCCTGTTCCTGTTAAAACGAAAATTCCTCCTCCAATGATTGCTCCTACACCAATTGCAGTAAGACTCCATTTTCCTAAAACTTTCTTTAATTCACTTTTTTTCATATCGGCTTCAAAAGCAGATACGGGTTTAACTCTCCATATAGACATAATTTACGTTTTTAGTTTTTTTGTGGTCAAATATACTTTTTTTGTTTAATAATATTGCGAAAATAAAAAAAATCTAGGTTTAAAACCAGAAACCAATATTAATCCATGTAAAACCTTTGGGCAATTCAGGTGACCAAGAATATTTTAATTCAATTGGACCTATGATAGTTTCTAATCCGTATCCTACGGCATAACCTGAATATTTAGGTGTAGACAGCCAATTGCCTGAGCTAAACAATTTATTTTCTGCGTTAGCATAATTAGCCGAAAAATTTATGTGGTTCTTCTTTAAAAACTCTACATCTATTGTGGCTAATGACTTTATATAACTATCGGCTGCAATGCTTAAAAAATCATATCCATAAAAATGTTTGAAGTTATTTATGGTATTGAATCCGTATCCACCAAGAACGAAATCTAAAAAGTGTACGCTATCTTCACCGAAAGAAAATCCGGCTTCTGATTGAAATTTAAAATTAAAAATTTTATAAAATGTTCTTGTTATGCCTGCCTCACCTTTTAAAATTGAAAACCTATTGAACTGGTTGGTGAAATCACTCGAATATAAGTAAGATTGAAGGTCGCCATTAAAAAACCATCCTTTCTTTGGAAAAAATTTATTATCAAAAGAATCGTATTTTAAATATCCGAATATGCTTGCATAATTACTGTTTTCAAAAATGGTATTGTTGCTATCTAAAGTTTTAGATCGTATCTTAAGATGCTTCAATTCTAATCCTGCACCTATTAAAAATTTTTGAGCAAAAATAGTTTGAACATAAGCCTGATTTGTCAGGTCAGAAAAATCCACATTAAGTGAATTAATATTGAATTGTGAAAATAAATTGCCATCATTAAAATCAGTAGATACATTTTTATTAAACTGATTAAATCGTGATTTAAAACCAAAACTAAAATAAAATCCGTTGTCAATATAATAATTAAGATTGTACCTGAAATTATCACCCAATCCAATATCAAAAGCTAAAACATCATTTCTAAGAAAAAGTTTCTTTTGCGTTAAGTTAACTAAAATGGCACTTTTATAGAGATCATCATAGTGCATACCAAATTTTAAAAACGTTTTATTTTTATTTTCTGTCAGACTCAAGTTAATATCATCGCCTTGATTCAATTCATTAAGCTGAAAATTAATTGCACTAAAGTTACCAGTAGCGTCTAGAGTATTGATGCCTTTTTTTAATTGATCATAACTAATTCTACTTCCTCTTTTAAAGCCCAATTTACCAATTACATAGGCGTGTGTATAATCTTTTAAGGTGTTAATTGTTATTCTTTTGATGTCTAAACTATCTTTTTTTACAGCTATTTTTTGTGCTTTATAGTCATTTTGCTTTACTGCTAGTTTCTTTAAATCATCCCAAACTTTTAATGCGGCATCTTCTCCTTTTTTTATAATTTCTTCTCCTTTATCAAATGTGATTACAGTATAATCTTTGATATCAGGTTGAATATAGATGTCGGTTTTTTTAATTTTTTCTTTCATTCCTTCAATCATTTGAAGATTTGAAATTTGAACTAATATTTTAGTGGCTTCTTTTAAAGAATTTCGTCCTTTCAAACCATCTTGAACATCGACACCTATAATTATATCGGCACCCAATTTTTTAACCTCATCAATTGGATAATTATTAGTAACTCCACCGTCAACGAGCATCTTTCCGTCGATTTCAATTGGTGAAAATAATGTAGGAAAAGCCGAACTAGCCAAAAGCGCTTGCGGTAAATATCCTTTATTTAAGATTAATTGCTCGCCAGTTTCGATATTGGTTGCAATACATAAAAACGGAATTGGAAGTTTATTAAAATCTCTAATATGTCTAACAGGATGCGTAAGTTTAGTAAGTAAATTGTAGTTATACATTCCTTTTGACAGAGCAATCGGAACACCTATACTAAACTTGTTAAAAGGTAGTGAAATTGCGTAAATCTCATCGTTTCGCTTTTCATAAAAACTTTTCGAATTTCTCGGAATGTAGTCTTTTAATAATTCATCAAAATTTGTTGCGTGAAAAATCGAGTCTATTTGCGTTGCGCTATAACCCGTTGCATACAATCCGCCAACTACTGCGCCCATACTTGTACCGCCAATATAATCAACTTTTACACCTGCTTGCTCTAATACTTTTAAAACGCCTATGTGTGCAAAACCTTTAGCACCTCCGCCTGTGAGTACCAATCCCACTTTTTTTCTTGGTGCAATTTCTTGTGAATAACTAATTTGCGAAAACAGAAAACAGAAAATAAAAAATAAGGCAAGTGAGTAAACTTTTCTAAAATTAATTCCTACTCTAAAATATTGGTAATTCATTCTCTAAAATTTAAAAACCTGATTCTTTTTTGTAAAATTCGATAATTTTTTTGGATTTAGATACACCAACTATATCTGAAATTTCTTTTTCGGTAGCTAATTTTAATCTTTTAACACTTTTAAAATGTTTTATTAAAGTTAGCATGGTTTTTTCTCCAATTCCGGGAATAGCTTCTATGGATGAATTTAAAGCCGATTTACTTCGTTTATCTCTATGGAATGTAATACCAAATCGATGTGCTTCATTACGTAAAAACTGAATTACTTTTAAGGTTTCTGATTTTTTATCGAGATATAATGGCACAGAATCACCTGGATAGAATAATTCTTCTAATCGCTTTGCAATTCCGATGATTGCAACTTTTCCTCTCAAACCTAAATCGTCAATACTTTTTAATGCTGAGGATAGTTGTCCTTTTCCTCCGTCAATAATTATTAATTGTGGTAAAGGTTGGTTTTCGTCTAATAATCGCTTGTATCTTCTGTAAACAACTTCTTCCATAGAAGCAAAGTCATTTGGTCCTTCAACAGTTTTGATATTAAAATGACGGTAGTCTTTTTTAGATGGTTTTCCGTCTTTAAAAACTACGCAAGCCGCAACAGGATTGGTTCCTTGAATGTTGGAATTATCAAAACATTCGATGTGTCTTGGTTCAACCGAAAGGCGTAAATCTTTTTGCATTTGCGCCATTATTCTGTTAGTATGACGTTCTGGATCTACAATTTGAATTTGTTTTAATTGGTCTAATCGATAATATCTTGCGTTTCTTTCTGATAATTCTAAAATTTGTTTTTTATCGCCAAGTTGTGGCACTGTAACTTTTATTTTATCACCAAAATCTAATGGGAAAGGCAAAATTATTTCGCGTGAAAGCAAATGAAAACGCTCACGAAGTTCAACAACTGCTAGTTCTAAAAGTTCTTCGTCGGTTTCGTCCAATTTCTTTTTTAGTTCTAAAGTATAGGATCGAATAATTGCTCCGTGTGCTATTTGAAGAAAATTCACATAAGCGACAGCTTCATCAGAAATAATTGAAAAAACATCAATATTGGATATTTTCGGATTTAATATCGTTGAACGCGATTGATAATTTTCAAGAACTTCTATTTTTTCTTTAATTTTTTGGGCTTCTTCAAATTGCATTTCTTGAGCAAAATGAAGCATTTTTATTTTGAATTCTTTCAAGCTTTCCTTGAAGTTTCCTTTTAATATTTCTCGAATAGCATCGACTTGCTTTTGATAGTTTTCAAGTAATTCATAACCTTCACAACCGCCTTTGCAATTTCCTATATGAAATTCTAAACATACTTTATACTTACCCGAATCAATATTGGCTTCGGACAAATCGTAGTTACAAGTTCTTAACGGATATAATTCTTTTATTAATTCTAAAATAGTGTTTACGGTTTTAAAACTGGTATAAGGTCCAAAATATTCGGAACCATCTTTCACCATTCTTCTAGTAGGAAATATTCTTGAAAAAGGTTCTTTCTTTATGCAAATCCACGGATAGGTTTTGTCATCACGTAACAAAACATTGTAGCGTGGTTGAAGTTTCTTAATTAAATTATTCTCTAGTAAAAGTGCATCTTGTTCAGAGGAAACAACAATATGTTTTATAGTTACAATTTTCTTAACTAGCACATTTGTTTTGGCTATATCATGAACTTTATTGAAGTAAGATGATACTCTCTTTTTTAGATTTTTGGCTTTACCTACATAAAGAATTTTACCCTCTTTATCATAATACTGATATACGCCGGGATTATCGGGTAATGTTTGTATTTGAAGTTCTAAAGATGGATTGTTCATTTAAAAAGTTTCGGGTTACGAGTTTCGGGTTACGGGTTTTGTTCATAATATATACACCGTTTGTCATTCCGAAGGAATCTCACTAGTTTTTATATTTTGGCACAGATTAAACAAATTTTGACAGATTGTTTTTTTCTTTCTCAGCGATTTTTGTACAAACAAATTTAACTTTAAATTCTACATAAAACAAGTTGATTTTTTTTACATTTACTTTATGTTAAAAAAAGATTTAAGAAAAAAATATAAAGATTTAAGAGCATCATTATCAGAAGAGTTTATTGAACAGAATAGTTTAGCAATTGCAAATCAACTTCTGTCATTAAATATCTGGGATAAAACTTATTATCATTTATTTTTGACAATTGAGGAACAAAAAGAAGTTGACACTGAATTTATCCTTCAAATACTAGCAGGAAAAGATAGAGAAATTGTAGTTTCAAAAAGTGATTTTGCAACCACTGAAATGACGCATTATTTACTAACCGATAACACAAAATTTAGGAAAAATGAATACAATATTCCTGAACCGGTTAACGGATTAGAAGTTCCTGTTTCAAAAATTGATGTGGTTTTTGTTCCGTTATTAGCATTTGATTTAATCGGAAACCGCGTTGGTTATGGCAAAGGCTTTTATGATAAATTTTTATCGCAATGCAATTCTGAAACTATCAAAATTGGACTGTCGTTCTTCGATGCTGAAAATTTAATTGAAGATCTTTCAGAAAATGATATAAAGTTGAACTTTTGTATTACTCCTGAAAAAATATTTTATTTAGATAGTATCATCTAATTTATCTGAAAACTTTACGTGATCAGGAAGTTGTACTGGTGCAAAAGCTCTTTTATTAAAGAATATTAAAATCCCAACTCCAACAGAGATTGCAAAATCGGCCACGTTGAAAATAGCATTAAAAAACCTGAAATCATCGCCACCCCAAAAAGGAATCCATTCTGGTAATTTTCCTTCCCAAATTGGAAATTCGAACATATCTACAACTCTACCGTGAAACCAATCTCCATAAGGTTGCTCAGGGAAAAAAGTAGCCAAATGATATCTTGTACTTTCATCAAACATAATTCCGTAAAGAACCGAATCAATAATATTTCCTAAAGCTCCCGCAAAAATTAATGCTATTGCAGTGATTAAAAACTTTGAACGTTCTTTTTCAACCGAATCCCACAACCAATACCCAATTCCACCAACTGCAAGAATTCTAAATAAGGTTAAAAATAATTTACCATATTGACCTGGTATTTTTGTTCCCCACGCCATTCCTTCATTTTCAATAAAAGTAATATTAAACCAACTCAACACTCTGTATGGTTCTCCATAATAAAAGTTGGTTTTTACGTAAACTTTTGAGAATTGATCTATAATTAATATCAGAAATATGATTAATGCTGCGTGCCTAAGTTTCATTCTATGGTTTTTAATGTGCAAAAATAGTATTATTTTCTATAAAAAACGCTCCTTTTTGGAGCGTTTTAATTTTATAGAATTGTGTATTAACGTTGCAAATTTTTTGCTTCTATACTCATTGTAGCGTGTGGAACAATTTTTAATCGTTCTTTACCAATCAATTTTCCGGTTACTTTACAAACGCCATAAGTTTTATTTTCTACACGAAAAAGCGCATTTTTTAAATCACGAATGAATTTTTCTTGACGAATAGCTAAAGCAGAATTCGCTTCTTTACTCATTGTTTCACTTCCTTCTTCAAATGCTTTAAATGTTGGTGACGTATCGTCGGTACCATTATTTAAATCATTCATATAAGCACTTTTGATTAATTCTAAATCGGTTTGTGCTTTCTCAATTTTATTTAAGATAATTTCTTTGAACTCGGCTAAATCAGCATCAGAGTATCGCATCATTTCTTCAACCATTTTGTACTATTTTGAAATTAATATTCTTGTTTTTATATCATCAAACTCAATTTCTATACCATTATCTACGTTGTCTTGAAAAATTAAGTTTTCGGTTAACGTTTCCGACTTGATATAGTCTTCGTTATTTTTTATTGCTTGTTCTAATTCACCATTGCGTTGAATTTGAACTTTAATTTTATCTGTTACTTCAAAACCAGAATCTTTTCTTATATTTTGAATTCTGTTTACTAATTCTCTTGCAATTCCTTCTTGTTTTAGTTCTTCAGAAATTTTGATGTCTAAAGCTACTGTAATTCCGTTAGAATTTGCAACCAACCACCCTGGAATATCTTGTGAGGATATTTCTACATCTTGGGATGTTAAAGTTATACTATTTCCTGAAATAACAAGCGCTAGTTCTCCTTTAGCATCAATTTCGTTGATTTGTTCTTGTGAAAATTTTTGTATTTCACTAGAAATCAATCCCATATCCTTACCAAAACGTGGTCCAAGTGCTTTAAAATTTGGCTTAATTTGCTTCACTAAAACACCTGATGCATCGTCTAAAAGTTCGATTTCTTTGACGTTTACTTCGGCTTTTATCAGGTCAGAAACTGCCTCGATTTCAGCACGTTGATTTTCGTCAAGTATAGGAATCATAACCTTTTGCAACGGTTGACGCACTTTTATCATTTCCTTTTTTCGAAGCGATAAAACTAGTGACGAAACGGTTTGCGCTTTCATCATTTTGCTCTCTAACGATTTATCAACAAAGTTTTCAACCGAAATTGGAAATTTTGCCAAATGTACTGACTCAAATTCCTCTGAATGTGTTGCCTGAGTTAAATCTCTGTAAAGTTTGTCCATAAAAAATGGTGCGATTGGAGCCGAAAGTTTAGCCACATTTAACAAACAAGTATAAAGCGTTTGATAAGCCGCGATTTTATCTGTTCCGTATTCGCCTTTCCAAAATCTTCTTCTGCATAAACGAACGTACCAGTTGCTCAAATTTTCTTGAACAAAGTCAGAAATTGCACGTGCTGCTTTTGTTGGTTCGTAATCAGCGTATGCTTCATCAACAGTTTTTATCAAAGTATGTAATTCAGACAAAATCCAACGATCGATTTCTGGTCGTTCGTTTAATGGAATTTCAGCTTCTGCATATTTGAAACCATCGATATTGGCATATAAACTAAAGAACGAATAGGTGTTGTATAAAGTTCCGAAGAATTTTCTGCGCACTTCTGCAACACCTTCAATGTCAAATTTCAAATTGTCCCAAGGATTGGCATTTGCAATCATATACCAACGAGTAGCATCCGGACCATATTCTGCCAAAGTTGTGAATGGGTCAACGGCATTTCCTAGACGTTTCGACATTTTTTGTCCGTTTTTGTCTAGAACTAATCCGTTGGAAACTACATTTTTATAAGCAATTTTATCAAAAACTAAAGTTCCGATAGCGTGTAAAGTATAAAACCAACCACGAGTTTGATCGACACCTTCTGCGATAAAATCGGCAGGAAATGCTTTGTTTTCGTCAATTAAATCTTTATTTTCAAATGGATAATGCCATTGAGCATAAGGCATCGCACCAGAATCGAACCAAACGTCAATCAAGTCACTTTCGCGTTTCATTACTTTTCCAGAAGGCGAAACTAGTACAATATTATCAACTACATTTTTGTGTAAATCAACTAAATCGTAGTTTTCCTCACTCATATTTCCAACCACAAAACCTTTGAATGGATTTTCTGATTGAAAACCAGCTGCGATAGATTTTTCAATTTCTGAATACAATTCTTCTACTGAACCGATTAAAATTTCTTCGGTTCCGTCTTCGGTTCTCCAAATTGGCAACGGAATTCCCCAATATCTTGAACGCGACAAGTTCCAATCGTTAGCGTTTTTCAACCAATTCCCGAAACGACCTTCACCAGTTGCTTTTGGTTTCCAGTTGATGGTTTCGTTCAAATCGAACATTCTATCCTTGATTTCGGTTACTTTGATGAACCAAGAATCTAACGGATAATATAAAATTGGTTTGTCAGTTCTCCAACAATGTGGGTAACTGTGAACATATTTTTCGACTTTGAAAGCCTTATTTTCTTCTTTTAATTGGATCGCGATTTCAACATCGGCAGAGCGTTCTGGAGCTTCACCATCGTTGTAATATTCATTTTTAACGTATTTTTCAGAATAATTTCCTAAACCTTGAATGAATTTACCTTGTAAATCAACCAAAGGAACAGGATTTCCGTTTTCGTCTAAAACCAACATTGGCGGAATTTCTGGTGTTGCTTCTTTGGCAACTTTAGCATCATCTGCACCAAAAGTTGGAGCCGTGTGTACAATTCCAGTTCCATCTTCGGTAGTTACGAAATCACCTGAAATCACTCTAAAAGCATCTTCAGAATTTTGATACGGTAAAACCAATTTCATCAATTGTTCGTATCGAATTCCTACTAAATCAGCACCTTTAAATTCGGCTAATATTTGATATGGAATATTTTTATCGCCTTCTTTGAAATTTTCAAAATCAGAAGGTTCAACAGAAGCAAAAAATCCTTTTCCGAATTGTTTTCCGACAAGGTTTTTAGCCAAAATTACTTTTACTGGACGAAATGTGTATTGGTTGAAAGTTTCTACCAAAACATAATCGATTTTTGGACCAACTGTCAAAGCTGTATTTGAAGGCAAAGTCCAAGGAGTTGTTGTCCAAGCTAAAATGTGAACATCACCAAAACCTTGCAAAAAGCTTGGTAAAGTTTCGGTTTTTGCAAGAAATTGTGCTACAACTGTTGTATCCGTAACATCTCTGTAACTGCCTGGTTGGTTAACTTCGTGTGAAGACAATCCCGTTCCAGCTTTTGGAGAATATGGTTGAATGGTGTAGCCTTTATATAGTAAATCTTTGTTATAAATTTGTTTCAACAACCACCAAACGGTTTCCATGTATTTGGATTTGTAAGTCACATATGGATCTTCCATATCAACCCAATAACCCATTTTTTCGGTAAGATCGTTCCACACGTCGGTATAGCGCATGACGGTTCTCTTACACGCTTCGTTGTATTCTTCTACCGAAATGGTTTTTCCGATGTCTTCTTTGGTGATTCCTAATTCTTTTTCAGTTCCCAATTCAACAGGCAAACCGTGAGTATCCCAACCTGCTTTACGTTTTACTTGAAACCCTTTTTGAGTTTTGTAGCGACAAAAAATATCTTTAATAGCACGAGCCATCACGTGGTGAATTCCAGGTAATCCGTTTGCAGAAGGTGGACCTTCAAAAAACACATAAGGAGTTGCACCTTCACGCGAAGTTACACTTTGTTCAAAAACGTTGTTTTTCTTCCAAAAATCAAGAACTTCTGATGCTACTGTTGGCAAGTCAAGTCCTTTGTATTCAGTAAATTTTGTGCTCATTTTGTCGTATTCTTAAATCAGTTTGCGAAAGTAGTAAATAGTTTTCAGTTTTCGGTTTTCGGTTTTCAGTTTTTGCGATTGTGCAAGAAAGAATGCCTAAATTTATCTTTTATGCAAAAACCTCCTTTAAAACATCTAAGGATTTTGGTTTTTTGAATCCGTCGAGGTGAATGGAATAATAATCTAATAAGATTTTTAAAAGAATTTGGCGTTCAATTCCAGCGAAAACCTTTTGATCAGAATCAAATTTTAAATCGATAAGTTTTTTAAAAAGAAATGTTTCGTGTTCGTTAAGACAATTTGTTCCTTGAAAAGGTGAAAAAATGCCATCAACCATTTCAAAAAAATTAAAATCTGTCTCGGAATTATCTGGATAAAATCCTAAAAACTTTGTAGTTTCTAAAAGTAAAATTAAATGAAAATTGGATGTTTCGTCGTGAGTATCCAACCAAATTAAAGCCGTTTCAAGAAAGGTAAATAAGTCTTCATTTTTTTCTTCTTCATGAATACTATGGTGTAGCATTTCGGACAAGAAAATTACAATAGTACTTTTTACAATATCAGTATTTATAGTTTGATAAGCTGTTGCTAATTTTATTTCTTTAAAATGTTCTAAAGTGCCTTTATTCTTATGGTTAGCTTCAATTTCAAGAATAGTCAAAGGTTGAAAATACGCAATTTTTTGATTGGATTTTTTTCCAGAATAAGCACTTTGTACGAAGTAACTTTTTAAACCATCACTTTGTGTAAAACATTTTACAATCAAGCTTTTTTCTTGATATCTTAGAGATGAAATTACGATAGCTTTGGTTTTTACCAACATTGGAACTTGGAATTTATTTATTGGAATTTATCTAACAATCATTACTTTTTTTACGATTGTATCTATTCCATCTTCGGCAGAAACCAATATCATGTATACACCTGTAGCTACTTTATATTTTCCGAACGCAGTAGTATCCCATTCTATAGTTCCTCCTTCGGACGTTGTTTCGTGCACTAAATTTCCTTCGATATCTGTAATTTTTACTACTGCTTTATTAGTTAAACCAGATATTTTTACTGTACCTGAAAAACCTGGTCTAACCGGATTAGGATAAGCATATACATTACTCAAATCTTCACTTGGTCTTGTAGCTGTACCTTTGAAGGAAACCAATCCTTTATCTGTTGCGAAAAATACTTCTCCAGTGACACTATCAATTTCAATATCATTAACGTTATTACTAGGTAGCGGTGAATTATCTTTAGTAAATTGATAAATAGTTTCTTGACCATTAGGTGATATCAAGTATACACCAGATTCGGCAATTGATACCCATTTTCGGTTAGCGCCATCGACAACAATTTCCATAATAAACTGTTCGAAAAATAATTCTTGTGCCAAATCATCTTCGAGGATAATAATTGGTTTTGATTGAATTTCTGTTTCAGAAACAAATGAATCTGCCGATGGAATGAATCGAAGTCCTCTAGCCGTACCAATCCAAACTTGATTTTTATTATCAATTGCAACTGTTCTTACATCATTACTTGGCAAGTTTCCATCGGTTCCTGTTTTAATTTTGATAAACTTATTGGCATAATTTTCATTAAAAGCCACTAAGCCATTTCCTCTATATGTTGGAACCCATTTAGTATTATTTCTATCGATCGCAATTTTAGAATAGCGTTCTTCATTGGCAGATGCTAATTGATTAGGCCAGTCGTTTACGGATTGCCAAGTATTATCTGGTTTTAGTGTTTTTAATGCTTTAAATACGTAGGCATTTGTCATCCATAGATTACCGCTACTATCAAATGCAGGACCATTAATTCTGACCGAAATGTAGGCTGGCGTCACTAATTGTTGATTTTCTGGACCATTTGGCGGTGCAGTATTTTGATTATAAAACGTGATTGCATCGTCTTTAATTTTGAGCAAACCGTTGTGAAAGGAACATACATAAACTTCATTCTCATTTTTTGGATTAACCACTATGTCACTCAATGATGTTGCCCCAAACAAGTCAGTAAATGGTATTTTACTCCAACCGTTTTGACGTGAATATTTACTGATTCCTTCTTCTAGTAAAGATGGATCATAAGTTATAGAATATCCACCATAGGTTGCCCAAAGTGTATTGGAAGTTTGCTTTATTCTAAAAATGTTATTTCTATCTGGTCCATCTGGTTTTATAGATTGAAAGTTGGTTGGAGCTGACAGGTTGGAGACAAGTAATCCTGTTTCGTTGGTGCCAATATAAATTACATCATCAATAACCGATGCACAACTAAATGTAACTGGTGTTGGAGTGTATTGACTATTATTAATTGTAACAACAAGTTGCAAAGCAGGATTGAAGATATGCACATTACTTTGCGTTGTAACACTAACCATTTCATTGCTAGTCCTGATATCAATTCCTCCTTGATTTAAAATAAAAAACTCTTCAAAAAAAGTTCCGTTATTTTTATAAAGCCTTCCGTTGGTATTCATCCCAACAAGTATGTTTTGAATTGTTGTAATTCCGCTCCAAAAACCTCCGTCAAAAACTTGCCATTGACTAAAATCTACCAAATTAGGGTTGGAAAGTGCTGCTTTTTTTATACCATTGATATCTGTTACAGCAAAAATTTCATTATTTAGAATTGTAGTTTGATATACTTTTACTTGCTGACCGCTGTTTCCTATAAAATAAGTATCTCCAAACTCCATAGTGGTTAAGTCAAATACAGAGATTCCGTAATCACACGAAAGATAAACTTTTCCGTTAAATTCTAAAAAGTGGTTAATTTTTTTTAGAAATGGCGACACTGGTACTTCTACAACAATTCCGTTTTTAAAAATTATCTTTCCATCGGGATTCAATATTAGTAATAATCCATTTGAATTTCCTACTAACGTCTTGTTGAAAGTTTCGCTATAATGAATGGCTGTGATTGTCTCAGCTTTCAATCCATCGATAGAGGTTGTGGTAGTTATATCATTTGTCACTAAATTCTTCGAAAAAATAGCATTTTCTGAAGAGGCATAAATCTTATCTTGTCCTTCGCTAATGTCTGATATCTTATTGTAAGAGAAATAACCTTGCCATTGTAAATTGGTTTGTGCAAAACCACTTACAATCAGTAATAAAGATAGTAAATTGATAATTTTCTTACTCATTGGAATTTAGGATACAATTTATTTTATACAAATATAGTAATAACGAAATTAAATATGATTTCATATAAACCAATAAAAAAACCTTCTTTCAATTTAAGAAAGAAGGTTTAATAATAAGCTATTATATGAAGTAATTACACGATTCCTTGTGCCAACATAGCATCAGCTACTTTAACGAAACCGGCAATATTTGCACCTTTAACATAATCAACATATCCTGTCGCGTCTGTACCATACTCAACACAAGCAGCGTGAATATCGTGCATAATTCTTTTTAGTCTTTCGTCAACTTCTTCAGAAGTCCAACTTAAACGTAACGAGTTTTGTGACATTTCAAGACCAGATGTTGCTACACCACCAGCATTAGATGCTTTTCCTGGAGCAAATAATATTTTAGCATTTAAGAAAGCAGTAACTGCTTCTGGAGTTGATGGCATGTTAGCACCTTCGGCAACACAAATACATCCGTTAGCAATTAATGTTTTTGCTTCTTCTTCGTTTAACTCATTTTGAGTCGCACAAGGCAAAGCTACATCACATTTTACTTCCCATGGACGTTTACCTGCAACAAATTTAGCACTTGGATACTTAGTTACATAATCAGAAATTCTACCGTAGTTAACGTTTTTAATTTCCATTACATAAGCAAGTTTATCTGCATCTATACCATCGGCATCATAGATATACCCTGACGAGTCTGATAATGTTACTACTTTACCTCCAAGTTCTGTTGCTTTTTGAGCAGCATATTGAGCAACGTTTCCTGATCCAGATACCACAACTGTTTTACCTGTAAAACTATCTCCTTTAGTTGCCAACATACTTTGAGCAAAATATACATCACCATAACCTGTAGCTTCTGGACGAATCAATGAACCACCGAAAGAAATACCTTTACCAGTTAAAACTCCTGTAAATTCATTTCTTAATCTCTTGTATTGACCGAACATGTATCCTACTTCTCTTCCGCCTACTCCAATATCACCTGCAGGAACATCAGTATCAGCACCAATATGTTTTGATAATTCTGTCATAAATGCTTGACAAAATCTCATAATTTCAATATCTGATTTACCTTTTGGATCAAAATCAGCTCCACCTTTTCCACCACCCATTGGCAATGTAGTTAAGCTATTTTTAAAAGTTTGCTCAAAAGCTAAGAATTTTAAAATACTTAAATTTACAGATGGATGAAAACGAATTCCTCCTTTGTATGGTCCGATAGCAGAGTTCATTTGAATTCTGTAACCTCTATTAACTTGAGTTTTTCCAGCGTCATCGATCCATGTTACTCTAAACATGATCACTCGTTCTGGTTCAACCATTCTTTCCAAAAGCATTTTGCCTTCGTATTTTTTATTCTCTTCAATAAAAGGGATTACTGTTTCGGCAACTTCCTTAACGGCTTGCATGAATTCTGGCTCGTTAGGGTTTCTTTTAGCAACCGCTTCAATAAAGTTGTTGATACTTTGTGACATAAATTATAATATTAATGTTTAAGAAAACGTTTTCGTAATTTGCCACAAAGATACATTTTATTAAAATAATGGCGTAATATTTTTTAAGTTCTCAAAAGTTTTATCTTTTTGTTAAGATTTTTTAGTGATAGTTGACATTAATGATTAGTTTTAAAACTATTTCTGCTTTTTTTCGTACATATACAAGTATTTTTTTATTTTATTTTATTAGTGTATGATGTTTTTATATATTTGTCAAGAATTGAATTAATCTGTATGAAAATGACCAAGTATTTTATTGTCACTTTATTGCTGTTGTCTGGTATATCCAACAAAGCAATTGCTCAGTTTGGTTTCTCCCACGAAATTGGTGCAATTATGGGACCTGTAGCCTTTCAATCTGACTATGGAGAACGAAACGATTTCTCTACAAATTCTGGAAATACAGGCTTTGGTATAGGTTTAATTCACTATTTGAATTTTTCTTATAAAGCAGAGTGTAATTGCTATACTCCTGAAACTTATTTCAATGATCACTTTAAATTAAGAAGTGAATTATCTTACAACAAAACCAATCTTCAACATTTTGGTCAATGGGTAGACGATAAAAAAACATCTTTGACTGCAAGACAATTAAGAGCGATGAGAGGTAGTACTGCTGTAACCAATATTGGAATGCAGTTAGAATTTTTCCCATTTAGTATTAGAGACTTTGCTGCTACTGATGGAAGTTGGGCTCCTTTTATTAGCCTTGGCGGACAGTTTAGTTTCTATAAACCAACAGCTTATTCTGAATTAGGTGATGGTTTAGGACAATTACCAACCGTTACTCCAATTAAATATATCGATGCATTTGATGTTAAAGGTGGAACGACTTGGTCTGTAGTAACAAGCGTCGGTACAAGATACAAACTTAACGAACTATCTGATTTAATGGTAGACTTAAGATTTCAATACTATTTTTCGAATTGGGTTGATGGTTTAAATCCAGATCCGCGAGTTTATACTGAAAACAGAGCAAATGATTGGAATGTGTGGTTAAATTTTGGTTATATCTACTATTTAAATTAATCTATAATAAAAATTCAATAAAAAACCCGATTCAAATAATTGAATCGGGTTTTTTAGTTTTAATCATTTTTTATTTTAATGCTTGTGTTAAATCAGCAAGTAAGTCTTCAATATCCTCAACACCTGTACTCAATCGCACTAAATCATCTGTAATGCCAATTTCTAAACGTTTGTCTTCAGGAATAGATGCGTGCGTCATTAAAGCCGGATGATTTGCCAAACTTTCCACTCCACCAAGAGATTCAGCAAGAGTAAACACTTTTAAATTTTCTAAAAACTTAATAGCATCTGCTTTTAAACCTGATTTGAAAGTAAATGAAACCATTCCGCCAAAGCCATTCATTTGTTTTTTGGCAATTTCATAAAATGGATGCGTTGGTAAACCAGGATAATAAACTTGCGCTACCGACGGATGATTTGCTAAAAATTCTGCAACTTTCATTCCGTTTTCACAATGTCTTTGCACTCTTAAATGCAATGTTTTAATACCTCTCAAAACCAAGAAACTATCCATTGGCCCGAGTGTTGCGCCTGTTGCGAACTGTTTAAAATGCAATTCTTCACCAAGAGCTGCGTCTTTAATAATCAATGCACCAGCAATAACATCAGAATGTCCTCCAAGATATTTAGTAGCTGAATGCATTACAATATCAGCACCTAAATCTAATGGCTTTTGTAAGTATGGTGTTGCAAAAGTATTATCAACTGCAAAAAGAATATTTTTCTCTTTTGTGATTTTTGCAATTTCAGCAATATCTGCCAATTTCATTAAAGGATTAGTTGGTGTTTCAACCCAAACTAATTTTGTGTTTTCGTTGATTAATGATTGAAATTTCTCTAAATCATTCATATCAACAAAATGGAATTTTATTCCAGAATCTTTATATAATCTTGTAAACAATCTATATGTTCCGCCATATAAATCATCCATTGCAATGATTTCATCTCCTGCTTTAAACATTCTTAGCAAACAATCAGTTGCTGCCAATCCTGATGAAAACGCTAATCCGCGTGCGCCATTTTCGATACTAGCCAAAGCATTTTCTAATGCTGAACGTGTTGGATTTGCAGCACGAGAATATTCATAGTCAGGATTTACTGGTTGTCCAGGACTGTTCTGAACAAAAGTTGATGTTTGATAAACTGGTGGCATTACTGCTCCAGTACTTGGGTCGTGGTGTTGTCCGCCGTGTATAACTTTAGTATTAAATTTCATTTGTTTTGAATTTATTTTTATTGAAAATCAATTAAATCATCAAATAGCACCAATTGCTTTAAAAAACTGATGTCTTTGAGAACTCCTTTTACGTTAAAATTAGGTTACAAAGGTAGTAACTTAGGATGATTTTTTTTAATTTGCACTGTCAAATGAATCATAAAATTTAAGTTTATGCTAATATCATTTGAAAATACATCTCTATATTAAATGAAAAAAATACTTCTAGTTGAAGATGAAGCACCGGTTGTTTCTTTTATAAAAAAAGGACTTTCTGAAGAAGGATTTGAAGTTAGTGTTGCCTTTGACGGTATGACAGGACTCAAATTAGCATTAGAAAATTCATATGACTTAATTATTCTAGACATTATGTTGCCTGAAATGAATGGTTTAGAAGTTTGTAAAGCAATCAGACAAGAAAATCAAAACGTTCCTGTTCTTTTTTTAACAGCGCTCGGAACACCCGAAAATATTGTTCTCGGATTAGAAAATGGCGCTGATGATTATTTGGTAAAACCATTTAAATTCATTGAACTTGTTGCAAGAATTAAAAACCTTATTAGAAGAATTGACGGAAAATCATCTAAATCAGATCAACAACATAGTGATAACAAAAATACGTTCACCTTTGCTGATGTAGTAATTAACGATTACACCAAAACGGTAACCCGACTAAATGATGAGATATCCTTGACCTCAACAGAATTTAAACTTTTACTATTTTTTGTAAAAAACAAAAACAAAGTGCTGTCAAGACAAGAGATATTAGAAAATGTTTGGGGTGTAAATTATGATTTAGGAACCAATGTTGTAGACGTATATGTCAATTATTTGAGAAAAAAAATTGATGCAAAAACAGAGGATAAAATTATTCATACCGTAATTGGAATGGGCTATGTTTTGAAAGAAAACTAAAAAAAATAAGATGCAAATGAAAACACCTTCTAGAACTTTTTTGTTGTATTTAATTCCGTTTCTTATTGTAATTTTCTTGTTTAGTTTGTTCATTTATTTTTCGGTTTCTAATTATTCTGAAAACTATTTATTTAAACTCCTTGAAGCACGTGCAAACAAAGTTGCGAAAGAAAAATTTGAAGGTGAAAAAATTCCAACCAAAACCACATTTTCAGTAAATAAAACAGCTGACAAGCTACCACACGAAAAAGATTATTTTATTCCGATTAATTCTAATTTGAATGTTGTAACCGAGGCTAAAAAAATTGGACTTAGTGAACAATTCTTTAACGAAGTTTTAAAAGAAGGAAACTCCGAATTTATCACAAAAAAATATTTATATAAAGGAATAAAATTCAAGTCTAAATCTGGAAATTTTATTGTGATTACCGTTGCCGAAAATTATTTTGAAATCAATCAAGCTAAAAACTTAATCAATACGCTTTTATTTGCAATTCTATGTGCTTCAATATTACTTTGGTATTTGGCCTACTACTACTCCAAAAACATATTTAAACCTATCGTTGCAATTATTGAACAAGCCAAAGAAATTAGTTCTGAAAATCTATATCTTAGATTGAATGACCAAAATAAAAATGAAGAATTAAACCAACTATCGAGCACATTTAATGATATGTTGGACCGAATTGAAACTTCATTTGAAACCCAAAACAACTTTATTAGTAATGCATCGCACGAACTAAGAACACCTTTAACGGCGATAATTGGTGAAGCCGATGTAACACTAAGTAAACCAAGAAGTCAAGAAGATTATATCGATACTTTAAAAATTATTTTACAAGAAGCCGAAAAATTAGACAACAAAACCAAAGCATTATTATTCTTAGCTCAAACAGGATTTAACGGTAAAATCCAAAAATTTGAAAAAGTTAGAATCGATCAACTTTTATGGGATGTCAAAGAAAATCTTGAAAGTATGAATTCCAAAAATAAGATCCTATTTGATATGGAACTTTTACCTGAAAATCCTATGAAACTTAAAGTAAACGGCAACATTCAACTGCTTCACTTGGCTTTTAGTAACATTATTAGTAATGCTTGTAAGTATTCTAATTTTGAGACTGTAACCGTTTCCATTGGTGCTTCAGACGATTTTGTTTATATCATCACCAAAGACAGTGGTATTGGTATTCCTGACAACGAACTAAAATATATTTATGATCCGTTTTTTAGAGCTTCTAATACCAAAAATTATGAAGGTTATGGCATTGGGCTTCCGTTAACTAGAAATATCATCAGGATGCACAATGGTAAAATTATGGTAAATTCTACCGAAAATCAAGGAACGGTTGTGCAGATAACTTTACCGGTTTTAAAACTTTAAAATCAGGAAATTAACACCAAATTTGGTTTCTTAACTTTTAATTAAGCAATTCTAATATCATTTTAATCTCAAAGCCTTGATTTTAATAACATTCTAATCTCAAGTTAAGATGGCTCTAATCTTATGCAAATAACTTTGTATTGTAACAAAAACAATATAGAAGTTATGAGAAAGACAATAGTAATACCAACAGATTTTACGGTTCAATCCTTAAATGTTTTGAAATCAGTTTTGAGCAACAATGCCTCTAATACCACGCTTGATATTATTTTACTTCACGGATTAAGTTTGAATGATTCCATTAGAGATTTATTGTTTTCATCTAAACTACAACAAATTGAAAACCTCAGCACTGCCGAGTTTGAAGAAGCTTGTGAGGTGATCAAAAATAAATACGATTCCCAAATCAGTTCTTTAAGAGTCGATTTATTTTCAGGTTATAATCTTTCGGCATTTAATAATTTTTTAGAAGGAAATCGAGTTGTGGAAATTTATGTTTCAGATAAAAAACTCGAATTAACTAACAAGAAAAGCTTTGATTTATCGCGATTTATTGCAAAATCAATGGCTAAGGTAATTACTATTGATACCGTTCTTTCTTTGTCAACACCTGAAAAAGGAAAAGTTGCCGAAGTATTTAATCAAATATCATTGGGATAATTTAAAAGGCTATGAAAATCTGGATGCGATACATAGGTTTTTTTGGAGCTGGAATTGCTCTTTTCATTCTATTACTAAGTAATTCTAATAATCCAGAAAAAACAATTCAAGGTCAATGGAAAGAATCCGTTTGGGAATATGAAAAAGTAGATAAAAATGACACTACCAAAAGTGATTTTAATTCGGTATCACATTTTGTTAAAGATGTTGTTGGAGAAAACTTAATTATTCATAAAGCCGAAAGTTGGATTTTTAAACCCGATGGAACATTAATTTTAAAAGGTAAAAATCACTCTAAAGAAGTTAATTGGTCTATCAAAGGAAGAGGTAATATACTCGAAATCAAATATGATAAATCAAATTGTGAACATTATAATTTAACTGAACTTTCAGAAAATAAATTAGTTCTAAATTTTGATTCTGACACGCATACGCGCGGAATTGCACGATTAACATTTGAAAAATTATAAAAATGCTTAGAAAATATAGTAATAGTAGATCACTAGCAGACAACATTAAACTAGGAACACTTTCGGCTTTCTCTGCCGGAATGGTGAACATTGGTTCATTGCTGCTATTCTTCGCATTTTCGTCGAATATTACAGGACATTATGCTATTCTAGCAGCCGAAATTGTTAAAGGAAATCTTTATCAAGTAGCGGTAGTGTTTTCGTGGATTTTTCTATTCTTTTTTGGAAGTTTTACGTCAAATATGTTTGTGATTCACATCAATCAGAAAAATTCTTACTTAGCGCACGCCATTCCTTTAATTTTAGAAATTCTATGTTTGCTTTTTGTAGGTGTTTATGGCGATTATTTTTATTCCGAAACCTTAGTTGAAACAGAATATCTGCTTGCTGTAATGTTATTTGCAATGGGATTACAAAACGGATTAACTGCCAGTATTTCTAATTTTTCGGTAAAAACAACCCATTTAACCGGAACAACAACCGATTTAGGAATACTTTTTTCAATGTTTACCAAAAAAGAATACCGAAATAATGAAGCACTTGTTGGTAAAGCCAAACTACTTTTGGCAATTACAATCTCTTATATTACAGGAGCAATATTAGCAGGCTTTACCTATGTTTATTTAGGTTTTAAAATGTTCTATTTAGTGAGTTTTGTTTTGGTTGTTATCATTATCTATGATCTGTCCAAACTTCGAATAAAACGCTTTTTACATCAAAGAAAATATTTAAAAATTAACTTAGAAAACGTTAAAAGATACGGGCAAATTGACAAAGAAAAATCAATTGCATCTTAAAATATAGTTTATGTTAGGTTGATTCCCAAACAGTTTATTGGTTGCTGTTTGGGAATTTTTTTTTAGAGAAACTTTCTAATTTGCATCATAACACCAGTATGTATTGCCTCGTGATAATTATTAAACTCGATAGCATTGGCAGCTGATTTCATTGTAAAACCTGACATTGATGTAAATTCGCGATAATTCTGAAATAGATCATCTGCAAAATCTTGTTTTGTTTTTTCTACTGTTGAAAACAATAAAACCTTAATTTCGTCAACTTCTTCTTCAGTAATGTTATGTTCGGGTTTAGTTCCTTTTTGATATTTTTCAATCATTTCTTGAGAAACCAAAATTGGCAATCCACTCAATTTATAGACCAATAATTGCTGAACAACTATTATGTGACCAATATTCCAAATAAGGTTATTATTGAACCCTTCAGGAATTTTATTTAGTTCTTCTAACGAATAGTTTTCTAAAAAACCTAAAAGTACTTTTCTGCTGGTTTCGGTTATTCCAAAAGCTGTTTCCATAATTTTACAATTGCGTGAAATCGTCTGATTTTGGCATCATATTCATTACATCAATTGCAATTTGCGGCGTTGGATTAGCAATTTTCCTGAGTTTGGTATCCATCCAAGCACCATCAACAGTAATAGTAGCAAGAAGTTCGTCTTTATCATTTTTAAATTCGTGAATTAACGTCCATCGAGAAGCGTCTTCTTTCACTTTTCCAACTTTAGTAGAAATAAAAACCTGTTGATTCATTCGCATTTCTTTTCTAAAAACACATTCCTCACGAAACAATATCGGACCAAAATGTTGTTCTTGCATCACTCTAACAGTCATTCCTAACTGTTCTAGAATTTCAACACGATGCTGCGCACCAAAATCATAATAAGCGCTGTGACGCACGTGAAAATTTGGGTCTAAATCAGCCCATCGAATGTGTATTTCTTTAGTAAATGTTGTCATTGAATTAAATTTTTATACAAAAATAGCGAGTTTTTTATTTTTTAAACCATTAAGAAAGTTAAGTTCATCAATAAAAATTGTAAAACATAATTTTATAAAATATCTTAATGGTTAAAATCTTTGAAATGAATTCAAAATCTTACTTTTGCAAAAAGAAAATCTATGAAAGATACTATATACTATTTAGCTTCTTGCGATACGTGCAGAAAAATCATAAAATCATTACCAAAATCAGCCGATTTAGTTTATCACGATATAAAACAAGATCCAATTACGGTTGAAGAATTAGAATATATGCATTCACTTTCTGGAAGTTACGAAGCTTTGTTTAGTAAAAAAGCGCAATTGTATAAATCGATGGATTTAAAGAATAAAAACTTAACAGAAGACGATTTTAAAAAATACATCTTAGAACATTATACTTTTATAAGTCGTCCGGTTTTTATTATTCAAGACAAAATTTATATCGGAAACACGCAACAAAACATTTTGCAAGTAATGAAAGCCTTAGAAAATGTCTAAAAGAACTTGGGCACTACTTGCCGCTACTATAGTTTCTATTATTTATGGTGTAACTTTTACTATTGCTAAAGATGTTATGCCTAAATATGTAGAACCATTCGGATTCATAACTATGCGTGTTGGTGGTTCGATGTTGTTATTTTGGTTGGTATCCTTTTTTGGTCCGAAAGAAAAAATAGCTAAGGAAGATTTTCCTAGAATTGTAGCAGCAGCTTTGTTTGGAGTCGCCTTAAATATGCTAACCTTTTTTAAAGGATTGAGCTATACTTCACCAATAATGGGTGCTGTTTTAATGGTTACAACTCCAATGATTGTACTGGTTTTATCAGCAATAATTATGAAAGAACGAATGCTGAAACGCAAAGTTTTCGGATTAATTTTAGGATTAGCAGGAACAATCACGCTAATTCTCTACGGAAAATCAATGGTCAATGCGCCCAATGCGACTTTAGGAAATTTATTGGTTTTTATTAATGCTGTTTCCTATGGTTTTTATCTAATAATTGTAAAAAAATTAATGGATAAATACAACGCATTTACCTTTGTAAAATGGATTTACACTTTCGGATTTTTAATGGTTTTACCTTTTGGATGGAACGAATTTAATGCAATAGATTTTGTAAATCTTCCAACGGATATCCTCTGGAAAATCGGATTTGTTGTAGTTTTTTCAACATTCTTTACTTATTTACTGAATCTAATTTCGATGCGCGAGTTGAAACCAACAACGGTTGCTGTATTTATTTATTTGCAACCACTATTTGCCACTATTTTCGCAGTAGGTTTAGGCAAAGATGATTTGAGTTTAGTAAAATTACTTTCTGCTGTTTTAATATTTACTGGAGTTTATTTGGTTACCCAAAAACGAGTGATTAGTGAAAAGTAATTGGTAATTAGCCATTTTTAAGCTAATTACTATTCACTAATTACTAATTACTTTTAGTATATTTGAAGTCTATAAAAAACAAGAATGATACAATCAATGACTGGTTTCGGAAAAGCCACTTTGCAATTACCGACCAAAAAAATTACCGTCGAAATAAAATCACTAAACAGTAAAGGATTAGATTTAAACACAAGAATGCCTTCTGTTTTTCGTGAGATGGAATTGGGTTTGCGCAACCAAATTTCACAACGATTAGAACGCGGAAAAATCGATTTTTCTTTATATATCGAAGTGACAGGTGAAGAAACTACTTCTAAAATAAATGTGCCAATTGTTAAAGGTTATATCAATCAAATGAAAGCAGTGATACCCAATGCTGATGAAACTGAATTGATGAAAATGGCAGTAAGAATGCCTGATGCTCTTAAAACAGAACGTGACGAAATTGACGAAAACGAATGGAAAGAAATCCAAAAAGTCATTGACCAAGCGTTAGAAAATATGGCGCAATTTCGTAAAGACGAAGGCGCTTCTTTAGAAAAAGAGTTTAAATCTCGAATCGGAAATATTTTATCATTAATGAACCAAGCTGTTTCGTTTGATAAAGAACGTATTGATACCATTAAAACAAGATTACGAACTGCTATAGACGAAATTAAAGTCACTGTTGACGAAAATCGTTTTGAACAAGAATTGATATTTTATCTTGAAAAATACGACATTACAGAAGAGAAAGTTCGTCTGGAAAATCACCTGAATTATTTCATAGAAACCCTTGCTGGAACTGAAGCCAACGGAAGAAAATTGGGTTTTATTACTCAAGAAATGGGAAGAGAAATCAACACAATGGGTTCAAAATCTAACCATTCTGAAATGCAGAAATTGGTGGTGATGATGAAAGATGAATTGGAGAAGATTAAGGAACAAGTTTTGAATGTCCTCTAATTAAGTGAAGAGTGATTAGTTAATAGTAATTAGTATTTGCAAATTGTTAATAATGGGTAATATAAATAGTTATAAAGATTTGATAATTTGGCAAAAAGGTATAATATTAGTTGTTAGAGTTTATCAATTAGTAAAATCATTTCCACAAGAAGAATTATACGCATTAACTTCTCAAATTAAACGCGCTTCAGTTTCAATTCCATCAAATATTAGTGAAGGATATGGTAGAAATACAGACAAATCATTTAGTCATTTTCTTGATATTTCAAGAGGTTCTTTAAACGAATTAGAAACACAACTAATAATTGCAAAAGAATTAGGTTTTATTATTGATTTAAAATTATATGATGAGATAATGGCTTTAATAGAGGAAGAAAGTAAAATGATAAATGCATTTTCAAGAAGCTTCAAAAACTAATCACTATTTACTAATCACTATTCACTAATTACTATTCACTAATTACTATTCACTAATCACTATTCACTAATTACTATTCACTAATCACTATTCACTAATCACTATTCACTAATCACTATTCACTAATCACTATTCACTAAAATGAAAGGAAAACTACTCGTATTCTCAGCGCCATCAGGTTCGGGAAAAACCACTATAGTAAGGCATTTATTGGCGCAAGAAGATTTAAATTTAGAGTTTTCAATATCTTGTGCAACACGCGAACCTCGAGGTGAAGAAGTAGACGGAAAAGATTACTATTTTATCACTTGGGAAGAGTTTAAAAAACACATCAAAGCTGAAGAGTTTGTTGAATGGGAAGAAGTGTACACCAACAATTACTACGGAACTTTAAAAAGCGAAGTCGAACGCATTTGGGCAAAAGGCAAAAACGTAATTTTCGATATTGATGTTTCTGGTGGATTGCGAATCAAACACAAATTTCCTCAAGAAACATTAGCTGTTTTCGTAAAACCACCAAGTGTTGACGAACTAAAAAGAAGATTAAAAGAACGTTCTACCGAAAGCGACGAGAAAATCAATATGCGCATCGCAAAAGCTCACGTTGAATTAGCAACAGCGCCACAATTTGACACGATTATCAAGAATTATGATTTGGATGTGGCAAAGCAAGATGCGTATGAATTGGTGAAAGAATTTATAAATAAATAAATTTGTAAACGCGATTAATCGCGTCTTAAATTATTACACACGAATAATTTATAAAAATATTAGACGCAATAAATTGCGTCTGTACCGATAAAAATGAAAATAGGATTATATTTCGGAACCTTCAACCCAATTCACGTTGGACATTTAATTATTGCTAATCATATGGCAGAACATTCTGATTTGGATCAAATTTGGATGGTTGTAACGCCACATAATCCGCACAAACAAAAGAATACTCTTTTGGATGATTACCAACGCTTGCATTTAGTGAATTTGGCCACCGACGATTATCCCAAAATTAAACCTTCTGATATAGAATTTAAATTACCTCAGCCTAATTATACGGTGAACACTTTGGCGCATTTAAATGATAAATTTCCGCAACACGAATTTTGTTTGATTATGGGTGAAGACAATTTGAATTCGCTTCACAAATGGAAAAACTACGAATACATTTTACAAAATCACGCTATTTATGTCTATCCAAGACTAAATTCAGGTGAAATTGATGAGCAATTTGTAAATCACAATAAAATTCATCGAGTTGGCGCGCCAGTTATCGAACTTTCTTCCACTTTCATACGCGAAAGCATTAAAAATAAAAAAAATATTCGTCCGTTATTGCCCGAAAAAGTTTGGCAGTATGTTGATGAAAATAATTTTTATAGGAAATAAAAAAGCCGAACCCATTGATTTGAATTCGGCTTTAATTTTAAAGTATTCGGCTTCTTATTTCAGATAATGAATGTTCAATTAATAATTTTCCATCTCTAAAAACTTCTTTCAATTCGCCTTGTTGTTCTGCTTCCCAAGAAACTTCGTCAATAAGTTTATAAATTCCGTTTTCGAGTTCGATTTTCATCAAACCTTTGGCTGATTTCTTAGTTCCATCATCGGTAATCGGATCTTTAAAAATGGCTCTTCCTTCACCATTTACTTCGCCATAAGTTGCTTTCATTGCAAATCCGAACGTGTCGCGTGTGTTGTATTGATAAGTAAACGAACCAATTCCTAACACAATATTTGTTGATGCAAAACCTTTAATTTTTAATCTTTCACAAATTTGCGTAGCTCTTTCTACGGTAATGCTATCGCCATAAATCGCACCAATTTGCGGAATTAATTCTTTATAACCTTTTGCATTGGCGCTTCCTCCAAAAACATCCCAAAGTAATTCTACAACGCCTTTTTGTTCTTCGATTGTTTTTCCATTTGGATTTCCGCAGATAATTTCTACTGGATCGCCACTATCAGGACGAACTACGACTTTGCCTTCGCGAGCTATAATTTCGTTTTTTAATCTTGGTAAATAATCGGTTAGTACTTTCCACAAATCCCAAGTATCAGAAACTATAGAAACGATTCCTTTTGGATAAACCTCGGTTATTAATCGTTTGAAAGTTTCATATTCGCCTTCGGTTGTTCCCATACACATAACCGAATGTTCTGTTGCGGCAACTGATCCGCCAATTAATTCTGTATCGGAATTGGCATCATAGTAATCTTCAAAAAATTCTATTGCCGGAATCGTATCTGTTCCTGTAAAACTCAATAAATGTCCGGCTGCGGATGTTACTGCTGCTTCAATTCCGCCCATTCCTCGCATCGAAAAATCGTGTCCTTGCCAGTTTACAAATTCAGGTACAGAAGAAGTTTCTGAAGCGTATTTATCTAAAACTTTACGATATTGTTTGGCAATTGTGGCCGAATTACAAGGCAACCAAATTACAGCAGAAAGTAAGGTTTCGAAATAATTGGTCAACCAAAAAAACTCAGGTTTGGTATTGTACATTGTAAACATTGGAACACGAATTGGAACCGAAACGCCTTCTGGCAAAGCTTTGAAAACCATCGGAATGTATCCTAAATCGTGTAAATCTTCAATGTGTTTTGTGCCGACAAGATTTTCTCCCAAATAATTATTGATTCTTCTCGAATATTTGGCTACAACTTCAGCTTTTGGGCGTTTGAAAAAATGTTCTTCAAAATCGTGAATAATGTATTTTTTTAGGAAATATTGCAATCCGAAGAACACAACTTCTTCTACACCTTCAATTCTTGATTTTCTTGGTGTCCAGTTTGAATAAACTAATGTTGTATTGTCTGGATATTGGCGTCTGTGGTCAACTTTGTAACCATCGGTTAATAATAGTGGGTTCATATTATTTTATTTTATAGTGTGTTCTACAACTCAATTTTAATCATTTCAACCTTCGCCTCATCAAAATCCTTGAAAGAATTTGTGGTAAATATTCGTTCGAAAATGGTATTCATTTCGTTAAATCCTTTGTTGAAAATTCCGTGGCTTACTGCTAAATATAATTTTCCGGCGTTTTTGTTTTTTAATTCTTCGGCTAAGCCAATAAATGTTCCGCCGCCATCACAAATGTCATCTACAATCAGGCAATCCATTCCTTTTAAATCGTCGTCATAGACTTTAAATCCTGATAATTTTCCGGTTTTTACATCGCGACTTTTACTACATTCAACTACATCAATTCCGCCAATATATTCTGAAACTTTATAGATTTTTTTCAATGCGCCACCATCAGGAGAAATTAATTTGATGTTTTGTCCAATGACTTTTAGAACCTTTGAAATAAATTCATAATTGTAAATTACCTCAACATTGTTCAACAACGCAGGTGTAACTTCGCTATGAGGATCGAAAACGGTTACTTTATTTAATTGCAACGAATTAATAATATCTGCATAAACTTTTACCGAAAGTGGTTCGCCTGCAATCATCAATCTATCTTGTCGTGCTGCGGGAAAATACGGAATAAAAGCATTAATTACTTTTACATTCATTCGTTTTAAAGCATCAACCGCCAAAATCAAAAGTCCGAAATCATTAAACGAATTTAATCGATGAGTAATTGTAACTTCTTGATTTACATCAAAATTAGAATCTATTTTAATATGTGGTTCGCCTCCAGAAAATGTAAAACTTTGAAATGCTATCTCTTGTTCTGATGCAAATGGTTTGAAATTTTTATCTAAATTAAGTATCATAGTTTTTTAGTTTGTGTTATTATTACGCAAATATATAATGTTATTTTTAATCAGCAAAATATTTTGTGTAAAAATTACACATAGTCGTTTTATTTATACTTTTTACTTTTTAAAATAGTCTTTAGAAACCTTTTGCGCAATCAGTTTTTGCATTTCTCTTTGGGCATCATTTTCGCTTTCAAAAGTTTTAACCATTCGTTGTCCTTTGGTTCCGATTCGGCCATATTGAACAATTACGTTGTTGTTTTCTGTACAAATTTCCCAAAATTTATTGCTTCCGTTTGAAGTGTTGATGTACCGTTGAAATTCACTTTCTTCTTCAACATCTAAAACAATCTCCGGACTAATTTCATCTTCTTCAATTATCAGATTTTCTTCTTCTACTGCATCAAAAAAAGTTTCATTATGCAACAAAGCACTAATCATTTTTAAAACTCGTGGCTTGTTTTCCAACCAATCTTTGGCATAAATTTGACAAATGTTCCAACCGTTTGCCTTTAAAATTTCTGGTCTTAAAAGGTATTGTTCCAAAATATCATTGTTAGAATAATGCAAATCGTCGTCGATAATAATTCCTAAAACAAATTCATCATCTTCTGCATCTTTCTTAATTCCCAAATGGCATTTAAACTTACTTTGTCCGATATTTTGAGTAGCGAAAAAGCCTAGTTTTTTAATTTCATTATCAATTTGAACTGCTATCGAACTCGTAACTTCTGGATTGTTTTTGTTATTTATGGCCGCAAGAACATTATTGGCAGCATCCAACTGACCCAAACTAACCAACTCGGCATATTGCAAATATTTTCTAAAATAATTGGCACCTTCATTGTATTCATTTTTGATGTCAAAATATTTTATAGAACTCACCACGCACATACTTTTCTTGGCTCTGGAGAAAATTACATTCAGACGTTTTTCACCGCCACGCTTGTTAATTGGTCCGAAATTCATAAGCATTTTGCCTGTTGGATTATAACCATAACACGTACTCATTATGATAATATCGCGCTCGTCACCTTGAACATTTTCAAGATTTTTGACAAAAAGTCCAACAAATTGATTGTTTTCAAATCGCTTATATTCTTCTTCAATTAAATTTTCAAATAGTTTATCTTCAATGCAAATGGCTTCAATGGCTGCTTCAATTTCGTTTTGTTGTTCCATCGAAAAAGCTACAATTCCGATACTTTGTCCGCTATTGCCAGACAGAATTTCCTTCACTAAATTGGCAATGTATTGCGCTTCTTTCACATTAGATCTTCCTAAATAAATCCCATTTTCAATATAGTGATACGATATTGGTTTAGAAAAAAGTTGCTCCAAATTGTCTTTTGCCTGCACAACATCAGTAACAACAATTGGTTCCGAAATCTTGCTATGGTCTTTTAAATCAGGAATCGTAAGTAATTTATTGTCATAAAACGATGCATTTGAAAATCCGATTAAGGCTTCGTGCTTGCTTCGGTAATGCCAACCCAACATAATTGAGGGAAATTTTCGTGCGCCTTGCGTCAAAAAACTGTCTGCATCAAGTGAAAAATAATCGTTTTCATCATCAGAAGCATCTTTCCACAAATCGTCTTGATTGCCTGATGAACTTCCAAAAAAGTTACTTGGTGGCATTTGCATTTCGTCACCCACAATGATCGTTTGACTTGCTCTGTAAATTGGCACCAAGCCTTCTTCAAGCGTTATCTGACTGGCTTCGTCAAAAATCACTACATCAAAATAGTTTTCATCCATCGGCAAAGCATCGGAAACACTTAACGGACTCATCAACCAAACTGGTTTTATTTCTCTAATAATTTGTCCCGAATCTGATGAAGCTAATTCTCGAATAGATTTAAAGCGGATGCTTTTACCGAACTCATTTTCTAGAATTTTTCTACCATCGGTTATGGATTTCTTTTGCTCTTTTTCTAAAGATGTCATTCCAGCAGTTGACATTTCCGACTTTAAAATCAACGATTTGATCGCGCTAACTTGCTTTGCAATGATGTATTTTCCGTTGATTTCTAGTAAATCAGAATGCATTTTCTTTACTTTTTCAATAGAAATATGCAACAAATCCATATTGAATTTTCTATGCGAATAATTGATTGCGTAATATCTTTCTAATGACTTTTCGGCTAAAGTAATTTGCAGTTGTTCGGCAGAAATTTGAGTGTTTTTCAACAGTTTAATAACCGATGGATTGCAATTTTTAATCTCATCAAAAAACGCCGAATACAAATCGAAATAGGCTTTTTTATTACTGATTTCTTGCAGAATATTCTCAATATCTGATAACGTAAAATCCTCAAAACTATCAAGAATTAAAGCTAATTCTGTTGCATTTTTCTCAAACGCTGTAGCCAATGCAACTACTTCATTTCGTTCGGATGGATTTAACGAATTGGCAAACGCAACTATATTTTGATCGTATTCATTTTGAATAATTCTGATTCTGTTTTGTAATTCAAAAACAGTTCCGAGTTTGTATTTTCTGTCAAATTCTGATTGTAAACTAGTGAGTTTTTGATTTAGTTCATCTTGCAAACAACGGTTTTCTAAAATGCTGGTTAGACTTGGTTTTACTGTATGTTTCGAAATCTCATAAACCGCTAAAATCTGATTTTTAGTAGCTTTATAAGTAGAATTGAAGAAGTTGAAAAAGTTCTTTTCATTTTTACTGATGACTTCAAAAGCAGTTTTGGCATCGGTTTGGGAAATTTCTCTTGTCCAATAAGGAAATTGTTTTTCGAGTTTTTCTTTGTCTGATTGTAATTTGGATAAAGTGTCTAAATCAGTTTCAAACGAACGAAATAAATCGCTATTCGATTGCAACAAATCAGCAACATTATTTTCGTAAAACGGAAAAACAACCACAGCTTTACTCAGAAACTCTTGTATTTCAGAAAAACGAGTCAACTCAATCGGCAACGAAATAAAATCCAATCTTTCTGAACAATTTTCGATGGAAGATTGACTGTTTTCGACTTGATTTTTAAAACCTGAAACCGTTGTAAAATTGTAAAAAGCAGTTAGTTTTAAAAACCTAAACGGATGCAACGAAAAAAACTCTGAAGCATTGGTTTCCTTATTAATTTCATACCATTTGGCGAAAGCTTCTTTGTGATTTTCCCAATCTTGATAACCTGCGTTTTCATCGAGAATATCCAAACTGCTTTCGGAAGCTTTGTATGGATTAGAAATTAAAACATCAATTAATTTTTTAATAGTAATTTGAGATGTTTCTTCAATCTTATTGTTCATAAAATCGTGAAAACCAGCAATTTTATTTATTTCAGAATCGATATTTTGAACCAATAAATTTCTAGAGTTTTCAATATTTTGAAAATTATTTTTAGACGTTGTAAAATCGTTAAAGGTCTTTTTCAAATTGAAAATAAATTCTTTTTTATCGGCTTGCGAATCGTGAATTAAACAACACAAATCGTCCAAACCTTGATTTTTCAATCGGTAAAACACGACATCGAGCGCGGCACGTTTCTCGCAAACAAATAATATTTTTTTTCCGTTGGCAACATAATTCGCAATTAAATTGGCAATGGTCTGCGATTTTCCTGTTCCAGGCGGACCTTGAATAATGTAGCTTTCGCCACTTTCTGAATATTTTACGGCATTATTTTGAGTTGGATCACTGGCAACAACATTAAACGTTTTGGTAAAACTATTGCTGTTTGAAAGTTCGGTTTTAAAATCTTTCTGTGCCAAGGAATTGAACAAGTTTTTAAAAACATCACTCTTAATATTGTTTTCAATAATCTGATTGTAATCTCGAACCAACGACATTTTTTTGTAATTGAAATTCCCTAGAACCAAATTACAAGTGTCAAATTCCCAACGAAACGGATTGGTTTCACCTTCGTCCAATTGAAAAAACTCGCGTTCAACCGTTTTATTTTCATTAAAAAACTGCGGATTTTCTTTGATATCACTGTTTATCAAATATTCTAATGACGAAGCTTGGGTGTAAACATAATTTCTAAACAATTCTAAACCATAAGGTTGAAAATTTTCTTGTTGGTAAGAATAGTTTAAATTGCGTTGGTCTTGAATGACAACTTTATTTTTATTTCGCTTGTTAAATTGCGTAAGTATCTGTTTTGCTTGCGAATAAATTAGTTTTATTTTGGGTTTATCAACGGCATCAAGTACAATTCCCGAATTATTTTTCTCTACTTGCGACTTCAATAATTGGTAAATATCTTCAATTTTAGTTTCTGATAATTGAATTCTTTCGGGCAAACGAATGTCATACAAATCCTTTAGCATATTGGCCAAAACCGGATTTATTTCAACTTCAGAATCTAGAAATTCTAACGAATATTGGTCTTTTAAACCTTTCTTTTTGGTTAATGTTACCGAAGCCAACAACAATGGCGACACAATTTTTTCGGAACTGTTTTCTTTGGTATTGAACCAATTAAGGTTACACAACGCCAATTTTAACTGACTAAAACCATATTCATTGACATCTTTATTCGATTCTAATCTGATTTTATCGAGCGTTGGAATTATGTACGGATTGTCTTCAATTTGCAAATATTTATTTAGTGAAATCGTACTTGTATTGATTATTTTTTTGGAGATTTCAGGATTCCAATAAAAAATAGTATTCGGATTAATATTTTGATAATTAAGAACTTGCGGAACCGATGAAATGGTAAGATTTAAAAATTTTAAATTGGGTTGAAAATACAAAAGTCGGTTGCGACGGCTGTTATCAAAAAGTCTATTGCGAAGTTTTTCGTGAATAAATTGATTTCGGTTTTGTTTTTTGGCATCAACCAAAGTTGCTAAATCATATTCGCTTTCGGGATTATAATCTCTATAATTTTGAAGTTTTTCTATAATTTCATTGACATCCTTCCAACGTTTTTCACGATTTAATTCGGTCATTCCCAAAATAATATTGGCAATTGCCGGATGAATTTTACTATTCAAGAAATACATTTGCTTGCGATAATCCACAAACTGTTTTACATCTTCAACATCGGTAAAATCAAATTGAAACGCAATACTCGCCATTATCTGACCCAAAACAAAAATATCAGTCAACGGATCGTGATGATCAAATTGAAATTCAAAACAAGTATAATCTTTCAGATAAACAGCTTTATTGGTCTCATTTTGATTGTCTGAAACGGCTTTATCTGCATATTCTCTTGTAGTTTCTTCACCAATTTCAACAGAATTATATACTTCACCTGTAATTTCAAAGGCATTACTTTTACTTACAAACAATTTAGAAATTGGAGTTGAATTTCGTTTGCTTTCTAGAACAATATCCTCAATATTTAAACGATTATTGTCAATAAAAATAGTTGAAATATCTTGTAAAGAAGCGACTTTTCCTTGATTATGAATTTCAGAAACCTTCTTCAACAAAGGCATCATTACTGCGATTATATCATCATTGGTAAAACTTCCTTTTTCGAAATTTTCAATGATAAATTTATAAAATGCGGTTTCTTTTATAGGCTTATTCATTTGTTAATAGGTGTTTTCTTGAGAAGATTCCAAAATAGAATTCAAGGTTGTTGTGCAAGTTTGACAGTAGCTTTTAAACGTTTTTTCGGTTAAATTGAGTTCCTTTTTTAGAATCGTTTTCAAGCTGTCTTCCAGTTCCAATTGTTCTGAAATATCTAGAATGTGACCTACAAAACCATCTTTTAAATCAGGATCGCAAAGTGCAAAATCCAGCATTACATAGGCATAATAGTCTTTTAGATTCTTTTTACTGTTGGCAATCTTCAATTTGAATGCTTCGTCGATAAAAACATCTGACTTTTTATCAAAATTCTTGAAATACTGTTTGTAAAGCGCAATACAATAGTCCGATTGTGTCCATTTTGGTTTTAGAATTATCGCAATTAATTCTTTGGTAACATCGAAAACAGCTTGTTTAGAAAACAAATTAAGCTGATGTAAATCGGTTTTTCCAGAAATTATTTTCTCAATTTGGGAATAATAATTTAGCTTATCGGTTTGATACAACTCCAATGATTTGGCACGAATAAAATTCTCCGGATGCGTTTCTCCACTTGAACCTTCATTAATTCGATCTAAAATTTCGTTGGCTTGTTTCAGGTAACTTTCTGCCGAAACTTTTTCCAATCCTGTATTTAGTTTTACTAACGTATTAATTGTCATTTCTAAACTTTCGCAAACTTTGAGCGCGCCTAAATCGCAAAACAATTCGGTATAAAGTTGAAATAATCGTGCTGTTTCGTAATAAAACAACTCACTATTATTGTCGTTTGCAATCGTGTTAATGATTCGATTTGTAATTTCAAAATCGCCATTTTCCATTGTGTAAAGTAGAATGTGTGACAATTCGTGACCCAATAATGCTAGTAATTCAGCGTCGTCAAGCAATTTCAAAATTGTTCCAGACAGAATAATGTGTGCTTCATTTTCGAAGAAAACGATTCCGGCATTATTGGCTTCAATAGTTTGCGATTGATACATTGTTACCGGAATGATAATGCCTAACTTATCTTTGGCAACAGTCAAAATTTCGTAGACTTTTGGCTCGGTTTCTGGATCAATTCGGTAGGAATTTTTTAGCAAATCGGTTTTATACGTTTCGCGTTGTTCGTCTTTTACTTTCTCTTCAGAAAACCAATTCCAAGTTTTACCTTGACTTTTAAAATGATCTCTAAGATTGGAATGAAATGGAAATGGTTGTAGCATCGTACTGTATTTTTGTTAAGCTAACTTGATTTCAAAATGAAAACCGTTGTCAAGAAATGCTTTATATTTTATAGAATTAAATCGGAATAATTTGGCCGGACGACCTGTTTTTATTGGTGAAAATTGATTTGTTTCTTCAATAATTCCGAAGCTTAAAATCTTTTTTCTAAAATTTCTTCGGTCAATTTCTTTGTTTAAAATGATGCAATATAAATTCTCCAATTCTGAAAAAAGAAATTCTTTTGGCAACAAATCAAACCCAATTGGTTGATACGATAATTTTGCTTTTAATCTATTTATTGCATTTTCAATCATTTCATTGTGATCGAATGCCAATTTTGGAATTTCATCAACAGCAAACCATTGCACGTTTTCCGCATCAGAATCAGCTTTTATTTTAAATTTCGATGAATCAACCAATGCAAAATAAGCCACCGAAATCACGCGATTTCTTGGATCACGATTTATGGAATCTCCATAGGTGTACAATTGTTCTAAATAATTTACAGAAACATTGGTTTCTTCTTTCAATTCGCGTTGTACGGCATCTTGAAGCGATTCGTTGTTGTGAACTAATCCGCCAGGTAAAGCCCAATAGGAGGTTTCGCTACCAAATTTTTGTTGGATTAATAAAACGTATAATTTTCCGTTTTGATAGCCAAAAACTATCGCGTCAACTGCAATTTTTATATTTTGATTTTCAGACATTTTAAAATGCGTATGTGTTACACAAATATAAAAGATTTCTATTAATAAAAGCTATCAGTTATCTTTGTAAAACAAATAATAAAAAATGCATTTACTCCGTCAACAAATAGAAGAAATAACATCATTAACCGATGAAGAATTTGAGTATGTTTTATCTCATTTTGAAACCAAAAAACTCAAAAAACACCAATTTCTTATTCAGGAAAATGACATTGTAAAAAATGACTATTTTGTACTTGATGGTTGTTTAAAATCGTACCACGTTGATTCCAATGGAAAGGAACATATTCTTCAATTTGCTACTCAGAATTGGTGGATTACCGATTTTCAAGCTTATTTTAATAAAACCAATGCAACACTTTTTATAGATTGTATTGAAGACTGTGAATTGCTGTCATTATCGCTAGAAAACCGAGAAAAACTATGTTCAGAACTGCATAAAATTGAACATTTTTTCAGAAGAAAATCCAATTCGGGTTATGTCGCATTGCAACAACGAATTTTATCAATGCTTAACAATAATCCGCAAGAACGTTACGACAAATTATTACTTTCCAACCCAATTCTTTTTCAAAAAGTACCAAAAAAATTCATTGCTTCCTATCTTGGTGTGTCACGCGAAACTTTGAGTAGATTCAATTCTGGTTCAAAAAAGTGAGTTTCATCACACCAAATTTGTGAGTTTCATCATTTCTCAAAATGGCAAAACAGTTTAATTTTGTAACAAATAATTGAAGATATGAAATATATAAAACTCTTGGTATTACTACCTTTGTTATTCTCTAGTTGCAAAAATCAATCGGAAGACAACAACACATCACAAATTAAAAATCAAAAAGAAAAAGTTATGAAAAAAGTATTATTCGTGGTTACATCTCACGACAAATTAGGAAATACAGGCGAAAAAACTGGATTTTGGACAGAAGAATTGGCTGCACCTTATTACGAATTATTAGATCAAGGAATTGAAATTACAATTGCAACTCCACTTGGCGGACAACCTCCAATTGATCCAAAAAGTGAAGATCCATCGGCTGCAACAGAAGACACAAAACGTTTTGATAAAGATACCGAACTTCAAGAAAAATTAAAAAACACAATAAAATTAGCCGATGTAAATCAGGCCGATTACGACGCTGTTTTTTATCCTGGTGGACACGGACCATTATGGGATTTAGCTACAGATAAAAACTCAATTGCTTTAATTGAAGCATTTTATACCAATAACAAACCAGTAGGATTCGTATGTCACGCACCAGCGGTTTTAAAAGATGTAAAAGTTAACGGTGAATTTTTGGTAAAAGGAAAAAAAGTAACTGGTTTTTCAAACGAAGAAGAAGAAGCTGTTGGATTGACAAAAGTAGTTCCGTTTTTATTAGAAGATGCGTTAAAACAAAATGGTGCAACTTATTCTAAAGTTGGAGATTGGCAACCTTACGCTGTAGAAGATGGTTTGTTAATTACAGGACAAAATCCGGCATCGTCACGACTTGTTGCGCAAAAATTATTAAATCAATTAAAATAATACAATGTTAAATTTCGAATTATACAATCCTACCAACTACATTTTTGGAAAAGGACAAACCGAAAAATTATCGAAACTTGTTCCTGCAAATGCTAAAGTTTTGTTGGCTTATGGTGGCGGAAGCATCTTTAAAAATGGTGTTCACGAGGCAGTAACTTCAGCTTTAAAAGATTTTGAAATCATAGAATTTGGCGGAATTGAACCAAATCCGAGATTTGAAACTTTGATGAAAGCTGTTGAAATTATCAAACAAGAAAACATTACGTTCATTCTTGCTGTTGGTGGTGGAAGCGTAATTGATGGAGTAAAATTCATTTCGGGTGCAACACATTACGAAGGAAATCCGATTGATATTTTAAAAAATCGTGTACTTTTCACAGATTTGTCTAAAGTGATTCCTTTCGGAACCGTTTTAACATTACCAGCAACAGGTTCTGAAATGAATTCTGGCGCAGTGGTAACCATCGAGGCAACTCAAGAAAAATTAACGCTTGGCGGAAGCGCTTTGTTTCCAAAGTTCTCAATTGTTGATCCAACCGTAATTACTTCTTTACCAAAAAGACAGTTACAAAATGGCGTTGTTGATGCCTTTACTCACGTAATGGAACAATATTTAACTTATCCGCACGATGCCTTATTGCAGGATAGATTTGCTGAAAGCATCTTGAAAACTTTAATCGAAGTTGGTCCAAGTGTAGTTGAAAATCCGAGTGATTATAAATTAGCTTCTAATTTTGTTTGGAGTGCAACAATGGCGTTAAACGGATTAATTCAAAAAGGAGTTCCGAGTGATTGGGCAACGCATATGATTGGCCACGAATTAACCGCCTTATATGAAATCGATCACGCAAGAACTTTAGCGATAATTGGTCCGAACTTATACAAAGTAATGTTTGAAACTAAGAAAGACAAACTAGCTCAATATGGCGAAAGAGTTTGGAACATCACAGGAACTTCTGTAGAAGAAAAAGCCGAAAAAGCTATCGAAAAAACAGTAGAATTCTTCCACACAATGGGAATGAAAACCAAAATCTCAGAAAACGCTGAAAACATCGAAAAAACAGCCGATTTTATTGTAAATCGTTTCGAAGAAAGAGGTTGGAAAGCTTTGGGCGAAAAACAAAATATTACTTTAGAAAAAGTAAGAGAAATTGTTGAGATGAGTTACTAGTTTTAGTGAAGAGTGAAAAGTAAATAGTGATTAGAATTTAAAATCGTTGTGCACTTTGCGCATTCTTCGTGTCTTAGTGGTTAAAAAAAATCAAAAGGCGTTCAAGATTTATTTCCTGAACGCCTTTATCTAACCCCAAAACAAAATTTTTAACTAACTATAATTAATGAATTTCCCTAACCGAAATCATATATATTTAAAACGTACTTTGATTAGGCTTAGTATATTGAATATTATAATTTTAAGTTAAATTAATATACTTCAAACAATCAGTTCTAAATCTAAAACTACTAGATTCACGTTGCTTTAAATAAAATTTGAGTATTTTTGTTTATCAAACAAACAAATAATGAATCGATATCCAAAATTTGCAGTAATTGGTGGAGGAAGTTGGGCTACAGCCATTGCAAAAATGCTTTGTGTTAATCTTGACCAAATTGCTTGGTACATGCGCAATCAATCAGCAATTGAACATATAAAATCTCAAAAACACAATCCAAATTATTTAAGTTCAGTTGAATTTGATACTAAAAAATTACTATTAACTTCTGATATAAATGAAGCTGTTGCTTATGCTGATTATATCATTTTTGCAATTCCATCGGCTTTTTTAAGTGCTGAATTAGAAAAACTAACTGTTAGTTTACAAGATAAAGTAATTTTCTCTGCCATAAAAGGAATTGTACCTGAAACGTTCTTGATTGTAGGAGAACATTTCAACAAAAAATTCGATATTCCATTTGAAAATATTGGTGTAATAACTGGTCCGTGTCACGCTGAAGAAGTGGCTTTAGAAAGACTTTCCTATTTGACCATTGCTTGCGGTGATTCTGCTAAAGCTAAAGTTGTTGCCAAAGTTTTGGCTGGAAATTATATCAAAACTAAAATATCTGATGATATCATCGGAACGGAATACGCGGCGATGTTGAAAAATATTTATGCCATTGCCGCCGGAATTGCACACGGATTAGGTTATGGCGACAATTTTCAGTCGGTAATCATGAGTAATGCCATTCGAGAGATGAAGAAATTCATTAGAAAAGTACATAAAATGAAACGTAACATTAATAATTCGGCTTATTTGGGCGATTTATTAGTTACCGGATATTCGGTGTTCTCAAGAAATAGAATGTTCGGTAATATGATTGGAAAAGGCTACACTGTAAAATCAGCAATGATGGAAATGAGTATGGTTGCCGAAGGATATTATGCCGTAAAAAGTGCCTATAAATTAAACCAGGAATATGGTGCTAAAACTCCAATTATTGATGCAGTTTATGAGATTTTATATGAAGGTAAAGATGCTAAATCGGTATTTAAAAAACTTACAGATAAATTAGACTAAGATGAGCGAACGTTGGAAATATCAATTAAAAATGGGAGGATTTTGGGGAATCTTTATGGTTGTTTTTATGCTTTTGTTTGAGATTAAAGAAAAAACTGTTTCACAACAACTTTCAGAAAATAATTTCTACTTCAGAGCCGCTTCTTATCTTGTGATAGGCATCTTCGTTTTAGGATATTTTAGTTGGAAGGAAAAGGTTAAAAGAGAGCATTCTACTAAAAAATAGATTTCTACTAAAAAAACTACCTAACAATCACGCCGTCAACAAACAAAATTGGCACTTCTTCAACATAATCTGGAGTTATGGTTTGTGCTCGGAAGATGAATTTTTTGTCATACAAAGTATCACCAATAAAGTAAGATACCATAAATTCGTTGTTCAATCTAAGTACACTTGTTTCAACCATTTCAATTTTAACAACTGAAACCGCTGGAACTTTTGGAAACGAATGACGTAATAGCGACGTCTTTTTTTCCTCGCCATCAATAGTTCCGAAGGCTTTGGAAACTACCATTACATTTTCTATATCATAGTCAGAATCGTTTACAAGATAAACGTACCAAACTTTATCCATAAAGTCATCGCTCCATTCTTGAACGGCTGCTACAAATACGTTTTCTACTTTTGGGATGGTGATGTCTGCTTTCATAGGATTGTTGATTTTTGATTAACGATTTTTGATTTTAGAAGTAAATCTCGAAATCAAAAATCGTTATTCTTCATTCTTAAATCATTATATACTTGATTTAAATTGCTCCAAGAAACGAACATCGTTTTCGAAGAACATTCTGATGTCGCCAATTTGGTGTAAAAGCATTGCAATACGCTCGATTCCCATTCCAAAGGCGAAACCAGAGAATTCATCGGGATTGATGCCACAATTCTTTAGAACATTTGGATCAACCATTCCGCAACCTCCAATTTCTAACCAACCTGTTCCTTTAGTAATTCGATAATCTGTTTCGGTTTTTAAACCCCAATAAATATCAATTTCGGCACTTGGTTCGGTAAAAGGAAAATAACTTGGACGTAAACGAATTTTAGACTTTCCGAACATTTCTTTAGTGAAATAAAGTAATGTTTGTTTTAAGTCGGCAAACGAAACGTCTTTATCAATATACAAACCCTCCACTTGATGGAAAATACAGTGAGAACGTGATGAAACCGCTTCGTTACGGAAAACTCTTCCTGGAGAAATGGTACGAATTGGTGGTTTATTGTTTTCCATATAACGCACTTGCACTGATGATGTATGCGTACGCAACAAAACATCAGGATTGGTTTGGATGAAAAACGTGTCTTGCATATCTCTTGCTGGATGATATTCTGGCAAGTTTAATGCTGTAAAATTATGCCAATCGTCTTCAATTTCTGGACCTTCAGAAACGTTGAATCCGATGGTTGAAAAGATATCAATAATTTGATTTTTTACTATTGAAATAGGATGACGAGAGCCAATTTGAATAGGCTCACCTGGACGTGACAAATCGCCATAAAAACCTTTTACTTCTTCTTTGCTTTCTAGCTCTTCTTGAATGGTTTTTACTTTTTCTTCAGCAACAGCTTTAAGTGTATTAATTACTTGTCCGAAGTCTTTCTTTTGGTCGTTTGGAATATTTTTGAACTCATTAAAAAGTTCTTTCAACAATCCTTTACTTCCTAAATATTTTATACGAAATTGCTCTAACGATTCTTTATTTTTCTCGTTAAATGCTTTAGCTTCTTCAATATGTTGTTTAATCTTGTCTATCATCGTTCGTTCTTTGAAGGTGCAAATTTAGCTTTTTTTAGTGATTAGTGAAAAGTAATTAGTAATTAGTCAAAAAAACGTTTGTAAAAAGCTAATCACTTTTCACTATTTACTATTCACTTAAGCAATAAGTTCTTTCTCTAAAAAATAATTCACAATGGCATCTTTCATTAAAATGGTTTGTTCACCTGCTTTTAATGGCGGTAATTCTTCTTTTACTTTATAGTGAGGCCATCCGTCTTTATCGAAAAATTCGAATTCGTAGTAGCCATAAGGTTCTAATAATCTACAAATGGCGATGTGCATTAGGTTTACTTTTTCGTCTTTTTTGAATTCGCGATGGAATTTTCCAAATTCTTGAATTCCGATAAGGTAAATTATGGCGTCTAAATCTAAATCTTCTCCTTGCGAAAATTGATTGGAAAGTATTTCAACGACTTTTTCCCAGCGTTCTTTTAGTTGTATATCTCTAGACATTTAATTTTTGATTGTCGATTAACGAATTTTAATTTCAGATTTTGTGCTGAAATTTAAAACTATTTGCAAATATAGTTTATCAAAACTGAATTTTTAGGATTTGGAATTTGCCTTTTGGAAATTCGATTATATTTGTCGTTTAAAAACAAGTAGAATGGGTTTTATCGATATTTTTTTAGGGGTTTTATTGGGTTATGGTATTTTTAAAGGAATTAGAAATGGACTAATTGTTGAATTTGCTTCCTTGATTTCTTTTTTTGTTGGAATTTATATTGCTGTAAAATTTTCTTCCGTTGTTGGAGGTTTTATTGGAGATTCAAAATCGGCTAAAGTTTTAGCATTTGTACTTACATTTATCCTTGTTGTTATCGGAATTCATTTGCTTGCCAAAGTCTTTTCTAAAATTGCAAGTGCCTTGTTTTTAGGATTAATCAACCGAATTGGTGGTGCTCTTTTTGGTGGACTAAAAACGGCGTTGATTCTTGGTGTGATTTTAAGTTTGTTTCAAAAAGTAAATCTTAATGATGCTTTAATCAGTAAAGAAACTCAGGAAGAATCTTTATTTTTTAATCCGATATTAAAGACATCTGAATTTATGTTGCCTGTTCTAACGGATTGGTTTAAGGATTTGAAAAGTAAGGTTTAATTAGACTTTCAATGTTATCTGTATGGATAAAGAAAGAAAGCTAACACAATTAAAGTGGTACAAAAAAAAAGTAAAAGCATGCTTTTGCTCTCTGAAGTAAATTTCCATTTGTCAAGACAAAAATATATTATGGAAAATAATATTGAAATTCCTACTAAAATTGGAACAGTTAAAACAAATATTAAACTAACACCACCGCCTTCAACTGGCACAAATAGCGTCATTATTGGAGTTAAAAAACCTAAAAATAAAATCAAAAATACTCCTTTATTGTTATTTCCCATTTGATTTTATTATATTTACATTCATAGGTTATAATGAAAAAATAAGATTCCTACGGAATGACAAACAATGTCTATAAACTACCAGAAGTAAGAAACTGAAAACTAAGCACTGAAAACTGCCAACTTTAATTCAATTCCTTAATCGCTTCATCACTGATCCAACCAGTAGTTTCATCGGTAAGTTGTACTTTTTTCCAATTGGCTATACTTTCTAGAATATAGACTTTTGTTCCTTCGTGAAGTAAAATTGTTTCTGGACTTGATGCTTTTGGTTCGCCTTTTACCGATGCTGTTTCGGCAAAAACTATAGCTGGTCTTTCATTTGCTAATCGGTTTTTTTCGAATAGTGCTGAAAAAATTGTGGTAGCTATTATTAACAATACGATAAACATTCCTGTAAAATAGATTCGTTTTTTAAAAGCCGTTGGAGAAAAATAATATCCAATGAAAAAAGCAAAAAACACAAAAGCAAACGCAACAGCAATCCAAGCCCAAGTATCGTAGCGATAACTAGAAGTAAAGTCAGCAATTAATTTATCAAAACCTACTTTTGGAATGATTTTAATGTCGTCAATAGCCATTTTTCTTGCAAAATCTAAGTTGGTTTGAATTTCAGAATCGTTTGGGTTTAGTTGCAATGCCTTTTCATAATTGTAAATAGCTGGCGCCACTTTATGCAACTTATAATAACAATTTCCGAGATTGAAATACAACTCAGCCGATTGTTGACCGTTTGCTAAAACACTTTCGTAGCTCGCAATTGCTGCTTCATATTTTCCGTCATTGTACTGATTATTTCCATCTACAAATGGATTAGAAACATCGGTTGCAAAAACAGATGCAGAAATAAATAGAATTATGTATAAATACTTTTTCATTTTAAACCATTAAGGTATTAAGGTTCATTAAGCTAACTCAATTATAATTTTTGGAACACAGATTTTAGAAATTTTAAAGATTATTAAAAGCTGTGTTGCTCGACTTATTATTATGATATCTGTTTTTCTAAACTCGAAATGATCTCAACTGCTTTGTCGTAATCTTGCTGAATTAATGTACTTGATGACGGAGCATATCTTGCCAATTCACAGCTCTCGGTTAAGGTTATAAATTCTTTTACCGTTTCTGAATCAGCTTTTCGTGATAGTAAAATTTCTGTGATTTTATCTTTACTCATTTCTGATGTTTCGATGTTTAATTTGGCTTTCAAGAAATTGTGCATTGCTTTTTCTAACGCAATATAAAATAGCTCTTTATTGTTGATTTGTTTTTTGGCTTCTGATAAATATTTCTTAGCCAACGCATTCGATTTTTTTCTTCGATTACCAACAATATCAGCGTCTTCAGTGTCTTTTCGTTTTTTGAAAACTATTACTGCTGGAATTAATAAAAATGGCAAACACAACAATCCATAAAACAATCCAGAACCTAAGAAATCATCTGAGGCTATATTTTCTAAATTTGTTTTTTGTTTGATAAAAGCAAATGATTTTGTTGGCGTCACCGCTTTTTTAGCCACTTCATCCGATGAATTTACTACAGCATTTGTACTATTATTTGTGCCTTCAAGTACATTCAAAACTATATTTGGTGAAGTAATTGTTTTATAACTACCCGATGTCAAATCAAAATAAGAAAACTCTAATCCTTTTATCGGAAAGTTTCCTTTAGATTGCGGAATTATAGTATATCTATCGGAAATACTACCAGTCATTCCGGATAACGGTGTAGAAACATTTTCTGTATGTTCTGGATCATACATTTCAAGTTCTGATGGAACAACAGGTTTTGGTAAATTGAATAATTTTAAATTTCCTACACCTGTAACTTTAATATCTAAATCTAGTGATTCACCGCTTTTAAGAGTGGTCTTTGACGGAAGAACACTAAAGTTGAATTTACCAACTGCGCCTGTAAAACTTGCTGGTTTACCTGCTTCAGGAAGTGGTTTTACATTTATAATTTTACTTCCTGCAGAAACTCTTTTGCTGTCATCGACGAGTTGCACTTGACCAAAAAAATTAGGTCTTCCGCGTGGAACTTGACAATCAATATCTAATGCTAAAGGTTCAATAACTAACTTACCAGCTTTTTGCGGATATAGAACTGTTTTTCTCAAGACGACATATCGGTATCGTTCACCTTTAAACATTCCTTCTTCGGCAACTAACTGTTTGATATCGATATTTTGACTCCAAAAATCTTTATACTTTGGCTTGTTTAATTCTTGCCAGTTGGTGATGCCTATGTTGTAACTAAAATACAATTTGTAAACAACGGTTATTGGCTCGTTTACATAAGGATTGGTTTTAGAAATATCAGCAACGAGGTACAAATTATTATCGGCTCTAACTGTTGCTGGTTCATTGGGATCATTTGGTTGATTTACCGCATTGGTCACGGTAATTTTAATGGGTAAGGTTTTGTAATACTGCCCATTAATTTCAATTAAAGCTTGTTTTATTATCAAATTACCTTTTCGTAAAGGCAATAAAACATAGGTATACGTTTTTAAAAATGAGCCACGTCCATTTATCCATGTTTCGCTAATGGATTGACTTGGACCGCCAACTACTCTAAAACCACAAGCTTCAAAGTTTGGTGGAACAAAATTATCTCCATCTTCATTCATTGAAAATTCAATTCGAACTCTTTCATTTAATCCCAAAGTATTTTTGCTCACTTCGGCTTCGAATTTTACTTGAGCGAAAAGTGAATTGGCTATAAATAAAACAATTAAAACTACTATTTTTCTCATCTTCTCATTTGTAATTATGAAATAATTACCAGTCTTTTTCAGGTTTTTTAGGATTAGCAAGTGCTTTTTGAGCATTTACTTTTTCTTGAACTTTTTTCTCTTCATTATTAACAGCATCTAATAAATTTTCTATTCGTTGCTTAGATGCGCCCGATGGCTTAGGTTGTTCAGGATTATTTCCTTTGCCTTTATCTTTATCTTGGTTGTCTTTTCCGTCTTTTTTATCTTTGTTTTTGTCTTGATCTTTGTTGTCTTTTTCTTGATCTTTCTTTTCCTCTTTTTTATCTTTTTCTTGATCTTTTTTATTCTCTTTAGGTTTTTCTGGTGGTGGATTATCTTTTAGCATTTTTTTAGCCAAAGCATAATTATAGCGCGTTTCTTCGTCATTAGGATTATTTCTCAAAGCATTTTTATAAGCTTCAACAGCACCTTGATATTCTTTTTCTTTCATCAAAACATTTCCAAGATTATGAAACGCTTTGTGTTTTTCGGGTTTGGTTTTAGCGTCTTGAATCGCCTTTGCAAATTGGTATTTCGATTCTGAAAATTGATTTTCTTTATAAATTGTGGTTCCTAGATTGTAGGATGAAATGGCTTTCTTCTTAAACTTTGACTGCGAAATTCTATAATTTGCTTCGGCATCGGCATATTTTTTTTCGGCAAATTCCTCGTTACCTTTTGGCAAAAATTTATCTTTCTCTTGCGCTTTTATTGCAAAAGAAATTAATATTAAAAGTAATGTTATACTGTTTTTCATAGTTTTTTTTGAAACGAATTTCACGAATTTTCACGAATTGTATTGTGTTAATTGCACGAATTTTGAAAGCTTTGCTTTCCTTATCTATTTTTCTTCATTAAATAAATTCAACTTTCTAACCCATTTGGTTCTTCTTTCCAACAAAAATGTGTCTAAAAACAAAAGAAAAAATCCGAATCCTAAAAACCATTGAAACTGCGATTTTAAATCGGCCATTTGCGTTGCTCCAAATTCGGTTTTTTCGGTTGAATCTAATACTTTTTTTACATAATCAACAACTACTTTGGTTGTATTTCCATCAACATAACCGCCTTTAGATGCTTTTGCAATTGTAGCTAAAACAGCTGCGTTTCGTTTGGTTACCACCACATTTCCGTCTTTATCTTTTTGTAATCCTTCACCATAACCATTTTTAGCCAACGGAATAGTTCCACCATTTTCAGTTCCAACTCCAACAGTAATAATTTTTACTCCCAATTGTTGGGCATCTTCCGCAGCCGATTCTGCATTGTCGGAATGATCTTCACCATCAGATATGATTACCAGTAACTTATTGGTTTTATCTTTTTTATCAAAATATTTTGTAGTTGCCAAATCAATTGCTTGATCAATCGATGTTCCTTGAGAAGAAATCATTCCTGGTTTCATACTTTGAAGAAACATTTTTGCAACAGCATAATCCGAAGTCATTGGTAAAACCGGAAAAGCACTTCCTGAGTAAGCAATAACACCTATTCTATCGCTTCCTAATTGATTGATTAATTGTGAAACTAATTGCTTGCTTTTTTCTAATCTATTGGGTGCAACATCTTCTGCAAGCATACTTTTAGAGACGTCAACCGCAAAAACGATATCAATACCTTGACGTTTCACTTTTTCTACTTTTGTTCCCATCTTTGGGTTAACCAATCCGATTATTATAAAAGTTAGTCCTAAAAGCACTACAATTATTTTCAAAATTGATTTAAAATTGGATTTTTCAGGACTTAACTTTTGAATCAAATCTAAATCACCAAATTCTTTTTGCTTTTTTCTTTTCCACAATTGAACATAAAGAAAAAGCACCACCAATATTGGGATGATGAACAATAAATATAAATAACCTTTTTCTTCTAATTCGTACATTTGATTGTCGATTGCTGATTAACGATTTTTGATTTCAGAATTAAATAAAACTTTTAAAAATTGTGTTTTTTAAAGCGATTTCTATCAGTAATAAAATTCCGGCTATCCAAACGAATAAACGGTATTTTTCATCATAATCGTAGAATTTTAGCTCTTCAATTTCTGTTGTTTCTAGTTTATTAATTTCGTTATAAATACTTTCTAATTTGCTGTTATTGTTGGCTCTAAAATATTTTCCACCCGTGTTTTTAGCAATCGTTTTCATTAATTGCTCGTCAATTTCTACAGGAAGCATTTTGTATAAAAAATCTCTTCCGTTGGGTGCATATGCATAAGGAAATTGTGCCATTCCATTAGTTCCTAAACCAATGGTGTAGACTTTGATTCCGTATTCTTTAGCAATTTCTGAGGCTGTTTCTGGCTCAATAAATCCGGAATTGTTTACGCCATCAGTTAAAAGAATTATTACTTTACTTTTGGCTTTGCTATCTTTTAATCGGTTTACGGCTGTTGATAATCCCATTCCGATTCCCGTTCCGTCTTGAAGCACATTATCAAATTTAATATCAGCAATAGCTTGTTTTACGATGGCTTTATCGCTTGTAACCGGTGTTTTAGTATAAGCTTCGCCAGCGTAGGCAACAACGCCAATTCTATCGTTAGGACGACCGTCAACAAAATCAATGGCAACTTCTTTTAAAGCTTCCATTCTGTTAGGTTTTAAATCTTTTGCTAACATACTACTAGAAAGGTCAATTGCCATAACAATATCGATTCCTTTAGTCGTCTTGGTTTGATTACTAATATCAACTGTTCGTGGTCGCGCTAAAGCGATGATTAAAAAACATAAAGACAAAATTCGCAGTACTGATACATATGGTTTTACTTTGGCCAAGATCGAATTTGAACCTTTAAATCCTTTAACCGAACTTATTTTTAAAGTGGCTGTTTGTTCTTTATTTTTCCACCAAAGCCACGCTATTGCTACAGGAATTAGCAAAAACAACCAAAAAAATTCAGGATTTAAAAAACTTATTTTTTCCATTGTTATTGCGCTTGTTTTAATTCGGCAGAATTAATAATTCTTTTACCAATTTTTTCACCATATTCATCACCTTCTCTTTGAGCAACTATGATTTGCTGCAAACCACCATCTTGTTTAAACAATAAAATTTCATAATACATTTTCTCACTTTCATCTTCTTCTTTGTCAAAAACAGTCATTGTTCCATAGGCTTTTACACCTGTAACGCCTTTTCCTGTATTGAATTCTTCTTGTTTAAAAAGCATATTTTGTGCTCCAAGTTTTTCCCAATTTTTAGTTATTCCATCTAAAACCGTTTCAAATTTAATATCGGTTGTATCTTTGAATTTAATAGTGGAAACACCAATAAACAGCTTCTGATTTAATGCACCATATTCAAACAATTGCATCTCTTTTAAAATAGCGTACGATTCTCTTGGAAGTGATTTTTTAGCATCAATTCTTTTTAAAACCTTAGGAGTTTCTAGAATTACTCCAGGATTTCCGTACTCACTTAAAACCCATTCGCCTTCTACTAACTCTTTGGTCTCGTTACCTAAAACAAAATCTTTGACAAAGTCGAATCCTTTTATTGCAGACGTTATTCCAACAGCTAATGCAAGAACCAAAACCGTAATAAAGACTGCATTTTTAATGCGTTTAATTTTTTGTTCTGATGCTTTTTTAGCTAATGCTTTTTGTTTTTGCTCTTCATTCCACTCCTCTAATTCATCTTTTTCTTCAACTAGTTCTGGAATGGCTTTGTGAATGGTTACAATCGTACTTGTAATTCGCTTTTTGTCTTCCTCAATTTCAAAATCTAGTGGTTTTACTTTAGCAAACTTTACTAAATCGGCTTGTTGTAATACTTTTTCTAAATTTTCAAGTATTTCTTTAGAAAGTTTTAATTTTTTGCTTTTGGCAACGTTTCTCAAACTCACAATTAACTCTGAAGTCGTGCTTTCCATTGCTGGAATGTGAATTTCTTCTTCGATGTAAGTTCTGGCAATATCAGTTAATTCAGAATAATACGATTTTATTTCACCACGTTGAATAAGTTCTTTTCGTTCTAATTGTTGCAATAGCGATGTTGCTTTTTCAATTGGAGTTTTATAGACGATTTCTTCAATCTTTTCTGGTTTTTTATAATATTTTTTGAATAACCAAAAAGCTAAAAATCCTAAACCAACTAAAAGTAAAATTCCTAAAAGATATTTCCACCAATCGCTTGAGCTTTTAACAGGAATGACATCTTTTATTTCATACATTTTCTGTTTTAAGGTATCGACTTTTACATCGGCAACCTCAACTTTTACACTGTCTGAAAAAGAAGGTTTTCCGTTAATTAAAATCTGAATTCTTGGAATAGTATATTTGCCTGAATCAAACTGAGTCAATCCGTATTTCTTGATTAACTCGTATTTATCATTAGTTTTAATCGTGTCAATTTTATAAGATTCAATAACTTCTAGAGCACCAAAATTCTGCGCTTTTGGAAAAACAACTTTATCTGTTTTATTCACTGATGCTTTTAAAGTCAACTTGAATTCTGCTCCGATTTTTTTCTTAGTTGAATCAATAGAAGTCGTGACTTTTTGGGCAAAAAGCGTTGATGTGAATAATAATATGAATAGTAACTTAAGTTTCATTTTATTGTTGATTGAAGATTAACGATTTTTGATTTTAGAAGTTTTACATTCGTCTGTGATAAATTTATTCCTCTTTTAATCGTTAATTTCTTCTTGTTGTTATTATCATTGTTGTTTACAGAAATGCTACTAAATTATTACAATTTACTATGGTTGGTATCAAATCTTAAATCAAAAATCGTTAATCATCAATCTTAAATCATTACCTAGATTTAAAATAACCCAATAATTTTTTTACATAACTCTCATCTACACGAGTATTTACTGTTCCTGAACCACATTTCGAAAAAATATCTTTAAAATAACCAACTTTCTGTTGATAGTTTTTTTCGTAATTCAATCTAACATTTTTAGAACTCGTATCAACAACCATAATTTCGCCCGATTCGGCATCTTCCATTTCAACTATACCAATGTTTGGCATTGTTTCTTCGCGAACATCATATACTCGAATTCCAGTAATATCGTGTTTTTTTCCAGCTATTTTCAGTGTTTTTTCATAATCATCGTCTACCATAAAATCGGAAATCAAAAATACGATGGCTTTCTTTTTTTGGGTTGATGATAGAAATTTTAAAGCTTGAGATAAATCGGTTTTTCTACTTTTAGGTTGGAATTCGATTAATTCTCGTATGATTCGAAGTACGTGTGATTTCCCTTTTTTTGGTGGAATATACAATTCGATGGCGTCGGAAAACAAAATCAATCCAATTTTATCGTTATTTTGAGTTGCTGAAAATGCCATTGTCGCAGCAATTTCAGTTACAATTTCACTTTTCAACTGATTTTTAGTTCCAAAATTTTCTGAACCCGAAATATCGACCATTAACATCATTGTTAATTCGCGTTCTTCTTCAAAAACCTTTACGTGTGCCTCGTTGTAACGCGCGGTCACATTCCAATCAATAGCACGCACATCATCACCAAATTGATAAGGTCGCACTTCAGAAAACGTCATTCCGCGTCCTTTAAAAGACGTATGGTATTCTCCCGAAAAGATATGATCGCTCAATCTTCGGGTTTTGATTTCTATTTTACGAACTTTTTTTAGTAGGTCTTTCGTCTCCATTTTCTAGTGTTCAGTATTCAGTGTTCAGTATTCAGTTTGCCAACTGAGCATTTAGCACTGTAAACTAAATTAAGGTACTTCAATTTCGTTTACGATTTTGTTGATGATGTCAACTGAAGTTACGTTTTCGGCTTCGGCTTCGTAGGTGATTCCGATTCTGTGGCGTAAAACATCGTGAACTACTGCGCGAACGTCTTCTGGAATTACATAACCACGACGTTTTATGAATGCATAACATTTAGCAGCTGTTGCTAAATTGATACTTCCACGAGGTGAAGATCCAAAACTGATTAATGGTTTTAACGATTCTAATTTATATTTTTCTGGGAAACGTGTTGCGAAAATGATATCAAGAATGTATTTTTCGATTTTCTCATCCATATAAACTTCGCGAACCGCTTCTTGAGCACGCAAAATTTGTTCTACAGAAACAACAGCGTTTACTTTTTCGTAAGAACCTTTCAGATTTTGACGAATAACCATTCGTTCTTCATCCATTTTAGGATAATCAATAACTGTTTTAAGCATAAAACGATCGACTTGTGCTTCTGGTAATGGATATGTTCCTTCTTGCTCTATTGGGTTTTGCGTAGCAAGAACTAAAAATGGTTTTTCTAGCTTGAAAGTAGTATCACCAATAGTCACTTGTTTTTCTTGCATAGCTTCAAGCAAAGCCGATTGTACTTTGGCTGGCGCACGATTAATCTCATCTGCAAGAACGAAATTAGCAAAAATTGGACCTTTTTTTATTGAAAACTCATTGGCTTTAATGTTGTAAATCATTGTTCCAACAACATCTGCTGGAAGCAAATCTGGTGTAAACTGAATACGACTAAAACTGCCTTGAACTGCTTGAGACAAGGTGTTAATTGCCAACGTTTTTGCCAATCCTGGAACTCCTTCAAGAAGAATATGTCCTTGACCTAAAAGTCCAATCAACAATCGTTCTACCATGTGCTTTTGACCCACAATGACTTTGTTCATTTCCATTGTCAATAAGTCAATAAAAGCGCTTTCTCTTTCTATCTTTTCATTGATGGCTCTAATATCTAAAGCGGCAACATTTTCTTCCATAAATTCTATTTTTTTCGAGGCACAATTAACTATAAAATTTTAACATTTCAAAATTGAATATTTTAGCACGAATACAATGTTAACAATGCGTTAAAACTTGTCTCTGATTCTGGTTTTTAAGGATGATTTATGATTTTGTTTTAGTAATATTAAAGGTTGCGAGTTTCGGGTTGCGAGTTTCGGGTTACTATATGTGAAATTAAAATTGCAATGCAAAAGGTAAAAATTTGCTAAATTTGAAATGAAATAACTTTTAAGTAACAAATGCTATGGCTACAATAACTACATTTGAAGAACTTGATATTTGGCAGTCAGGAAGAGAAATTTGTACAGGTATTTAGTATCAATTATTTATAAAAAATCTATGAATCAACAAAATAAAAACCCGAAACTCGAAACTCGAAACTCGAAACTTTCTGAAATAATTGCTGGAACTATGAATTGGGGCGTTTGGGATAAAAAACTCAACACCCAAGAAATGATTCATTTGATAAACATTTGTATCGAAAACAGCATTACCACTTTTGATCACGCCGATATTTATGGTGGTTATACGACCGAAGAGCAATTCGGAAAAGCATTTGGCGAAAGCAAAATTTCACGAGAAAAACTGCAATTAATTTCAAAATGTGGTATCCAACTTGAAGGAAATAGAACTAATAAAATCAAACACTACGATTACTCGAAAGAATACATCATTTGGAGCGTTGAAAATTCGTTAAAAAATCTCCAAACAGATTATTTGGATGTTTTGCTTTTGCATCGCCCAAGTCCGTTGATGGTTGCCGATGAAATTGCTGAAGCAGTTGAAAAACTTAAAGCGGAAGGAAAAATTATCGATTTTGGATTATCTAATTTTACTACTTCACAAACCGAGCTAATTAGATCTCGAATCAAGTTCGGGACAAGAACAGAAGTTAGTTATAATCAAATTCAATTTTCGGCAACACATTATGAAGCAATGTTGGATGGAAGTTTAGATTATATGCAAACACACGATATTCGACCAATGAGTTGGAATCCGTTAGGAACGGTGTTTAGAGAAGATAATGAGCAAACAAGACGATTGAAAAAACTTTTGGTGCAATTGGTTGAAAAATATGGAGTTGGCTCTGATACGATTTTACTTTCTTGGATTTTAAAACATCCTTCTAAAGTTGTTCCTGTGGCTGGAACGGTAAATATTGCCCGAATTCAACAATTAATGAAAGCAGTTGAATTGCCATTAGACAACCTAGATTGGTTTGCTATTTGGACAGAAAGTATTGGAAATAAAGTACCTTAAATTTAGTGATTAGTGAAAAGTGATTAGTAAATAGTATGCTGCTAATCACTTTTTACTTTTCACTCATCACTAAAAAATGATAAACAAACGCCTACTTATCAAGAACTTACTGGCTCACAATGATGAGTGTAGTTTTTATGATAAAAAACGGCAGTTGAATTTGCATACCAAGGAAGGAAAAGCGAAATTTTTGAAACATATTTGTGCTTTGTCTAATTCAAATCCTTCTAATAATTCTTATATCGTTGTTGGCGTTGAAGATGAAAATAACGAAATAACCGGCGACGATTTTTTTGACGACAGTCGCATTCAGAATTTGGTAAATGCTTTTTTGGAAAATCCACCAAAAATTCAGTATGAAAATGTTCCTTTTCCGAATTTGCCTCGGGATAAAGTTGTTGGATTGGTTACTATAAAACCCAAATCTAAAACTTCCTATTTTAAGAAAAACATTCATACGATTTTGGCTAATGCTACTTTTGTTAGAAGAGGAAGCAATACCATTCCTACGGATGAGAAAATTCCTTATTCTAAACTCAATATTGAAACGGTTTTAAGTATTGAAAACAGCTCGAGAAATAGCATTTCTAATACGCTTGATGGTGTAATTGATTTTGTGAATAATCGTCACAAGGATATGCCATCAAAGTACAAGGTTTTCAAGGAATTGTTTGTGATTTGTTGGGCTGGAATTCCGAAAAAAAATAGAGATAAAACTTTTTTTACACGCGTTGATATCGAATTGGTAAACGAGCAAATCAAGTTGTTTTATTCGGCTCAAGATGATGTGACGATTGATTATGACGAAAATACATTTACGATAACCGAATATGTGCCTTTGGGATTGAATGATAAAACGAGTTATTATCCGTTGGAGAAACAAAAGTTGTCTTTTTTTGATAATGGTTATTATAAAATTGAAACCGAAATGCTTTTTGAACCACCACAATACAATCGAAAAGTTTTGTTTCATATTTACAATTCTAATTTATCTTTGTTGAATAAATTGCAAAAAGGAATCGAATTATCGGATAGAGAACATCAAGATTTGATTAATTTACCCTCAACATTAATGATTTGTTACCTCAACGGATTTGAAGATGCTAAACAGAAATTAATTGAGGCAAAACCTTTATTGAAATTGCATTCGTTTACAACAGTTTATGTAAATTTTAAGGAAGTGATGCGAGTTTTGAGGAAGGTGAAATATAATGGAAAATAAAAAAACGACAGCTCGAGACTGTCGTTGTCTTAAATTTAATTTATAATTAACTTCGTTTCTTTTTATTTAAAAAAAAATAAAAAAGACATCCAATGTAAGGAAAAGCTAATATAATAAAATACCAATATAATGCTTTTCTTTTTGAGTAAACATCATATAATGAAACTACTACTAATAACAAATAGATTATAAAAAAGAATATAAAAAGTTCCATATCAAATATTTAATGCGTTGCGCAATATGTTGCTGCCCATGCCGCTAACATAGGTAAACAAGATGGATTAAGATCACACATCATATCACAAAAATCATCAGCTTGGCAGGCATTCTTCAATTTTCGATATGTTGATGCAATACAATTTGCTCTATAGTTAACTTGGTTACCTGATGCAGTTGGATTAAATGCTTCTCTTATTTTATAATTGTAATTTTCGCCAAACCTTATAACATCAAAAATAGAATATAAATTTCCATATTCATCAAAATGCTCTGAAATATTTTTTGATAAGTCAATTTTTTCATAACTTAGAGCATAATTTTTTCCATCATTATCAGTAAAGAAAGTAATAAAATTTTTATTACCATTCACAGAAATACTAACTCTGTATATTTTATATAATTTAGATTCGTGACTCAATGATGCATAATTTTTGGTGTCAACATCAGTGTTTTTAATTGAGAATTTTTTTGTTAGTTGATTAAACTCTTTGCTTGAAAAAAAAGAATCAAAGTTTTTATCTTATGCATTACCAACAAATCCAAACACAACGGTAGCAATTAAGCCAAATAGAATTTTTTTCATTTTTAATTGTTTTATAAAATTAATAATTATTTGTTAATCTTCAAATATTCGCGAGTAATTTGATACTTCAAAAATAATTATAGAAGTTAGGGTGATTTTACACTAAAAGTGTAAAAAAAGTTAAGGTTTTAAAAGATTAGATTCTGAAACCCTGAAATAAATTAAGAATAAATAAGTTTAGCATAAAAAAAACGACAGCTCGAGACTGTCGTTTTTTAGGTATTAGTTTTTCAACTAGTAAAACATTTAACTTTTTAAAAAATCTGATTTCAAAACAAATCTTTGTTTTGATTGTACAAATTTGCCTTTGCCAGATATACAAATAAGTAAGTATACCCTAAAATAAAACACATTTTTAATTTATTTTGTTTCTGTTTTCTTCTTCAAAAATAAAAAAAATAAAAAAACAATAACAATGCTAAATACTAAATAAGTGAATATACTTATTGTTTTGCAAACAAATAAAGCAACCAATACTATTTGCGAAATTACAAAATAGATTTTGAGATTTTTAATGTTGCTTTTTTCTTCCTTGGATTTGTTTAGAAATAAAATCACAATTATTAAAAAGTTAAAAATCATATTTGCGATAAATTTTTGTAATTCATGTATGTTTGTTGTAAAACAAAAAATATCATAAAATATTTTCACTAATACTAGTGCCAGAATAATTATAAGTTTTTTATTCATTTTAACAAGCTCTAATTAATTGATAAGTTGCATAACCGTGCGACAATAACCAAAGAACTAATCCTATTCCTCCAGTTACAGCAATTGCAGTAACTGAACATAATAAAATACCTGCAATAGCCTCTGCACAATTTCTTGTAAGTCTTCCTGCTGATGAGGAATTGTCTCCAAGTAAAGACGTATAAATATTTTCTAACGCAATAAGATTTTTAATCTCATCTTTGGATAATCCATCTGTAGCTTCATATAAATCTTTAAATTTACCATCGTGAAAATTAGTGAAATTTTCATAAATTTTAGGATTTAAATTGTTTTTTCTGAATAAAGTTACCATTCCATCTTTACGGTATGTATCCATATTGGACAAAAGGTTAGAGTCCATTTGTTTATCATATGTTTTAAAATCAACCTCCTTAGACGTTAGGTTTTTTTCGATTTCACTTTTTAAAATTAGAAAATCAGATTTTTCCATTGCATAGTTCTGACTTAAACATAAATTGGTAAACATTACTGTGGCAATTAAGCCAAATAGAATTTTTTTCATTTTTAATTGTTTTATAAAATTAATAATTATTTGTTAATCTTCAAATATTCGCGAGTAATTTGATACTTCAAAAATAGATATAGAAGTTATGGTGATTTTACACTAAAAGTGTAAAAAAAGTTAAGGTTTTGAAAAATTAGATTCTGAAACCCTGAAATATATTCAGTGTAAACGAGTTCAGCATAAAAAAAACGACAGCATTACTACTGTCGTTTTTACAGAAAAATTAACCCAATTTTTCAACTTACTAACTATTTTAATCAAATTCGTTCAATCCGTAGAGTATTTCCTTCATTTTGGTTCCGTTTATTTCTACTGGTTTGTAGGCAACGTTGAACTTGTTTATGGCAACATCAATATCGGCTTTGAGTTTTTTGTATTCTAATGGTAATTTGGTTTCGCATTGTTTTTCGTTTTCGTAACTGTTTAAAATGATTTTGAACTTCTCATAAAACTTGCCACCTTGATCAATGAAATTATTGTATTGTGTAATAAATTGAAGCAATCTATCGATAGGAAATTCTAGATTAACTTGCATCTTAAACTGTGTTGTGCCAGTTGCAGCTTTCATCTTAGAAAGATATTCCTCCATTTTTTGGTTAACTGTTTCCCAATCGTCACTGCCTCTGCAGTTTTCTAACGACGCAACATACCCAATTGGTTTGGTATAATCTTTAAATAAAAGTTCGATTTCTTGCTTAATTTTATCGTTACTGGTTTGCAAAAAAGCGGTTTCAAAATAAATAGTGTTTAAGTCGTTTTGCATACTCAAAGTGAAATCTAAAATACAATCTACATTGGCCAACTCTTTTTCTTTTTCTTCTTTAGTGAGTGATGAGCTGAACATATTGGAGAATGTTTGCACTACAGAAACAATGGTGTTGGTTCCTAAAACCGAGGTTAAATCGAATCCTGCTTTTTTGTCTTTCTTTGAAGCTAAAAGTTCTTTAAGTTTTTCATATTCAGGATATTGGTTTGGATTGGATATTTTATTGATTTCATTAAGCGTTCGAACAGAGGCAAAATGATGATCTAAACCTAAGACTTTTTCATATAGAATTTTAATGATTTGTAACCCTTTTAAGTATCTAATTTTGGATATTTCGCCCGAACTTTCTTTTAACAAATCATTGATTTCTGTAATAACAAAATCTTTTTTTACTAATAAATCAACTTTTTGCTCTGTACTGTAGGCAACGGCAAGCGATTTGTTAATTTCATTTAATTCTTCTTGCTTGATATCTATTAACAATTCAAATTTATGATTAATAGCTTTAATTTCATTTATCAGCTCAGCAACGATTTCATCAGGATCGCTGTTTTCTACTTTTACAAAAGCATTGGCTTTAGCAACAAGTAGAAAAAGAACCACTATGTATTTAATCGTTTTCATTTTTCTTAAATTTTAGTTTGTACTAAATTCTTTTTACTCTTTAGTAAGCGTTAGTGTGATAATTACTTTATTGTCTTTAATTTCAAGAGGATATTCACCTTTCTTTAAATATTTGTAGTGGTAATCAAAATCTAAATAAAGTAATGTTTTAAGGTCAAATTCATAATCTACTTCCTGGATGAAATACAATCGTTCTCCTGCAGTGATTTTAGAATATTCTTTATCAAAAAATTTGTGTTGCTCTTCTTTTGACAAATTCAATACGTCCATTTCGATCACCATCGTGTTTTGAGCTTTTTTATAGGTTTTAATCGCTTTCATTGAAGTTGATTTGTTATTTGTTGCTGTTGTATCGATGTTGCATAAACCTCTTCCAATATCACAAAGCTTTCCGTTGAAATTGGCTTGTGCTGTTTTACTTTGAACTTGTGCCGTTGAAAAAAAGGATAATAATAATGCCGCTATACTTATAAGTAACTTTATCATAATTAATTAGTATTATTTTGTAGATGTAAAATTACTATGATGACAAAAGCTAATTTTACACTTAAAGTGTAAAAAAAGTTAAAAGTTTAGAAAAATTAATTTTGAAACAATTGAAGTATAAAAAAAACGACAAGTATTAGTTGTCGTTTTGGAAGTAAACTATTAAATTATTTTTTATTTTTTAGGAAATAATAAAGCGTCATAAATAATGTAACGGTTGCAAATCAGCACTATCGAGTTTATAACTGAAAGCATTTTCGGTTTAAATCTTATAATTTAAAAATAAATTACCAATTATTACATTATCTAATTTCGAGAAATAATATCCTGTCTTTATGCCAACAATAAAGTTTTGGCTTAATTTATAATTTAACTTTGTTCCTAAAAAGATGGTTCCTGAATTTTCTTCAAAATTTAATGCTTTTTGTTCTATGAATCCCAAACCAATGATACCTGAAAAATATAACTTTTCCTTAATCATTCCTTTTTCAGGAATCCCTCCTTCAACATAAGGCATTAAAATATTTGTTTTTATAATGATATTATTTTCGCTTACTTCATTAAAAAGACCATCTAAACCTATTATTATATTTTTAGATGTATTGTAACCTATAAAAAAATTACCATTGATTCCGTATTCTTTATCGACGGTTGTAAAACCACTACTAGCGCCAAAACTAATTCCCTTTTGTGAATATCCATAATTTACAATTAAGCAAATTATTAATATAAAAATGTATTTTTTCATATTGTTTAAATTAATTTATATATTCGGTTTTAATTTCTATAATGCGTTTATTGTTCAAGAAAAAATCAACTGGAATATAAGATAGTTTATCATTTCCTAGAATTTGTTGTTCAATTCTGTTTAACTCAATCGTAGATGCTTCAAAGTTAAACTCTTTTACAGATTTTAAAATTTTGAAAACAAATTCTGAACAATATAGTTGATTATCATCTCCTAATTTAAATTTCCTGTCGAAAATTATTTGTGCTTTACTTATTTTTAATAATTCAAATTTAATTTTCTTCAGATTTTTTTTTGATATTTTACATTCCCAAATACCATAGTAGAAAATATCATTGACATTTTTAAAACTTGATAATGTTTCAATAATTAAAGATGAATTTTTTTCTTTTTTGTCACTTGACACATTATAAATACGTAAAGTATCGTTTTCAATCAATCCCAAACCTATATGAGTTAAATCCATATTTAAAAGATTGAATCGCTCTCCAATCAACTCTTTTTTACTTAAAGTGCCTCTTCCAACAAAATAGATTGAACTTGAGTCTAACTTTTGACTAAAACAATTTAAGCACAAAATATTTAATACTATTAATAATGTTTTCATTTTACAAATTTTTTATAAAAGTTAGCTTGAAAAAATATATTTTCAAGCTAACTAAAGGATTAAGGTTTATTTGATATAGCTTCTGATACAGCACTGGTAGCTACAGCTCCTGCTGCTATGCCTGCTGCACCTCCTGGTATTCCTAAAACACCACCTGCAATGTCTGCAACTATTGACCACCAACGAAAACGACCTGATAAACTATTTGTAAAAGTTGGGTTAGGATTTTCTACTAACCATAGATAACTAGAGTATCTAGCGATTGACGTAGCACCTAAAACAAACTCTTTTTCTGAATTTGATATTTTAGATGCTATTATTCTATCTTCTAAAGAAATTACATTTTTATATATTTTATCAAAATCAGTAGCGCCTTCAAAACTATTTAGCAACTCTTTTAAAAACTCTTTGGCCTCAAAACTCAACTTTTGATCATCTACAAGAGTGTTAAAATTATTTGCAATATCTGGCATATATTGCTTCACTTGGTTTGTAGTTATTGCATAATATTTACTACCAAATTTTGATTTGTATTTTTGATTTTCTAATACAACAGGTTTTATTTTTGTTAAAATCTCTTCAATAGACATATTCGGTGTTTTGAATTGTTTAAAGAATTCAGATAATACTTCATTATGAATTACTCCTAAATAGTCATATTCATTTTTTGAATTAGACTGTGCATTCCCAACGAAACCAAACATAACTGTGGCAATTAAGCCGAAAAATAATTTTTTCATAATAAATAAAATTTTAGAATTAAATAGTCCAAAACCTTTTTTGAACCTGTTTTTAATAATTGTTTTGATAACAAATAATTCTCGAGTAATTTGTTATATCAAAACTACTACAACCCTCAAAGGTGGTATTACACTAAAAGTGTAAAAAACGTTAAAACTTTATTTATCTATGAAATCATTAAAAATACTAAATAGTATTACGAGGTTAATCTAAGTGAAATTCTGAATCAAATTAAGAATAAACCTAAAGTAAACCAAGAGCTCTACATTCTCTTAGAATGTCTTCATCGGTTCCTTTCTCTATGCCAAGAAGGTCTTTTATTTTACTTTTTCTCTTTTTTATTTTATCTTCAGACACATTCATTTTATCTGCAATAGACTTTATTTGCAAACCTTCCGCTAATAATTCAATAATCTTTCTATCTTCACTATCCAACAGCCCTTGAGTAAATAAAGGTTCTCTAAGCTTTTCTTTAGCAGTTATTGTCATATAAAGTTCTCCTCTTAGAACTGTTTCAAGGGCTTCATAAAGATGTGTTGGTTTGAAATCGCTTTTAATCAACAAACCGTTTGGGTTTATTTTTTTGACAACATTATATAGTCTGATGGCATCAAAGTGTGCCGTAAGCATAATAATCTTGGTGTTAGGCATATGTTTTCTTATTAAAACACCTAAATCTTCACCGTTCTGAATTTTTTTCTCTGGATAGCTTGGAATAGAGTAGTCTAAAAAAACTAAATCAAAATAATTTGCATTTTTAGCATCTGAAATGATGGTGTAAGCTTCTTCACAGTTATTGGCGGTCGATATTTCAAAAACATACTCCTCGGTGTTGAGCGCTAAAATAGCCTTGTAGCCTTCAATCATTGCCGGATGATCATCAATCATTAAAATTTTAACTTCCATAAAAATATTAAGTTATATCTTACGTGAAAGTAATAAACTAATATGGAATTATCAAATTTATTTTTGTTCCTTTTTTTATAGCTGATTGAATCTCAATTTTTCCGTTTAATTCTGCCACTCTAGTTTTCATATTGTTAAGCCCAATACCTTTCTTTTTTTGAGTGACATCAAAGCCATTTCCGTCATCAGAAATTTCTATTTGCAACTCACCATTATCGGTGTTGAACATACTAACTGCTACTGTAGTAGCTTGGGCATATTTTTCAATATTTTGCAATGCTTCTTGCAGTATTCTATATAAATTGATTTTGGTTGTATTATTAATTAAATCCCAATTTACAGCATCACTAACTTGAAGTTGAAAATGAATTTGAGAGTGATTTTCTATTTTGGCAAAAAGTTCTTTTACAATTCCAATAAAATTGGCATTATCTGAAAATAAATCAGAGTTCAAATTGTGTGCAATGGCTCTTATTTCTTTTTCAACATCTTGAATTTCGTCAATTTGTTTTGAAAAACCGCTTTCTTCTGCAAGTTTGTGTTTTACTAAGGCAACATAAAGGTTCATCCTTACCGCAGTTAACTTGCCCATTACACTGTCGTGAAGGTCAAGCGAAATTCTTTGCTTTTCAATATTTTTAGCTTCTTCAATTTTTTGTTGTTGCTCCATCATTAATTGATAGATTTCTTCGTTGGCTTTTTGCTGATCTTGTTTTAAAAGCAATTCGCGTGTTTTAGCTTTTTGCGAATTATTTTTAAACCATAAAACAATGATAATTATAGCAAGAATTGAAATTCCAACAATTACCAAAATTTGATAAGTGAGATACTTTTTTTCCTCCGACAGACTGTTGCGTTCGGTAATAATCTCATCGGTTTCAAATTCTATTCGGGCAAATTTGTCTCGTGTCTTTCTTTCTTCAATTTGAAGACTATCATTCAACTGAATAAATCGATTAGTATAGAAGGAAGTTTGTTTTGGATTGGCTTTGCTTAGAAGTTTTAAAATAGTTAACTCATCTTCAAAAATATTATTTAAGTGGGCTTGCTTTTGAGCATCTTTTAAATAGATATTAGCTTTAATTGTATCTTTTTGAGCTAAATAATATTCTCCTAAATAAGTTTTAGATGTAATTTGAATAGGTGCAAATTTCAAGCTATCACCAATTTTTAAAGTTTCTAGAAAACCATTAACCGATGATTTTTCACCGAGTTTAAATTTGGAATAGTTTAAACTGTTTAAAAGATAAGAATAAATTGATGGATCAACTTTTTTTAGATTCTTACTGTTTAAACCTTTCTGTGCATATTTAATTGATTTAGCATATTGTTTTTGTTTACGATAAACATTTGAAATATAAACTAATGGCATTGAACGAAGAGAGGTGTGATTTGGATTTAACAATAACTTATCAGTGGAAACTAATGCCTTTTCATAAAACTCAACAGCTTTGTTATAATTATTTAGGCCATTAGAGCAATTTCCTAATGTTAAGTAACAACCATATTTTAAATCCTCTTTATTTAAATTTTTACTTATTTTTAATGCCTTTATTGCAAGATTTTCAGCAGTAATATATTCATTTTTAAAAGTTAAAATATCTGCTTTAGTAGTTAATGTCTTAACTAAATATTCTAAATTATTTAGAGCCATAAAGCTCTTTTCAGCTCTCGAAAATGCAATAAAAGCATCTTCATAATTTGCATTATTATAGTAATAATTTCCTAAAAGAAAATTATAAAATGATATTTCATAAGGATTTACTTTTTCGGAAGGATTCGCAATTAATAATTTGCATATCTTAACATATTTAGGATTATTCAGAGAATAAAAAATTCTTGTAACTCCAAGGTATTTACTTCTTGAAATTGAATCAAAATTATTTTTTTCAATTCCATTTAATACCTGATCTGCAATCTTTAGTTTTAGCTTAGTATCCATTGTACTTTCTGCAACAATAAACAAGCTATCAATAACCTCTTTTTTTGAAAAATAGTCAGCATTCTCCTTTTTACAACTAAAAAGAAGAATGCCTACTATTAAAATAAGTACTATTTTTTTCAAATTATTATTTTTTTCAAATTTACAAAAAAAATAGTATTCAAGGATTCGGTGGTGGTGGTGGTGGATTGTTTCCTTTAACTGGTGCTGTTGGTGGATCAATCGGTCCCGAATTTATTGTATTTGATGTGCTAGGAACATTAAGTATAGTGTCTTTATTTTGTAGATTTACGTCTTTTGTAATTTTGTCAAAGGGCTGTGCATCTATTTCGTCAGCCGTACAAGAGTCAAATAATAAAGTAATAACAATTGCTGCAAGAAATAAAACAGGTTTTTTGTTTAACAATTTTGTTTTTAAATATGGATAAAAAGAGATAATAGTTTTCATAAATTTTAGTTTTAAATGAGACAATGATTCAGTTTTAATTACATTTAATAAAATATGCTTAAACAATAGTTTTATAATTAATATTATTGTTTGTGTTTGTAATATTACATAGCAAAACTACCTTACTTGCAATTATTGGTTTTACGCCAAAAGTGTAAAAAATGTTAAAATTTGTTTAACTTTGTAGAATAATGAATAAACAAAATGAGTAGAACATTAGTAATAGGCGACATACATGGAGGTTTGCGAGCATTGCATCAAATTATAGAACGTGCTAAGGTTACCACAAACGATACTTTAATTTTCCTAGGCGATTATGTTGATGGTTGGAGTCAATCGCCACAGGTACTCGACTATTTAATACAATTAGGAGAAAAACAAAATTGCATCTTCATTAAGGGCAATCACGATGAACTATTGTTAGAATGGTTGGAAAAAAGCAAAGACAATAGAGAATGGTACAAACATGGAGGAGAAGCAACTGTTTTAGCTTATGCCTCAATTACTGAAGCAACAAAGATGAAACACATTGCTTTTTTAAAATCATTAGAAAATTATTATTTAGATGATAAAAATAGACTGTTCGTTCACGCAGGATTTACCAATATGAACGGTATTGCATATGAATATTTTCCAAAAATGTTTTGTTGGGACAGAACTCTCTGGGAAACAGCTTTATCATTAAATGAAGATTTAGAAAAAACAAGTTGGTTTTATCCAAGAAGATTGACTTTATATGATGAAATTTATATTGGTCACACACCTGTGACACGCATAGGTCAAACCATTCCAATAAAAAAAGCTTGCATTTGGAATGTCGATACTGGTGCGGCTTTCAAAGGTCCGTTAACCATAATGGATATTGATACTAAAGAGTTTTGGCAAAGCGAACCTTTAAATGAATTATACGCAACAGAAAAAGGAAGGAATTAATAGTTATAGCGTTGCAAGTTGTGGGATTTAAGTATTGACTTTTGCACTTCGACAAGCTCAGTGTAAAAAATTGATTTTTGACATTGAAATTGCCATTGAAATGGATTCCTTATATTTGTGCTCTAAAATTTACATTAATTATGAAAAGAATTATTACATTATTACTTGTTTTATCGGCAAGTTTTGCAAATTCACAAGCGTTTAAAGGAAAGGGCGATGTTAAATTTCAAGTTGGAGCTACAATGCAAGAATATGCTACAGGAATTGCAGCAACAGTTGATTTTGGTCTTGGAGAAAATATTTCTTACGGATTTTCAACTTCTTACTTATTGAATACAACAACCAAAGCTGGAACTCCAAAATTTGATGACAAGTTTGATGCCAAAGCACGTTTTAATGCCAACATTGGAAATGTATTGAACATTAGTGATAAACTTGATGTTTATCCAGGTCTTGATTTAGGATTAAGAAATTTTGGTGCGCACCTTGGCGCAAGATATTTCTTTACAAATGGTTTTGGAATTTATACAGAAGCTGGAATTCCGTTAGCAAAATTTGATTCTAATGCTATTGGATATGAGCGTTTTAATAATCAGTTTGTTTTTCAAATTGGAGCGTCATTCAACTTATAATCTTATAAAATGAGTGTAGTTACCGAAAAAAGATTAAAAGACAGAAGTGGTTCATTATGCGAAATTAGCGGAAGTAATGAAAATTTGGTAGTCTATGTAGTAGAACCAAAAACTGAAGCTATTCCAGAAAATTCAATTTTAATTACAAAATCGTTAAGAGATCAAATTCTAAATCCAGAAACGATGAATCCGAACGATTGGCGAGGTTTAAGCGACAGTATGTGGAACGAAAATCTTCCGGTTCAAATTGTTTCTTGGCGCATGCATGCACGTTTAAAAAACAATGACATGCTAGAAATGATGTATCTTGATGAAGATGCTCTCGAATGGGCGAAAGCCACAGGCGAAGCAGATGATGATGAAGGTAAACTTATTCACAAAGATTCAAACGGAAACATTTTGAAAGATGGTGATTCGGTAGTTTTAATAAAAGATTTAGATGTAAAAGGCGCTACTTTCACTGCAAAACGTGGTGCTGCTGTTCACAATATAAAATTGGTTTGGGATGATGTAAACCTAATTGAAGGACGCGTTGAAAACCAAAGTATTTTTATTCTAACGCAATACGTTAAGAAGACGAAATAAGTGGTGATGAGTGATTAGTGATTAGTAATTAGTGATTAGTGATTAGTGATTAGTGATGAGTGATGAGTGATGAGTGATTAGTGATGAGTGATGAGTGATGAGTGATGAGTGATGAGTGATGAGTGATGAGTGATGAGTGATGAGTGATGAGTGATTAGTGATGAGTGATTAGTGATTAGTGATTAGTGATTAGTGATTAGCAAAAATAAAAAAGTGATTAGTTGTAAACCAACTAATCACTTTTTACTTTTAACTAATTACTTAAAGATTATAAATCAAATTTAATTCCTTGCGCCAATGGCAATTGATCTGAATAGTTGATTGTATTGGTTTGTCTTCTCATGTATACTTTCCAAGAATCTGAACCCGATTCTCTTCCGCCACCAGTTTCTTTTTCACCACCAAAAGCACCACCAATTTCAGCACCTGAAGTTCCGATATTTACATTGGCAATTCCACAATCTGAACCAGCAAACGATAAGAATTTTTCAGCTTCTTTCATTTCGTTAGTCATAATTGCAGACGATAATCCTTGAGCAACACCATTTTGCTTTTCAATAGCATTTTCAACTTCGCCACTGTATTTCATTAAATATAAAATTGGTGCAAAAGTTTCGTGTTGCACGATTTCAAACGAGTTTTCAGCTTCAATAATGGCTGGTTTTACATAACAACCCGATTCGTATCCTTCGCCAGAAAGTACGCCACCTTCAACCAATACTTTTCCACCTTCAGCTTTTGCTTTTTCAATGGCTGCTAAATAAGTGTTTACAGCATCAGTATCAATTAATGGACCGATATGATTTTTTTGATCTAATGGATTTCCAATAGTCAATTGACCATAAGCACCAACGATTGCATCTCTCACTTTATCATAAACACTTTCGTGGATGATTAATCTTCTAGTTGAAGTACAACGTTGACCGGCAGTTCCAACAGCACCAAAAACAGCACCAGGAACAACCACTTTTAAATCGGCTGATGGTGTAATAATGATTGCATTATTTCCGCCTAATTCCAATAAAGATTTTCCGAAACGTTGTGCCACTGTTGCACCAACAATTCTTCCCATTCTTGTTGAACCTGTTGCAGAAATTAAAGGAATTCTAACATCTGTAGTCATCATTTCTCCTACTTTATAATCACCATTGATGATACAAGAAATACCTTCTGGTAAATTATTGGCTTTTAGAACTTCAGCAATAATATTTTGACAAGCAATTGAACATAAAGGTGCTTTTTCAGAAGCTTTCCAAACACAAACATCACCACAAATCCACGCTAAAGCCGTATTCCAAGACCAAACAGCAACTGGAAAATTAAATGCAGAAATAATTCCAACAACACCAATTGGATGCCATTGTTCTCTCATAACGTGACCTGGACGCTCAGATGGAATAGTTTGTCCGTTTAATTGACGTGATAAACCTACTGCAAAATCGCAGATATCAATCATTTCTTGAACTTCACCATATCCTTCTTGCAATGATTTTCCCATTTCATAAGAAACTAACTTTCCTAATGGTTCTTTCAATTCTCTTAATTTATTTCCAAACTGACGTACAATCTCTCCACGTTGTGGTGCAGGCATTGCTCTAAAAGTAAGGAAAGCAGCTGTTGCAGTTTGCATTACTTTTTCATAATCTTCTGCCGTAGTTGTTTTTACTTTTCCAATAAGTTGACCATCAACTGGCGAATAACTTTCGATAATTTCACCATTTGAAAAATGATTATTCCCTGTAGAAGTTCCGTCGTTTATGGCTTTTATACCTAGAATTTCTAATGCTTCGGTCATACCGAATTGTTGCGCAATTGTTGACATTATGTGTTTTTTATGTTTTATTTTTAAATTTTATACAAAAATAGTGGTTTTTTTTGAATATTTACGATAAAAGAGCAATTGGAACAACATTACTAGAATCAATAAAAATCTAAAGTTAAACTTCGGTAATTTTACTTTTTATCTACAAATCTAGCATCCGTTTCCATTGTAGTTCCGCATTTATCGCAAGTTCGTAGCGCTTCCGAATTATAAAAATGCTTGAAGTGTGCAAGAAAATCAGTTTCGATGTTATGAAGTTCAAAATAGACTTCATACAATTTATGATTACAATGATCACAAAACCATAATAATCCGTCAGGAATATTTTGACCTACTCTTTTACGTTCAACGACTAATCCGATAGAACCTTCTGAACGAGATGGAGAATGCGGCACTTTGGCAGGTAATAAAAACATATCTCCTGCTGCAAGTTTCATTGCTTTCTTTTCGCCATCTTCTTGCACATAAACGGTAATCTCACCTTCAAGTTGAAAATATAATTCTTCAGTTTCATTGTAATGAAAATCCTTACGGGCATTTGGTCCAGCAACAATCATCACTATATAATCGCCAGAATCAACATATAAATTTTTGTTACCAACTGGCGGTTTTAATAAGTGTCGGTTTTCATCAATCCATTGGTTGAGGTTGAATGGTTTTTGTATTGACATAATTCTTTAAAATTTATAACACGAAATTACTAAATAAAAAAAGGTTAGCGTGAACTAACCTTGATTTTTTAATTTAATTGTTTTATCAAATAGATATAGACCGGAAAGTGATCACTAAATCCGGGTTCGCTTGAATTATTTCTTAGCGGATATCCTTTGTATTGTCCTGTAGTTTGAATGAGGAATGGCTTATTGTAGATTCCTGCTTTCCAATATCTGAAAGAAGTATAATCATTTCGAGTAAAAGGTTCAGAAACCATAATTTGATCAAAAATATCACCAGAATCTCTGTAGAATAATGTTGCATTTCCGTCTTTAGCCATTTGCTCAAAAGGATTGTAAATATCACCAGACGATTTCAATTCTGATTTTTTTAGCTTAGCACCAATTCCAACTTTTACGCTTTTATTATAAGAACCATCGTTTAAATCACCCATTGTAATAATCTTAGCATTAGGGTTGATTTTCACTAATGAATCAATGATTTTTCTGTTTAATGCGCCAGCAGCTTCTCTAAAAGGCGAACTTTTTTTCTCACCACCAGAACGTGATGGCCAGTGATTCACAATAATATTTACTTCTTCACCATCTAAAAATCCGGTTACTAACAATTGATCACGAGTATAAACTCTTTCTGAACTATTATCAAGAACAACAGCATCGTCAGTTTCTTCACCTTTGTCTTTTTTATCTTCTTTTCCTTGTTGGTTTTTATAAATTAATAACGGAATATTAGCATAGCTTGTTGGTTTAAAGTGTTTTTTCTGATAAAGTAACGCAACATCAATTCCTCTTTTGTCAGGAGAATCGAAATGAACAATGCCATAATCACGATTAATAAGTTTAGGTTGTTTTACTAAATCTTCTAAAACCAATCGGTTTTCAATTTCGCAACCACCAATAAATGTAGGAGAATTATTGGGATTTTCGCCCGTTCCAATTTCTGAAAGAACACGTGCTAAATTATCAAGTTTCTTTTTATACTTTTTCCCTGTCCAATTCATTGCACCGTTAACTAACCATTCTTCATCGTTATTTGGTCCGTTTATAGTATCAAACAAGTTCTCGAAGTTGTAAAAAGCCACTGTATGAATAATATACTTTTTTGTTTGTGCATTTGCTGTCAATGTTGCGAATAACACAACGAAAACGGCAATTAAGTTTTTAATTTTCATTTTAACCATATTAATTAATTATGAAGTTTAATACAAACTTCGCACCAAAAGTAAATAATATTATTAAAAGATGTACATTTGCGGGCTGTTAAGTTTTTATTAACACTTAGCAAAAAGAAAATTAATTTAATTCAATTTATGAAAAAACTTGTCATTAGTATGTTGTTTGTGATGCAAGTGTGTTTTACGTTTGCTCAAACTGGTACAGGAATTTCTGGTAAAGTTGTAGACTCAAAAACACAAAAACCATTACAAAATGTTGTTGCCACTATTCAGAACAGTAATTTAACTGAGATTACAGATGCTGAAGGTAAATTTATGTTTAAATCAGTTACTGCTGGTTCGCAATTATTGGTAGTTAAAAGCGACGGTTACAAAGACCAATTACTATCATTAGAGGTTGAACAAGGAAAAATTTTAGAACTAGGTGTTGTTGTTTTAGAAGAAGATGTTACTGAAGAACAACAATTAAGTTTAGTTACGATCACTGATAATGATTTAGGTGACGACAACAGTGGTTCAGAAAGTACTTCTGGACTTCTTCAAGCTTCGAGAGATGCTTTTCAACAAGCTGCGGCCTTCAATTGGGGTCAAGCAAGATTTAGAATTAGAGGTTTAGATAATGAAAATGCTACTACTATGATTAATGGTGTAGTAATGAATAAAATATACGACGGTAGACCACAATGGGGAAATTGGGGTGGATTAAATGATGCTACTCGTAATCAAGAATTTACAATGGGTTCTGCACCATCAGATTATACTTTTGGTGGAATTTTAGGTACACAAGAAATTAACACTAGAGCTTCCTTATATAGAAAAGGTTCAAGAGTTTCATTTTCTGGAACTAACACCAACTACAGTTGGAGAACAATGGGAACACACGTTTCAGGAATGAACAAAGACGGTTGGGCTTATGTACTTTCGGCTTCAAGAAGATGGGCTCAAGAAGGTTACTTTGAAGGAACGGACTATAGCGCTAACTCTGTGTTTGTAAGTGTTGAAAAGAAAATTAACGAAAAACACTCGTTAAACTTCACTTCTATTTATGCTGAAAACAGCCGTGGAAGAAACTCACCTAATACTGACGAGGTAAATAGACTTGCTGGTTTCCGTTATAACTCTTATTGGGGTTACCAAGACGGAAAAAAACGTAACTCTAGAGATAGAGATGTAACTGAGCCAATATTAATGTTAAACCACTTCTGGAAAGTTTCTGATAAAACTAACATTACTAGTGGTATTACGCACCAATATGGTAAAATTGGAAGCAGCAGAATTGATAATCAAGGTGCTGATAATCCAGATCCAACTTATTACAGAAATTTACCAAGTTACTATACTTCATTATGGAATCCAGATGATTATACTGATTTTCAAGGTGATGATCCTGCAAATATTGCTTTAGCAGCAAATGCTAAATTCTTAAACAACAGACAATTAAATTGGAATGAATTATATCAAACCAACTTATCAACTGCTGATGGTCATAGTGCTTATATTTTATATGAAGATAGAACCGATGATAAACTTTGGACAGCAAACTCTGTAATTAGTTCACAATTGGCAGATAATATTGTTTTAAATGCTGGTGGAACATTCAAGAGCTTGAGATCTCATAACTTTGCAAATGTTTTAGACTTACTTGGTGGTCAATTTTATGAAGATTACGACAATTTCCAAGTAGGAGACGAGCAACAATCTGATTTAAACAACCCTAACAGAAGAGTTGGTGTTGGTGAAAAATTTGGTTACAACTACAACCTTTATGCTACTACTTATGATGCTTTTACACAATTCAAATTCACTTACAAAAAAGTAGATTTTTATTTAGCTCAAACGTATACTAAAAACCAATACCAAAGAGAAGGTTTATACAAAAACGGATTATATCCAACGAATTCATTTGGTAAAGGAGATAAAATTTCTTTTGAAAACTTCGGATTTAAAGGAGGTTTAACTTACAAAATTACAGGTAGACATTTCTTGAACTTCAACGGAGCTTATTTAACAAAAGCGCCTTCTATGAGAAATGTGTTTCCAAATGCTAGATTAAATAACAATACGACTTTAGGCATCGAAAACGAAAATATTTCTAGTGTTGATGCAAGTTACATTATTAGAACTCCTAAGTTCAAATCTAGAATAACGGCATATATGTCAAACATTAAAAATGCTACTGAAACTTCATTCTTCTTTGGTGAAGGTATTTTTGATGATGATAATGGTGATGGTGGTGATGCCTTTGTTGCTGAAACAGTTACAAATATTGAAAAAAGAAATATTGGTGTAGAATTAGGTATGGAATACCAAATTACTTCAACAATTAAGCTATCATTAAACGGAGCATATGGAGAATATACTTACAACAATAATCCTAATGTTGTGTTAAATAATGACAATTTAGCTTCACCAACAAACACAAATCCTATCATTGATTTTGGACAAGCTAATTTAAAAGGATACAGATTATCTGGCGGACCACAAACAGCTGCTTCATTTGGTATTGAGTACCGTGACCCTAAATTTTGGTGGATTGGCGCTAACGCTAATTATTTAGCAAATAATTACCTTGATGTTTCAGCATTGCTTAGAACACAAAACTTTTTTAGAAACCCTCAAGATAATGAAGGATTGGCTTTTCCAGAAGCAACTAACGAAAGAGCTAAAGAATTGCTAAAACAAAAAGAATTTAATAACTTTACTTTAGTTAATTTAACTGGAGGTAAATCTTGGAGAATAAAAGGAAATACCTACGGATTCTTTGCGTCATTAAATAATGTTTTTGATATCCAGTACAAAACTGGTGGATTTGAACAAGCAAGAAATGCGAATTTTAGAGAAGTAAATCAAGATGTTTCTAGCGGAACACCTGCATTTGCACCAAAATATTTTTACGGTTTCGGAAGATCATACTTCTTAAATCTTTATGTAAACTTTTAATAAAATACCGTTATGAAAAAAACAATTTTATCACTTTTTGGAATTTTGGCGATAGCTACATTCACAGCTTGTTCTCCAGAAGAAGACATTAAAAATCCAGATTTTCAACCTTACAAATTATTTGAAGATTTTACTTCAAATAGTACTGACGGCGCAGCAATTAGCCTTGCTGGATGGACAAATTTTGCTGAAGCAGGAACTGTAAAATGGAATCAAGGTATTTATTTTTCAGATAAATATGCTGAATTTAATACGTTTCAATCAGGTCAACCTACCAATATTGGTTGGTTAGTTTCTCCTAAAATTAGTGTTGATGCAAGTTCAAAATTAGCTTTTGATGTGGCTCAAGCTTATGTATCAACTCCGGCTAATTCAATAGACTTGTTGATTTCAACAGACTTTGATGGAACTAATGTAACAGCAGCTAACTGGACCGTATTAAATTTTACTAAACCAGCTTTGAGCTTTGATACTAACTTTGACTTTTTTAGTTCAGGTTTAATCGATTTATCGGCTTATGCAGACAAAAATGTCTATTTAGCTTTTAGAGTAAAAGGTTCTGGAACTAACACAACTTTAGACGGAACTTATGAAATTGATAACGTTAGAATTATTAATAAAAATTAATAGAAAAACACAATGAAAAACAGAATTTTTAAAAATCTATTGGCTTTAGTTCTGACAACTGGATTATTATCGAGCTGCGTTAATGATGATTCTTATGGCGTTCCTGATAATACGCTAACAACTTATGAATTAACACCTACTAAAGCAGTTAATCAAATAGTAGCAACTTCAACACCTACTCTTTATACAGCAGATGATATTATTGAAGCTTACGTTACTTCTAGTGACGAAAAAGGAACATTTTATAAATCAATTTCTTTTCAAGATCTAAAAAATACCGCAACTTCAATTAAAGGATTTAGTGTTCCTTTGAACATTACAACTTTATATGGTAAAGGTTTTACTCCAGGTAGAAAAGTATACATCAAACTAAAAGGTCTTTATGTAGCTAACGTATTTGGTTCATTACAAATCGGAAGTTTATTCGAAGGTGGAATTGGTAGAATTGGTGAAGATGTTTGGCAAAACCACTTGTTTCCATCACCAACTATCGTACCTGAAAGCGAATTAGTGAGAACATTTAGTTTAAGTAATGCTTACACTGATGTTAATCAAAATACTTTAGTTGATTTAACTCCTGTTCAATTTGACGAAAGTTCTATTAACAGAACTTATTATGATGTAGATTCTGGTGGTGGCGCAACAAATCACGCAATTATTGCTACAACAGGTGGAACAAGCAGAATTTTAAGAATGAGTAGCTTTTGTCCTTTTTCTGGTAAAACTGTACCATCAGGAAGCGGAACTATTAGAGGTGTTGTAACTAAGTACAATTCAGACTTTCAATTTATTGTTAGATATGAAAATGATTTTAAATTAAGCAGTCCTAGAGTTGATGTTTTCCCTCCAATTGTTGGTAATGCAATTCAATACTTAGGTGCGTTTACAGAAAATTTTGAAAGTTATACTGCAGGTTCGGCAACAACCGGACAAAATAACTTTCCTAAATATGTAAATGACCCAGTTGTTGGTTCAAAAACTTGGAGAACAAGATCATCAAGCGGTACTAAGTATATTGAGATGTCTTCATTTGGTAATCCTGTTGAAAATAACAGAACATTATTCGTTGTTCCTGTTGATATGACCGCTGCGAATACTTTATCATTTAAAACTAGAACAAATTTCTATAATGGGGAAACTTTAAAAGTTTATTACAGTACAAACTATGTTCCTGGTTCACCAATAAGTTCAGCAACATTAGTAAACATTACTTCGAATTTTGCTTTTTCTACAGCAAACACTTCAACTGCTACGTTTACAAATAGTGGATCTTATGCTATTCCAACTTCAGTAACTGGAAATGGATTTTTCATCTTTGAATACACTGGTTCAGGATTATCAAGTCCTGCACTTACTACGAATATGCAAATAGATGATATCGTTGTAAATTAATTTTTACAATATAAATTATATAAGAAGAGCTTCCAGATTTGGAAGCTCTTCTTTTTTGTCTAAAATAAGTAATTATAAGTCCTCTTTTAAAAAACCTGCTTTTAAAATAGCTGTTGTATCTGTAACTTCATTAGAAAAATCAACTATAATCTTACTGGGGTCTTTTGAGGAGTAATCTACAACAAAAAACTTGTTTATTTTATCTTCGTAATTTTCTGGACAATTATAATATTTAGTTATATATAAAGAGTCTTTTACATGGTATTCAATAAGACTTTTTTTTACTTTGAGCCTTCGTTGACATTCAATGAATTTACATATCGTTTGAGCTTTATTCTCTCTTATTTCCTTTAACATATCGCACCTTTTATTTACTGCATATATTATGCAGTAAATAAATACAATAACTGGAATTGAATAAATAATTTTTTTCATTTTAAAAGATGATAGTGAATATTATTTAATGGCAAATTTATACAATAACGAAGTAGTATGAAATCTGAATTAAAACATAGAATTTAGCCGTTTTAAATTATGCTAATTAAACAACGTATGGTTCTTTTGTGTACATTATAATTTCCAAAACCAAAATCCGTTTATAACTATTTTTTATGAAGTACATTATGGTTTAAAGTTTTTTAAAAAACGACGAACATCTTCCCTTAATAGGTTTTCTATAAACTCTTTAGACACTAATTTCTTAATCTTTTCTGGATTACTGCTTTGTTGATACCAATAATCGTTCATCTTAAGAATATGCAAGTTATCTGGTACCTCTTTAATATTTACAAATTTATAACTACCATCTAAAGAAACAATCCTGTCTCCGTAATCATTACCAGAATATTTTTTAGTTAAGCTTTTCCATTTCCTATCTTCTTGATTATGTTCTGTTTCATAGACCTCATCAAATAAAAAACCACAATTTGATTTGTCAGAATAACATATAGAAGTAACATATTTACCTTCTTCAATTTTTATAATTCTAAAGGTACTAATCCATTTAAACCCTAATTTTTCCATTTCATTAGTAACAATATCAATTATCATTGTTCTTGTTAATCCAAACGATTTAACATCTGAATTTTTATAATGTGCTTTATAATCGTAAAAATCACAATAATTAGTAGAATCTATTTTAATATCTTGAGCATTTATTGATACACTGCAAAGTATAGAAAGTAAACATAATTTTAATGTTCCCATTATGATTGTTTTTAGTGCTTTATTTGTTTTATAATTCTACTGATGTACATTGTAATAACTTTTTCAATTTTACTATTATCAGTACTAATTCTTTTATGATTTATTCCATTTGAAATTAGATAGCGTTGAATTGATTTTCTTCCACCTAATTACAACCATTCAACTTAAACACTATAGGACTAGTTTCTAGTATAACTACTTTCCGATATTTGGTTAATTGGCATACTATTAATTTAATATCTTAAGCAATATTTAATGCAATTAAGCAAATCTATATTACGAAAAAATATTGTATAATCTACATAATATCGAATTCATCTGATATCAAATGTACACAAACCTAAAACAAACTATACAAAATCAGAAATAATTCACCTTCTATATACTTTCCTTTTTTCAATCAACAAATAACTCACTCTGAAACTTATGTAAAACTAAATAATATTAAGAAACTTTCAACAAATTTATGTTTCCTAACAATTTAGGTAGAAAAAGTTATTATCTAATATTCTATGTTTAGCCGTTAAACAGCAAAACCTACAACACAAATTATCTAGAAATCATTTAAAGCCCTTAAACACATTAAAAACCTACAAGCAACTAATGGCTTGTAAAAACACAAAAAACTATCTACAACACGTAAAAAAGCACTAAATAACCATCGTCAGACCACGGCACAACTTCAAACAAAAAAACCGAGACTTTCATCTCGGTTTTTTATACTATTAGTCAGTTCTTATTTATTTCACGATTAAGAATTCTGAACGTCTGTTTTGAGCATGCTCTTCTTCAGTACATTTGTCACAAACAACTTTAGGCTCTGTTTCACCAAATCCTTTTCCTGAGATTCTTTCTGCAGGAATTCCTTTAGAAATAACATATTGAACAGTTGCTTGCGCTCTTCTTTCTGATAAAGTTAAGTTGTAGTCATCGCTACCTCTTCTATCTGTATGTGATTTAGCATAGATAACTAACTTATCATTATTCTTCATTACTTGAACTAATTTATCTAATTCAAAAGCTCCTTCTTGAGTAATGTTGCTCTTATCGAATTCAAAATAAATTGGTTTCAAGATAATCTCTGTTGGAGTTACAATTACATCAATTGGTTGTAACGCAGCATCAACTTTAGCAGTTGGTCCTTTGCTTTTAGCTACAGCAAAAACATTTCCTTCAAAGCCATCTTTTGAAGCTTGAATTGAGTAAGGCTTATCACACTCTATTTTAAAATTAACTTCACCTTTATCGTTAGAAGTTTCAGTAGCAATAACGTTTTTCTTATCATCAAGAATAGACACTTTAGCATTTGCTAAAATCTCTCCAGTTTTTGCATTGGTAACCACAGTCAACAAATCAACTGAACAGATTGGTGTAGCGCTAAAGATATCGTCATTACCGTTTCTATTACTAGATAAGAATCCTAAGTTTTTAGCTTTGTTAAAAGTAAAACCAAAATCATCTTTTTCAGTATTAATTGGCCTACCCATATTAACAGCGTCTGAACCTTTAGCTAGATCTATTTTAAAAATATCTAAACCTCCTAAGCCTGGTTTTCCATTAGAAGCAAAATATAATGTAGCATTGTCATCAGAAATAAAAGGAAAATTCTCATTACCTTCAGTATTTACTTTTGATCCTAAATTCTCTGGCTCACCATAAGAATCACCGTTAATAGTAACTTTCCAGATATCAACACCACCAATACTTCCAGGTCTATTAGAAGAAAAATACAATGTTTTACCATCTCTGCTTAATGATGGGTTACCTGTTGAATATTCTTTACTATTAAAAGGTAAAAGTTTAAAATCAGCCCAAGTATCTCCTTGCTTAGTTGCTTTGTATAAATAAATTTGACTAAATTTAGAATTTAAGGACTTTACTTTTTCATACGCTTTGTCTTTAAAACTTTCAGTTGAAAAATAACATGTATTGCCATCAGCAGAAATAGTTAAAGTCCCATCGTGAAATCTAGAATTTAATTCTGAAATAGCTGTTGGTTCAGAATAAGTTCCGTTATCCCCTAAAACAGACTTATATATATCTAAAAATGGCTCGTTTATCCATCCATAATTTTTTTTTGCTCCGTTTCTTGCACTAGAAAAATAAACAGTATTATCATACATTACTGCTCCAAAATCAGATTTATCACTACTTACTTGTAAAGAATTAACTGTATATCCAGACTCTTTACTAGCTAACTTAGGTAAATAATTAGGGTTTTCTTTATATGCTTTGGCTCTTAAATCATTTGGAACCATAGTAGCAAATTTACTCATTTGTTTATTTGCTTCTTCATACTTTCCGTTAGCTTTTAGCATTTGTGCATACCTAAAGTAAGTTTCAGCATCTTGCGCAGTTTCCGTTGCTTTAGCATACCACGTAGCAGCTTCCGCTGTATTGAACATATTATAATAAGTGTCTGCTAATTGTTTATATACATATCCGTCACCTTTGCCATTATCAACTAACTTTTGATATTCTTTGGCAGCAGAAACATATTCGTATCTGCTAAATAATTTATCTGCAGCTTTTGTGTCTTTATTTTGTGCAAAAACAGATGTGCTTATTGCTACAAAACTTAATGCTATATATAGATTTTTCATCTTTTACTATTATTTTATGTTAGAAATATCTTGGAGAACGTGAAACTTTTTTCGGGAAGTTCAAATCGAACAACAAAATTACCTCGTGAGAAGATGGCGTTGTTATATTCAAATCTGAAACGATATGGTCGTATGCATATCCAATTTTTAAATTTGGAGTGATAGCATAATTCACCATCGCACCAAACGAATCTTCTAATCTATAAGTAGCACCTACTTCAAATTTATCATTAAACATAAAGTTAGTCGATACATCAAGTGATGTCGGAGCATTAAATGCTGATTTAATCATTGCAAATGGTTTGAATTTAACATTAGGTGTTAGATCAAAAACGTAACCTCCTGTTAAGAAATAATGTAGAGTTTCAGTACCGAATTGTCTTCCATTAAAATCAAGATGCTTCGATTTTAGCATATTTGGTACAGAAAAAGCTACATAATACTTGTCGGTATAATAAAACAAACCTGTTCCGATATTCAAAAAGGTATTGCTTGTATTAGAAGAGAACGCCGGATCGTTTGCATCTGGAACATTACCATTACCAATATCATCAAATAATGCAACTTTGTGAAAAGTAGCACCAGTTTTAAGACCTAAAGCTAATCTGTGTTCACCACCTAAATTTAGAGTGTATGAAAAATCACCATAGATATTAGTTTCTTCAACTGGACCAATTTTATCGTTGATTACCGACAAACCAAGTCCAACATTTTTTCCAGTTGGACTGTGCAAGAAGAACGTACCAGTTGTTGGCGCATCTTCAATATCAACCCATTGTTTTCTGTAAAGTAAACCTCCTGAAAGGTTTTCTTTAGATCCAGCATAAGCAGGGTTTATAACACTCATATTATACATATATTGAGTATAATGTGGATCTTGTTGTGCACTGACATCTAGTAATGTCAACAAAGCAAACGCGGTTAAGAAATATATTTTTTTCATGCTTTAGAAATTTATCATTTTATAGTTAGTTTGTTATTTGTTTTCTCTGTTAATGTATATCCAACCTGATTTACTTGCCTGATTATTTTTAAATTCAATTACATAGTAATAAGTTCCATCAGGTAATTCATTACCATTATCTGACTGTCCTATCCATTCATTGGTGTAATCGGCTTTAGAATAAACTTTAGAACCATATCTATTGTAAATACTTAGTTTTTGAACACCAAGGTATTCCAAATCAAAGTATTCATTTGAGCCATCATTATTAGGTGAAATACCTTTTTGAATAGTGCAATAAATAGCAGGTAAAGTTATTGGTTTTTGTAAAATACAACCAGCTGCTGTAGTAACTGTTACATTAAATGTTAACGGTAATGGTTCTATTACTGATGTAGAATTTACATAAGCTGTAACATCAAAGGTCGCATCACCAGTTCCAACTGATGTTGAACCAAATTGCCAAGCAAATGAAGCTGTATTGATATCAAAACTATTATTAGTTGGAATAACTTCTAAAACAAAACTATTATTTTCACAACCACCGTCAATAACAAAATCAAAAGCAGGTGTAAATGTTACAGTTCCAGAATCAGTTCCTGTACATCCAGTTGCAGTATTGGTGATAACTACACTATATTGTCCAGACACACTAGTAGTGAAAGAAGCAACATTACCTGGATTAGTAACAGAAGCCGGTACAGTCCATACATAACTATAAGTTCCTGCCGTACCTGGAGTAGCTACAACTGTAGCAGAACCACCTTGACAAATAGTTAAATCTGTCACTGTAACTGTAGGATTTGCATTAATTGTAACTGTACCACTTGCACTAGAACTTGTACAACCAGTAACTGTATTAGTAATTATAACTGAATAAGTTCCCGCAACTGTAGTATTAATTGTTGCTACATTTCCTGGATTGGTCGCTCCAGTTGGAACTGTCCATACATAACTATATGTTCCTGCAGTACCTGGAGTAGCAGCAATTGAAGCTGTTGTACCTTGACAAACTGTAGCACTTGATACAGAAACCGTCGGAATTGAATTTACAGTAACAGTACCCGAAGCGCTAGAACTAACACAACCAGTAGAAGAATTAGTAATTACAACTGAATATGTTCCAGCTACAGATGTAGTAAATGAATCTACGTTTCCTGGGTCAGAAACACCAGTAGGAACTGTCCAAACATAATTATATGATGCAGTAACATTTGGAGTAGCGGTAACTGTCGCCAATGTACCTGAACAAACACTTGGACTATTAACCGTAACAATAGGATTAGCATTTATTGTAACTACACCTGAGGCAGATGTACTAAAACAACCTGTAGTAGCATCAGTAATAACTACTGAATATGTTCCAGAAACTGTTGTAGTAAAAGTTGATACATCACCTGGATTAACTACACCTGAAGGAACAGTCCAAGCGTAATTATATGTGCCTGCTGAGCCTGCTGTTGCAACCAAAGTAACTGTTGAGCCATCGCAAGCCACTGGACTATTGACAGAAACCGTTGGATTAGTATTTACTGTAACAATTCCAGAAGCAGAAGCACTTGAACAACCTGTTGCGGTATCGGTAATTACAACTGAATAAGTACCAGCGATAGATGTATCAAACGTTGCAACATCGCCTGGATTAGTAACTCCTGACGGAACTGTCCAAACATAGCTATAGCTTCCTGTTGATCCTGCCGAGGCAATTAGTGTAGCTAGTGCACCACTGCAAACTGTCGGACTGTTAACTGAAACTGTTGGATTAGGATTTGCAGCTACAACTCCCGAAGCAGAAGCACTTGAACATCCTGTTATTGTATCAGTTATTATTACCGAATAAGTTCCAATTAATAATGTGGTAAATGAAGCAACGTTTCCAGGATCAGTTCCACCCGCAGGAACAGTCCAAACGTAATTATATGATCCTGCTACATTTGGAGTAGCAGTTACTGTTGCTAAGGCACCAGAACAAACACTTGTATTATTAACTGAAACAATAGGGTTTGGATTTATTGTAACTATCCCTGCAGCAGATGTACTGATACAACCTGTTGCAGAATTTGTGATAACGACAGAATATGTTCCAGAAACTGTTGTAGTAAAAGTTGACACATCACCAGGATTAACAACTCCTGAAGGAACTGTCCAAGCGTAACTATATGTACCTGCGGATCCTGCTGTTGCAACTAAAGTCACGGTTGAGCCTTCACAAGCTACTGGACTATTAACTGAAACGGTTGGATTTGTGTTTATTGTAACAATTCCAGATGCAGACGAGCTTGAACAACCTGTTACTGTATCAGTAATTATTACTGAATAAGTTCCAGAAACGTTAGTATCAAATGTAGCGACATTACCCGGATTAGCAACTCCTGATGGAACTGTCCAAGAATAACTATAAGTTCCAGTAGTACCCGGTGCTGCAGTGATTGTTGCTAATGCACCGCTACAAACTGTAGGGCTATTAACTGTAACAATAGGATTAGAAATTACAGTTACAACTCCTGATGCAGATGAACTTGAACATCCTGTTGTTGTACTTGTGATTATTACAGAATAAGTTCCAGCAATAGTTGTGGTAAATGTAGCAACGTTACCTGGATTTGTTACGCCAGCAGGAACTGTCCAAACATAATTATAAGATCCTGAAACATTTGGAGTAGCAGTAACTGTCGCTGAAGTACCATCACATACTGTTGGGCTATTAACAGTAACAGTAGGGCTGCTTGGATCTATTAATACTATTGATGTAGTGTTTGGCAAAGAACATCCGTTAACAGTTAATAAAAAGTTAGAATAATTTCCAGAATTCAAACCAGTTATTACATATACGCCTGCACTATTAGTTGTAATAGTATTTGGACCAACTGTTGTTGTATCATCTTGATAAGTTAAAGCATAAGATTCGTTAGAAGCTAAACCAGAAATTGTGATAGTTCCATTTGTGCCAGCACATGTCGTTGGATTAGTACCTGCATAAACTGGATTAGATTGAATAGTAAAAGTAGCAATATAATTTGCACCATTATTATTGATGAAAATTGTATCATCACAAGCACTAGTTGAGTTAACATCTCCTGTAACATCATAATAAACTTCAATCACATAATTTCCCGGAGGATAATTTGTTAAATTTATTGGAGATTGAGAATCATTTAAAACTCTTTGCCATTTTTGATCTCCTGTGCTACAAGGACCGCCAGATGGGAAAGTTCCACCGCCGCAATTATCGAAGAACGGTAAATCAAATACTGTAAATGCGCCTGGTGTTGATGCAGCAGGATAAATTCTATAATTTAACCTTGCACTACAAACATTTGCCGTTGCAGATTTGAAAGTTTTTAATTCACCACCTCTAAAAATTAATGTATTTGAATTTTGAACATAAGTTCCTAAATCAGTATTTGGAAACACGTTAGTTGCAGGACCAATTATATCAGTTCCTGATCCTACCGTATTAAAGAAACCAGATGTTTCGCAATTTGTTAACCAAACCGCATTGGCATAACTACCAAAATCGCAATTAGGCAATACTGTAACATTTAAAGTTGTAGTTGCAGCACATTGTCCTGGATCAGGAGTAAATGTGTAAGTTCCAGAAGCTGTATTACTTACAACTGATGGCGACCACGTTCCCGTAATTGGTGTAGCATTACTAGATGATGTTGGTAATACCGGCGCTGGAGAACCGGGACAAATAGGCGCAGGTGCTAAAAACGATGGAACAACATTTGGCGTCACAACAATATCCATTGTGGTTGGGAAAGAACATTGTGTAATGTTAGGTGTAAATGTATAAGTAGTTGTACCCACTGTATTACTTACAACCGAAGGAGACCACGTTCCTGTTACACCTGAGTTAGCAGTTGTAGGTAACACTGGCGGAGTAGTTCCTTCACAAAAAGGTTGAATTTGATTGAAGGTAGCGTTTACATAATCAACAACAATTATTGTTTGAGTACTTGAAGCAGACTGCGGACATAAAGGATTATTATCTGATGATGTAGCTGTAATATTATATGTTCCAACAGCTGTTGGTGAAAATATTACGCTACTACCCGTTGTAGTATTCAATTGAGTAGAAGGCGACCAAGTATAGATACCATTTCCACCTGTAGCATTTAAAGTTGCAGTTTGTCCAAGACATATAGTTGGAGATGTTGTCGTTGTTGATGTATTTATTGCTACTGGTGTTTGAATTCCTGTATTAGCACCAATAACATAATTACAAACGTCACCTGCAAATCCATCTATCATTACATAATATGTTTGACCTGGAGTTAATCCTGTTGCAGATAAATTTGTTGCTCCAGCAGGTACGTTACCTGGACTCCAACATAAATATTCAGTAACTGGACCTGAGCCACAAGTTGCAGCTCCAAATATCATAATTTGAATACCTAAATTATCTTGAGAGCTTGTTACCCAAACATCTAATGATATAGTTGATGATGAAGCTACAAAAGTTAAGAATGAATTATTTTCAAGCGAACCACAAAACTCCGTTGTTAATTGTGGCCAAGAATCTGATGTATAAGAAGCTGAAGTATTTCCGCAATATCCATTTAAATTACATATAGGAGTTGCAACAGCACATGTATTCCCAGCTGGCGTGTTTGTAATACAACTTGGAGGTGGAACTGGTGTTCCAATACATAATGTAAAAGCTGATGTTTGGTTAGGTGTTCCTGTCCAAGTATAAACTCTAATAAAATAAGTTTGACCAGGAACTAAACCATTTGCGTTACTATTATTAGGATCACTACAATACAATTGCGTTAAAGTTCCACAAGAACCAGAATATAGTACGTGATATAAATCAGTAGTACTACCAGTTACGTTATTAAGATTTATTGTATGACTAGTGCTAGTTGCAGTAAACTGAAACCAAACGTCATCATCATCAGTTCCTCCACAAGCATTAGGCTGAGTTGAAGCCGTTGCTCCAATAACTGTTCCTGATACCGTTTGAAGACATGTGTTTGTCGTATTCACAGGAGCAACTGTTGCATTAGCACATTCATCATTTGCAATTAGTGTGGTAAATGATCTAACATTAGACCATAAACTTATATCTGTATTACTACATCTAGAACGAACATAAACATCATATTGAGTGCCTGAACTTAAACCAGTTGCAATGTAAGGATTAGTCGTCGTTATAATACCCGCAGAACTTGCGTTAGGTACAGGAGAACCCGCAGGCACTATAAGAACTTCCCAAGTTGTTGCTGAACCTATCTCTGTCCAAGAAATTGTTGCGCCTGTTTGCGTTATCGCTGATATAGCAACTGCTGTAGGTTTTGGACATGTTGGAGGCGGCGCACATGTTACATTTGCCACCCATCCTGGTGCATTAACAGATCCATCGCTTCTAAATCTAAATGTTAAACATCCATTGGCACTTGAAGCAGTAAAAGGTCCAGGTAAATTCGCACCTGTTAAAGTTCCCCAATAAGATCCTGGTAAACCACCTGGAACGTTTCCTCCACCATTTGTACTAGCTAATTGTGGCGCTGCAATTGAATTTCCATCAAAAACATATAAACCATCCCATGTTGCTTCGGTATTAAATGAAGTAAAAGTCACAGTTACTTGCTCAGTTGGAATTGTTGGACAAATAGTTACTGTATAGTCTGAACCATTAGCATAATTTACTGTAGCGCCAGCTGGATCGGTAAACGTTCCTCCACATGCTGGTGGTGCAATTTGTGTTGTAATTGTTGACGGTCCAACCCAGTTACTCAAATCATTTCCAGGACAAACAGCTCTTACATATAAATTATAACAAGTATCTGGAGTTAATCCCGTAAACACGTGTGGATTAGTTGTTGTAGTAATAAAAGTTGTTGTAGATGCATTTGGAGCAGGTGAACCACAAGGTAAGGCTAAAACATGCCAAGTAGTTGCTGTATTTGGATTAACCCAAGCTAAAGTCGCAGAGTTTGATGTAACTGCTGAAGTGGTTAAAGTATTTGGATTTGGACAAGTTGGTGGAACAGCACATGAAACATTTGCAACCCAACCAGGATTGTTTACTGAACCATCACTTCTAAATCTGAAGGTTAAACATCCATTTGGAGCTGTTGAAGTAAAAGATCCTGGTAAATTTGCTCCTGTTAAATTACCCCAATAAGATCCTGGCAAAGCTCCTGGAACGTTTCCTGCACCGTTAGTACTAGATATTTGTGGTGATGTTATGGCATTTCCGTTAAAAACGTACAACCCATCATAAGTAGCTTCGGTATTAAAAGTTGTAAAGGTAACCGTAACAACTTCGCCCGGTACAGTAGGACAAATTGTAACAGTAGTATCTGCACCGTTAGCATAATTTGCAGCTGAACCTCCTGGATCAGTAAATGTACCTCCACAAGCTGGAGGTGTTATTGATGTAGTAAATGTAGTTGGTCCTGACCAAGTACTAAAATCTGATGAAGAGCAGGCACTTCTAACATATACATTATAACAAGTTTCACCTGTTAAACCAGTTAAAGTAAAAGGGTTCGTATTAGCGATAACCCATCCTGTAGACGACGCAGTTGGCGCTGGTGCTGTACAAGGCAAAGCTATAACGTGCCATTGTGTTGCTGGACCTGCTGCAGTCCAAGCTATATTAGCCGAACTTGATAATACTGTATTTGAAGTTATAGAAAACGGAGCTGGACAAGCTGGTGGTAATGCACACGTTACGTTAGCAACCCATCCTGCAGCATTTGTGGTTCCATTACTTCTAAATCTAAAAGTTAAACAACCATCGGCACTAGAAGAAGTAAATGCTCCTGGATTAGTTGTACCCCAATAAGAACCTGCAACTCCACCAGGTACAGTACCTGCTGGATTACCACTTAAAAATTGTGGTGCTGAAATTGAGTTTCCATTAAAAATATATAATCCATCATTACTTGCTTGAGTATTGAATGATGTAAATGTTACGGTTACTACTTCGCCAGGAGTGGTCGGACAAATAACCACTGTAGAATCTAAATTATTTGCATAATTCGCTGAAGCTCCACCTTGATCTGTAAATGTTCCTCCGCATGCAGGTGGTGGAACTAGTGTGTTAAAAACAAAAGGACCAGCCCAAGCACTAAATGTTCCATTTCCACAATCAGCTCTTACCCAATATTGATATGCTGTATCAGGATTTAAACCAGTAATTGGGTTTGTTGTATTTGAACTAGTTTGTGTACCTGCTCCAGCCGGAATTGCTGAGCCCGATGTTTGAACTACATATTCCCAAGAAGTTGCATTTCCTGGATTAGCCCAAGATAAATTTCCTCCTGTTAATGAAATTCCAGTTACAGCTTGATTCGTAGGCTGTGCACAATTTAATTGTTGAATAACTAAGGAATAGCTATAAGTCTGTGCGGCAGTTGTTCCTGAAAGCACTATAATATATTGTTGCCCTGCAATAACATTCAAACTAGGAATAGATCTTACAGTATTTGTAGTATTGGCGACACCAGCTAAACACGTAGCTCCAACATTTGCACAACCTTGATAAACAAAAATTGATGAACTATTAGCTCCAGGTGTCATAGTAATACTTATAGCACCAGTGGTTGTTGGTGTGTAGGAATAAAACACATCATTACCTGTCATAAAATTAGTTGTTGATCCACAAGAGGTACCTTGATTAGTATCTGTAGTATCACCATAATTTGTTGTGTTATCATTTGTACTATAAGGTAACGCAGAAATTGTAATCGGCGCAATACAAGATAGACCAGGAGTAGTGGTGGCAAAATTAAATGGTCCTACCCAATTACTTGAACCATCTGCACACAGAGACCTAACGTAATAGACATATCCTGTTCCAGGTTGCAATCCAGTGGCTACATATGGAAGTGCTCCATTGTAAACAACTCCAACTCCTGTTGGAGTAGTATTTGTTACTTCAATTTCCCACGAAGTTGAACCACTTGGATTTGACCAGCTTAAATTTGCTGAATTTTGTGTAATACCAGTAGCTGATAAATTTGTAGGTTCTAAACATCTTTGTGCCAATCTAACATCATCAACTAACCATCTATCTCCACCTAAAGCACCTGTTGGTTGATTATAACGCATCACAAATGCAATATAAACTTGATGATTTGCAAAAGCAGTAAGATCTACCACTTTTTCTTCATATACATTATAGGTAGCACTAAGTGTTGCTTCTGTCCACTGAGCTGGAGTATTAATATAATTAGCTATATTTGTTTGACTTCCTGCGCCTTGTGCGGTTACATCAAATACCTTAATAAAGTACTCTGTTCCGTTAGGTCCGCTAATTGTAGATCTAGTCCAAAAACGTAATTGTCCGTTAGAAGGAACAGTTACTAAAGGCGTTGCTAAATAATCTTCAGACGTATTTCCAACACCAATATTCTCTCGATCCATATAGGCCGAATTTGTTCCTTGATAAACATTTGCAACAACAGAGTTTATACCCCATCTTCTTGTTAAACCAACGCCGTTATCAAAAACAGCCCATTGGTTGGTAGTTGCTCCAGTACCTAATGTCCAAGGACTAGGCGTTGTTGGTGCTGCTAAATCGGGTCCTGTAGTTCCTTCAAAGCCCTCCGAACCTGGAGTTGGAAACTGGGAAAATCCCGCAATAGAAAATAGCAAGGCAACAATTAGTAGTGTAATTTTCTTCATTAACGCAGAAATTTAAGTTAATTAATTTAATGAGTTTGTTTGGTTTTAATCTCCAAATTTAACAAAATTTATAAATAAAGCTATAAAAATGGCGTTTTTAACTAAATTAAATTGTTAAAAACATTTCGTATTGTAGATTGTCGATTTTTTGTGCATTTTGTCTATTTTTGCATTAGAAAAGAAAATTATGTTAGAAAAAGAGAAAGTAGATTTTGAAAAAACAATTATTGTTGGTATCGTTACTCAAAATCAAAATGAAGAAAAACTTATTGAATATCTTGATGAACTAGAGTTTTTAACTTTTACCGCAGGTGGTGAAGTTGTAAAACGATTTTGGCAAAAAATGGATAAGCCCAATCCTAAAACCTTTTTAGGAACTGGAAAGATGGACGAAATTCATTTGTATGTCAAAGAATATCAAATTTCAACTGTAATATTTGATGATGAATTATCACCATCACAGCAAAAGAACATTTCAAAAATATTAGATTGTAAAGTTTTAGATAGAACAAATTTAATTTTGGATATTTTTGCGCAACGTGCTGAAACTTCTTATGCTAGGACTCAAGTTGAGTTAGCGCAATGCCAATATTTACTTCCGAGACTTTCTGGAATGTGGACGCATCTTGAACGTCAAAAAGGAGGAATTGGTCTTCGTGGTCCAGGAGAAACCGAAATAGAAACCGACAGACGTATTGTTCGCGATAGAATTTCTTTATTAAAAGAAAAAATTAAAACTATTGACAAACAAATGTCTATACAAAGAAGCAACCGAGGAGCTATGGTAAGAGTGGCTTTAGTTGGATATACTAATGTTGGAAAATCAACATTAATGAATGCTATTGGAAAAAGCGATGTTTTTGTTGAAAACAAACTTTTTGCAACGCTTGATACCACGGTTAGAAAAGTAGTTATAAAAAACCTTCCTTTCTTGTTATCTGATACTGTTGGATTCATTAGGAAATTACCAACACAATTGGTTGACTCATTTAAAAGTACACTTGACGAAGTTCGCGAAGCTGATCTATTACTTCACGTTGTAGATATTTCACATGCTGATTTTGAAGACCACATCGCATCTGTAAATCAAATTTTGATGGATATCAAAAGTAATAATAAACCAATAATAATGGTTTTCAATAAAATTGATGCCTACAAACATCTTACAATAGAAGAAGATGATTTAATGACTGAAAGAACAACTAAACACTACACGCTTGAAGAATGGAAACAAACTTGGATGAGCAATGTTGGTGAAAAAAACGCACTATTTATATCAGCTACAGAGAAAGAAAATTTCGAACAGTTTAGAGAAATTGTATATGAAGCAGTACGCGAAATTCACGTTACACGTTTTCCATACAATAAGTTTTTGTACCCTGATTATAAAGACGCTATAGAAAAAGAAGAATAAAAAAAATTTAAAATTAACAATAATTTCAGTGTTGCTTCAAAAAAAGTTTAATTTTACTATGTGATTATTTTATAATTTTTTCATAATAAACGAATCGACTCACAATACACAAAAAAAATTTTTGATTTTGATTTTCTTATCAAATATTAAATTTTTTGGGTAAACCACCGAAATCAAAACAACAGATTCTATAGAGAAAGAAATAGAAATTAATATCAATGAAAATTTGAATAAAGAAGAATCAAAAATTAATTTATGTAATCTTTCCAAAGGCACTTATTTCATTAGTATTAATAATAGTAAGTACATTGGTAATATTACCAAAACAATAATCATAAAATAATTAATCATGAAAAATATTTTATTTATGTTATTGTTTAGTTACAATTGCTTTTCGCAAATTGCTGGCTCATTAGATACAAGTTTTAATTTTACAGGAACTTCAACAAGATGCAATTATACGTCACCAAGCATCAATTTTATTAACAATTCTTTTTTTCAATTTAATGATAAAATAATTTGTTTGAATTTTAACTTTACATCCTGTAGCATAACGTTAACTAGATTTAACGGTGATGGTTCTCTAGATAATTCTTTTGGAACAAATGGAGTTATAGTTAATACAATGTGTGCCGTTTTTACTAATGGTGGTTATTATCCGTACAATATGGTAATTCAACCTGACAATAAAATAGTAATAATGGGATTGCAACAAAATACTACCTATCCAAATGCATATTGGGTTGTTCGATTATTACCCAATGGTGATTTAGACCCAAGCTTTAATGGAAACGGTTATCTTGACGTTAGTTTTGGTACTGTTCAAGATAGAGGTTATTGTGTAGCTTTGCAACCTGATGGCAAAATATTATTGGGAGGTAACACTGGTAACACTGCAGAGTTTTTCTCGGTGGCACGAATAAACAGCAATGGTAGTCTTGATACTACTTTTGGTGTTAACGGTTTAGCCAAAACTGCTTTTTCTACGCTAGAAAGTACGCCAATAAGTATTGCTGTTCAAGCAGATGGTAAAATTGTATTAGGCGGTTATACTGTAACCGCTTATGCTCGAGATTTTGCATTAGCTCGTTTTAACAATAATGGTACTCTTGATTTAACATTTGGAGATAACGGTAAAGTGATTACAACTGTTGATTACACAAACTCGGATGCAATAAGTAAAGTATTAATTGAACCCGATGGAAAAATTACTGCAGTTGGTGATGCATCATTTACCAATAATCCTTATACAGCTATGACAAGATATTTATCAAATGGATCACTAGATAATACCTTTGGTTTAAGTGGAATAGTATTGGCCTCAAATGTTACAGGTAGACGGCCAACTTTTGCACGACAGGTAGATGGTAAATATGTTATTGGAGGTGGCGGAGATTCTGGAACTTTTCAAGTGTATAGATATAATTATGATGGAACTTTAGACACTGGTTTCGGTTCTAATGGTAGTGCATTTACAACACCATTTGCTGACAATGCAACAGCTGTTTTAATACAACCTGATAATAAAATTGTAGTTGTAGGAAATACTGTGAGTCCAGATGGCTTAGAAAATTGTACAACTGTTTTTCGTTTCAACCCAGGTACTTTAAGTACTAATGAATTTGAAGGAATTGCTTTAAATTTATACCCAAACCCAACTCAGGATAATATTTATTTTGATAACAGCAATACACAATATACAACTGCTGAGATTTATAATTATCTAGGACAAGAAGTGGGAAAACAAAATATTGGTTTATCAAATAATGAAAAACTCGAGTTAAATAATTTTAGTAGTGGTGTATATATGCTAAAGTTTTTTGGCGAAAAAGGAATTTTATTTCAAAAAGTAATCAAAAATTAATTTCATTTTAATTATAAAGACGCTATAGAAAAAGAAGAATAAAAAAATGCCTTTAGAAATTCTAAAGGCATTTTTTATATAACTAATTATGTACTAAAAGCCATAATTCACTCCTAAACCAATAATTTGTCTAGTTTGAAATCCTCTAAATGCATTGTCATCATAAATGGTTTGAAATGCAAAATTAGTAGACAACGATTTGTTAATTTTCATTACAATATTCAAAGTATAATCGATATCAACATTCTGCGGATCTTCTAAATAATTTGAATATAAATTTAGAATATTTTCAACTGCTACATTTTCCATCAAGTTAAATTTATAATATCCGTTTAAAGCTGCTCCAAATTCATATCTTGAAGAATCTCCTTGCTCAACTCCAAAAGAAGCGCCAACTTGAGTAAAATGAGGATGTACAATAATTAACTTGGATGTTGCTGGTGCGATATTCACTTTTAAATTATCGCTTTTTTTCCACATCATACCCGGACCAAATTGAAAATAAGCCGGTGAGAAAAAATGAGAAGTTTTAACTCCTGATGCTAAATCTATTCCAGAATCAAATTGCGTTTTAAAATTAAAAAAAGTAGAATAAAACCAATAACCAGTTGCTTTTTTACCTAAAAGAGAATTAAGTTCTAATCTATCATCTGATTTTTGCATTTCTTGGTCTTTTATTTTGGTTAAACCATAAGCTGCAATAATTTTATTATCCCAATTCCAATCTCCATTTTTATAATTGAAATCATAATTTAAACCCACATTTCCTGAAATATTACTTTGTCCTCCAGCTAACCAATTGTTGAAAGTAGCTTGATTGGCTAAAAACGTGAAAGTTCCTTTTTTTACCCAACCATTTGGTTTGTCTGCTGACACCTTCAAAGCTTCTTCGGTTTTCTTTAAGTTTTCTTTCTCATTTGTTTGCGCTAATGATAAACTAACTGTCATTAGTAAAACAACTTGATGTAAAATTCTTTTCATTTTGTTCTTGTTTTAAAATTTTCGAGTGCAAAGGTAAAAATACCAATGACTTTAACAAACTTTAAACAAAAATGTAACCTCTTGACTTTGTAGAATTTAAACTACTTTTTCTTGTATAACGGAACCGCAGAACAAGCTTCGCCATACATGATACTTTTTGCAATTGGTTGAAGATATTGAAGAGCAAAAATATAGGCACTTTCTGGAACCGGCTTTTTAGAACAACCTTTTAAAATTAGTGGCTTATCTAAATATGCCGAATAATCAAGTTTTGATAATACTTCTTGATATAATGAGGTTTCTAAACTTTCTAAGTTGCCTGTTACAACTTTTTTTGCAAAAGGCGAAAGATAAACCGTTACTAATATTTTGGCCCAAGCCGGAATAATAGCATCTGTCGAACAATAAACGGCAACATAATGATCTTGATATTGCGACCAATTATGATTTTTTAAAGCCTCGCGAAAATCTTTTTCTCTTAATAAAAACCCATCAAATAGCCATTGAGAAATATCAATTTTAGTACGAATTCCTTTTTGATAATAATCTTCTAAATCGAAAACTTCTAAAGCAGAATTAGCAACTTTATTTACAATTTCATCCATAATATCGAAGTTAATAGCACTGTTTTATAACATTCCGAGCTCTAATTTTGCCTCTTCACTCATTAGGTCTTTACTCCAAGGCGGATCAAAAGTAATTTCTACTTCACAAGATTTTATAGTATCTATTTTTTGAACTTTATCTTCAACTTCACGTGGCAATGTTTCGGCAACAGGACAATTAGGCGAAGTAAGCGTCATTAACACTTTTACCTCATTATCTTCATTAATCATTACATCATAGATTAATCCTAATTCATAGATATCAACCGGAATTTCTGGATCGTATATTCCTTTTAAAACCTTTACTACGCTTTCTCCTAGATTGATTTCGTCTTTAAATTCTTCCATTTAAATTGAATTTATTATAGCATTACTGCTGCAAGTTAGTATCTTTTTTTAATTTTTGGCGTTGAACGCTAAAGCATACATTTTAATCTGCTTTATCATTGAGACTAATCCGTTTGCTCTTGTTGGTGATAAATGTTCTTTTAACCCAATTTCATCAATAAAATCGGTATTTGCTTGTAAAATATCGGCTGCTTTTTGATTGGAAAATGTTCTAATCAAAATAGCGATAATGCCTTTGGTTAAAATAGCATCACTATCGGCAGTGAAAACAATTTTTTCATCGCTTTCTTCACCGTGAACCCAAACTTTAGACTGGCATCCTTTAATGATATTATCTTCTGTTTTGAATTGCTCCTCAATTAAAGGCAAGGATTTTCCTAGTTCAATAATATATTCGTAGCGTTGCATCCAATCATCAAACATTGAAAATTCATCTACAATTTCGTCTTGTATTTCTTTTATTGTCATAGTAGTAAGGAAACACTAATTATTCTCTGTTTAAAACTCCATTTAACTTATTCTTCTTTGACTAAGGAAACTAATTTATTTACAAATTTCTCAATTTCTACAGGCGGATGACCGTGATCAAAATTTTGTGTTTGGTATTGCTTTTCCTTGTAATCAATAATTAGCTCTGCGATTGCTGCGCCATCATAAACTCTTTTTTGCGTTGGATCTTTAAACGTTGCTAAGCTATCTAACTGTATCTTATCAAAATAACCCACTAATTCCTTCCAATCAGCGTTGGAGATTTTAGTTGTAACGCCTTTGTCTTTAGAATCTCGTTCCTTTGAAATTGAAACTTCTTGATTTTCTACCGTTATCTTTTGATAAAATCCACGTGTATTGGCTGTGTATGTAATCTTAGCTGTTGCAATATCATTTTTAGATTCTTGAGAACATCCTTTAGCCATAAAAATGGTTAGTAAAATCATTGTGATTGCTTTCATTTTTTTATTTTTAAGACAACATCATTTGCGCTTTTTTTACCGCTTCAACAAAGATATCAATTTCTTCTTTAGAATTATAAAAAGCAAAACTCGCTCTAATTGTTCCAGGAATTTTATAGAAATCCATAATAGGTTGTGCACAATGATGTCCGGTTCGTACTGCTATTCCTAACTTATCTATAATTGTGCCAATGTCGTAAGGATGAATTCCTTCAATATTAAACGAAATCACCGAAGTTTTTTCTTTAGCCGTTCCATAGATTTTTAAACCATCGATTTCTAACAATCTTTTGGTTCCATACTCTAACAATTCGTGTTCGTAGGCTGCGATGTTTTCAAAACCTATTTCATTTAAATAATCAATCGCTGTTCCTAGCACAATTCCTCCGGCAATATTTGGTGTTCCTGCTTCGAATTTGTGTGGCAAATCAGCATAAGTAGTTTTCTCAAATGAAACGGTTGCAATCATTTCTCCTCCACCTTGATAAGGCGGCAATTTGCGAAGCCATTCCTCTTTTCCATATAAGATTCCGGTTCCAGTTGGACCACAAATTTTATGTCCTGAAAAAACATAAAAATCACAATCTAAATCTTGAACATCAGGTTTTAAGTGCGGAACAGCCTGAGCGCCATCAATTAATATAGCTGCACCAACTTGATGCGCTTTATCAATGATATACTTAACCGGATTTAAAGTTCCTAAAGCATTAGATATATGATTTACGGTAACAATTTTAGTTTTTTCTGAAAGTAATTTATCAAATTCTGATACTATCAATTCGCCTTCAGTATTCATCGGAATCACTTTCAAGATTGCGCCTGTTTTCTCGCACAACATTTGCCAAGGAACAATATTGCTGTGGTGTTCTAACGCCGAAACTAAAACCTCATCGCCTTCTTTTAAAATAGAAGTAAATCCGTTAGCTACAGCATTAATTCCGTGGGTTGTTCCTGATGTAAAAATAACTTCATAAGGAAATTTAGCGTTGATATGACTTTGGATTTTACCACGAGAAACTTCATAAGCATCTGTAGCCAGTTGACTTAAAGTATGTACTCCACGATGAATATTAGCATTGATTTCTTCATAATACTTTGTAATGGCATCAATGACAACTTTGGGTTTTTGTGAAGTGGCTCCATTATCAAAATACACCAAAGGTTTACCATTAACTTTTTGGGTTAGTATTGGAAAATCAGCTCGTATTTTATTTATATCTAGCATTGTTTATTTAGAATTTTTCTAAATACAAAAGTAATAAAATAGAAACTGATTTATACCAAACAGATGTTAATAAAATTAAAGTTTAAACTATAAAATTTAACAAATGATTACCGATTTGAATTTTAATTTGTTTCAAACCATAAAATCTGTATTGAATATTTAGTAAATTGCATCAAAATATATTTATAATGAAAAAATTTCTCAAGTATTTTGCCTTCGGCTTTCTAGGTTTTCTTCTTTATTTTGGTATCACAACTTATCCCGAACTAGATTTAATCTCAGGCTTTTCTGCTAAAAGTGTTGCTTCAGGACATTTTATAGATAATCGCTCGCTAGAAACCATTCAACAAGGTGATAACGATATTGATAAAATAGATTGGGCAACCATTGAAATTAATGATCTAGAGCAATCTGTTACTTCAAAAGTTTATGGATTAAAAGAACGAAAAGCTATTTATCGTGAAGGTTTGGGTGTTACATTAATTAACGATGACTATGATGTTTCTAAACCATTTAATGTACCTAAACGAAATAAAACCAACATTAACTTACCTTATCCTTCTGGGAATTTAGAACCAAAGGATACTGTTTTTTCTAACATTGATTATGCTAAATTGAATGCTGTTATTGCAAACGCTTTTGATAAAAAAGGCGAAAAAAATAAGCGAACGCGCTCATTAATTGTGCTTTATAAAGGTAAAATCATTGCTGAAAAATACGCCGATGGCTTTGATGAAAATTCTAAAATTTTAGGTTGGTCAATGACTAAAAGTTTAACGGCAACCTATTTTGGAATTTTGCAAAAACAAGGTAAATTCGACATTATGAAACCTGCACCAATTGCCGAATGGAAAAACGATGAACGTGCTAAAATAACAACCAACGATTTACTTCACATGAACTCAGGATTGGAGTGGGAAGAAAATTATTCTAAGATTTGTGATGCTACAAGAATGCTATTTGTGGAGGAAGATATGACTAAATCACAAATCAACAAACCCTTAGTTGGAAAACCAAATAACAGTTGGAATTACTCATCGGGAACAACCAATTTATTAAGTGGAATTTTACGAAATCAGTTTAAAACGCATCAAGAATATTTAGATTTTTGGTACAGCAGTTTGTTAGATAAAATCGGGATGCATTCGGCTATTGTTGAAGTTGATATGAAAGGGAATTTTGTTGGTTCGTCTTATGGTTGGGCAACTACAAGAGATTGGGCAAAATTTGGTTTATTATACCTAAATAAAGGCAATTGGAATGGCGAACAAATTTTTGATGAAAGTTGGGCAAAATATGTAGCAACACCAACCAATTCGTCTAACGGAAATTATGGTGGACAATTTTGGCTAAACGCTGGCGGTAAATTTCCTAATGCTCCAAAAGATATGTATTATGCAAGTGGTTTTCAAGGACAAATGATAGCAATTTTCCCAAGCAATGATTTGGTTATTGTTAGAATGGGATTAAAAGAATATCCTGAATTTGATTTTAATGGATTGTTGAGTGGCGTTGTTGGGAGTTTGAAGAAGTAACTATTTAAAATATTTAACTGTTTTCCCATCAAAGTAACCAATTCCATTACTTGATGTTAAAAAAATAATTTCTTTTTCACTAATAAATTCAAATTTAGTCACATTCATTTGATAACCAACTGCATCCGGCAAACCACCTTTCCACATTATCCATGGTTTAAAAATAAATTCTTTTGAATTTTTACATTGATTTCCACTTAACTTATAAAAACCATTACTACTATAATAATATATTGACTTATTGAATTTATTATATGCTAATGGTCCTAAATATTCCGTAATATTTCTGTCTAAAAAATCCATTTTTATCAATGAATCTTTTGGTCTTTCCCGATCTAAAATATCTTCGTCAAAACAAGATTTGTAAAAACCTTTTATTCCTGATTTATATATCTTTGAAATGCTTCCGTCAATAAAAAAGTGCATTCCACTTGAAGATATAAAAATATTGCTTTCATCATCATAAATGACTCCTTTCATACCTGATGAAATACCCAATTCATAAGGAAACTTATAAACTGTATCGTTCTGATGTATTTTTATTTTATCTGAAAATTTGTTTTGTAAGTCTTTGAAATATTCATTTTTGTCATTGTATTTTTTGTCATCATCTAATCTTAACCAATCATCATAAATAAACTCTTTTGTGTTTAAATTAAAAAAACAAACGTCTCCACCCCATTCACCCGCGTCGTATGCAAACCAAATATTTTGTTCTTTATCTAAAAAAATATAATTAGCAGGAATAAGCTTCTCACTTGCACGAATACGTCCCGATTTTCTGTACATCGGAGTTCCTTTTTCTGGTATAAAATTTTCTTTTTTATACCTTATGTATTCGTCCGTAATCACAATATAATCGTCATATTTGTCAACTAATATTTTATATATTTTTCCTTCTACTTTATCCTTTTTTATAAAATTATTTTTAGTGTTTTGTTCCATCACAATTCCATTATTTGTCACTCCAATAATTTTACTTTTAGAATTCTTAGTAATTGATGTAAAAAGATAATTAGTAAATTTTAATTTATCATTTTTAACATTTAAAATAACTAAACTATCACCTTTAGTAATAGCATAAATCAATTTGTCAACCACTACAAAATCTTTATAATCAGTATTTAATAATTTTACATGTAATGCAGGAATACTATCCTTTTTTAAATTTGATTGCGAAAATAATTGCGTTGAAATAAGTAAAATTGAAATAAATATTGCTTTCTTCATAATAATAGTATTTACTAAATTATATAGATGACAATATAAACAAAAAGGTTGGTATGAAAATAAAAAAATCCGCAAAGTATCTAATCTTTGCGGAAGCTTATATTTAATAGTTCTAATTTTTATAAATCGAACCCTAAATTAACACCTAATTTATTGGCGATAATCTTAGTAATTCTTTGTTTTAATTCAGGTATTTTAATACTATCGATTACTGTATTGGAGAAGGCATACATCAATAATGCTTTGGCTTCTTTTTTAGGAATTCCGCGTTGTTGCATGTAGAACATTGCGCTTTCGTCTAATTGACCAATCGTGCAGCCGTGTGAACATTTTACATCATCTGCAAAAATTTCTAATTGTGGTTTGGCATTAATTGTAGCTTTATCTCCTATTAAAATATTGTTGTTTTGTTGAAAAGCATCTGTTTTTTGCGCTTCTTTTTCTACATAAATTTTCCCGTTGAAAACTCCAGTTGAACTGTCAGATAGAATTGTTTTGTAGTTTTGATGACTTTCGCAATTTGGCGTTGCGTGGTTTACAAGTGTATAATGATCAACGTGTTGCTTGTCTCCAATAATTGTAATTCCTTTTAAAGTGGAATCTATTCTTTCACCAAAATGATAGAAATTCAAGTTGTTTCTTGTGATGTTTCCGCCGAATGAAAAAGTGTGCACTGACACAAAACTTTCTTGTTTTTGCGAGATATAGGTATTATCAATTAAATTAGCTGATTGCAAATCATTTTGAATTTTGTAATAATCAACAATAGCACGTTTTTCTGCAAAAATCTCTGTAACTGAATTGGTTAAAACTGGATTCTCATTCAAAGATTGATGTCTCTCGATAATTTGAACGTGAGCATTTTCGCCTACAACAACTAGATTTCGTGGTTGTGTCATCAATGCATTTTCTATTCCTGTAAAAAAATAAATAATTTCGATTGGTTTTTCAACTACTTTACTTTTCGGAATATTGATGTAAGCGCCTTCGTTTGCAAAAGCAGTATTTAATGAGGTTAATGATTCATCTTTACTGGCAATTTTATTGAAATACTCATCAATAACTGTTTTGTATTTTGGTTTTGTAAATGCCGACGACATTAAGCAAACGTCTAATCCGTCATGGGTTGTTGATGATAAAAATGAAGAGAATTTTCCGTCTACAAAAATCACTTTGTAAGTATCAATTTCGTGAAGAAAATATTTTTTTACCTCAGCAAATTCGATAGCATTTTCGTTCTTCGGAAAAACTGTAAAATCATTTTTTAAAACAGTATTCAACGATGTATATTTCCAAGCTTCCTCTTTTTTAGTTGGGAAACCTTTATTTTCAAAGTTTTTAATGGCTGAAGTTCTAACGTTGTGCAATTCATTGTGCACATCGATACTTTCTTCAAAGGCCATAAAAGACGAGATTAATTTTTCTTTTAATTCCATATATTTTGTTGTCGGTCATCAGTTGTTTTTGTTTTCAGTTTAAAACCGATAACACAAAACTGACAACTTTTTTTAAACTTCTAATTCAGCTTTAATCCAGTCGTATCCTTTTTCCTCAAGCTCATAAGCTAATTCTTTTCCGCCTGATTTTACGATTTTTCCATCCATCAAGACGTGCACAAAATCTGGAATGATATAATCTAACAATCTTTGGTAATGCGTGATTACCAAAACTGCATTGTCTTTGTTTTTAAGTTTGTTTACGCCATTTGCAACGATTCTAAGCGCGTCGATATCCAAACCTGAATCTGTTTCGTCTAGAATAGCAATTTTAGGCTCTAACATCGCCATTTGAAAGATTTCGTTACGTTTCTTTTCTCCACCAGAAAAACCTTCGTTTAACGAACGAGAAAGAAATTTTCTATCAATCTCTAATAATTCGGATTTTTCACGAATTAATTTTAGCATTTCATTGGCTGGCATTTCTTCTTTTCCGTTAGCTTTTCTGCTTTCGTTGATTGCCGTTTTCATAAAATTGGTTACCGATACACCAGGAATTTCTACTGGATACTGAAACGATAAAAACACACCTTTGTGAGCACGTTCTTCTGGAGCCAACTCTGAAATTTCTTCGCCATCAAGAAAGATTTCTCCTGCAGTGACTTCGTAGTTTTCATTTCCGGCAATGATTGAAGAAAGTGTTGACTTTCCGGCACCATTTGGACCCATAATGGCGTGCACTTCTCCTGCTTTTATCTCAAGATTTATTCCTTTTAATATTTCTTTGTCTTCTACTGAAGCGTGTAAATTGCTAATTTTTAACATTTTGTTGTTTTATTTATTCGTAATGTCCTTTTAGTGAAATGATATTTAATATTTCAATTGTATTTTCATCGACAATTTCATAAACCAAACGATGTTCTTGATTTATTCTTCTTGACCAAACTCCAGAAAGATTATGTTTTAATTGCTCTGGTTTTCCAATTCCTTCAAAGGGATTTTCTTGAATTGCTCTTAATAATTCTGAAATCTTTTTAAGAATTGGTTTGTTCCCAGATTTTGACCAAAACTCTAAATCTTTTTTGGCTTTGTTAGAAAATATTATTTCCATAATTTATCTATTTCTTCCAAAGTCATTTTTATACCTTTTCCTTGTTTTAATTCTTCTCTTGCCTCCAAAATTTCTTTAACAAATTCAGGATTGTATGGCTTTTCTTCTTCAACAATTTCAAAACCAAGAGATTTAGCCAATGACTTCAACAATGGAAAATCTTTTTTCTTTACATTTTTTAAAATTATATCCATAGCTTTTAATTTATTATTATCCTACCGAACCTTCTAAAGAAATCTCCAATAATTTCTGAGCTTCGACTGCAAACTCCATTGGTAATTTATTTAAAACATCTTTGCTAAAACCATTTACAATTAAGGCAATAGCCTTCTCTGTTGGAATTCCTCTTTGATTGCAATAGAATACTTGGTCTTCACCAATCTTTGAAGTCGTTGCTTCGTGCTCAATTTTAGCAGAAGAATTTTTACTTTCTATATAAGGAAAAGTATGTGCACCACAATTATTTCCCATCAAGAGCGAATCACATTGAGAAAAATTTCGAGCATTTTCTGCATTGGCACTAATTCGAACCAAACCTCTGTAACTATTTTGAGATTTTCCAGCAGAAATTCCTTTAGAAATAATAGTTGATTTAGAGTTTTTACCTAAATGAACCATTTTTGTACCTGTATCGGCTTGCTGAAAGTTATTAGTAACCGCAATCGAATAAAACTCACCAATTGAATTATCACCTTTCAAAATCACCGATGGATATTTCCAAGTTACAGCCGATCCTGTTTCTACTTGCGTCCAAGATATTTTGGCATTTTTCTCGCAAATTCCTCTTTTAGTAACAAAGTTAAAAACACCACCTTTTCCTTCTTTATTTCCAGGATACCAGTTTTGTACGGTAGAATATTTTATTTCGGCGTTTTCCATTGCAATTAATTCTACTACAGCGGCGTGCAATTGGTTTTCGTCACGACTTGGTGCGGTACAACCTTCTAGATAAGAAACATAACTTCCTTCGTCAGCAATTAAAAGTGTTCTTTCAAATTGACCTGTACCTGCTTGATTAATTCTAAAATAAGTAGATAATTCCATCGGACATTTAACACCTTTTGGAATGTAACAGAAACTTCCGTCAGAGAAAACAGCCGAATTTAAAGCTGCATAAAAATTATCTCTTTGTGGCACTACAGTTCCTAAATATTTTTGAACTAACTCTGGATATTCGCGAATAGCCTCAGAAATACTCATAAAAATGATTCCTTTTTCTGCCAATGTTTTTTTGAAAGTCGTTGCTACTGAAACTGAGTCAACAACAATATCCATGGCAACATTATTCATCATTTTTTGCTCATCGACTGAAATTCCGAGTTTTTTGTACATCGCCAAAAGTTCAGGATCAACGTCGTCAAGTGTTTTGTTTGGATCTGCTTTTTTGGGTGCAGAATAATACGATATTGCTTGAAAATCGGGTTTGTCATAATGAACATTTGCCCATTCTGGTTCGATCATTTCTTGCCAGGCACGAAAAGCTTCGATTCGCCAATCAGTCATCCATTGCGGCTCGTCTTTCTTTTTAGAAATCGCGCGAACAATGTCTTCATTTAATCCAATAGGAAACGTTTCCGAATCTAATTCGGTATAGAATCCGTATTCGTATTCTTTGTTTTCTAATTCGACTTTTAAATCTTCTTCTGTGTATTTTGACATCTTATTTTTTTTAAAAACCTTTAAGAAAGTAAGTTTGTTAAGTCCTCAATTTTCTCACTATATTTTAGGTTTAAATAATTAAATTTTAAAGTGAAAAACTTTCTCCACAACCGCAAGTTCTACTCGCATTTGGATTATTAAATACAAATCCTTTTCCATTCAATCCGCCTGAAAATTCTAAAATAGTTCCTGCTAAATACAAAAACGATTTTTTTTCAACGGCTATCTTCACATTATTATCTTCAAAAACTTTGTCATTTTCTCCAAGATCTTTGTCAAATTTTAATTCATATGACAAACCTGAGCAACCTCCGCTTTTTACGCCAACGCGAACGTAATCTTTAGCTGCATCAAAACCGTCTTCTTGCATCATTGCCACGATTTTTTTACTTGCGTCATCAGATACTTTTATCATTTTTATTTTGATTTTGTCTAAATTAACCGCAAAGATACGTCATATTTCGATTTTTACATAATTCCTAACATTTTTATAACTAATAGTAAAATAGATTTAGATGATTGCAACAAAAAAATCCTCAATCATTGAATTTGAAAGAGGATTATTGGAAAAAAACTTAACTAAAATTTTAAAATTATTTTGATGTTTCTAACAATTCAAGTCGTTTTAATATTTCTGTAATGGTTTTTGATTGGGCTTCAAGTTGTGTTTTTTGATTTTCTATAATTACTTGTTGTTCTTGAATTGCTTTGACCATTGGTGCTATCAAATCATTGTATCGAACGCCGTACATTCCTGCGTCGTCTTTACTGATGATGCCATTGTATTTAGTGTCAAATTTATTTAAGGTGCTTTCCAATTCTTGCGCTATAAATCCATATTCTGTTGTTGGATTCGTTGTAGATTCTAAAATTGTTGTTTTTCCATCAGTGACTTGAACATCTTTACGAGTATAAAATACAGGGTTGAGTTGTTTTATAAAATCAAGCCCAAGATTAGAAGGTTGAATATTTGATTTCCAGCGTTTATCTGATGTAATTGTCCAAGGTACTTGAATACTTGCAGATGTTACAGCAGTATTTCCAATTCGAACTTGATTGCTTGCAGTTGCAGAAGCCACTTGTGCAGCGTTTCCTAATCCAGTATTATTTGAACCTGTTGTAACTTGATTAAGTGATCCAAAACCAACAGATGTATTGTTACTTCCAGATGTGTTACTGGTCAATGATTGAGCACCAGTTGCAGTATTATTATTTCCTATTCCATTAACAATAAGCGATTGATGTCCAATTGCTACATTACTATTTCCTGTTGTATTGCTAGTAAGTGATGCAGTGCCATTGGCGGTATTATTACTTCCTGTTGTATTTGATGATAAAACCGAAGCACCTAAAGCAGTGTTTTGAGTTCCCGATGTGATTGAACCAAGTGAAAATCTTCCAAAAGAAGTGTTATTAACTCCTAATAATCCCGCTAAACTATTATTTCTTTTAAAAACCACATCTACATCATCTGTTGTTCCAATAAAATTAGTTGTTTCATTTGTTCCTGCATTTCCAGATAAACCCCAAGCATTATTTCCAGGATTTACTTGCCAAGTTGCTGTTCCATTTGTATCGCTAGTTAAAACTTTTCCAGCTGCTTCATTGCCATCAACCATTCGAATATTTCCTACAACATGAAGTTTATCAAATGGGTTTGTTGTTCCTAAACCAACATTACTATTTGTTGCTATTCGCAATCCTTCAAGATTATTGCTTTTTAAAACCAATGGTTGATTGTCAGCAGTTCCAACAAAGTTTACTAATGAATTGGTTGCAGTATTACCATTTAATGCCCATAAATTAGTTGTGACTGGAGGTGAACCAACAATTCCGCCACCACCATTAGGATCTATAACTGTTAATGATCTATAGGATTTGTATACTTGACCAAATGCTACGTGGTTAACACTTGGTGAATTGTTCATAAGAGCGTTGGGACATGACCATTGGATTGCAACCGTTTGAGGAATACCAATTGGAACTGTTATTGGATAAGAAAAATTAGATTCCCAAATAGTTATGTCTAGTGTGGAAAAAGGCACATCCACTATTGATTGTTTTGAAGCAGTTTGCCAACCAGTAACTGGAATTCCGTTTAATGTAATTTGGAAAAAGATTACATTATCTTGAAAACCATCATCAAATCTAAATCCAGCTGCCGAAAAATTTACCAAAACTGTATCGTCTTTTGGTGTAAAGTTTATAGTCATTTGATCTAATGCACTAAAAGTTGTGTTTGTAAAATCTTGAGTAGTTCCAACAACGGTATAATATTTTGAATTATTTTCTCCATCAACGTCAAAACGTGTCCATTTTGCTCCATTCCAATAATAAAATCCTGGATAAACATTATTAGGCGCAACACCATTTGTCGCCGTGTTGTATATTAAAGTACTTATTGCAATGTTGCCTGTTTGCGGATTCAAAACTGGAGCTTGAACTAGAACTGATGTTAATGCAACTCTAGGAATTAAAACACCATTATTTGTAGATTTAACATCTAATAGTCCTTCTGGCAATGAGCTTCCAACTCCTGTTGCACCATTTTTTAAAATTACTAAAGCGTCTTTACGTTCTGTACTATCAACAAAATTATTATTATTTAAATCTAATGCATTTCCTACAACAAACAATCTATCTGTTAAATTAGCAATTTGAAACTGATTTACTCCATTTGTTGATATTGTGTAATCTGTAGCTCCAATTCCAAACACCGATTCACAGAAGCTTCCTGCTGTATTTTGGAAACCTGTAGCGATCGCATTTCTACCGCTTGCTATATTTGTTTGTCCAAAAGCTGTTGAATTAATTCCAGTTGCATTGTTTAAGTTTCCAAATGCTGTTGAATTAGATGAGCTTGCAATGTTATTAGCACCAAGTACTGTTGAAGAAGATCCGCTTGCTGTATTATTACTGCCAAAAGCCATTGAAGCACTTCCACTTGCTACAACATTATTACCAAAAGCAGCTGAACCAAATCCAATATTAGCATCATCCCATGCTCCTGTTGCTGGTACTGAACCCGCTCTAAAAGCTGCTTTTCTTGGATTCCAAACCATTCGAGTTCCTGGACCACTTGGAACCACTACGCCACTATTAACAGTTCCAGTAGAAACCAATCCATCTGTTCCATTTATTAAAACCGCGCCAGCATCGGCAGTAATTGTTTTTCCATTTCCAGCACCACCAAAATCATAAGCTTGGTCAAGCGTTCCACCAGAAGAACCAGAATTAATTGGTATCCAATCTAAAGTCCCAAAATTCCAATAATAAAATCCAGGTTGATCTGTACCAGAGACATTTTTTAGATATACTAACATTCCTTGTTGGTCAATTGTTGGGTTTGTAGCTGGAAACACATTTACTTTTGGTATTAATAATCCGTCAGTTATCAATGGTGTTGTTTCACTACTCGATTTTATTTCCAGTTGGGCTTTTGGATCTGTAGTATTTATTCCTACTTGACCGAAGACAGAAACGGTTGCAAAACATATTAGTAAGAGAAAGTAAAGTTTTTTCATAATTTTAATTCTTAAACAGTTACTAATTAACTTTTTAGAATTGTAAAATTCAATTAAAACCAAAAACTATACAATACGCAATTGTGAGTAGTCAAGAAATTAAAATTAAAATTTAATTTATTGATAATCAATTGTTTAATTGTTATAAAAATTTGATATAAATAAAAATATACGCGCTTTAGCGTACTTAATTCTTATAAATATTTTGAGAATAATTTAAAATGGAATCTTAATACTGATTATCAATCCGTTATTAGAATCAATTTTTACATTGCCTTTTAAGTTGGCAATTCGTTTTTTGATGTTTATTAGTCCGTTACCAAATTTATTGGTTTCCAATAATCCTTTTCCGTTGTCGTGAATTGTAATCAAAAACGCTCTCTTTTCAAATGATGAAATTGTGACTATAACTTCTGTTGCACCGGAATGTTTTACAATATTATTCAGCGCTTCTTTAATACAAAAAAATAAGTTTTTTCGAGAACTTCCATCAAGAATTTTGTTTGAAATAGTATCAGTGTCATTTATAAAATTCAATTTAATTTCTGTTCCTTCTAGAAATTTGTGGGCATATAATTTTACATAGTCGCAAAAAACAGAAACATTGTTATTATCTGTGTTTAAGGTCCAAATAAAGGTATTCAGTCGTTGCGAGATTTCGGAACTTGTGTTGGTGATTTTGTCAATTAATGCTTTTTGATTATCATTAGTTTCGTAATTTTTTAATAAATTAGTGTTGATTAAAATACTACTCAATTCACTTCCAATGTCATCGTGAAGATCTTTACTAATTTCGTTTTTTTGATTTAATAACAATTTCTGCAGTTTGTTTTTTCTTCTGATTATGATAATTACAAGCAATAAAATTAAAGCTAAAAAAAGTGCTGCTAGGAGCTGTAAAATCTTGATATTCTTTTGTTTATCAAGTTCGTTAATTTTTGATAATAGTAATTTGTTTTCACTATTTATGTATTGATTTGTAATGTTTTGGATGTAGATATTTCCGTTTTGATTAATGTTGTTATCAATTGATAATAATTTTTCTTGAGTGGCCAACAATAAATCTTTGTCTTCAAGAGATTGAAAGACCTTAAGCGATTGTGCATAGAAAAGTTTTTGAAAAGCAGCATTAATCGTATGTTTTTTTATCAAATCTTGTCCTTCTTCAAAGTAAAAATTTACTTTTTGAGGTTGTTCTGAAAAGCATTCTACTAAATTTCCGTAACCCAATAATGCGGTATCATAAATTGATGCTTTTAGTGATGTTTCAATACTTTTATCAAAATAATATTGCGCAGAATCTTTTTTATTTTGTTTCAAAAACAGTTCTCCAAAAGTGCGTTCAACATTGGCAATACATCTATTATCTTTAAAAATTTTAGCAAATTTATAAGCCTTTTTGTTATAAAAATAAGACGAATCTAGTTGGTTTGTTTTAATTTTTAATTGTGCTAAATCATTATAAATGTATTCCTTATTGATTTTATACCTTTTATAACTTGTCTTTGTTTTGGCTGGAAAGTAGTTTTTCGCTTTGTGAAAAGAAACTTCAGATTTGGATAATTTACACATTTCGTACCAATTAATTCCTTCGAGTAAAAAGGCATTTGAAAGGTATAAACTGTCGTTGATGACTTTTCCTAATTCAATTGCTTTTTGAGCTTCGTGCAATCCAAATTGATACAAACCCATGTAATAAAAAAGTTCCGATTGTAAACTGTTTGAATAATATTGAAGCGTATCGTTTGGATTTTTTAGAAGGCTTTTTTTTGAATAATCCAACCATTTTTGTGCTTCTTCAATTTTATCAATTTCTAAATAAAGTTCTGCTATCTTTATAGCATTTGTTATTTTACAACTATTTGATTTGCAATCATAAAACGCCTTTTTTTTATCTGAAATTGTTTCTTGAGAGAAAACAAAAACAGGAGAAAAGAGTAAAAATAGTACGTAAAAAAATTTCATTATTTACTTTTTAAATTATCGCTTTAAGTACATATTTACTGCTTCAACTCTAGTATTTACATGCAGTTTTTCATAAATGTGCTGAATGTGTTTTCTAACTGTTCCGCTACTTATTTGAAGATTATCTGCTACTTCTTTGTTCATTTTTCCTGTAGCCAATAATTCTAAAATTTCATTTTCTCTTGGCGTTAACAACATTACATTCTTATCAATTGATTCAAATTTTGAGAAACTTGCAACTACTTTTCGGGCAATACTACTGCTCATAGGACTTCCTCCATCGAATAAATCGTTTAAAGCATCAATAATTTTTGTTGGACCTTCGGTTTTTAAAATATACCCACTTGCACCTGCTTTTAAACTTTTAAAAATGACATCATCATCTTCATATGATGTACACATTAAAAAAAGAAGTGTTGGTTTTTTAGATTTTAAAATTGAAACACATTCGTACCCATTATAGCCTGGCAAATTTACATCCATTAGCAACGCATCAATAGCTATTGTTGGTACAATTTCTATTGCGGCTTCGGCGTTTTCAAAAGTTCCAACAAGTTCAAATTGATCCGTAAATTGAATCATCATGGCCATTGCTTCTCTTAAATCGCGGTTGTCTTCTACAATGCCAATTCGTTTTTTCATTTTGTAAATTCTTGTTTGACAATATTAAAAATAATAAAACAAATTGAAAATACGCAAATAAGCGTACTAAATAAAATTAAACTATTAAATTGCATCAAATTTCGAATTACTTAAAAAATGAAACTCTACCCAATAGAAGCAGGAAACTTCAAACTTGATGGTGGCGCAATGTTTGGCGTTGTACCAAAAACCATCTGGAATAAAACCAATCCGGCAGACGAAAATAATCTTATTGATATTGCTGCAAGATGTTTGTTAATTGAAGATGGTAATAAATTAATCCTCATTGACACAGGAATGGGCGACAAACAATCGGAGAAGTTTTTTAGTTATTATTCACTTTGGGGAAATCACTCCTTGGATAAATCTTTAGCAAAATATGGCTTTCATCGTGATGATGTGACTGATGTTTTTATGTCACATTTGCATTTTGATCATTGTGGCGGAAGTGTCAATTGGAACAAAGATAAAACTGGATACGAAGTTGCTTTTAAAAACGCTAAATTTTGGACTAATGAAAACCACTGGGAATGGGCAACTAAACCAAATCTACGTGAAAAAGCATCATTTCTGTCAGAAAATATTTTACCAATGCAAGAAAGCGGACAGTTAAATTTCATAAAAAGACCTGATTCTGATTTTGGAATTTGTGACTTGGGTTTTGACATTTTTTATGTTGATGGCCATACCGAAAAAATGATGATTCCACACATTCAGTACCAAGACAAAACAATCGTTTTTTGTGCCGATTTAATTCCGACTGCAGGTCATTTACCTTTACCCTATGTTATGGGATATGACACTCGACCATTGTTAACAATGCCTGAAAAATCAAAATTTTTAGAAAATTGTGCCGAAAATAATTTCTATTTATTTTTAGAACACGATGCGCATAACGAAATTATAACCGTAGAAAAAACCGAAAAAGGTATTAGATTGAAAGAAGTTTTCAAATGTGAGGATATCTTAATCTAATGTTAATCGTTGCCAAAAAATTAACAAAACAAATTACTTTTAACCAAATTTTTTAAAATAACAAAAAATGAAATTAATTAAACCATTTTACATCTCTGCAGCAGTTGCCTTTATGCTAAGTAGTTGTAGTCCGTCATTAGCACCAATAGTAAGCACTAATCCGGCAAATATTGACAAAACACCTTTAAAAACTTCTCCTGTTAAAGAAGAAGATTTAAAACGTTGGAGTCATTTAGATTTGACTAAAGATACTATTCCGGGTATGAGTACTGATAAGGCTTATTCTGAAATTTTAAAAAATAAAAAAGGAACAAAAATCATTGTTGGTGTTATCGATTCTGGAATTGATATTGATCACGAGGATTTAAAAGGTAAAATTTGGGTAAATTCTAAAGAAATCGCCGGAAACAATAAAGACGATGATAACAACGGATATACTGATGATGTAAATGGTTGGAATTTCTTGGGTGATTCAAATGATGAAAATCTAGAATTAACACGTATTGTAAAAAAAGGTCCGTCAGAGCCAAATTATGCTGAAGCAAAAAAAGCTTTAGACAAGCAATATGGCGAAATGATGCAGTATAAACCTCAAATGGACATGATTGACAAAGCAGATAAAGCCATTAAAGCACATTTGAAAAAAGATATTTACACTGTTGATGATTTAAAAAAGATAACTACAACCGATGCTTCATTAAATCAAAGCAAAATGATCATGATTAGTGTTGCATCTCAAGTAGGTCCAAATTTTCAAGAAGATTTAAAAGACCAAATGGATCAGGTTTATGATATGCTAAACTACAATTTAAATGTAAAATTTGACGGTAGAAAACTTGTTGGCGACAATCCAGAAGACATTACTGATAAAAAATATGGTAACGGAAATGTAAAAGGTCCAGATGTAAAAGATGGTCTTCACGGTACGCACGTTGCTGGAATTATTGCTCAAATTCGCGGAAACGATAAAGGTGGTGATGGCGTAATTGCTAACAATGTTCAAATTATGGCATTAAGAGCGGTTCCAAATGGTGATGAGTATGATAAAGATATTGCGCTTGCCATTCGCTATGCTGCTGATAATGGCGCAAAAGTAATTAACGGAAGTTTTGGTAAAGACTATTCTCCACACAAAGAATGGGTTTGGGAAGCTATTAAATATGCCGCAAGCAAAGATGTATTAATCATTCACGCTGCAGGAAATGATGGAAAAGATTTAGATTTAGAGCCAAACTTCCCAAATGACGAAGTGAATGGCAAAGAAATTTCAGATAATTTTATGTCAATTGGTGCATTAAATAAAGAATACGGAACCAAAATGGTGGCAGATTTCTCAAATTATGGTACAAAAAATGTAGACATTTATTCTCCAGGAAATGAAATTTATGCAACCATTCCGAACAATAAATATAAATATTTGCAAGGAACATCAATGGCATCACCTAATGTTGCAGGAGTGGCGGCTTTAGTTCGTTCTTACTATCCAAATTTAACTGCTGCTCAAGTAAAACAAATCTTAATGGATTCTGGAACTCCTATCAGTATTGAAGTTGTTCTTGGAGAAAATAAAGAAAAACGTTCTTTTACAACTGCCTCAAAATCGGGTAAAATTGTTAATGCTTACAATGCATTATTGATGGCTGAACAAATGTCAAAAAAATAAAATTCCAAATTTTAAACTAATGGAAGGGCTGCATGTTCTTCCATTTTTTATTTTAATCAAGATGAAAAAATTTATTACCCTTTCGTTATTTATTGTTGGTTTTTCAACTTCATTTTCGCAAACCTCAACTTATTGGCAACAAAAAGCCGATTACAAAATGGAGGTAAGTATGGATGTTAAAACCTATCAGTACAAAGGAAAACAAGAATTAGTTTACACCAATAATTCTTCTGATACTTTACGCCGAGTTTTCTATCATTTATATAATAATGCGTTTCAACCAGGAAGTGAAATGGACATGCGTCTACAATCGGTTAAAGATCCAGATGCAAGAATGGTTAACAAAATAAAAGTTAACGAAAAAGAAATTAAAGAAAGTAGAATTTCAAAACTTCTTCCTACTGAAATTGGTTATTTACACATTTCTAATTTCAAACAAGATGGAATTGCAGCGCCAGCAAAAGAAGTGGAAACTATTCTTGAAGTTACACTAAATCAACCACTTCTGCCAGGTAAATCAACCACGTTTACATTAGATTTCGACGGTCAAGTTCCACTTCAAATTCGTCGTTCTGGTCGAAACAACAAAGAAGGCGTTGAATTATCAATGGCGCAATGGTATCCTAAAATTGCCGAGTTTGATTTTGAAGGATGGCACGCTGACCCGTATATTGCTCGTGAGTTTCACGGTGTTTGGGGAAATTTTGATGTGAAAATAACTATCGATAAAAACTACATTCTTGGCGGAACAGGTTATTTACAAAACGGAAACGAAATAGGACATAATTATCAAGATAACGGAACGGTTGTAAAAATTCCGAAAAAACAAAAAACGATTACTTGGCATTTTGTTGCTCCAATGGTGCACGATTTTACTTGGGCAGCCGATAAAAATTACATCCACGATGTAGTAAAAACCGATTTTGGAACCACACTGCATTTTTTATACAAAAACAATCCTAAAATTATTGAAAACTGGAAAATCGCACAACCAAAAACGGTTCAATTATTAAACTTTTTTAATACTACCGTTGGTAAATATCCTTATGAGCAATATTCGGTAATTCAAGGTGGCGATGGCGGAATGGAATATGCAATGTGTACTCTAATTTTGGGCGAAGGAACACTTCAAGGGTTGATTGGTGTAATTGCTCACGAAATGGGTCATTCTTGGTTTCAACATGTTTTAGCTACAAACGAAAGTAAACATTCTTGGATGGATGAAGGATTTACCTCATTTATTGAAGATTTAGGAGTTAATGAGTTGGAGGAGAAAAAAGTAGCTAATCCGTTTGCTGGTGCTTACAAAGCTTACATAAATTTAGCAAATTCTGGAAAAGAGCAACCGCTGTCAACCCATGCTGATCGATATGATGAAAACAGAAGTTATAGCATTGCATCTTACAGCAAAGGAGAACTGTTCTTAACGCAATTAGAATATCTTATTGGTAAAGAAAATTTGATGAAAACTGTTAAACGATTTTATTCCGAATTTAAGTTCAAACATCCTACACCTAATGATATTAAACGAACCGCAGAAAGAGTTTCGGGAGCAAACCTGGATTGGTATTTAACCGATTGGACTAAAACACTTAACACTATTGATTATGGAATTAAAAACGTTGAAAGCGCCACCGATGGTGTTAAAAAAACAGGTGTTTCCCTTGAAAGAATTGGAAGAATGCCAATGCCAATTGATATCTTAGTTGAATACGCTGACGGAACAAAAGAAACTTTTTATATTCCGTTGCGAATGATGAGTTTTGAAAAAGAAAACCCAACACCCGAAATTAAAAGAACTATTCTAAAAGATTGGGCTTGGGGAAATCCTAACTACTTTTTTGAAATTAATAAAGAGAAAACAGCAATTAAAAAAATAACAATTGATCCAAGCGGATTAATGGCTGATGTCAAACCCGACAACAATTCTTATGAAATAAAATAAAGCAAAAAGCGTTCTAAAATTTAGGACGCTTTTTTTTGGAATAGAATTTGTAGTTTTACAACCAATTAATTTTTTAATTTGAAATTGTATTAATAGCTCTTATTAGAAAGGGCAATTTGCTACTTATCAATAAAAAATATTTTTTCAATTATGAAACTTTTACATTTTATACTTTTTTTTCTGACTTTAAACTTTGGGTTACAAAAAACCTCAGCACAAGTATACACCTTCAAAACAAGTAGTTTGAGTGTTATGGATAAAAACTCAAAAGGTGGTTGGAACGAGTGGACCGAATTTAAAAAAGCCGAAATTATTATCACTTTTGATTCTAATAAAGATAGGTTTATAGTGAATTCAAAAGAACTTCAACTGTATAAAATTGAATCTTATCTTGAAAAAGTTTCAAATGAAAATGATGATACTTTAGGATTTATCTGTACAGACAATAGTGGTGTAAAATGCGCCATTCTTATTGTAACTCGAAAAAAAGAAAATAATCGTATGCAATTTTACATCAATTATCCTGATTTAAAAATGGTCTACAATATTTACAACACCAAATAATCTTGTTGCTCGAAATGGATTTTAAATATCCTAAAAACGAAAAACTAAAGAGCAGAAAAACCATTGATTTGCTTTTTACTGAAGGAAAATCAGTCTCAAAATATCCTTTGAGATTGGTGTTCACTCCTATTGCCGATGAGAAAGAAAAAATAAAATTTGGTGTTTCAGTGTCAAAAAAACATTTTAAAAAAGCAGTTGATAGAAATTACTTTAAACGGGTTTTAAGAGAATGTTACAGGCTTAACAAACATTTAATTCAAACGGATTTAGAACAAAGTTATGCCATTATGTTTTTTTATCAAACCAAAGAACGTTTGAGTTATGCCGAAATAAACGAAAAAACCATACTATTATTTGAAAAATGGAATTTGGCTGTAAAAGCTCAAAATAACAAATGAATTCTTAATGAATATTTAAAAAATTAGTTTTTTAAGGTTATTACAATATATTTGATGTAGTTTATTACATTCGTAAAATAAAATTCAAGAAAAAAAGAAATACAATTATGTTTCAATACTTTAAAAAAAGATATATAATTCCAGTTGTTGCGTCAGGTTTTCTTTTTGTTGGCGCTAGTTTCAAAGACGATTTTTTTGAAATTGCAAAGCAAATCGAAATTTTCACCACGCTTTTCAAAACCGTTAATCAAAATTATGTTGACGAAGTAAACCCTTCAGAGTTAATGGATAAAGCCATAAAAAGTATGTTGGCTGATCTTGATCCATACACCAACTATTTTAACGAGCAAGATGTTGTAAAATTTAAAATCAACAACACTGGCGAATACACTGGTATTGGTGCAATGATTACCAGAAAAGAAGACAAACTAATCATCAAAGAACCATACAAAGGGTTTCCTGCTGATAAAGCCGGATTAAAAGCTGGCGATGCCATTATTCAAATTGGTGATGTACTTTTATCTGATTTTAAAGAAGATGCTTCGCAGTTGCTCAAAGGTGCTAAAAACACTAAAGTTGAAGTAAAATACCTTCGCCAAGGAAAGACACTAACGGCTCAAATCGTTCTAGACGAAATCGAAATTAAAGCGGTTCCATTTTTCTCTAAAATTGATGAAAAAACAGGTTATATTGTGCTTTCTGCATTCAATAGAAAAACAACACAAGAAACCAAAGAAGCCCTTGAAAAATTAAAATCTGATGGTGCAGAACGAATTATTCTAGACTTAAGAGGAAATCCAGGCGGATTATTAAATGAAGCTGTTAATGTGTGCAATCTTTTTGTTCCAAAAGGTGAGATTATAGTAACTACTAAATCTAAAAATCCTAAGTATAATGTAACTTACAAAACTACTAGAGAACCAATTGACTTACAAATTCCGTTAGCGATTATCGTTGATGGCAAAAGTGCTTCGGCATCTGAAATTGTTTCTGGTGCTTTGCAAGATTTAGATCGTGCAGTGGTAATTGGAAGTAGAAGTTTCGGTAAAGGTTTGGTTCAAAGACCAATTGATATGACTTATGGAACGCAAGTAAAAGTTACTATTTCACGTTATTACACGCCTTCAGGAAGATGCATTCAAGCATTAGATTATTCCAATAAAGACAAAGACGGAAAAGCAATTCGAACGGATGCTTCTAAGTATACTGCCTTTAAAACTAAAAAAGGAAGAACTGTTTATGATGGTGGCGGCATTCAACCTGATATTGAATTAGAAGAATCTAAACTTAGCACTATTGCCGAGGTACTTCAAAAAAACGATGGTATTTTTAATTATGTAACGAATTACTATTATAAAAATCCAACGCTTGGCGATAAAATTCCAACCATTACCGACGCCGATTTTGCTGACTTTAAAGCCTTCTTGAAAAAAGAAAAAATTAGTTTTGATACTGAAACCGAATTGGCTTTGAAAAATACTTTAGAAAAAGCTAAAAAAGAAAAAATTGACGAAACCATCAAAGCACAATACGATCAATTATTTGCTGCGTTGCAAAAAAGTGAAGAAGCGCTTCTTGATAAAAATCAAAAAGAAATTAAAAAACTAATTCTTGATGAAATTATCAAACGATACCAATACAAAGAAGGATTATATCAGTATTACGTAAAAAATAATGCAGAAATTGCTAAGGCAAGTTCAATATTAGCCAATACCTCTGAGTACAACAAAATACTACAATAATGTTACGATTTTTAAAATTTTTACCTCTATTATTTTTTGGATTTGTTTCAGCTCAAGAAGAGGCAGTTTTTTCGGTTTACTTTGAATTTGATAAATTTTCACTTGATGAAAAACAAGCCAAAGATGTGGTTAATTTTATAAAAAACACTGATTCAACTAGAATTGAGTCAATTCAAATTTTTGGTTACACTGATGATATCGGAAAAGAAGCCTATAATTTTAAACTTTCTACCAATAGAGCCACTACTATTCAATCAAAACTTACTGAAAACGGCGTTAAAAACAAAATAATCGTCACCATTGAAGGAAAAGGAAGAATACTTATTGATGATGATATTGTAGATAATCTTCCCGAAAAACGCTCTAAAAATCGTCGTGTGGATGTTGTTTTAAATCTAAAAGAACTTCCGAAACTAGTTTTGCCTGGTTTTTATAATATGATTCAAAAAAATCATGTAATTGGCGATCATATTTATCTTGAAAACATCCTTTTTGATAAAGGCAGCAGTCACCTTACAACTAAAGCCAAAAGTGAATTAGATAAAGTAGCGCTACTGTGTTTAAGATATAAAAATATTGAGTTTGAAATTCAAGGACACGTATGTTGCACACCACCTAATCAAAAAGAGGCTATTGATAAAGATACTAAAAAGCGTCAATTATCAACCAACAGAGCACAATCGGTTTTTAAATATTTGGCGTTTAGAAGAGTTCCAAAAAATAGAATGACCTTCAAAGGATACGGAAACACAGTTCCGCTTGGTAAAGAACCAGAATATGACCGACGAGTTGAGTTGGTAATTACCAAGATCTAATTTATGAATAGAATCTATTTTCTGTTCTTGTTTTTTTGTTCCTTTCTTTATTCACAAGAAGAACAAAAATCAGTTGTAGTTTTCTTTAATTCGAACGAATTTGATTTATCTTCTGAAGCTGAAGGTACTTTGAATGCTTTTATTTCTGATGAAACTTTAATCATTTCATCTATCACTATTGAAGGTTTTTGTGATGATATTGGTTCGAATGAAAACAACTTGATTTTATCTACCAATAGAGCGCAATCAGTTGCAAATTATTTGAAAAAGGAATTTAATTTAGATTGTAAATCCGTTGTTGGCAAGGGCGAACTTTCACTAACAAGAAAAATATCAATTGAACAAAGCAGAAAAAACAATCGAAAAGTCGTTGTGAAAATTGCATTTTCTAGAACTTCAGAAGAAACTGTTATATCAAACAAAGATTCTGAAAATCTTTATAAAAACTACAAAACCTTTTCAGACAAATTAGTTGTTGGTGACAAAATTATTATCAAAAATCTACTTTTTAAAGGTGGTTTAACGATATTTGAAAATCCAGAAGAAGCAATTGTTGAACTCGACAAAATTGTTACCTATCTAAACGAAAATCCGAATACTACCATCGAAATTCAAGGTCATGTTTGTTGTATTGGAGTTGTACACAGCGATGCTCACGATCGTTTTTCTGGAAAAAACAATTTATCACACACACGAGCTCAAAAAATATATGACTACTTAATTGAAAAAGGAATCACACCAAACCGAATGACGCATATGGGTTATGGAAGAAAATTTCCTATTCCTGGTGGAATTGAATCTGAGAATAAACGCGTGGAGATATTAATTACGAAAGTTTAACACTCTCTTTTCATTTCAATATGCGGAATATCATCTTCTAGATACATTTCGCTAGTTTGAACAAAATTATGACTTTCGTAGAATTTCTTTAAATACAATTGCGCTGAGATTGTAATGTTGCTTTCATTAAAATGAATTTTAATTCCTTCAATGGCTTGTTGCATCATGTCGTGACCAAACTTTTTATCGCGCGCATCCGGATGAACAATTACTCTACCAATGGAAGCATAATCGAAATAGTCACCGGCTTTAAACAATCTTGCGTAGGCTACAATTTTGCCATCTAACTCGCCAAGTAAGTGTAATGCTTCTTCATCTTTGCCATCCATATCTTGATAAACGCAATTTTGTTCCACTACAAAGACGAGAGAGCGAAGTTGTAATACTGAATATAGTTCTTGAAGAGAAAGCTCGTTAAATCGCTTTATTTTCCATTGAATGCTTTCTGCCATTTTATTTCTTTTTTAAAAACTGTACTGATTTAATTATGGATTCTAATTCAAACATTAAATCTCTTTTTTGTTTGGATGGTGCGTAACAAAATCCTTCTATGATTAAAATTCTGTTGTTGGGTTGGTCAACGATGGCATAATTTATAAACGGTCCGTTCATTGATTCATGCAACAACTCCCAATTTCCTTTGGTTTCAAATGTGGCTCTATTAAAGATTTTTGTTTTTGAAAAATATGGAGCAAATGCTTGTTCAGTAATCATTCTAGTTTTTGGTACTGCGCCGTGAATATAAATTCTACCAATTGAATCTCGTATTTGCGTAATTCTATTCACTGCTTTGGCATTGTCTTTAATACTGTTAAGTGGCACTTGATAAACTACTAAACTCATATTGCCGCTAGTAATATTTTTTTTAAACCAAATAAACTTTTTTCCATGCATTACCATTCTGTACTTAGAAGGAATACTGATTTTTATATTAAACTTTTCGATAGTTTTCTTTGAATCCAAAAGTGAATCCTGTTCTATTCTGTCTTGAAAAACTTTAATTTCTGAAGTTCTTATTCGGTTGATGATCAATGAATCATTTGCTTGAATGGTATCTAAAATTTCTTGTACTGTTCTACCTGAAACATGCACTACTACTTGAGGATTGGCATATTCATTATCAACAATTCTAAATTGACTTTTAGTTTCTTTTTTTACCACAATAATATTTCTACTATTACTCATAAATCCTTCTAGAAGTTTTACAGGATATTGATTTAAAGTAAAAATGGGTTCTTCTTGTGGTAAACCAACCACTGGTGAAGCAAATTTGTTTCTAACACTATCGCCAATTTCACCATTCCAGAGTTGGTCGTCAATAATAACGGCTACTTCATTGGTTTTTCGAGTTGTTTCGCTATTATTTTTGGCTTCTTTAGAATCACAAGAAGTTAAAAAAACAGCAATTATTGATGCAAAAAAAAGGGCTTTATTCATGATTAGAAATAAAGCCCAAATTTATATAAGATTTTTGTATTATCCGTTAATTTTTAATTTCATTCCGGGTTGAATGCTTTCGCCTTTGATGTTATTCCATTTTTTAATGTCTGAAATGGTTACCCCAGGGAATTTTTGAGAAATACTAAACAAAGAATCGCCTTTTCTAACTTGGTACATTTTCTCTCTAGCTTTTTTCTGGTTGGCAGCATAATCATCTTTCTTGGCTTTTTTATCAACAATTGCAACAGGCTGCTCTTTTCCAACGATAAGTTTATCTCCTTCTTTGATATTGGTATCAGAAAGTGAATTTAATTCTAACAAATCATTAACTGTTACATTGTACTTTCTTGCAATTGTTCCAAGATATTCTCCTTTTCCAACTACGTGTTCGATATTTTTTAGATCTGCTTTTGAAACAGTTTCCTCTTTAGCTTCTGTTAAGCTTTCGCCAGAAATTATTAATTGCGTTCCTACTTTAACATTGGTATCAATTAAATTATTCCACTCTTTTATATTTTGAACAGAAACATTATTTTTTCTTGCAATTGCGCTTAAATTATCACCTTTTGCAACAACATAATAATTCTCAGATTTAGAAGATGAATCAACTTTTTCTTCTTTTTTAGCTTTAGAAACCTTTGGTTCCACAGCGGCAATTACTTCTTTTTTAGAAGTAAAAGGTTGTTTAACTTCTTTCTTTACTGTGGTAACTACCTTTTCGTTTTTAATAATTTTTAAATTATCGCCAAGTCCAATATTGCTTCCTTTAATTTTATTCCACTTCTTTATATCTGCTACTGAAACTTCATATTTATCTGCAATTTCACCTAATACATCACCTTTTTTTACTTTGTGGTATTTGGTAACATCTTTGAAAACAACAACTTTCTCTGTTTTAAAAACCTTCTCTGTTTTTGCCTCATTTACTGCAACTGCATTAGTCTCACTTGCAACAAGGTTTGTGTTTTTTACGGCAGTTGAATCGGCTTTACTATCTTTCTTGTCTTTATAAGCTATTCTTTCTGATACAATTATTTTTAGATTTCTTCCAATCGGAGCATTATCGCTTTTTAATCTATTCCACTTTTTTATATCGCTTATAGAGACCAAATGTTTATCAGCGATTTCACTCAAATTATCACCTTTTCTAACTTTATGATATTTAGTTCGATTAACAAACTCTCTGTCGCTGTAGGCAATATTGGTCGAATCATTTTGCTTAACGGAAGCCAAACGTTCATAAGGACGTTCTCTTTTATCTGCTTCATACTTTACATAAGCATAGACCTTATCTTCGTTAGAAGTAAAAATTGAGATTTTATCTTTGGGTAATCTCAAGAAGTGCTTTTCTCCTGATATTGCTGGAATTTCATTTCTTTTAAAAGAAGGATTAAAAAATTGAATTTCTGCAACTGGAATATCTAACAAATCTGAAATTTGTTTGAAAGTAATATGATTTTTTATTTGAATCGTGTCAGTAGCAAAGTGATTGGCTACCGCTTTATTGGGCACAATTCCGTGTTCTTTATGGTATTCAAAAATATACATTGTAGCTAAAAAAGCTGGAAGATATCCTTGAGTTTCTTTTGGAAGATTTTTTCTAATATTCCAATAATTTTGTTGACCGCCAGAACGACGAATAGCTTTAGCCACATTACCTGGACCAGAATTGTAAGAAGCCAAAACCAAATCCCAATCGCCAAAGATTTTGTACATATTGGTCATGTACTGCGTTGCTGCTTGACTAGCTCGTAACGGATCACTTCTTTCGTCAACATAAGTTGTAATATTCAATCCGTATTGTTTTCCTGTTTGGTACATAAATTGCCACAAACCAGTTGCTCCAACTCTAGAAACCGCTCTCGGATTTAATGCAGACTCAACAACGGCAAGATATTTAATCTCTAATGGAATATTTTGCACAGCCAACGCCTCTTCAAATATCGGAAAATAGAATTGAGAAATCCCCATTAATCGTTCAAATCCTTTCTTTCTATTCTTTAAAAAAGATTTGATAACATTTTCTAAACCAATGTTATACTCAATATTAAAAGGTGATTTTTCATCTAATTTTTTCAATCGCTCTTTTAATAAATCTGTTGGTAGTTCATAGTCAACCGTTTTATCGATATCTATTTTTTTGATATCTTCTAATAGCGTACTGTAAATATCTAAAGATGTTAATTCTTTCATCCAAAGACTATCGATGCAAGTTGCCATATCATCATTAACAAAGGTTGCTTTGATAGAATCTAGGTAAGAAATTTTAGTTTCTTTTTTAACAATCGAGTCCTGTGGTATTGTTGCTTCTTGTCCGAAAACAAAAGAGGTGGCAACCAAGAGTATCGTTGATAATTTATTTTTTATAATCATATTTTATTAAATCTCAAAAAGTTATTAATCAGCATTTTATGCTTAAATGCAAATCTAGTAACAATAACGCAATAATTTGTTTAATTATTGTTAAAGTGCTGTTTTAGTCTAAAATAGCCTGAATTCCCGGCAAAACTCGTCCTTCTAACATTTCTAACATTGCGCCACCGCCAGTTGAAACATAACTCATTCTTTCTTCTAAACCAAACTGTTTTACGGCAGCAACTGAATCGCCACCACCAACTAATGAAAAGGCACCATTTTCAGTAGATTCTGCTATAAATTCGCCAAGTTTTATGGTTCCGTTTGCAAAGTTTTCCATTTCAAAAACCCCTAATGGGCCATTCCAAAGAATGGTTTTTGAATCCATAATAATTTTTTTGAAATTTTCTAATGACTTTGGTCCAGCATCAAGGCCTTGCCATCCGTTAGGAATTTCACGAACATCAACTATTTGTGTTTCGGCATCATTAGAAAATGCATTGGCAGCTACAACATCAACCGGAATATGAATTTGTACGTTCTTTTGCTTTGCTTTTTCAAGAATTTCTAGAGCTAAATCTAGCTTATCATCTTCGCAAATAGAATCGCCAATTGTTCCGCCCAAAGCTTTGACGAATGTAAAAGTCATTCCGCCACCAATTATCATGTGGTCAACTTTGTCAAGAATATTTTCAATAACCGTAATTTTAGAAGAAACTTTAGAACCTCCAAGAACCGCTGTTACGGGTTTTACAGAATTATTTAAAACGCGATTAAGACTTTCTATTTCTTTTGCTAAAAGCAATCCAAAACATTTATTGTTTGGAAAGAATTGCGCAATAATTGTAGTTGAGGCGTGTGCTCTGTGCGCCGTTCCAAAAGCATCATTTACATAAATATCTCCAAGCTGAGCAAGTTCTTTAGCAAATGCCACATCGCCAGCTTCTTCTTCAGGATAATAACGCAGATTTTCAAGTAGCAAAACTTGACCTGGCTGTAAATTATCAGCAGCATTTTGAGCTAGTTCTCCACGACAATCTGTAGCGAATAAAACTTCTTTGTCTAAGACTTTAGCAACTGTAGAAACAATATGTTTTAAAGAATATTTATCTTCTTTTCCTTTTGGTCGGCCTAGGTGTGACATCAAAATGACACTTCCGCCATCGGCAAGAATTTTATCTATTGTAGGTTTTGCAGCTTCAATTCTATTATCGTCTGTTACATTAAAATGCTCATCTAACGGAACATTGAAATCGACTCTGATTAAAGCTTTTTTATTGTTGAAATTGAAATCTTTTAAGGTTTTCATTTAAATTGCAGATTAATGGATAGTAATCCGCAAATATAATGATTTTGTTTTTTATTAAAAATGAGAAAATTAAGTTCTAATCAATCTCTGAATCATCGTCATCACGTTTTGTACCTATTTTTACACCTTCTCTACCAAAAACACTGCACTTGAAATCAATCTCGCTGATAATTTCAGGAAACATATTCTTCTTTTCTACAATAGATTTATAGATACCGTATATCAAAACGTTAATCGTCATTATTTGTAATTAATGTGTTGTTGTTGTTAACCGATAATATCCACAATTTATCTTGATAAGTGTTATTTAACTTAGATAAATACAACGATTGGGCTTCTTGCTCGTCTTCTGTTTTTTTCAAATAAACGTACTTAAAATTGTTAAGTGGATTAATTAAAACTTTAGGATTCAACCCTTTAGATTTTAATAAATTTAAAAAGTTAGTTGAATTTGAAGTAATTGAAAAAACATTGGCAACTAGATAATAACCTTTGGGTTCGTTTGGTATTGAAACTATTTGAACGTCAAATAATTGGTTGTTTAACGGTTCTTTAATAGAAGCAATTTGTTTAGTGTTATCTTCTTTTTTACTTAAATCAGCAATTAGTTGATTATTATTTTTATTAACGGCTAAAATCTGCATTCTATCCTCATAGGTATCATCTATTTTTGAAACATATTGGTCAACAAGCTGATTTAAATCATTGCCTTTTTTTAAATAAACATATCGAAAATTATTTAAGGAGTTTGTAAAAAAGTCGGCTTCAAACCCTTTAGTTTTTAGGAACGTTACAAATTCAATAGCGCTTTGCTCGGTTTTAAAAATATTAGCAATAATGTAATATCCAGATTCTGCACTAGATATAGACGCAGTTTGAACTTCTATTAGTTTATTGTTAGCATCAATGTATGAATTTTTTTTGTTTCTATTTATAGACGAACTTGTTTTATAATCTTCGATAAGAAAATCCTTGTTTGCTGGAATAAACTTTAAAAGATTTTTATTAGAAGCAATTTTTAACGGTTTATCATCGCTTGAAGCGTAAATAATTTCCTCATCAGATGGTGTAACCTCTACACTTAGTGCTGTAAAAAACATAAAACATCTATCACCATTTGATTTAAGTCGCAACGTCATTTCTTTGCTATTATTTTCAACAACACTATTGTTTGGATTTGGAATAGTAAACAAACAAGTGTCATAACCTAAAGTATTTTTACTATCTGGAAATCGATTTGAAAAATTTTGATTCTCGATAGTAATAGAACTGTTGAAAAAATTGGTTTCTTTTCTAATGTTCGTACTTAATGGCGTGAAAATCTTACTAGGATTTGATGTAAAAAGCAATTCATCACCAATTAAATTATTGTCACCTTCTAAAGCTGCACAAGCTATTTTAGCCTTCACATTTCCGTTAGGTAAAGTTTGAAAACCCGTAAAATTAATATCTGTTGACTTGTCTGTAACTCCAGCAAAGCCATCAAAACTAGTTACAAATTTTCCGCTCATATTTTGATCTTCATAAACCACAAAAATGGTCCATCCAGCAGCAACACCACCTTCGATTACACCTTGGGTAGCTTTAACATTGGCTACGGTAAATACACCTGATGGATTTGATAATTCTTTTACATAATTTGTAATATCGGCATAAACAGCATAAGGAGCAAACGCATCAAATTCATTTTTATTAGCGCCATCAAACAATACTTGTCCTGAAATGTCAACGTATTTATCTCGATTTGGTAATTTTAATTTTACATTAGAAAAACTTCCTCTTGATGGATCAGATGCAACAAACTTTTTTTCAGATTTTTGATATCCTGCAGCATACTTGTATGTTCCAGACCAATAAAGTCCGGCATAAACAATTTTTTTAGCGCTTGATTGTTCTAAATATAACTCGGCACTGCTAGATGAAAAAGTAGATTCATCTTCGTCAATATCAATATAAGCCATTTCAAATTCATCATTCAATTTAGCATAAGAAGTCAAATTGTAATAAGGCTCGTTTACTGAATTTGTAAAATCAACACGATTTACACTATTGTTTGCAATTACAGTTATGTCTCCTTTGACAAATCCTTGATAGCGCATCTTAAAAGGCACCGAAAGTTGTGCATAACTATAAACAGAACCTAATAAAATGGTTAACAAAACTATTTTCTTGCTGAAGTTTGTAGCATTCATAATCCTAAGTTTTTTAGATTTGGGTCTTTAAAACATTCGATACAATGGTTATTAACAATTCAAAAGTAGAATAAATTATCGACAAACCGCACTTTATTCCGATAAAACGCTATAATTTAGTGGTTTTTGGGTTTTTTTCTTATAATTAAATTTTAAATGAAAGATAAATCTTACGTGTTTTTTTGAAGTTATTAACAATTTAAAAGCGAATTTCTATTATCTTTGCTTATGCAGTTTTCAGAAATACTAGGTCAAGAACACATTAAAAATCACTTAATTAGAAGTGCTAGCTTGGGAAGAATTCCTCACGCGCAATTATTTATTGGTCCAGAAGGATCAGGAACACTAGCTATGGCTTTAGCTTATGCTCAATATATAGTTTGTCAAAATACTGATCACGAAAATTCAGGCGGAAATGAGTCTTGTAACCTTAAATTCAATCATTTACAACATCCGGACTTACATTTTATTTATCCAACAGTTACTACTGAAGATGTAAAAACTAAACCCAAAAGCATTGATTTCATTAATGATTGGCGCGAATTTATTTCTAATAACATTTACGGCAGCTTGTTTGACTGGTACAAAATGTTGGGCGTTCAAAACAAGCAAGGCGAAATTCGTGTAGATGACGCTCAGGAAATTTTAAAATCTTTGGCGTTAAAATCTCTTGAAGGAAGTTACAAAATAATGATTATTTGGATGGCTGATAAAATGAATATTGCGGCGTCTAATAAGCTTTTAAAACTTCTAGAAGAACCAACCGATAAAACGGTTTTTATTTTGATTTCTGAAAATGAAGAAGATATTATTCAAACCATAAGATCACGTTGTCAGGTTTTGCATTTTAACGGTTTACCCGAAAACACGATTACAGAAGCATTGGTTTCACGTGAAAAAATAGACGAAAAATTAGCTTTTAAAATTGCTCATCAAGCTCAAGGAAATTATAACAAAGCTTTACATATTTTAAAAGAAGACAATGAAGAACTTCCGTTCGAAAAATGGTTTGTTGATTGGATCAGAGCCGCTTTTAGAGCCAAAGGAAATGCTGCTGCAGTTCTAGAATTAATTACATGGAGTGAGCAAATTGCTAGTTTAGGCCGAGAAGCTCAAAAGAAATTTCTAAATTATTGCATTGATATGTTTAGGCAAGCGATGCTGCTAAATTATCAAGCAGAACAACTTGTTTACATGGAACCAACTGTTGACAAATTTAAATTGGAAAATTTTGCGCCTTTTGTCACCGGCAATAATATTACTGAGATATTCCAAGAGCTTTCTGATGCTAGCTATCACATTGAACGCAACGGAAATGCAAAAATAATTTTAACCGATTTATCAATAAAACTTACCCGTTTAATTCATAAAAAATAATCTATGAACAATACAGCTTCGGTTTTGGTATTAACCTTCTTAACCATTACTTTTATAATGTCTGCCCACGAAAAATTATTTCATTGGAATGATACTATGGCTTGGATGAAGCCACATTTTGAAAAAACAATACTTAAAAATTATGTTCCGCAAGCAGTTGGTGTCTTGGTTTTTTTTGAATTAATCGCCGGAATTTCTAGTGTTGTTGGTATTATTCAACTGTATGTTAATGGCGAAAGAGTTTTTGGATTTTACGGTGCTGTTTTTTCGTCAATTACTTTACTAATGATGCTTTTTGGGCAACGATTGGCCAAGGATTATGATGGAGCAAGAACCATTGCTATCTATTTTGTTGTTGCAATATTGGGTGTTTTTTGGTTAAGTTAATATGGTTTTAAACATTTAAACTTGCTTTAAACATTCTTAACTCTTCCCACGTGAATGCATCACCAAGTTGTTCTTTCATTGGTGTTAACGATTCTTCTTTGTATCCATAAAAAGCTTTGGTTAACTGTTCGATTTTATCTTCGGGCATTATATCGTTTATGCTAACCGCTTTGTCTTGAATAAGTTTAGTGAAATGTGATAATATAGTGGCAACCGTTAACTTTCTTAAATTAGCAATTTCTTCAATAGAATTTTTTTCTATCCAGAATTCGTAAGTTATTTGTGAAGTAGCTTTTTTAGGAACTTTATCAGTTTTCTTTTTCTTAGGTTCGTAGTAGCTAACCTCTTCTTTATCTTCTATCAAGTTTTGATTATTTCGCTTAAAATCTTCAATAACTCTCTCGGTTTTGTGAAGTTTATAATTCTTTATTTCAGAAGAAGATAGAGATTCTTTAGTAATGGTTTTTCTGCTAATGATGGTTTCCATTAGCAACTTGGCTTTCATCAATTTTAAAACCGCTTTGGTTTGCAAATCTTCTAACTCTAGCAATTCATCATAAAATTGTTTAACTTGTTTAATTCTTTTTACTTCTTCAATCTTATACAAAATTTCATATTCTAACTTGTCTAATTTATCAAAAAAGTAGCCATAAGCAGCCATAACTCTTTCATTAATAAATTGATAATCACTATTTTCTACAGAAAAAAGTTTGTTTAATTGTGAAATAAATTTTGAAGAAGGATCAATTATAGAGTCGCAAAGTTGCAATTGTTCAGCCGCCCAATTTGCGTGTTTAGATTTAACCGATTTATCGCTATCTAAATAACTGAACTTGTGATTTCTCCATTGTTGAGCAAGTTCAAGCCAATCAAAACTAGCTATCAAATAGTTATGAATAAAATTTTTAGTTTCGTGTTGCAATGAATTTTTCAAATATTCTTCAGATGCTTTATTCAAAGAATAGTTCATCACATCTTGATCGTTAGAAATACCATTCATTTTAAGCGGAGATAGCAAAATTAAGCCGTTTAAAGAGCGTAAACGCGAAAGCGCAACATAAGCTTGTCCTGGAAGAAAAACTTGTGATACATCAAGCGCTGCTTTGTCAAAGGTTAATCCTTGGCTTTTATGTACCGTTATTGCCCAAGCTAATTTTATCGGATAGTGTACAAAAGTTCCTAAAACTTCTTCTTGAACTTCTTTGGTGTTTTCATCTATTGAATATCTAATGTTTTGCCACTCATATTTTTCAACTTCGATAGTTTTATTTTCTTCTGGAAAATGTACCATAATTTCCTTTTCTGAAATCGATTCAATAAATCCCATTTTTCCGTTGAAGAATTTTTTATCAAACGATAAATCATTTTTGATGAACATAATTTGAGCTCCAATTTTAAGCTCCAATTTTTCTTCTAAAGGATAAATTTTATCAGGAAAATCTCCTGTTATTTCAGCATAATAACTCTTTACATTTCCATTTAGATCTAACAATGATTGCGAATTAATACTATCTGCTTTGGCGTTGTGAGTTGTTAAAGTAATGTAACCTTTATTGGCTTTTAAATCAAAATTTGGTTGCACAAATTGATTTAAAATTTGAATATCATTTGGCGTTATTGTATTGTTTCTTAGATTGTTGAGAACAGAAATAAATTGTTCATCTGTTTGACGAAAAATTTTAGAAAGTTCAATATATAAAGGCGGATTTTGTTCAATAACGTGTGCGTGAAAAAAGAATTTTCCTCTGTAATGTTGTTTTAAAGTTCTCCATTCATCGTCACGAATTACAGGCGGAAGTTGCAATAAATCACCAATAAAAAGTACCTGAACACCACCAAAAGCCTGCGTTTTTTTCCTAACGGATTGTAACATAAAATCCATTGCATCGAGCAAATCGGAACGTAACATACTCACTTCGTCAATTATGAGAAGTTCCATATTCTTAATTACCGATTTTTTTAAACCGCTCATTTTGAAATGTCTACGCAAAGTAGCACGACTTTCAAATTTGGAACTTTCTGTAAATTGCGGCACTGAATTGTCAGGCAAAAAGCCACCAAAAGGCAATTGAAACATTGAATGAATGGTAACTCCGCCAGCGTTTAGCGCTGCAATTCCGGTTGGCGCAACAACTATAGTATTCTTGTGCGTAGTTTGAATAATTTCTTTAAGCAGAGTGGTCTTTCCTGTTCCTGCTTTTCCAGTTAGAAAAACCGAACGATTGGTTTGATTGATAAATTGCAAAACATATTTTGCTTCTGCAGATACAAATTCCATGGCTTATATTTTAAAGAGCAAATATAAAAGTTTGTAAATCAATTTAAAAGAAAAATAAAATAAAAAAAATCCAAACTCTGTTTACAAACAAGAATTTGGAATCTTAATTTATGAATTACAAGAATTATTTTTTTGCAGCTTCTTTCTTATCTGCTGGTTTTTCTTCTTTTTTACCTTCAGATTTGTATTTATCGTTTACGATTTTGATCAATTCTTTTGTAATATCGTAACTGTCTTTCGCGTATAAAACTGTAGCTGCTTCACCTGTACCAAATACATAATCGTATCCTTTTTCTTTTCCGTATTCTTTGAATATTTTTTTGTATTTAGTTACTAAAGAATCCATTTCTTTACCACTTTCAGCTTGCAATTGTTGCAACATTCCTTGTTGAGCGTATTGTAACTCTTGTTCTCTTTGTTGCAATTCAGCACCTTTTTGTTGCGCCCAAGCTTGACCATTAGCCATTGCATTTTGTTTAAAACTTGCTGCTTCACTTTGAAACTTTTCTGCTGCAACTTTTAGTCTTGAATCCATTACATCGGCTTTTGCCTTATATTTTTCTTCAATATCTTTTTTCTCTGTTGATTCATCTAGCAATTTATTAGTGTCAATATATGCTGTTTTAAATTCTTTTGCGTCTGTTGAATTATTACACGAAATAATTGCTGCCGCCATTGCTAGACCTACTATAATTTTCTTCATTTTAAATTTGTTATTTTTTGTATTTGCCAAAAGTATAAAATTTTACTCTTAAAAGATAAAAAGTTACAAAATTGAATGCTTTTTATTGATATAATTGTTTGTTATTGATATAAAAAAGACCATAGTTATTTGCTATTAAAACCAACTTTAAATAAAGCGATTTAAGAGCAATTCTAATTTTCAACATCGTTTTGGCCATTAGTAGTCTTTTTTGTTTAAAATTCGCTTTTATTTTAATTTTTAGCGTTTTTTATCACATAAATATGGGAAGAATATTCTAAATTTTGACTTCCTTTCCAATTTGATAGTAAACCAATATAAAAAGCTTTGACAAAATTCATTTTTCCAGTTTTATATTTTTCAGATAATAAACTCACATAAAAACTATCAAATTTCATTGGTAGTACTTTTACTAATTCAAGATTTTGTTTTTGAAATAATTTTTGGATTGCTGTTTTTGAAAAATGCCATAAATGAATGGGTACATCATAAGCAGCCCAAAAATGTTTATAATGATTTGCATCAAATGATTTAAAGTTCGGAACAGCAATTAAAATGGTTCCATTGGGTTTTAGCAACCTTTTTAATTCAGCAATTTGATTTTCTAAATCGGGAACGTGTTCTAGAACGTGCCACATTGTAATTACATCAAATGAATTGCTTTCTAATTCTATTAAATCATTTACAAAAACAACTCCTTTTTTTTGAGCAATAGCTTTAGCTTTTTCGCTTGGTTCTTTTCCAATAATTTCCCAACCATCATTTTTTGCTACAGAAAGAAAATCACCAACACCAGCTCCAATATCTAAAATTCTTCCTTTAGGTGATTCTGAATTAATTAATTTCAATTTGTTTTTTAATGCAATTGATTTTACAAATTGATACATTTTTTCGAACAGCGATTTATTTCCATCAGTGTGGGAAATATAATTAACACTTTCGTAATAACTTGGTAGTTTTTCTAAACTAGGTTGTGGATGTGTAATCAACATATCTAAATCGGAATCATACAGCAACTCGAAAGTTTCTTGAGAAACGGAATGATCTTTTACGTTTAGAAAATGTTTAGTCTTGTCAATATTCATTAAAAATCTCTTATTTTATAGGCTGTGGCAAAGTTAGTTTCACGTGGAACAATTTATTTAACTGTAACGATGAGTTTCTATCTGCCCATATGAATTAATAAAACGGAAATATCACTTGGCGAAACTCCACTGATTCTAGAAGCTTGCGAAATGGTAACGGGTCTTATTTTGGTTAACTTCTGTTTGGCTTCAATCGACATTGATTTTAATTTTTCATAATCAAAATCAGAAGGTATTTTCACATCTTCAAGTCGCGTTAACTTATCAGCATTATTGCGTTCTTTTTCGATATAACCAGAATATTTTACATTTATTTCGGCTTGTTCAATAATTTCTTTATCCAAATCGTGCTCAGAAATATATTGGTGTACTTTTTCAAATTTAACGAAATCACCCAAATCAATTTGCGGACGAGAAAATACTTTAAACATTTTATCCGATTGCGTCATTGGCGAACTTCCTTTAGCTTCTAAAATTGGATTAGCTTCTTCAATGGTAACACTAGTTTCTTTGAAGAAATTTACCATTGCTTCACTTTTAGAAAACTTATCCTCCATTCTACGCATTCTTTTTTCTGAAGCTAGACCAATTTCAAATGATTTAGGCGTTAACCTAGCATCAGCATTATCTTGTCTTAATAGCGTTCTATATTCAGCACGTGAAGTAAACATACGATAAGGTTCTTCTGTTCCTTTGGTAATTAAATCATCAATAAGAACACCAATATAAGCCTCATCACGTTTTAAAATCATTGGTTCTTGTTCCTTAACTTTTAATGCTGCATTAATTCCAGCCATCATTCCTTGCGAAGCTGCTTCTTCATATCCTGTGGTTCCGTTAATTTGACCTGCAAAATATAATCCATCAATTAACTTAGTTTCTAATGTATGCTTCAACTGCGTTGGCGGAAAATAATCATATTCAATAGCGTATCCTGGTCTAAAAAACTTCACTTTTTCAAAACCTTCAACAGAACGTAAAGCTTTAAACTGAACATCTTCTGGAAGCGAGGTTGAAAAACCATTTACATAAACTTCTACTGTATCCCAACCTTCAGGCTCAACAAACAACTGATGTCTTTCTTTATCAGCAAAACGATTAATTTTATCCTCAATAGAAGGACAATATCTTGGTCCTAGCGATTTAATTCTACCATTAAACATTGGCGAACGATCAAAACCTTCACGAAGAATATCGTGTACTTCTAAAGATGTATAAGTCATATGACAAGACTTTTGATGTGACAAAGGTTTAGTTTCATCAGAATACGAAAACTTGTCTGGATCAACATCTCCAGCTTCTTCTTTCATTTTCGAATAATCAAGAGAACGTCCATCAACTCGTGGTGGTGTACCTGTTTTCATTCTTCCTGCTTCAAAACCTGCGTTAACTAAATCTTCTGTAATTCCATATGCGGCACTTTCACCAGCTCTACCTCCACCAAATTGTTTGTCTCCAATATGAATTAATCCATTAAGAAAGGTTCCGTTTGTTAACACAACAGAACTAGCTTTGATTTCAATTCCGAGCGAAGTTTTCACTCCTTCAATCTTTCCGTTTGTAATGATTAATCCAGACACCATTTCTTGATAAAAATCCAAATTTGGCGTACGCTCTAACATCAATCTCCATTCTTCAGAAAAACGCATTCTGTCTGATTGTACTCTTGGTGACCACATTGCTGGACCTTTAGATTTGTTTAACATCTTAAATTGAATCGCTGTCTTGTCAGATATTATACCTGAATAACCACCCAACGCATCAATCTCACGAACAATCTGACCTTTTGCAATTCCACCCATAGCTGGATTACACGACATTTGAGCAATGTTCTGCAAACTCATTGTCACCAATAAAGTGGAACAACCTAGATTTGCGGCAGCAGCGGCAGCTTCACATCCGGCGTGACCCGCACCAACAACTATAACATCATATTTTTCTAAAAACATATTCTATATAACAGAAAAAATCTGTTGTGAAATTTATTGTTCCACGTGGAACGTTACTAAATTTTGTACTTTGATTTATAAAAAACAATTAATGTTCCACGTGAAACATCTTAATTTTTTCATCTTCTTTCTGACGCATTAATAGCTCATCATCTACGGACTTATCTTTATAACCTGCATAGTGAAGTATACCGTGAATGATCACTCGCTTCAACTCTTCATCAAAAGAAACTTCAAAATCTGAAGCATTTTCCTTAACTCTATCAATAGAAATAAACAAATCACCGTGTAATTCGTTTCCTACAGAGTAATCAAAGCTAATAATGTCGGTATAATAGTCGTGATCTAGATATTGTCTGTTTATTTCAAGCAAATATTCATCATCACAAAACACATAATTCAAGTCACCTTCCTTTTTGTTTTCAGAACTAATCACACGTGAAATCCACGATGAAAAATCCTCTTCATTATCCAGTTTAAAATCTAATTCGTAATTAAAACTTATCATTTAATTTAAAATATTCTTGAACCTTTTGGTTAAAATTAGAGCGCAAAGGTAATGTTTGTCTGTTTAAAATTTCAACGCTATTCAAATATTCTTGCAAACGTGTTGGTAAAGCGTTGGAGGAATTAATAAATTCCTTTTTATTGGTCTCTGACTGACGCTTCTTTTCTTCTCCTTGTTGTTGCACCGCCTTTTCTAATTTCAACATTTCATACTTTAGATTAAGCATTTTCTGCAAGACTTCATTATTGAAACCTTTGTTTAATAACTGCTTTTCTATCTGCTTCATTTGATTCAAAGCATTTTGACCTTGACCACCTAAACCTTGTTTGTTTAATTCATTTTGCAACGCTTCTCTCAATTGCTGCTGCTCTTTAAATATTTCCATAATGGCTTTTGCATCACCTTCGCCATCTTCGCCGTTATCTCCATCTTGATTGCCTTGTCCTGAACTACCTGAACCACTTTTGCCATCTTTGCCGGATTTACCCTTACCGTCTTTACCTTCTTTCTGACCGTCTTTACCTTGACCTTGCTCTCCATCTTTACCCTCTTTCCCTTCACCTGGTTTAGAACCAGGCTTCATTGCCTTCTTCATCTTCTCGCCGAGTCCATCTTGCTTTTTAATAATATCCGGCAATTGCATTCCGCTACCTTGACCTGGCTTCGGTTTGCCTTTACCAGAACCTGACATTTGCATCGACATTTGCATATTGTTCATTATATCAGCTAACATATCAGCTAATTTATTTGCAGCACTTGTCGCAAATTGTTGGTGTGAAACACCTTTAGGAACGTTAGCATCAGCTAGAGTTTCTAAAGCTTTATCTACATTATACTGCACGTTTCCAACTTCGGTTGTAACTTCTTCTGCTATTTTCGGATTACGTAAAGACAGCGCAAACAAACTGTCATCAACATGTTTGAACTGTTGCTTTAAATCTTGTTGAATCTTAAGATTTTTATTGAACGCAGGAGAACCTCTTCTCAAACCTTTGAACTCTTTCATAACATTTTCTTGAGAAAATGAATAAGCCAAAAGATTATCTAGAATTTGACGTAGCATTGCAACATCTTCATCCATTTGTTCCATCTCACCAGCTTCCATACTAGCCTGCATATCCTGACTCATTTGCTTCATCTTCTTCGAAGCACTTTTTTGCTTTGGCTTAGCACCAGCTTTAGAATCTTTTTTTAATTCATCAGAAGCTTTCTTTAAATCATCATCAATACTTTTCTCTTTCGGAGCAGTATCTGGCAAATCAACTGGTGCCTTTAATTCTTTATTTTCTTTTTCAAGTTCATTTAATTCTTCTTGAATTTTGTCGAATTCTTTATTGATTTCCTCTTGTTTTTCAGTTGAATTCTCTTTATCATTCTCAGACAATTTATCTTGCTTTTCTGAAAGTTTATCTAACTTATCAGCAATTTGTTCGGCTTTCTTTTCGACGTAAAATTTCTTAGTTAATTCTACAAGTTGCTGCAAACTTTTAGTTTGATTTTTGCTTTGTTGTTTCAACTTATCCATCTTTTCAAACAACTCTTCTTTTTGCAACTTTTCATTTAACTTTTGCAATTCATCCAATAACTTCTTGTTTTTATCAATGTCCTTTTCAACTTTGTCAAGGCGTTCTTTCAGAAGTTCTTTATTCTCATCTTTCTTTTCGGTCTTAACTTTGTCAAGATTGTCTTTCATTTTCTCAGCAAAGTTTTTCATTAATTCATCCTGCTGCTTTTGCTTATTCAAGAAATCATTAACTTTTTGTTGTTCCTTGAATTCAAGATTATCTTTTTCTTTACCCATCTTTTGCAACTTCTCCATCTCGTTCATTTGCTTTTCTTGGGTTTTTAATGACTTTTCTAATGAATTAATATTATCATTTTGTTGTTGCAAAACCTGATCTTCTTTTTCAGATTCGGTAGCAATTCTATCAGAAAAAACAGTTGACTTAGTGCTTTTGAAATTATGAAAACTATCATTATCAAAAATCTCAAAATAATAGTCATAAGAAACACCTTCTTCGACTGGAAGATTACTTGGGAACGCAAACACAAATTGATCATAAATATCACGCTTTACAGCTATTGTTCCACGTTTGACAGCATTAGGTTTATTCTTAGGATAATAAACAACTTGCAGTTTAGATAAACCATAATCGTCAGAAACTTGGCCCAAAACATAATTTTTTTCAATTTTTAAACTATCTGGAGCTTTACCAACCGAAATTGTAGGAAATTGATCCTTAACAACAGCTATCTGATAGTTTAACTTCTCATAATTCTGCACCTTATTATTAGAAGTAACAATTTGATAGTCTGTATTTTGTGTAATACTTTTAGATAATATAAACTGATTATCTTCTTTAGCAAATGGAAACTTATAACTTCCGTCTAACCATTCTACTTTTTGTGTAGCTAAAGTGTTCATACGCCACGTAACACGCGTTCCTTCGGGAAGTACAGCGTTTCCAGTTCCTTTAATAATTTCAGATTTTTTATTTAAATAACTTGGGAAATTCAATACCATTTCAAAATTTGCAATTGATGGAACTGTCACGACATTTAATTCATACTCATTTGATGAAACATCATTTGCTTCGATATGAAATTCTAAATTTTCCTTAGGTTTAGGAATAACGAATTGAAATTCGCCAGCCTTACTAGTTTCCATAAAATAACTTTCATCGCCAATAAAAATCATTGCATTTTCAGGAACTACTTTTCCTACAGTCTTTACTTTTAAAACAAAATCTTTGTTCTGTTCTGTTTGCAAATTTGAATTCAATACTTGAAATTCAAAAGGTGCTGGCGGCAAAAATTGTTGTTTATAATTTACTACACGATTAAAACTTTGAGAAATAATATCACTTTGTCCTGAAATCATAAAAAACAAAAAGAACAAAATTGGGATAATTGCTAAAGGCAAATACTTTTTATTAGTTCCGAAGTTAATTGCATTTCCAAATGGAATCGGTTGTAACGTATTAGCTTTTTGTTCAATAGAAGCCACCAACAATTCAGATTTATTAGTATCATCAGATAATTGTAAAAAGTTGGTAAGCTTATCACCTACTTCACTAAAATGATTTCCAATAATTTTTGAGGCATCGTCATAATTAATTCCTTTTTGAAGCTTGAATAATTTAAAAATCGGAAATAAAATAAATCGTAACAATAGGAAAAGTTCCACGGCAATGAATGTCCAAAATAAAACTGTTCTCGCGGTAGGTTTTAACCAAAGAAAATATTCCACAAAAAGTGTAAAAAGAAAATACAACAAACCAATTCCGACGAAGAAAATTGTTCCACGTAGCAACTCATTTGTGTAAAACTTCTTAATAAACTGTTCGAGTTTACCGAAAATTATGTTTTGATGTTCCAAAATTGTTAATCATTTGTTTATAACCGATAAAAGTACAAATTTATACTTACGATAAAAGTTAAATCTTTGTAAAAAGGAATGTGTATTAAGATTTGAGTATTAAGTATTAAGATTTTTGAAACACAAATTGATAATTGAAATTGTATCTTTGCGCATTAAAATAATTTTATACCAAAGAAATGTCTAAACAAGTTCGTGTGCGTTTTGCACCAAGTCCAACTGGACCATTGCATATTGGCGGCGTAAGAACCGCTTTATTTAATTATTTATTTGCAAAAAAAAATGGAGGTGTTTTCTATTTAAGAATTGAAGATACCGATCAAAATAGGTTTGTTCCTGGAGCAGAAGAATACATTATGGAAGCTCTAGAATGGTTAGGAATTGCGCCTAGTGAAACCGTTGGGAAAAACGAAAAATTTGGACCTTACCGTCAATCGGAACGTAAAGATTTATATAAACAATATGCCGATGACTTAATAAATTCGGGTTGGGCATACTATGCTTTTGACACAGCAGAATCTTTGGATGCGCATAGAAAACAACACGAAGCTGAAGGAAAAACTTTCATTTATAACTGGCATAATCGTGAAAAATTAGATACTTCGTTGGTAATTTCTAAAGAAGAAACTGAACAACGAATTGCGTCAGGTGCTGATTATGTTATCCGATTTAAAACTCCTGTGAATGAAACACTGCATTTGAATGACATCATTCGTGGTGATATTAAATTTGAAACTAATTTACTAGACGATAAAGTTTTGTTCAAGTCTGACGGAATGCCAACTTATCATTTAGCTAATATTGTAGATGATCATTTAATGGAAACTTCTCACGTAATTCGTGGTGAAGAATGGTTACCTTCAATGCCTTTGCACGTTTTGTTGTATAAAGCATTTGGTTGGGAAGCTCCAGAATTTGCACATTTACCATTGATTTTAAAACCAATTGGAAACGGAAAATTATCTAAACGTGATGGCGATAAAATGGGCTTTCCAGTATTCCCTTTAGAATGGAAAACAGAAGAAGGTGTTTCATCTGGATATAGAGAAAAAGGCTTTTTCCCCGAAGCAGTTCTAAACTTTTTAGCACTTTTAGGTTGGAATGACGGAACCGACCAAGAATTATTTTCTCTAGAAGAATTGGCTGAAAAATTTGATTTAAATAGAGTTCATAAATCTGGAGCTAAATTTGATCCTGAAAAAAACAAATGGTTCAATCATCAATATCTACAAAAGCAAAGTGATGAGAGTTTGGCAAAAGCCTTCGCTCCTATTTTGGCTGAAAAAGGTATTGATATTGAAAAAGATAAATTAATTAAAATTGTTTCGTTAATAAAAGAACGAGCTAATTTTGTTTCTGAATTTTGGGAAATGAGTGATTTCTTTTTTGTTGCACCAACATCTTATGATGAAAAAGCGGCTAAAAATTGGAAAGAAGATACACCAAACTTAATGCAACAATTGATTTCTGTACTAGAAAATATTGGCGATTTCACTTCAGTAAACATTGAAACGATTGTAAAAGATTGGATGACTAAAAACGAAATTGGTATGGGTAAAGTAATGCAACCTTTCCGATTGAGTTTGGTTGGTGCTTTAAAAGGGCCGCATCTATTTGATATCGTAGAATTGATTGGAAAAGAAGAAACCATCAAGCGATTAGAAAAAGCGATTGCTACATTATAGAAAAGAAAAGCCCTGAAATTCAGGGCTTTTTTTTATAAGTTAAAAATAATCTGTCCGTTGATTGTTCCAAGATTTCCTTTTATACTTTGGTTTCCTGTTAGTAACTTAAACTCATCATTTTTGTTTAATTTACTAAAAATATTGGTAAATCCGTATTCATAAAAAATAACGGCACGAACCACTTTGCCTCCTGCTGAAAATCCAGCATAAAAATTTCCGTTGATAGTAGAAACTTCTTCTATTTGTTTTGCTGTTAACATAGTTCCTTTTAGAATATTTTTTTCATCTCTTTCGTTTACAGCAAGCTTTCCGTTTATCTGTAAAACTGGCCCAAAATCAAAGGAAACGTGATCTTCAACCACATTATAACTTAACAATAATCGCACTTGTACGCCTTGTAAATTGAACTCTGTTTCTTTAGCCAAAGAAGTTAACGAAGTTGATTCAAGACTAAAGTTATTACTGAAAAATTGCATTCCGTAAATCATACTCCAATTGTTGTAATAATTTCCTCTTACAGAAAGTCCGCCAGCAAATCCTAATCCAGGTTTGGCATCAAAATCATTTGTAAATAAACTAGTTTGAGAAACACCAGCCGATAACCCAATTCTATTTCCATCACGGTTTCTATATTGTGAGAAAACTACATTTGTGAAAGCACAAAAAACAAGTATAAAAATTAATTTCTTCATTATTAAAATCTTTATTTGTAACAAACATAAGTTATTCTCGTATAATAACTGTATTAACAAACTAAATATTATACAATGGAAGTATTTTTAATTGTCTTAGCAGTCTTCGGATTGATTATTTTATTCTCTTCATTCTTTACTGTAAAGCAACAAACGGCAGTAGTTATTGAGCGTTTTGGAAAATTTACAAGTATTAGAAACTCTGGTTTACAACTTAAGATTCCAATTATTGACAGAGTTGCCGGAAGAGTAAATTTAAGAATTCAACAACTTGATGTATTGATTGAAACTAAAACTAAAGATAACGTGTTTATCAAAATGAAAGTTTCAGTTCAGTTTAAAGTTATTCAAGACAAGGTATATGAAGCTTTTTATAAATTAGAATATCCTCACGATCAAATTACTGCGTATGTTTTTGACGTAGTTCGTGCCGAAGTTCCTAAATTAATTTTGGATGACGTCTTTGTTAGAAAAGATGATATTGCTATTGCTGTAAAACGTGAATTGAACGAAGCAATGACAACTTATGGATATGACATTATCAATACTTTGGTTACTGATATTGATCCAGACATTCAAGTTAAAAATGCGATGAACAGAATCAACGCTGCTGATAGAGAAAAAACAGCTGCAGAATTTGAATCTGAAGCACAAAGAATTAGAATTGTGGCTAAAGCAAAAGCTGAGGCAGAAAGTAAAAAACTTCAAGGTCAAGGTATTGCCGACCAAAGAAGAGAAATTGCTCGTGGATTAGTAGAAAGTGTTGAAGTATTAAACTCTGTTGGAATCAATTCACAAGAAGCTTCGGCATTGATTGTAGTTACGCAACATTATGATACTTTACAAGCTATTGGTGCTGATACAAACTCTAATTTGATTTTGTTACCAAATTCACCACAAGCCGGAAGTGATATGTTGAACAATATGGTAGCAAGTTTTACAGCAAGTAATCAAATTGGTGAAACGATGAAAAATCAACCGAAAAGAGTAAAATCTAAAAATGATACTACTTCTACAGATTATAATCCAAGTGATACTTCTAATCCGACTGACGAAATTTAATTAGTACTTTCTTTTAAGATTCACGAAATTTTAAAGAATAAAATAATCCTACAAGGTTTTATAAACCCTGCAGGATAAAAAAAAGAGGCTTAATCGCCTCTTTTTCTATTTATAAACCAATTGATAATATACGGAATTGCTATTTTAAAAATCGTTCCATAAGTTCCTGAAAATAGCTTTTGATACATATTTCCAAGGAAATTAACTGATTTTGAAGGAAGAATACTTTCTTTAGTTTTTTCAACGCTTAGAAGCATCTTTTGATAATAGAGTTCTTTTTCAACCTTCAAAATTTCTAGCTCTTGCTCAATTTCGGCATAAGACGAATATTTCTTATTTTCCATCATTTAGTCGTTAAAAAATATTTCTGAAAATTTCTCTAAAATTGGTCCTTCTACAATTTTGTCTTTTACTAAAAATAATAATAAGGCCAAAACTAAATAGATTCCTGCAACAGCAAGAAATCCAAAAGGATAACTATCAAATAATTGTCCTAGCGCCATTGCTCCTGCTATGGAAACAAAAAACAAAACAATCATCAAACAAATTGAAATCAATAAAAACTTGACTAACAAAGTGGTTGCTTTCATAGCAACCTTAAAACCCCAAAGTTTGTAGTAAGCCAAACTGCTTTCTACATAAGCTTTTGCATTTTCTTGAATTGCCTCAGTATTTTCTTTTAATTCTTCAAAAGCCATTATTTCTGAAGTTTAGCGTTTTGCTTTTTTAACTCCGCCAATTTTTCTTCAAGAAAAGTAATTGCTTCTTCTGCTTTGTAACTTGAACTCGAAAGTAAATCTTCAACCGTTTCTATTAATTCATCTTTGGTTTTAGCAAACTTTTCTTTGGTATCTTCTTCTAGTGAATCCCATTTTGTTTTGGCTTCTCCTTTTAAGTCATCAAAACCATCTTTTAGTTTTTCTCTAGTTTTTGAACCTTTGTCTGGTGCAAATAAAATTCCTAATCCAACTCCGATTGCAGCACCTGCTAAAATTGCTAAAATGCTATTTCCATTTTTACTTGACATAACTTTTAAATTTTGTTAATACTAAAGTTACAAAAGTTTTTCGAGTTTTGGTGTTAAATCATAGTTAAAGAACAAAAACTTATTTTAAAGCGAATTTTTAAACGATTTTTTAAAAGATGTAAAAGTAGTATAGAGATTTTAAAAAGTGTATTAAAACTAATTTATGAAAGTCGATTTTAATTATAAATATCTATTAAAATTACATAATAATAGAATTTATCAATAATAACAAAAACCCACTAGTAAGTGGGTTTTTCATTTATAAATTCTATAGTTTAAAATTAAACCGTTTTCAACAATTCTAAAACTTTTTCGTTTTTCTCTGAATTTTTTAATTCTGCTAATTGAGCTTGAAAATGATTTAAATTCTCATCATCATTTTTTAAATTTTCAATTGCTGAAATTCTTACCGAAAATAATTGACTTTTTAACGACATTGAATATAATTTTGTCAATTGTTCGATTTCAATATCTTTTGACGAAACTTTATCTGAATGTTTTAAAACTAAATTAGCAAATAATAAAGCGTTATTATCGTTCTTAATATTTTTCAGAATGGTGTTGATTATCAAACTGTAATTATCGATACTTTTTATGTTTTCAACAATTGGTTTTAAGATAATTTCGGCAGCATTTTCGTCTTTTTCTTTCACATATTTATTGAGATCTTTTAAGGTATTCATCAATAAATTTTCTTCTTTTTTACCTTTCTCTTCCCAAGCATCTTTTAGTCCAACTGTTTTGTTAAAGACTAATTTTGAAGCAGTTGAATCTTTATCAACATTGAAATAACCCAATCGTTGGAACTGAAATTTATCGTTTGGTTTTACGTTAGCAAGACTTGGTTCTACAAATCCTTTTACGACTTCTAACGATGATTTATTCATAAACTCCAAGAAGTTTTTCTCTTTGTGAGCATCTGGAGCTTCATCAATAAATAACCTATCATACAAACGTACTTCTGCTTCAATAGCGTGCGAGATAGAAACCCAATGCAATGTTCCAGCTACTTTTCTTTGACTAGCTTCACTTCCACTTCCTGAACGCGAATCTTCATCATAAGTTACTTGAATTTCGGTAATTTTTCCGTTTGCATCTTTAGTAACACTTTCACCTTTAATGATATAACCGTTTTTAAGACGCACTTCATTTCCGATACTTAATCTAAAAAACTTAGCTGGAGCAACTTCCAAAAAGTCTTCTCTTTCAATGTATAACTCTCTTGAAAAAGGAACTTTTCTGAAACCTGCGCTTTCATCTTCTTGATTGTTTTCAGCATCTAACCATTCTTCTTTTGCTTCAGGATAATTGGTAATTACCAACTTCACCGGATCTAAAACTGCCATAACTCTTGGCGCTGTTTTGTTTAAATCTTCACGCAAACAAAACTCTAAAAGCGATACATCAATTACATTTTCACGTTTAGCAACTCCAATAGTTTCACAGAAATTTCTAATAGATTTAGCTGTATAACCACGACGTCGTAAACCCGAAATTGTAGGCATTCTTGGATCATCCCAACCATTAACAACCTTTTCTTCAACAAGTTGCAATAGTTTTCGTTTACTCATTACAGTATAATTCAAATTCAAACGAGCAAACTCATATTGATTTGGACGTACTTTTAAATGATGAGATTCTGAATCAAGTTCAGAATAAATCTGATCCAAAAACCAATTGTATAATTCACGGTGCATTACAAATTCTAACGTACAAATAGAATGTGAGATTTGTTCGATGTAATCACTTTCGCCGTGTGCATAATCATACATCGGATAGATTTTCCAATCGTTTCCTGTTCGATGATGATGACGATGTAAAACTCTGTACATCAATGGATCACGCATCAACATATTTTTGGATGCCATATCAATTTTAGCTCTTAAAACGTGACTTCCTTCAGGAAATTCACCATTTTTCATTGCTTCAAATAATTGCAAATTTTCTTCAACCGAACGATTTCTATATGGTCCATCAACTCCAGGTTGTGTTGGCGTTCCTTTTTGAAATGCCATATCTTCCGAAGATTGCGAATCTACATACGCTTTACCGTTTTTAATCATTGCAACTGCCCATTCGTACAACTGCTGAAAATAGTCAGAAGCATAACGTTCTTCAGCCCAATTGAAACCTAACCAAAGTAAATCTTCTTTGATGGCATCTACATATTCTTGCTCTTCTTTGGCAGGATTGGTATCGTCAAAACGTAGGTTTACTGGTGCGTTATATTTTAATCCTAAACCAAAATTTAAACAAATTGATTTAGCGTGACCAATGTGTAAATACCCATTAGGCTCAGGCGGAAAACGAAAACGTAACTTATCTTGAGCGAAACCGCTTGATAAACTGTCTTCTATAATTTGTTCTATAAAATGAAGTGATTTTTCCTCGGTTGACATAATTATTTTGTAATTTTAGCAAAGATATAAAAAGTTTGTAGTTTATCGTTTATGGTTTTGAGTTCGATAACCATAAACTCCCAACTATAAACCATAAACATAAAAAATGGGAACAATTAAATTACAAAATATTAGAACTTATTCTTTTCACGGATGTCTTGAAGAAGAAGCAAAAATAGGTTCAGATTATAGAGTTGATTTAGAAATTAAAACTGATTTAAGAAAATCTTCGCTCTCGGATGAACTGAAAGATACGGTAGATTATGTACTTTTAAATCATATTGTAGTGGAAGAAATGGCGATTAGAGCCAAACTTTTGGAACACGTAGCACATAGAATCATCACAAGAATCTTTAAAGAAATTCCATCTGTTTCTAGAATTTTATTGGCAGTTTCTAAACTTAATCCGCCTATTGGTGGTGATGTTGAAGCGGTTACCATTGAAATGGAAGAATATAGAAATTAGAAATTCCAAACTTAGAAAAGTATATTTTTCAAATTGGAATTTGGAATTTGCATATTGTATTTTTTATATTATATTTGCAGTCCAATAAATAATTGGCGTCGTGGCCGAGCGGCTAGGCTGGGCTCTGCAAAAGCTCCTACTCCGGTTCGAATCCGGACGATGCCTCTTCTAAAAATCCTCTCAATTGAGAGGATTTTTTTGTTTAAAATTTTTAGAAAAAATTAATTAAAATGATGTTCAAATCCGGACGATGATTTCATAAAAACACATACAATTGAGAGGATTTTTTATTTAAAAAATTTTAGAAAAAATTAATTAAAGTTATGTTCGAATCCGGACGATTCAATCGAAATCTTCAAGGAAAATTGGAGGTTTTTTTATTTAAAAATTTTTAGAAAAAATTAATTAAAATTATGTTCGAATCCGGACGATTCAATCGAAATCTTCAAGGAAACTTGGAGGTTTTTTTTTGTTTTAAAATTTTTAGAAAAAATTAATTAAAGTTATGTTCGAATCCGGAAGATGACTCAAGAAGAGATACAGAAATGTATCTCTTTTTTCTGTTAAATTCTGAACTTATTTCAGAATCTAAAAAATTAATTGAAATTGAATTTACAATTGTAAATCTCAATCTAGTTTTGTCATTCTGAGGAACGAAGAATCACACAAGTTAATCATAAACAAAATAATTAAAAAGTTACAAATGAAATGTTTCTTATCGTCAACATGACGAAATTTTAACTATAAAATTTTTATTTTAAATGGAGCAGGTCTAATACAGCCATTAAACGTTGAATTAGAACGAACTTGAATATCAGAAATAGTAATTTCCTGATAACTTGAAACATATCTCTTAATAAATTCAAAAGCTTCAGAAGTGATTTTATTTCCTACAACTTGAAAACTTTTTCCATTTGATACACTAATATTAAAACTTACAACAGATAAATTTAAGTTTAGATTTTTATCAGATGCAAAAACTTTCAAAAAGGAATTGTTTAATTTACTTTTTTCAACACTAATTGTTTCACCTGATAAATTATTGATTGTTGTTATAACATTACTTAAATTTTTTATTTTAAAAAGGTGCTTTTCTACCTTCTTTTTACCATTTTTTAAAACAATATCTATAGTAACTATTACTTCTGAACCAGCAAGAGGATTTAAGTTAAAAAGATTTTTGGAAACCATCGTTAATCCATCAGCAGTTACTTTAAATGATTTACAATTAGGAACTTCAATAGATAAACTATTTATCATACCACGATAAACAATTTTTGATTCTTTATTTACAATAATATCTTTATCAGTATGCTTTATTACCGAAATCGTATCATTTTGTCCATAAAATGAAAGTGTAAAAACTAGAAAAATTACATTAATTAAACTTTTCATTTACAACCGGTTCTTTGATTCCAAACTTTTGTTTGATCATTTCTTTTTCTTTTGGGAAGAAACCTTGCGCCATTAAAAATCCACCAAAAATCATTAGAATAATACTTATAACTCTTTTTATCTTATAAATATTGTGTGGTGTCATTCTTGATTTCAATTGTTTGGCTACCATAATTTTTATGATATCAACAGCGAAATACGTTAGGATTATACAAGTTATGAAAAGTACAATTCTATTGGTTTCCATATTTAATTTTGGACCAAAAACAATGATGATTCCCATCCAAAAAGCTAGTACTCCAATATTGATAAAATTTAGCAGAAATCCTTTAAAAAATAAACCTAAGTAGTTGTTTTTTTGAATATTATCATCTTCTAATTCTTCTTCAAGTTGTTTTTTATAGTTTTTCTTTTCTTTTATGTAAGATATGACGCCATAGGCAAACATTACTGCACCTCCAAAAATAAATAATCCTGGATCGTCTTTAAGCTTTTGAAGTATTTGATTGGTAGAAAAATAAGCTATTAAAATAAAGATGAAGTCAGCAAATACTACGCCTAAATCAAAAACCATTGCGGAACGAAACCCTTTTGTAATACTAGTTTCTAATAGCACAAAAAATACTGGACCAACAGTAAATGCAAGTAGAATTCCCCAAGGTAAGGCAGATAGAATATCGTTTATTATCAAGTGACTTTTATTTAGTAATTAGTAAATAGTGATTAGTAAACAGTAATGTAAAACAAAAATAAAAAAACTAATCACTAATCACTAATTACTTTTCACTTTAATCATTTCCTTCTTTAATTGTTCCGCCGGCAACTATTTTTTGATTGATCTGTTTTGGTTTACCAAAAATTCTTATGTCACCTCCAGCACGAACTTTAGCATCAACTAAATCAGTTGCAAAAACTTCAGCATTGCCACCAGCATTTGCTGTGATTACCGTTTGCTTAGTTTCTAATTTTTCAGCTTCATAAATTCCACCAGAATTTACTATAACATCTTGATTTTGAGATATTCCAAAAAGTGTAATTGTAGAACCGTTAGCAACTCTAGCCGTTAATTTGTTAACATCTATTTTTAATTTTATTTGAGCACCTTCTTTTGCAATAATATCAAAAGTTGTAGCTTTAAAAGTTGCATCAGAAGAAATTCTTGAACCTTCATTAGCTTCTATAGCATCAATTTTTTTAAAATAAACAGTTGCTGAAATATTATCACCAGATAACATTTTGGTTAAACGCATTCTGATTTTTAATTCACCATTTTTATTAACAATCTCAACATCTTCTGAACCTGAGCCATCAAGTACCACTTTATTTTCACTAGAAGGAATTAGTAAAACTTCAATCTTATCAAAAGAAGTTACTTTGTTAAAATCTCCAACACTTTTTTCTGTTTGTGAAAATGCGATTGAACTGACCAATAAGAAACTATAAATTATTTTTTTCATAATATTTTTTTTAATTAAAGACAATAAGAAATCTAAATTGTTACAGTAAAAAATAAAAAAATTACTGAACACTAAAAACTGAACACTGAATACTAATTTTACTCGTTCTTTCTTAAATAAGTAAAATCTAATTGTTTTTTAACCAAATCAGCATTCTTTACTTTAACGTAAACTTCGTCGCCTAATTGTAATAAACTCTTAGAAATTTCGCCAACCAGAGCATATTGTTTTTCATCAAACGTGTAATAATCATCTTTAATTTCACGAATTCTACACATTCCTTCGCATTTATTAGATACAATTTCTACATAAATTCCCCATTCGGTTACACCAGAAATTACACCCAAAAACTCTTCATCTTTGTGATCTTGCATGTATTTTATCTGCATGTATTTTATCGAATCGCGTTCGGCATTTGTAGCTAAACTTTCCATATTACTGGAATGTTCGCATTTTTCTTCATAGATTTCTGCATCGGCGCTTTTTCCGCCATCTAAATAATATTGAAGTAATCGATGTACCATTACATCAGGATAACGTCTAATTGGCGACGTAAAATGGCTGTAATAATCGAATGCTAACCCGTAGTGACCAATATTTTCTGTTGAATATTTAGCTTTACTCATCGTTCGAATAGCTAGCGTATCAATTAAATTTTGCTCTTTCTTTCCGTTAACGTCTGACATTAATTGATTTAACGATTTAGAAATGTTTTTGTTATCACGTAAATCTAGTTTATAACCAAATTTCATAATCAAAGTTTGCATTGCAAAAAGCTTATCTTCATTAGGTTCATCGTGAATTCTGTATACAAATGTTTTCTTTTGTTTCCCTATGAATTCTGCTACTTTTCTATTAGCTAAAAGCATAAACTCTTCTATCAAATGATTAGCATCTTTGGAAACTTTGAAATAAACACCTTCAGGCTCACCTTTATCATCTAAATTGAATTTTACTTCGACTTTATCAAATGAAATCGCACCTTCACTCATTCGCTTTCTACGAAGAATTTTTGCTAATTCATCCAATTTTAAAGTAGCTTCTGTAATTTCATCAGATGCATTGTATTCTTTGCCTGTTAATGAAATTTCAGCCGGAATTGTAGCAGCTTTGGTTTCAATAATAACTTGCGCTTCCTCATAAGAAAATCGTTGGTCAGAATTGATAACTGTTCTACCAAACCATTGATTTAAAACAGTTGCCTTATGATCAATTTCGAAAATAGCAGAAAACGTATATTTTTCTTCATTCGGACGAAGTGAACAAGCAAAATTAGATAAAACTTCAGGTAACATTGGCACTACTCTATCAACTAAATAAACCGAAGTCGCTCTGTTGTAAGCTTCATCATCTAGAATGGTTCCTTCTTGCAAATAATGCGAAACATCGGCAATATGAATACCAATTTCATAATTTCCGTTTTCTAATTTTTTGAACGATAAAGCATCATCAAAATCTTTGGCATCTTTCGGATCAATCGTGAACGTTAACGTATCACGCATATCACGACGCTTTGCAATTTCTTCAGGATGAATAGCGGTATCTAATTTTTGTGCAAAAACTTCAACATCAACCGGAAAGTCATAAGGTAAACCATATTCAGCAAGAATCGCGTGAATTTCAGTATCGTGTTCGCCAGGTTTTCCTAAAACATTGATAACCGAACCAAATGGTGAATCAGCTTTCTTAGGCCAATCTTCAATTTTTACAACAACAACATCACCTTGTTCAGCTCCGTTATATTTATCTTTTGGAATAAAAATATCAGTATACATTTTAGCATTGGCAGTGGTCACAAAAGCAAAATTCTTCTGAATATCAATAACGCCAACGAATTCTGTTTTACTTCGTTCTAAAACTTCAATTACTTCACCTTCAGGTTTTTTACCACGACGACGATTATAAACATAAACCTTAACTTTGTCTTTATCTAAAGCGTGATTCAAATTATTGGTCGGAATAAAAACATCATCTTCAAATTCATCGCAAATAAAATAAGCGGTTTTTCTGGAAGTCATATCGATGGTTCCTTCGTAATAATCTTGTGAAACTGCTTTTACTAAATATTTTCCTGGCTCACTTTCAATAATTACTTTTTGTGCAGCAAGAATTTTTAAATCTTTAATAATCTCGTTTCTACTTTTAGTATCATTCAATTCAAGTACAGCACATATTTGTTTGTAATTGAATGGTTTATTGGCATTTTTAGATAGTATTTTTAAAATCTTTTCAGAGAAAGTTTTCTCTTTTTTTCCAAACTTTTTTGGGAATTTACTCATAATCTTCTTCTTAATAAAGTTTAAAATTAGTGAATAGTAATTAGTAAATAGTAATTAGTTGTGAGATTTATCGAAAAAATAACTTTTGTATCTTTATAAAAAAATAAAATGTCTGAATTCATCACTATTGCCACATTCAATTTTGCACACGAAATCATCGTTTTAAAATCTATTTTAGAAAATGAAGGCGTTCCTTATTTATTTCAAAATGAAAATTTAATTTCAATTGATCCACTAGCAAGTTACGCTTACGGCGGAATTGATTTAAAAGTACATCCAAACGATTTTGAAAAAGTAAAAGAAATTTTAGATAACTTAAATACAAGATTAACGATTGTTGATTAACGAATTTTGAAGAAAGAAAGAAATTCAAAAATCAAATTTCGTTAATCTTAAATCAAAAATCTAAAGAGTTTTCAACACATATAAAAAACAATAAAAAGAAAATTTAAATTTAAATTAATTTATGATGGTTATTATAGCGTGTTAATTTGTACAATAACTTTAAATTTTAAAAGTTGATTTTCAAGTTATACTTTTTTATACCGATTTATTAACATACTTTTAAGAAAGTAATTCGTTCATTTTTAAGCTCTTTTTAGAAACAATCAACAGTTGTTAACAACTAAAAAAACAAACATTTTGTAAATAACTTTGATTGTTAATTTCTGTTGAAAAAGTAGTTTTTTGTATTGATAACTTTTCTAAAAATTCACCAAACTAAATTTGGATTTTAAATACCAATTTTTGATTACAATTAATTTACATACGGCCAAGAAAAACTTCTAATTTTCTATTCAAAGTTGTTAACAATTGGTGTTAACTTAACGTTAACTGATTATCAACGAATTACAAATCGCTATTAACAATGTAAAATTTTAACATTTGAATTAAATAAAATGTAATGATTTACAGCTACTTATAAATATATCTTATTAACAATATTTCCTTAACGCAAGCAAATCAGAGAGTTATATTTTTATAAAAATCAAATGGAAATACAAATAAGATTAACTAAATTTGTTTCCACAACTACAACTCAAATTAATATGAAAATCTCAATCGGAAACGATCACGCCGGACCAGACTATAAAAAAGCAATTGTTGATTATTTAGTTTCAAAAGGACACGAAATTTTAAACCACGGAACTAATACTTTTGATAGTGTTGATTATCCAGATTTTGGTCATCCAGTTGCTACCGATGTTGAATCAGGAAAAGCCGATTTAGGAATAGTAATTTGTGGAAGCGGAAACGGAATCGCAATGACTGCCAACAAACATCAAGGAATTAGAGCTGCTCTTTGTTGGACCAAAGAAATTTCGGCGCTTGCGCGCCAACATAATGATGCAAATGTGGTAAGTATTCCGGCGCGATTTACTTCTATCCAACAAGCGATTGAAATTGTAGATACTTTTTTAACTACCGATTTTGAAGGAGGAAGACACGCAACAAGAGTTAATAAAATAAGCTGTTAAAAATTTGAACCTAAACGAAACATTACATAAGGATATAAATTTTGGAAGAAAAGTTTCTCTTTTCACTTTTTTAGTGGCAACATTACTTATGGTAATATTTTACGTGACAGAGTTTAAAGGAACTATCTATTTTGTTTTTTTATATTTTTTCACAGCTTTGGGTTTTAATAGCTATATCTTTTTGAAATTAGCCGTTTCCTTTTTTAAAGAAGTCGAAAAAAGAAGCACCATACTTTTTACTTTATTTCTTCTGTTAATAAACATTCCTCTTGGAATTCTTTACACCGATTTAGGATTTAAAATTTATAATTCTATAATGTCAAATTACTAAATTCATATTAATTCCGTCAACCAACTGACCGAATTAATGTTTTTTATCATAATATAGATTGATAATTGATATATTTGACTAAACATAAAAACCATAAATCTTTCGATAAACATAAAAACCACTGCATTAAATTAAGCATAAAATGACGAACATAAATTTCATTCAAAGCCAAGTAAACACGACTCCAAAAAACATTGAAGCAACTTTAAAATTGCTTTCTGAAGATTGTACCATTCCTTTTATTTCTCGTTATCGAAAAGACCAAACCGGAAATCTTGATGAGGTTCAAGTAGAGAATATTGCCAAACTATCGAAGCAATACGACGAAATTGTAAAACGAAAAGAAAGCATCCTTAAAACTATTGAAGAACAAGGACAGCTTACGCCAGATTTAAAATCTAAAATTGAAAAGTCATTCGATTTACAAGAAATAGAAGACTTGTATTTACCTTATAAAAAGAAGAAAAAAACGCGTGCTGATGTTGCTCGTGAAAATGGATTAGAACCATTAGCAACATTAATTTTAGCTCAAAAAAATGATGATGTAGATTTTCTTTCAACACAATATATCAATGAAAATGTTGAAAACGAAGAAGAGGCGTTGCAAGGCGCAAGAGATATCGTTGCCGAATGGATAAACGAAAATATTGCCGTGCGTCAAGGTTTGCGTCGTTTGTATAACAGAAAAGCAGTTGTTGAAACTAAAGTTGTAAAAAAGAAAGCGGAAGAAGAAGACGCACAAAAATTCAAACAATATTTTGATTGGTCAGAACCTTTGTCAAAAGCACCTTCACACAGATTATTAGCAATGCTTCGTGCTGAAAACGAAGGTTTTATTAAACTAAAAATCGAAACCGATATTGATGAAACTTACGATTTGATTGATGAAATCATAATCAAAAACGGAAATAGTCCATCGATTAATCACGTTCAATTAGCAATCGAAGACAGTTTCAAAAGATTACTTCATCCAGCTATATCAAACGAAACATTACAAGAAGCCAAAGCCAAAGCAGATATAAAAGCGATTGACGTTTTTGCAGGAAATTTGAGCCAGCTTTTACTTGCGCCACCATTGGGAGAAAAACGAATTTTAGCCATCGATCCAGGTTACAGAAGTGGTTGCAAAATAGTTTGTTTAGATGAAAAAGGCGATTTATTATACAACGAAACCATATATCCACATCAGCCGCAAAATGAAACAGCAATGGCGATGAAAAAGATAAAATCAATGGTAAACGCTTACAACATCGAAGCCATTTCTATCGGAAACGGAACGGCATCTCGTGAAACCGAATTTTTTATCAAGAAAATAGCCTTCGATAAACCAGTTCAGGTTTTTGTAGTTTCAGAAGCTGGAGCATCCATTTATTCAGCAAGTAAAATTGCGCGAGACGAATTTCCAAATTATGATGTAACGGTTCGTGGTTCGGTTTCTATCGGAAGACGACTTTCAGATCCATTGGCTGAATTGGTAAAAATTGATGCAAAATCAATAGGAGTAGGGCAATACCAACACGATGTGGATCAAACAAAATTGAAAGAAGAATTGGATAATACCGTAATTAGATGTGTGAATTCAGTTGGGATTAACATCAATACCGCAAGTAAATCTTTGTTGAGTTATGTGAGTGGAATAGGAGAGAAGATGGCCGAAAATATTATTGCTTATCGTCAAGAAAATGGCCCGTTTGAAGATAGAAAACAAATTAAAAAAGTGCCAAGATTAGGTGAAAAAGCGTATCAACAAGCTGCAGCTTTCGTTAGAATTCACAACGGAAAAAATCCGTTAGATAATTCGGCGGTGCATCCAGAAGCTTATCCAATTGTGGAGAAAATGGCAAAAGATTTAAAAATTTCGGTAAACGAATTAATAGCCAACAAAGAAAAAATTGCTTTAATAAAACCAGAAAATTACACCAACGAAACCATAGGAATTCTTGGTATAAAAGACATTCTGAAAGAATTAGAAAAACCAGGATTAGATCCAAGAAAAGCTGCCAAAGTTTTTGAATTTGATCCAAATGTAAAAACCATAAAAGACATTCGCACCGGAATGATTTTACCTGGAATTGTTAATAACATCACCGCTTTTGGATGTTTTGTAGATATTGGAGTAAAAGAAAGTGGTTTGGTTCACATTTCCCAACTAAAAGCTGGCTTTGTTTCGGATGTAAATGAAGTTGTTAAATTGCACCAACACGTTCAAGTAAAAGTTGTTGAGGTTGATGAAGACAGGAAGCGAATACAACTTACAATGATTCTATAAAAATAAAATCCCAAACTCTAAGACAATATAGAATTTGGGATTTTTTTATTTTAAAATTAAAAAGATTACTCTTTAGTTTCTTCTTTTTTAGAATCAGCAGGTTGTTCTTCACCTTTTGAAGCTTTTTTAAATTCATTTATTCCAGAACCTAAACCTTTCATCAGTTCAGGAATTTTTTTACCTCCAAAAAGCAATAAAACTACTACTATGATAAGTATCCATTCTGATCCTCCAGGCATAAACCCTAAAAATATAGTTAAAAAATTCATTTTTTTATTTATTAAAAATTAAATTCAGTTATTTACAAGATGCAAATGTAAAAATAAAATGGTCGAGTTGTAGTAATACTAAAATTATTTATATTTATTTTATGTTAAATAGCCTGTTTATGACGGTTTTTTTATTGTAAACCTGCAGTCTTATGAAATAAAGCAATAGAACAAATTTTCTATATTTGTATTATATTTAAAAGTATGTCAAAAAAGCGCCTCAAAAAACAAAAACTAAAGAAACATCTTTTCACTAAAAACCGTTTGGTAATTCTCAATGATGAGACTTTTGAAGAAGTTTTTTCATTGCGATTGACCTTGATGAACGTTTTTGTTTTCGCAACACTTGGTGCTATTTTAATCATTTTTGTAACTACTTTGATTATCGCATTCACACCATTAAGAGAATACATTCCGGGATATCCATCAGGAAAACTTAAAAGAGAAGCTACAGAATTAGCGCTAAAATCAGATTCGCTAGAGTTTGCAATCAAGAAAAACGAAGCTTACTTAGAATCCATCAAGAAAGTGTTAACAGGAAATCTTGACTATGCCAAAGTAAATAAAGATTCTATTTTGGCAATATCTGTTGATACTTTACCCGATTTGCAATTAACTGCAACCGAAGCTGAGTTAGAGTTGAGAAAACGAGTTGCGGAGGAAGAGAAGAAAGAAAATAGAAGAAACAAAACAGAAGAAAGAAAATAGAGAAATGGAAATTACAAGTGAATTTTTGGAGTTGCCATTGTTGTTTGGAATAGTTTCTCTTGTAGCAGGATTGGTACTATATTTTTTTCCACCAAAGAAAATCAATGTAATTTATAGGTATAAAACTTTTAATTCTATGAAATCGCCATTAACAACAAGTTTGTTGCAAACAAACACCTATTAAATAAAAGGCGATACCATATATGACCTCTAACAATTCAAATTTTACATATATGAAAACTCAAGAAAGATGGGATTTTGCTCAAAAATATTCTTCAACTCAAATGATAATAACTGCCTTAAAATTAGTTGTTCTTTCAATGATTTTACCTTGGTTTAATTCAAATTTTAAAACCTATCTGTTTCTTCAAATAGCGCTAATAATTGCAGCTTTAGCGTTTATGTTTTATAAAGTAGAAAAAGCAATAAAAATTAATTTTCCGACCGAATAAGTATGTCAATAAAATCAATTGCAGCCAAAATATTTGCCAAATCCATTCATAAAAAAACTCAAAAATGGGCTTTAAATCCTGTTGAAACGCAACAAAAAGTTTTCAATGAATTAATCCGTCAAGCGAAAGAAACGCAGTTTGGAAAAGATCATAAATTTAATGCTATTCAAACGTATGAAGATTTTGCAAAACAAGTTCCGATAAGAGATTATGAACAATTAAAACCTTATGTTGACCGCGTTGTTAAAGGCGAAGAAAATATTCTTTGGAAAGGAAAACCTCTTTATTTTGCCAAAACATCAGGTACAACTTCGGGTGCAAAATACATTCCGTTGACCAAAGAATCGATGCCTTTTCACATTCAAGCTGCGCGAAATGCCATTTTAAGTTACATTCACGAAACTGGAAACGCTGATTTTGTTGATGGCAAAATGATTTTTCTGCAAGGAAGTCCGATTTTAGAAGAAAAAAACGGAATTAAATTAGGTCGTCTTTCTGGAATCGTAGCACATTTTGTTCCAAAATATTTGCAAAAAAACCGAATGCCAAGTTGGGAAACCAATTGCATTGACGATTGGGAAACAAAAGTTGACGCTATTGTTGAGGAAACTTTCAATCAAGATATGGCGGTGATTTCAGGAATTCCTTCTTGGGTTCAAATGTATTTTGAAAAATTACACCAAAAAGCACAGAAACCCGTTGGAGAATTGTTTAAAAACTTCAATTTATTTATTTATGGCGGTGTAAACTATGAACCTTACAGAGCTAAATTTGAAAATCTAATCGGACGAAAAGTAGATTCCATAGAATTATTTCCGGCTTCCGAAGGATTTTTTGCTTACCAAGATTCTCAAAAAGAGAAAGGAATGTTGTTGCTCTTAAATTCGGGAATTTTCTACGAATTTGTAAAAGCCGATGAATTTTTCACAGAAAATCCTAAACGATATACGATTGGCGAAGTGGAATTGAATATAAATTACGTTTTAATTCTTTCAACCAACGCCGGACTTTGGGCATATAATATCGGTGACACCATTCAATTTACAAGTTTAAAACCTTATCGTGTTATCGTTTCGGGCCGAATTAAACATTATATTTCTGCATTTGGTGAACACGTAATTGGCAAAGAAGTCGAACACGCTTTGCAAGAAGCTATGGAAAACACTGAGATACGAGTAAATGAGTTTACTGTCGCGCCACAAATTGCACCAGAAACAGGACTACCTTATCACGAATGGTTTATCGAATTTGAGAATGAACCCAATAATCTCGATGAATTTGCGTTAAAAATAGACAATGCAATGCGCAAACAAAATGTGTATTACGATGATTTAATTGTTGGAAAAGTGTTGCGAACTTTAGTAATTACAAAAGTTTCTAAAAATGGATTTCAAGAATATATGAAATCTATTGGAAAATTAGGTGGTCAAAACAAGTTACCAAGACTTTCTAACGATAGAAAAATAGCTGATTTTTTTCAGAAATACTATTAAAATGACAGAAAGAATACAGGTTTGGGTTTTACTTTTACTTTCACAATTTACTTTTACTCAAATAAAAGGCGTTGTTGTTGACGAAAACAACAAACCCATTTCGTATGTGAACATTTGGATAGAAAACGAAAATAGTGGCACAACGTCCGAGCAGGACGGAAGCTTTACTTTAGACATCAAGAATCAGGACAAAAATTTGATTTTTTCAGCAATTGGTTACAAAAAAGCACTAACACCATTCAAGGAAAAAATCGTGTTAGAAAAAGAAGTTTATCAACTTGATGAGGTATTAGTTTCTAGCTTAAAGCAAACACAAGAACTCGAAATTGGATACTATGAATCTAATGGTTTTAGATACAGTATGGGATATTTTATTGACGCTATTTATTTCAAGCCTTTGTTAGATGAAAGAGAAAAGTATCCGTTTTTGAAAGAAATTAAATTTAAGACAAAATCAAAAAATAAAAATGCTAAAGTCAGAATATATCTTGTTGAAGTAAATAAAGATGGTTCGCCTAGCGAAAATTTACTTTCAGAAGAACTGTTTTTAGAAGTAAAAAAAGGAAACAGTAAAAACGTAATTGATCTATCAAAATTTAAAATATCAATTCCAGAAAATGGATTTTTTATTGTTTTTGAAAAGTTAAAAATAGAACAAAACAAACATTTTGAGGAGTATTATTTCAAAGATAAAAACGGAAAGAAGAAGTTTTCTAGCGGACTTTCTTATCAACCAGAAATTCCGCTAGTTCCAATTGATGAGCAAATAGGTTGGAATAAAAGAATCAATAACAAATGGGAAAAATCAGAAAAAACTACTATTCAAAATCCTAATAGTTTTGAAAATTTCTTGATGAAAAAATACCACAATAAATATTTGGTACCATCTGTAAACATAACGCTTACCAACTGATGAAATATTTTAAAATAGTTTTCTTTCTTTTTTCTATTTCTCTTTCAGCTCAAATAAAAGGCGTTGTAAAAGACAGCTTGACCGGAAATCCAATTCCTTATGTAAACATTTGGGTCGAAGGCGAAAATATTGGAACTACATCTGAAGAAAACGGGATATTTGAAATAAAGACATCAAAAGAAAAAAAACTTGTTTTTTCGGCGATTGGATTTCAAACTAAGATTTGTAGAGTATCTGAAACATCCGAAATTATTCTAAATTCAATTGTATATCAATTAGAAAATGTAGAAATATCAAAACTTAAATACACTAAAGAATTAGAAATTGGCGATTCTAAAAAAATTCACCACAAACATTTATCTGGAGATAAGCCTTGGATTTATGGCAAGTTATTCACATACGAACCAAACTATGCCGAAACACCTTTTTTAAAAGAAATAGTATTTTTGTCAGACAGTGAGAAAAAAGATGCCAAATTAAAAATCAGAATATTTCAACTAAAAGATTCTTTACCCGATGAAGATATGTTGTTCGAAGACGTCTTTGTTTCGGTTAAAAAAGGAATGAGAAAAAACGTGGTAGACATTTCAAAATATAAAATAAAAATGCCTAACAACGGCGTCGTTATTGGTTTGGAATGGCTTATCATTGAAGAAAATAAATATCTTTACGAATACACCTATAACAAAATAAAACAAAGTGCTATAAATTATGCTCCATCTTTGGTAGTCAATTATTCAGAAGTAGAAAATTCCTTTCGATATACTGGAGGAAAATGGAAAAAATCAAAAATTAATAAAATCAAGGTTAAAGAAAAAAATCCGTGGGATAATAAAGTTATGGTGCCTGCAATAAATATTATATTAACAAACTAATGAAAAAAATTACTATTCTATTTCTCTTATTTTCTATTTCTTTTTCAGCTCAAATAAAAGGAGTTGTAAAAGATAGCTTAACCGGAAATCCACTTCCTTTTGTGAACATTTGGGTAGAAGGTGAAAATAGCGGAGCAACATCTGAAGAGAATGGCACCTTTGAAATAAAAATATCTGAGAAAAGTAAAAACCTGATTTTTTCGGCTATCGGATTTGAAAAGAAAACCATAAAAATAGCCGAAGCTAAAGAAGTTCGATTGAAGTCTATCGAATATTTACTTGACGAAGTAGTGCTTTCAAACAGTAAAGAAACGAAGCAAATTGAAATAGGAAAAACCAAAAATGCAATTTCTCAAGCCTTTGATAATGGGCCAAAAATTGTGGTTAAGTTTTTTCCATATAAAACTTCTTATAAAGCAACCAAATACATAAAAAAAGTTACTGTTTTAACAGACAGTAAAATAGAAAATGCCACGATAAAACTTCATTTTTATGCTGTTGATTCTTTGGGATTTCCATCAAAAGAGTTATTAAAAAAAGATTTAATTTTAACAGTGACCAAAGGCGTTGTCAAACACACATTTGACATTTCAGAATTTAATTTAACAGTACCAAAATCAGGACTTTTTGTAGGATTTGAAAAACTTTTAATCGAAAGAAATAAGCTTGAAAAGGAAGTAACAGATTTAAATTCAAACACAAAAAAAATTCAGAAAACCTATTTTCCTTTTTTACTTTACAACTTTGTTGAAAGAGATTTTCAATTTGAATATTCTGGCGGAAAATGGAACAAAGAACAACGCTATACTATTGATGGTACGTTAAGTAAAATGAGGGTTAACGAACCAGCAATTAACCTTATCCTAACCAACTAAACTATAAAATCCTTATATTTGCAGGTTAGAAAACAAAATTTAATGAAAGAAATTAAAAACATTTCGCGCTCAAGAGCGCAAGAATCGTCGGCAGCTATCGAACGATTGTACATTACGATGAGACATTTATTTAACAGAGGTTTTTACAAACCAATGGGTGTTTCAGGAGAAACTTTAAGAGAAGCATTATTAGAACTTCGACCAGAAATATACGGAAGTATCGCAGAAGAAAAAGTAGAACTAAATGGTTTACTTTATGTTATCGAACGACTTCCTGTAGGAATTGAAGAATGCCGATACATCAACTTAACTTCAGATGAAGGGTATTCAAAATCGCATTTTCAAGCCATTGTTCCGCCAAAACGTAGAAGAAATTGCTACCGTATTGATGAAGAGCAAATGAACGTAGAAATCACTCGCGGAAGATCAGATATTTATGATATTTTGACGCATTTGACTTTTATTTTTATCGAATCTCACAAAATTAAAGACAGAGTTTTAATCGATGAAGAAGGAAGAATTTCGCGCGATTGGCAAAAACTAGAGCAAGCCGCTTTACAAACTAAAAAGCTAACGCAGATTGAAAAAGAGAAAGCGATTTCTCATGCAGCTAATGTGTTAGGAAGAACTTTTGTTGAGGTTTTAGATATTTATGATTCTTTTGCAACAAAAGAAAAACCAGATAGATTCCTTCACGTAATTTATTGGTTAGGAAAATTAGCTATTGAAGAGGTAGTTGACAATAATAAAAGAACAATTACTTTCAGTCCGATTTTAAGAGAGCGACTTGGACATCACATTCACGGTGAAATTTGGGCAAACAACATCAAAGAAGTTTTAAAAGAAAATAACTTATTGGTAAGACCAATTCATATTATTAGTGCGAATATGCACAGTGTTATGAATTCAATTTTTGCAACCCACGTTTTAGGACCAAAATTTAAAGGAAAATCAGATTTCGATATTTTCGAAGAATTGAGTCGTCAAGGTGCGCATGACGTTCGTGACAAAGTAGAAGAGTTTGCTTTAAAACACGGAATGATCTCACTTCCAGATCAATCAGGAACCAATATTGATGTGCAAATATTTGATACAGCAAAAATTGATTGGGTAAAATCGGCGTTTCCTAACGCTAAAATTGGCAAAGACAATCCGGTGATTATTGTAATGGATTATGCTTTTGGCGAGCAAGCATATGAAACCATCGACGAATTATTGAAACCTTACAAAAACGGAAAAGAGAAAGTTTTACTTAACGTAGAATCGGTTTCTATTATGGGTAAAGCCGGAATTCTTGAAGGTGGAAAAGGTGATATAATGATTCCGAATGCACATATTAACGAAGGAACAGCTGATAATTATTTCTTTGAAAATGAACTAACAGCCGAAATGCTTGCAGGCAACGGAATACCGGTTTTTGCTGGTCCAATGATTACGGTATTAGGAACATCGCTTCAAAATAAAGATTTACTAAAATTCTTTCACGAGTCAACTTGGGGTGTAATTGGTCTAGAAATGGAGGGCGCTTATTATCAAAAAGCAATTCAATCGGCTTCTAAAATTAGAAAAAGTATCAATCCCAATATAAAAGTGCGTTATGCTTATTATGCTTCAGACAACCCATTAGAAACAGGTAGCACTTTAGCTTCTGGTGGTTTAGGAACAACAGGAGTAAAGCCAACTTATTTGATTACAATCAAAATATTAGAACAAATTTTCAACGTAAAATAATTTTTGCATGAGTACAACACCCCAAAATAATGACAATCAAGAAATTGATTTATCTCAAATTTCTAACGGTATTGGTAAACTGTATGAAAAGATATTGACATCAATTTTTAACGTAATTCAATTTATTAAGAATAGAATAATTTGGCTTGGCTTATTGTTTATTTTAGGCGCAGGTTTGGGATTTTATTTAGATAGTGAACGCGTTTATGACAGTCAAATAATTGTTTCACCAGCTGGTGGTGGTGTTGATTATCTTTATTCAAAAATTGATCTATTAAGTTCCAAATTGGTTGAGAATGATCAGGCGTTTATTAAAGGTATAGGCATAAAAAATTCAAGTCAAATTCAAAGTATTAAGATAGAGCCAATTATTGACCTTTATAACTTTGTTAATAATAATACCGCTATAGCATCAAATGCTCAGAACACCCAAAATTTTGAGGTTATTAAATTATTAGCAGAAAGCAATGATATCAATTCTGTAATCAAAGATGAATTAACTAGTAAGAATTATCCTTATCACTCGTTAGTAATTACTTCAAAAGATAAAATCAGTCAAGATGAAATTATTAAACCCATCTTAAAATACTTGAATACTGACGATTATTTAAATCAAATTACAAAGATTACTAAAGAGAATATTTTAATTCAATTAGAAAAAAATAAAAACGAAATTGTTCAAGTTGATTCCCTAATAAACACCATATCTAGAAATATTGGCAAGAACGATAAAGGATCTAATTTAATTTATAATAACGAGAACAATCAATTAACCGGACTATTTGATTTAAAAAACAGATTAGTTGGTGAAATTGCTTCTGGTAAAATTCAATTGGTTAAAATAGATACATTTATTAAAGACGTTAGTATAACACCTAATGTAATAAATTCTAAAGGCTTAAACGGAAAACTGAAGTTAGTTTTGCCTTTTCTTTTTTGCTTTATGTTTATTTTTATATCCGTTTTTATCTCTTTTTACAGAAATCAAGCAGCTAAACAAAAATTATAAAAATTATTCCAAATACCAATAACTAATTATGAAAGGAATTATTTTAGCCGGTGGCTCAGGTACAAGGCTTCATCCATTAACATTGGCAGTAAGTAAGCAATTAATGCCTATTTATGACAAACCAATGATTTACTATCCACTTTCAACACTTATGTGGGCAGGAATTAATGAAATTTTAATTATTTCAACGCCTCATGACTTACCATTATTCCAACAACTTTTAGGTGATGGCTCTAAGTTAGGATGTAGATTTGAATATGCAGTTCAAGAAAACCCAAACGGTTTGGCCGAAGCTTTCATTATTGGAAAAGATTTTGTTGGAGATGATAAAGTGGCCCTTATTCTAGGAGACAACATTTTTTATGGTACAGGACTAGCCGAATTACTACAAGCCAATAACAATCCTAACGGAGGAGTTATTTATGCATATCACGTGCATGATCCTGAGCGATATGGTGTAGTTGATTTTGATAAAGAAGGAAATGTTCTTTCAATTGAAGAAAAACCAGAGCATCCTAAATCTAATTATGCTGTTCCAGGAATTTATTTTTATGATAATTCAGTTGTTGATATTGCTGCTAATATTGCACCAAGTCATCGAGGCGAACTTGAAATTACTGATGTAAACAAAGAATATCTTAACCGTGGAAATCTTAAAGTAAGTATTTTAGATCGTGGTACAGCTTGGTTAGACACAGGAACTTTTCAATCATTAATGCAAGCAGGTCAATTTGTGCAAGTTATTGAAGAACGTCAAGGATTAAAAATTGGAGCCATTGAAGAAGCTGCTTATAAAATGGGCTTTATCGACGCAGAACAGTTAAAAACACTAGCAACTCCTTTATTAAAAAGTGGTTACGGAGTACATTTAATGAGTTTATTGCAATAATCAGATTAATATGATAATTTTATAGCATGAGTAAATATTCTAAGTTTTTTAGTATTTTAAGCTATAAAATTATCTACTTTAATTTTAAGTATCTCCCATTTAATCAAGCGATTAAATTTCCGTTTTTTATTTCTAAAAATGTATATTTTAGAAGTTTAAAAGGAAAAATTACAATTGATAGTCCAATTTCGTCAGGAATGATAAAAATTGGATTTGGCGATGTAGGAATATTTGATGATAGACGATCACGAAGTATATTAGATATTAATGGTAGTTTAATTTTTAAAGGTTCGGCTAACATTGGTCACGGTTCCAAGATTTCGGTTTCTGAAAAGGGCACACTTACTTTAGGTGACAATTTTACAATTACAGCCGAAAGTTCTATAGTAGCTCATTTAAACATCGAATTTGGAAAAGATTGCCTTCTTTCTTGGGATACTTTAATAATGGATACCGATTTGCATAAAATCCACAATGAACTTGGTGAAAGAATTAATGAGGAACAACCAATTAAAATCGGCAATAATGTTTGGATAGGATGCAGAAATTTGGTTTTAAAAGGAGCTGTTATTCCTGACAATGCTGTTCTCGGCGCAAACTCAGTAGTTTCTAAAAAATTAGAAGTTGAGAATGCAATTTATGTAGGTAATCCTGTGAGATGCGTAAAAGAAAATATAAACTGGAAACTATAAAATTTATAATATAATACAATGGTATTTACTGAAACCAAACTTAAAGGTTGTTATATAATTGAACCAAAAATAATCAATGACGAACGAGGTTATTTTATGGAAAGTTTTAATGAACAAACTTTTGAAAAAGGAGTAGGACAAAGAGTTCATTTTGTTCAAGATAACCAATCGTATTCTTCAAAAGGTGTTTTAAGAGGATTACATTACCAAACAGGTGAACACGCTCAAGCTAAATTAGTAAGAGTTTTAAGTGGTGAAGTATTAGATGTTGCTGTTGATATTCGTCCTGAATCTGAAACTTATGGTCAGCATATTTCAGTTTTACTTTCAGCTGAAAATCAAAAACAGTTTTACATTCCAAGAGGATTTGCTCATGGATTTTTAGTTCTTAGCGATAAAGCTACTTTCTTTTACAAATGTGATAATTTTTACAATAAAGAAAGCGAAGGTGGTTTAATATATAACGATGTTGACTTAGCTATCGACTGGCAATTTCAAACGGATCAATTGATAATTTCAGAAAAAGATCAATTGCTTCCCAACTTAAAATCGGCTAAAAAAGTATGGTAGTTTTAGTAACAGGAAGCAACGGACAACTCGGACAAAGTTTACAATATATTGCTGCAAATTATCCAGAAATTAAGTTTATTTTTTGTTCATCAGCCGATCTTGATATCACGTCAATTGAAAGTTGCGAAGTTATTTTTGATAAATATAAACCTAATTATTGTATTAACGCCGCAGCTTATACAGCTGTTGACAAAGCAGAATCAGAACCAGAAAAAGCACATTTAATTAACGTTATTGGCGCAAAAAATTTAGCTGAAGTTTGTAAAAAATTTGAAACAGTTTTATTACATATTTCAACCGATTTTGTCTTTGATGGCACTGCTAACAATATCAGTTTGACCAAAGGATATACAGAGGAAGACGCACCAAACCCAACAGGTGTTTATGGACAAACAAAATTAGATGGCGAAAGAGCAATTCAAGAAACTTTTGAAAATTATTTTATCATAAGAACTTCGTGGGTTTATTCACAATTTGCAAATAATTTTATGAAAACAATGCTCCGATTAGCATCTGAAAGAGATAGTCTATCGGTAGTAAACGATCAAATAGGAACACCAACAAACGCAGTTGATTTAGCTGAAGTTTTGATTTCAATTATCACTCAAACCTACAACGCACAACCTACAACCTATAACAATTTCGGAATCTACAACTTCTCCAATGAAGGCCAATGTTCTTGGTATGACTTTGCTAAAAAAATATTCGAAATAAATAAGGTAAAAATAAATTTAAGCGCCATACCAACCACAAGTTTTCCGACGCCAGCAAAACGACCTGCTTATAGCGTTCTAGATAAAACCAAATTAAAATCAGTATTTAACGTTGAGGTCAAAGATTGGGAGGAAAGTTTAAAAACCGTTAAATATAGTTTAGACACACAATAAACGACGATAAAATCTCAAATGATAGAGCATTTAAAAAATTAGATTTTTTTTATGACATTATCAAATGATTAAATATAATTTTACCAAAAAAATTATCACTTTTGAGAACGAAATTAATAGTACTGGGTTTACTTTTTATAAATATAATAACTGCCTTTGCTCAAAAAGCAAGCACGATTGTTATAGAAAACTCCGATTTTTCAGATATTAATCAGTTTGAAATACCTGATGCGGTACTTTTAACCGGAAATGTTAGGCTTAGACACGATGGTGCGACAATGACCTGCAACAAAGCTTACTATTATCAAAAAGAAAATTATATCAAAGCTTTTGGTGATGTTCAAATGGTGCAAGGTGACACACTTTACCTAAACAGCAAATATGCTGAATATAACGGAAATATTAAAAAAGCATTTGCCTCTGGAAACGTAGTAATGACTTCGCCAGAGTCAACAATGACAACGGATACCATTCATTTTGATAGAAATACTCAAGAAGCTTATTTTAATTCTAATGGAACTATTGTGAATAAAAACAATACGTTAAAAAGCAAGGCAGGACGTTATTATTTAAAAGAAAAAAAATACCAATTTTTATCTGCAGTAGAGTTAAAAAATCCAGAATATACTATAAAGACAAATCATTTAGACTATAAAACAACCCAGGGTAATTCTGACTTAAAAGGACCATCGACAATTGTTAGTAAAGAAACATTTATCTACACCGAAAACGGACACTATAACAGCAAGAACAATACGGGTTATTTTTTGCAAAAGTCATATATAAAGTACAAGGATCGATTAATCGAAGGTGATAGTTTGTATTATGATAGAAAAATCGAATATGCCTCTGGAACTAATAATGTTAAAATTACAGATTCCATAAATAAAGCCATCATCAAAGGTCACTATGGCGAAGTTTTTAAACAAAAGGATTCTGTTTATATGACCAAACACGCCTCAATTCGATATAAGGTAGAAAACGATTCAATGTTTGTTCACGCTAAAAAATTATTTTTAACAGGAAAGACAGGAGAAAGAATTGTAAGAGGACAAAAAAATGTACGATTTTTTAAAACCGATTTAAGCGGCAAATGTGATTCCATTCATTCCGATCAAAAAAGAGGTTTAACACAATTGATTAACAAACCAATTCTTTGGAACTTTGAAAACCAACTTACTGGTGATGTTATGCATTTGATAGGTAATAATAAAACCGAAAAACTCGATTCCTTAAAAGTTTTAAATAACGCTTTTATAATATCCAAAGACACTATTGGAACTGGCTATAATCAAGTAAAAGGGTTGAATTTATATGGCAAATTTAGAGACAGTAAACTTTATGAAGTTGATGTTGTAAAAAATACCGAAGTCATTTATTTCATGCGAAATGACAAACAAGAGCTCATCGGAATCAACAAAAACAAAAGCAGTAGCATTAACATGACAATGGAGGATAATGTGGTAAACACCATTACTTTTTTTAAAGAAGTTGATGGCGACATTTATCCCGAAAAAGATTTACCGGAAAACACACGAAAACTTCGCGGATTTGTGTGGCGAGGCGATGAACGAATTAAAACAAAAGAAGATATTTTTCCAGAAGATGAGGTGGAGTTAGACAAAAAGATTGTTGAAGAGAGTAGGGAGAAGTATAAAAAAGAAAATTCAAATGTAAACGAAATATTAAATAAAGAAAGCGAAGAACTCGCTAAATATAAGGTTTTAGATTATGTTTTAGACACCAATTTTAAACCAAATTATTCTAATACAAATAATAAAATAACTTTAGATCTTGTTGTTCAAAATGATGATCAGTTTCAATTATTTTATACTAATGACAATACATTTAATTTTTCAGAAGGAAATTCGGAAAAAATCAATATCGTAGGAAATACTGCCGAACAAAAGGTTATATTTTATCTGCCAGAAAATTTAAGTATTACCAATTTAAGGCTTGACTTAGGAGAAAATCCTAATCAAAAAGAAATCAATATAAAAAGTATTACAATTGAAAAAAATGACAAGAAAATCAATATTTCTAGAAAAGAAATATTAGACTATTTTGTTATAAATAATGATTTGTTTTATAATGAAAGAAATCAAACTTTTATTCATAAAAGCAAGGATAAGTCAAAAAAAATTGACCCTAATTTAAATTGCAGTTTGAAGTTAGTGAAAGCTTTAAAAATTTTAAAAAAATAATTAAGGTAAAGTTAGCAGTCGAAATAGCATTTTTTGAGAAAAAATTAAATTTAGAAAGTAATGAAAATAGTTATAACAGGTGGAGCAGGATTTGTTGGTTCAACACTTTGTATTCAACTTAAAAAAAAATATCCGAGTTATGAAATCGTCGCTTTTGATAATTTAAAGCGAAGAGGTTCTGAATTAAATTTAATTGATTTTCAAAAACAAGGGATAGCCTTTATACACGGAGATATCCGTAACAATGAAGATATCCTTGCCATTGGAAATTTTGATGTTTTAATTGAGGCATCAGCTGAACCATCGGTTACAGCGGGTTTAGATTCTGATCCGACTTATGTTATTAATAACAATCTTTATGGTTCAATAAATTGTTTCAACGCATGCGTAAAATACAAAGCCAAACTTATTTTTCTTTCTACAAGTAGAGTTTATCCGATTGAAGTAATTGAAGAAGCAGCTTTTACTGAAAACGATACTCGATTTGTATTTAATGAAAATCAAAAAAGTGATGGAATTTCTCCAAAAGGAATTTCCGAAAAATTATCGTTAGAAGGTGCACGTTCTTTTTATGGCACAACAAAACTTTCTTCAGAATTATTTATTCAAGAATATGCTGCTTTTTATGGTTTAAAAGCCTCTATTACAAGATTTGGCGTTATTGCTGGTCCAAGACAAATGGGCAAAACCGATCAAGGAGTTGTAACTCTCTGGATGGCAAAACATTATTGGAATCAATCATTGAAATATATTGGATATGGCGGAACAGGAAAACAAGTTCGTGATATTTTGCACGTTGATGATTTAGTAGATTTAGTAGATTTACAAATCCATAATATAGAAAAATTTGAAGGTAAAACCTACAACGTTGGTGGTGGATTAGAAAATAGTGCTTCATTAAAAGAAATGACCGTTATTTGCGAAAAAATATCTGGAAACTCAATTCAAATTGATGAAATTCCCGAAACACGAACTGCCGATTTAAGAATTTTTGTAACAGATAATTCTAAAATTGAGTCTGAAATTGGCTGGAAACCAAAAAAATCGGTTGAAACAACATTTCAAGATATTTATAATTGGATTAAAGAAAACGAAAAACAATTAGAAACAATATTGAAATAGAAAATGGAAACAATTAAAAAAGCATTTTTAAATAATAGTTCTGTTTTTATTTATATCATTTTATCGCTTCTTGTAGCAACACTTTTATTTCCTAATAGTTTCGAAATGAAAGTTATGCCACTTGATATTTCAACTCATTTATCTTCATCTTTAGATATCTCTTGGGCTGTTGCTCAGAATTATGCAAATTTTCATAATCTTATTTGGGGTAAAGAGTTTGTTTTTACTTTTGGACCTTTGGCACCGCTGGCAATTAGAATAACTTGGGGAGAATCTAAAATAGCTTTTATTTTATATGATTTATTTTATTTTATAAATATTTTTCTAATAACTTTTTTCAGTTTAAAGGCCGCAAAGAATAAAATTTTTGTTGTTTTAAGTATTATATCATTCCTTATACTTTTCCCACCAAACCTTGGAGGTTCCTATGCAGTTGTTTATTTTTTTATTCTTATTTTTTGGATTTTTAAAAGTATTGAATCGCCAAGTAAGTTGTCATTTTTAATGCAATTTATTATTCTATTAATATTATTTTACACAAAATTTAATACCGGATTAATTTCATTTTTAATTTACTATTTAGCTATTTTTTTAATGTTGTTTGATAAAAAAATAAATTTTAAAAAAGCAATAGTGTTAATAATAATTCCAATTATTTTAGTCGTTGTTTCGTCTTTTTATTTAAATGTAGAATTATTAAAATACATATATTATGGATCAGAAATGGTCTCAGGATATAATGAAACAATGTATATGAGAGCTGAAAGTTTTTCTAATGAATTAGAGAAAGTTTTGATTTTTGTTTCGATAATAATTGTTTATTTTATTTGGAAATTATTTAGGGAAAAAAATATAAGAATCAATATCAAAAATTTGATCCTGATGGCAATTTTTTCAATTGCAATTTTTGTTTTGTACAAGCAAGCTTTTGTTAGAGCAGATATTGGTCATATGAATGGTTTTTTTATGTATGCTACTTTTTTAATATTTTGCACCGGCAGTATGTTTGATAATAAACTAAAAGAGATTTCTAATATATTATTGATTCCGTTAATCACACTTCCTGTTTTTTTTAGTTCAACTGATGTAATGTCAAACGTTAACTCACTTTCGCTTTCTAAAAAAGAATATTTTAACGGATTGAATAATTCTAACTATGATTTTGCAACAACTTTATTTCCAAATTCTAATAGTCTACCAGCATCTGTACTGAATGAGATAGGAAAGCAATCAGTAGATGTTTACCCTTGGGATATAATGATGCTTTTAGAAAATGATTTGAATTATGCTCCTAGGCCAATAATTCAATCCTATTCTGCTTATACAAAAGAACTTGAAAATTTAAATTTTGATTTTTATAATTCGAAGGATGCACCCAAATACATTATTTATGATTACGAAACAATAGATAACAGATATCCATTATTTGACGAATCAAAGGTTAACTTAGCAATACAACTGAATTATCATCCAGTTGAAAAATTTAAATTCTCAAATAAGGAATTAATTTTGTTTGAACAAAATTCAAATTTCAAGCCAATAAAATTGGAATTAATTGATCAATACGCCATAGTAATTAATTCAGGAATTGCACCCAAGAAAAATGTGTTTTATGAAGTTGAACTATATAATACGTTATCTGGCAAATTATACTCTATTTTAGCCAATGCTCCCGAAGTCAACATAAAAATAAAAACTAAAAACAACAAAATAATTGATCATAAAACATCAAATTCTCTTTTAAAATCAGGTATTTTTTCTGAAACCTATTTCAAAACTACAAACGATATTTTTGATAGCTATTTTGACAAAAACATTGATCCCGATTTTTTAATAAAAGAATACCAATTTGTTCCAGTTTCTTCAAATTATTTTGAAGATAAAATTAAAATTACAGAATATAAAATAACACAATAATATGAACATTTGTATAATTACCGGCTCATCAGGTTTGATAGGTAGCGAATCGGTTGCTTTTTTTGCTGATAAATTTGATAAAATCATTGGAATTGATAACAATATGCGCGAAGTGTTTTTTGGTGCTAATGCGTCAACCCAATGGAATACTCAAAAATTAGTAAGCGAAGTAGCTAATTTTGAACACCACGCTATTGATATTAGAAATGTTCAAGAACTTGAAAATTTGTTTTCAAAGTATAATTCAGACATAAAATTAATTGTTCATACTGCGGCGCAACCAAGTCACGATTGGGCTGCACGTGAACCATTAACCGATTTTACCGTAAATGCAAATGGAACATTAAACATGTTAGAAATGACACGTTTATATGCGCCTAAAGCCACTTTTATTTTTACATCAACCAACAAAGTTTATGGTGATACTCCAAATTATTTACCTTTAGTTGAGTTAGATAATCGTTGGGAAATTGATGAATCGCATCCATATTTTAAAAATGGAATCGATGAAAATATGAGTATTGATCAAACTAAACATTCTTTATTCGGTGCGTCAAAGGTTGCTGCTGATATCTTAGTACAAGAATATGGAAAATATTTTGGAATGAATACAGGTGTTTTTCGTGGCGGATGTTTAACAGGACCGAATCATTCAGGTACTCAGCTTCACGGTTTTCTTTCTTATTTAATGAAATGTGCAATTACTGGAGATAAATATACTGTATTTGGGTACCAAGGAAAACAAGTTCGTGATAATATTCATAGTTGGGATTTAGTAAATATGTTTTGGCATTTTTATCAAAATCCGCGACAAGGTGAGGTTTATAATGCTGGTGGCGGAAGGCATTCTAATTGCTCGATGGCAGAAGCAATAGCTATGTGTGAACAAATTACTGGCAAACCAATGAACTACGAATATACAGAAGTAAACCGAGTGGGTGATCATATTTGGTGGATTAGCGATGTTTCTAAATTTAAAGAACACTACCCAGAATGGACATGGAAGTATAATATTAATGACATTCTATCTCAAATATATATAGCAACAATTGAAAAAAATTAATGAAGTTAAGTATCGTAATTCCAGCCTATAACGAAGAAGAATCAATTACTGAAACGATTGATCAAATTGAAGAAGCATTTTCCAAAGTCAATATAGATCACGAAATTTTTATTGTTAATGACAATTCAAAAGATGGTACACTAAAAGTGCTTGAAACTTTAGCACAAAAATATCCTTCGTTGAAATATGAAACTAATTTTGGACCTAATGGTTTTGGATATGCGGTGCGTTATGGTTTAGAACGATTTTCAGGTGATTGTGTTGCGGTAATGATGGCAGATTTATCCGATTCACCCTACGATTTAATTCGTTATTATACCACAATGGTTGAAGGAAATTATGACTGTGTATTTGGAAGTCGATTTATTAAAGGTGGGAAAGTAGTAGATTATCCTTGGGTAAAAAAAATCATAAATCGAGTAGCAAATTTCATTATTAGAACAGTAATGAGAATCAAGTATAACGATACAACAAACGCTTTCAAATTATATAAAAGAGAAGTAATTGATGGCATAAAACCAATACTTTCTCCACATTTTAATCTCACAATTGAATTGCCATTGAAAGCTATTATAAGAGGATTCTCTTACACGGTAGTTCCAAATTCATGGACTAACAGAAAGTATGGCGAGTCTAAATTAAAAATTAAAGAAATGGGAAGTCGTTATTTCTTTATTTTAGTTTATTGCTTTGTAGAAAAGTATTTTTCAAGAGGAGATTTTAAAAAAGCTAACAACAAATAAATAATTTTAAATAATTTGTTTTTATAAATCCAAATAATAGATATTTATAAAAATCGTTATATTTGCCAAAAACTTTAAAAAATGAAAGCACAAATTGCATTTTTATTAATTAGTTTGTCACTAATTAGTTGTAAAAACGACAAATCAGTTGATGATTTAAAAGTTGTAGAAACTAAAATAGAAAAAAGTAAGGTTACCCTAGAACTAGACATGATTGTACCTGAAGATGATACTTTTCAAATTTATTACACAGAAGACGGCCTACCTAATTGTACAGAAGAAAATTCAGTAAAAGCAGAAGTAAAAGGAAGCTCAACTAGCCAAAAAATACTTTTTGAAATACCAGAAGATAAAGCTATTAATTATATCCGAATTGATATCGGTAGAAATCCAAAACAAGGAGAATTAAAAGTAAATCGTTTTGTTTATACTTATTTTGATAAAAAACTTGACTTAAAAGGCAATGCTTTTTTTCAATATTATTCTCCCAATCAGTTTTTTACTCTAGATTTTCCTAATTCAACACTAATTCCATCTAAAGATAAAAAGGATTATGATCCTATACTTTATGCATTAGAACCGCTATCTCCAGCACTGGAGAAGATGTTGACAAAAAAATAATTTAAATAAAAAGTTACCAATTAAAAGGTAGCTTTTTTTGTTAAAGGCAAATGAAAATTAAAGAAGAAAATCCTTTTATCGTTGTTATTTTTAGAAGTTGCGATATTGTTAACGCTGTTAATAATGCGCCAAGACCATTTGACTTAGACAAAAAAACAATGATTAAAATTTGTTTTAAAAGTTTATGGAATGCTCTTCAAGGATATAATTACAAAATAATAGTTCTTGGTGATAATCTGTCGCAAGAAATGAAAGATTTCTTTGCTAAATTTGATATCGAACTTCAAGAAGGAATTTTTGGTAACGATAAATCAATTAGAGAGACTATTAAAATAGCACAACAATTTAACGATACCGATTGGGTATATTTTTGTGAAGACGATTATTTACACAAACCCAATAGTTTTGAAAAAATTGTTGCGCTAATTAAGGAAAAAGAAACTATTTATCCCGGTACAATAAAATGGAAACAATTACTAAGAAAAAGGCATCTAACTCTTTTGTCTATTCCAAGATTTTTTTCTAAACCAGGATTAGTAATTCATCCTTGTGATTACCCAGATCGTTATGAAGAACAGTATTCTGAGAAAAATTTTATCTTCCATACCAGCAATTCACATTGGAGACAAATTTCCGACACTACTTTTACTTTTTTAATGCAGGTGAAAGATGTTAAAGACAAAAGACGAATATTAGTAAAATCCTCTTTCAGGGCTAATGATAGGTATTTAAGTACAACATTATACGGAAAATCTTTTTTCTTTAAAAAAATGCTCTGTGTCTCACCAATTCCAACCTTGACATCGCATATGCATACCCAAACTTTATCTCCTTTCTTTGACCATTTAGAGTTAATTACTCAATTAAAAAAAGAGATTTAAATATAAAAAATGCTTAAAAAAATATTTCTTGATAAAAAAATCATCAATGACATTTTAAAAAGAGGTGGAATTACATTTCTTTTTAGAATGATCGCTATGGCATTAAGTTTTATAACAATGTCTTATATAACTAATTTTTTTGGAAAAGATATTTTTGGAAACTATTCGCTGACATTAACGGTTCTTCAAATTGTAGTAATGGTTTTCGCTATCGGCACGCCATATGCTTTTATATCATTTACTGGAGGCTTTGAAAACAATGAAAAAGCAAAAGGCTTGTTGTTTAAAGTTTCTAAAATTGTATTGGTATTATCAATTCTTCCTGTAATTGTGTTTTTTTTTGGCGCCCAATTTTTAGCTGAATTTGTGTTTAATAAAGCAGAATTAACAGATTATTTCTTAATAATTTCTGCCAGTATTCCTTTTATGATTTTACACGAATTACTATGTTATTATTTCGTTTCAATCAAAAAGACATTGTTCTATTCGCTAATAACATTTATTTTTCCTAATGTTCTGTTTTTGATATTTTTAGTCATTGTTTTTTATTTTAAGTTGCCAACTAGTTTAGTGCTAGCGTGCTACACATTGGCTTATTTAATTTCTGTTTTAATTGGTTTTATAAATGTTTTTTCTGGAAAGAAAGCCATTTATCCCATATTGTCAACTAGAGCAATTATAAAAAAATCATTCCCAATGATGGTTAGTGGAATATTTTTAATCTTACTAAATTGGACCGACATATTAATGCTTGGAAAATTAGAAACATCTTCTAATATAGGAATTTATAATGCAGCATTCAAAGTAGGTTATCTTGCCTTATTTTTTGTGGTGTCGATGAATGTTGTTATTATGCCCAAGATATCTGAATTATTTCATCAAAAAGACCATTTAGAATTAAAAAAAGTAGTAAATCGATCCACTCAAATAGTGATAATTTTAACGATTCCTGCAGCTTTAATATTAATATTTTTTAGTAAATCTATATTGCAGTTATTTGGCGAAGGATTCGAGGTTGGTAGTACAACATTAATATTGATTACATTAGGTGCGCTTTTTAATGCGATGACAGGTAATGTTGACCAAATTTTAAACATGACGGATAATCAAAATATCGTGAAAAATATTTTTTTTATCGGATTTATTTTAAACGTTGTTCTAAATTTATACTTAATTCCAAATTATGGTATAGAAGGTGCTGCTACTTCAAGTTTGATTACCAATATTTTTGTAAACAGCATTTTTGTCATTATCATTAAAAGAAAGCTCGGTTTCTATACTTTTATGTAATTTTGTGATTCTTAAATAGCAACAAATGCAACCAGAACTTTCGGTAATTATTGTGAATTATAACGGATTAATTTATCTAAAAGATTGTTTAGATTCATTAGATGATAAATTAAAAGGAATTTCTAGTGAAATTATTATCATTGACAATAATTCAAAAGACGAAAGCTGCAATTATATAAGAGTTAATTATCCCAACGTAAGGCTTATTGATTCTAAAATAAATTATGGTTTTGGAAAAGGAAATAATGAAGCAGTAAAAATAGCTCAAGGTCATTATCTACTTTTGATTAATAACGATACAATTGTACTAGATAATCTTAAACCAGTTCTTGATTATCTTAAAGAAGATGAAACCATTGGAGCTGTAGGTATAAATATGCTGAATGGTAAAAAGGAATACCTTCCTGTTGCTGGAGTATTTCCAAATGCTTCGAATATGTTTCAAATGAAAAAACTGCTAGAAATTAATGACGAATTTAAGTCGGGCGTTTTTTCAAAACATGATTATTACGTTGATTGGCTGAGTGGTTCTTTTTTAATGTTGAAAAAAGAAACTTATCAAAAGATAAATGGTTTTGATGAAGCGTATTTTCTTTATGTTGAAGATGTTGATTTTTGTAAACGAATCGCTGGTATTGGTCTAAAAAGAGTTTTTTTACCCAATTTTAACTACATCCATTTCGTTGGCTTTAATACCTCTAAAAATCCATTATTGGTTAAAGGATACGAAATTTATATTTCAAAACATTTTAATGGAATTAACAAATTAATAGTTACTGCAGCATTGCAAGTAAATAAAGTTGTAAAAAAAGTCAAAAGCCTACTTAAACTAGATTAATTCCATTATTTTTGAAAAATAAATTGGAACCCTTGAATGAAAATTAATAAATCAAAATTTTACAATTTTATTTTTGCAGCCGTTCTGCTTTTACAAATATTTCTTCCTTCATTCAGAACTAATATTTTATTGCAAGTAGGTGTTTTAGCTTTTTTCTTTTTACAAGAAAGAGTTTTTTTTACCAGAGCATCTTTAAAAATTATTCTACCAATTGTTATCCTTTTTTTGATGGGTTTTTTGGGTTTTTTAATCCATAGATTTAGTTTTTTTAATGCATTAAAAGATATTTTTCATTCTATAAAACCCATATTAGGATTGCTAATTGGGTATCTCTTTTTTAAGAAAATAGACGATTTTAAACTTTTCGTAAAAACAATTGTCATTTGTGGCTTAATTTCAGCAACCATTCACTTTTCAGTGCTCTTTATTTCAGGAGATATTTTTTCAGGTTCTATAAATGATATTAGAGATTTTAATAAAGATAGTTTTTTAGAATTATTTTCACTATTCCTATTGTTCTACTACAAAAAATTTGAACAAAAAAATTTATTTGATTCTGCATTAAACTACAGACTTGCTTTATTTTTTCTACTCTTTTCTTGTGTTTTGTATTTTTCAAGAACAATGATAGTTACAGCAATAATCTTATTTTTTTCGATAAAAGGATATACTCTAATAACTGCCAAAAGCATTAAAGTTATTGTTTCATTACTTGTTTTTGTAGCATTATTTTATGTCTTTTTATTTTCAATTAAGATTGAAAGAAATAAACCAGGATTAGAAACTTTATTGTTTAAAATAAAAATCGCACCAAGCGAAATTTTGAAAACAAAAGTCGACAGAGAAAACCATAAAGATTTATGGGATCATTGGCGAGGATATGAAGCCAAACAAGCATTTGAATTAATGAATAATAATCCAAGTAGCTACGTTTTTGGTTGTGGTCACGGTTCTTTAGTTAATTTAAAATTCTTTGCTCCATTGAGTGGTCCAAAAAGTAAGGGAATGAAATTCATTTCAGAACTTCATAATGGCTATCCTTATATTTTATATAAAACGGGAATTCTTGGAATGATTTTGTACTTAATATTTCTTTTTAGATTATATAAATATGCCTATAAAACAAGAACATTAAATAATATTCTTATTTCATCCATTGGATTGTTCTTCTTTTTTTCGACCTTAACCATTACTGGAATATATAATTTTGGCGATATAGTTATTTTCATACTTGGAGGCGCATTGGCATCTTCAGAAAAGAATTATGTTAATTTAATTTCTAAACCAGTATAGCATATGAATCCGTCCAATCCATTATTTTCAATTATAATATTTGCAATAGCTTTCGCAACGGCATATAGTATCAATTTGAAATTTAAGATGGTTGCTACTTCTGGACGATATGAAAATATTGATGGATTAAGAGGCTTTCTTGCACTAGGTGTGTTTATTCACCACGCTAATATTTGGTATCAATATATAAATGATGGAGTTTGGAAAGAACCTAATTCAAATTTATACAACCAGTTTGGACAAACAAGTGTAGCTTTGTTTTTTATGATTACAAGTTTTTTATTTGTTACAAAGCTTTTAGATACTATTGATAAACCATATAATTGGAATAGATTTTTTATTTCAAGAATTTTTAGATTGGCACCAATGTATTTTTTTTCACTGTTACTAATGATTTTTTTTATCATGATAATCAGCAACTGGAAAATTAACGTTGGTATATCTGATTTTTTTATATCAATTTTTCACTGGTTAGCCTTTACAATTACTACAACCAAATTTATAAATGATAATCCTTTGACCGTTATTATAAATGCGAATGTAAATTGGTCGTTACCATTTGAGTGGTTATTCTATTTTGCACTGCCATTAATTTCGCTACTTATATTAAAAATAAAACCAGCTAAAATATATTTAATAATTAGCTTTGGTTTTGTTGCTCTTTTTATTTTAGTTCATGGTTTAGAAATGCATCACATAAGTTCATTTATTGGTGGTGCTATTGCGCCGATAGTAATAAAGTACACTTCTTTTAAAAAGAATGCAAATACGCTATTACTAAGCATTGTGGTTCTTGTGTGTGCGTCGTCTATTCTGTTTTTTAGAACATCTGAAAGTATTTTGTGCAAACTATTAATATCAATTATTTTTACCATCATTGCCTTAGGAAATTCTATGTTTGGATTATTAAGAAATTCTGTCCTCAAATTTTTGGGTGAGATATGCTACAGTACTTATTTGCTGCATGGAATAATACTATTCACCACATTTTATTTCGGATTTGGAATAGATAAAGCTAAACAGTTATCAGAATCTCAATACTGTTTAATTATTTTTTCTATTACACCAATAGTTGTTGTTGCAAGCTTTTTAGGATATAGATTTATAGAGAAACCTTTTATGGATTTATCTAAGAAAATTAAAATTTAATCTATAGTATTTTTGCACTTAAATCGTATTTTTAACTTTATGAAAACAGTAAATATTCTTGTCGATTGCCACGTTTTTGATCAATCACTTCAAGGCACAACAACCTATTTAAAAGGGATATACCTTGAATTAATTAAAGATAAGACAAAGACTTTTTATTTTGTTTCGCACAAATACAATCTTGAAGAAATTTTCGGTAAACAAGAAAATATCAAGTACATAAACTACAAGTCAAAAAACAAATTTTATCGTCTTTTAATTGAGCTGCCACAAATAATTAAAAAACACAAAATTGATTACGCACATTTTCAATATATTGTTCCGCCAATAAAAAATTGCAAGTATATTGTTACTTTACACGATGTTTTATTTTTAGATTATCCAAGTTATTTTCCTTTGTTATATAAAGTTTCTAAGAAATTTTTATACAAATTCAGTGCAAAATATTCGGATGTTGTTTTAACTGTTTCTCAATTTTCCAAACAAAGAATTGAACATCATTTTAAAATTAAAAATATCTATATAACACCAAATGCTGTCGAAGAATCTTTTTTTGAATCCTATAAAAAGGATGAAGTTCAGCGATATGTTTTAGAAAAATTTGGAATAAAAAATTATTTTCTATTCGTAAGTAGATGGGAACCAAGAAAAAACCACCATTCTTTACTTAAAGTCTTTGTTGAAAATCAATATTACAAAAACTACAGTTTAGTGTTTTTAGGTGATGAAGCTATTCAAAACAAAGAGTATAACAACTATTATCTAGATTTATCAAACGATATAAAAAGTAAGATTTTTAAATTAAACAAAATTGATTTTAATGATTTAGTTCAAATAAATAGAGCTGCAGAAGTTTCTATTTATCCATCAATTGCAGAAGGTTTTGGAATACCACCTCTTGAATCAATAGCTTGTGAAACACCAACAGTTTGCTCAAATACAACTGCTATGGCTGATTTTGATTTCATGTCTGATTGCTTGTTCAATCCTCTTGATACAATTGATTTAAATAGTAAAATTCAAAAAGCTTTATCAGAAACTAATATTAAAGAAAAAAAAGAGAAGGTTTTTAAAAAATATAAATGGAGTTTGGCAGCAAAGCAAGTTCAAATAGCTATTTCAGAAAACGAGACAAATAATAATTAATTCCAACAAATTTATTTATTTTTGCACTCCTAAATGAATTAAATCTCTATGAAAATAGCCATTCTCGGAACACGTGGAATTCCTAATTATTACGGAGGTTTTGAACAATTTGCCGAATTTTTTTCGGTATATCTTGTAGAGCAAGGTCACGAAGTATATTGCTACAACTCGCACAACCACAAATTTCAAGAAAAAACATTTCACGGAGTAAACATCATTCATCAAAATGATCCCGAGCACAAATTTGGAACTTTCGGACAGTTTATTTACGACTACAATTGCATCATCGATTCTCGAAAACGAAATTTTGATATAATTCTTCAATTAGGTTATACAAGCAACTCTGTTTGGTTTTTTCTTTTACCCAAAAAGCCAATAATCATCACCAATATGGATGGTTTGGAATGGAAAAGAACTAAATATTCTAAACCGGTGCAACAATTTTTAAAATTTGCCGAAAGACTCGCAGCCATTTCAAGTGATTATTTAGTATCAGACTCTATCGGAATTGAAAAGTTTTTAAAAGAAAAATACAATAAAGAGTCGACCTATATTGCTTACGGAGCTTATCCTTTTAATTCACCTAACGAAGATTTTCTAAAAGAATATAATGTTGAAAAGCAAAATTTCAATATGATTATGGCTCGTTTTGAACCTGAAAATAACCTTGATATGGTTCTAGAAGGTGTTGCTCAATCAATCGATAAAACACCAATTTTAGTCATAGGAAAACACGAAACAAAATATGGTGACTATTTAAAAAACAAATTTAAAAATTACGATAACATTAGATTTCTAGGCGGAATTTATAATTTAGAACATTTAAACAATCTTCGTTATTTTTCAAAATTATATTTCCACGGACATTCTGTAGGAGGAACAAATCCATCACTTTTAGAAGCAATGGCTTCGCAGGCACTTGTTATTGCTCACAATAATGACTTTAATAAAGGTATTTTAAAAGATAACGGAATCTACTTTTCTAACCCTACTGAGGTGAAAAATATTTTAGAATCTGTTAAAAAAAGTGATAACTTGCAACGTGTTCAAAACAACTACAACGCCATAGTTAACGAGTTTAATTGGAAGAAAATTAATGGTCAATATTTACAATTATTTGAAGAGTGTTTTTCAAAACATAAAACAAGAAAGCGATAATAGTTCCTTTATTTTCATAGCACTTTTATTAGCAACTATTCCATTATCGTTGGCTGTAAATAATACTGTTTTAATACTTTTAATTTTATCAGTTTTAGTAAATTTTAAAAAGACTAATTTTCAAATAAATTGGGTTCTTATACTGCCAATACTCGTGTTTTTATTAATGTCAATTTCCTATTTTTGGAGTATTGATAAAACTCAAACGTTAAAATCTATTCCGAAAGAACTTGGATTTTTACTGCTTCCATTACTGTTTATGAAAGTACAAATTTCTAAAACAGATAAAGAAAAACTATTGAAATATTATAGCTTTTCAATGGTAATTCTGGTTGTTTTTTTTCTTTCAAGAGCAATAATTAGATTCTCAATAAACCAAGATACACGCGCTTTTTTCTATCACGGAGAAAACGATGATGATTTTGGATTGGTGCCTAAATTGTTAAATGCAATTCACGTTTCAGTTTTTGTTGCTGTAGCATTTTTTTATTTTTTCACAAAAGAGTTGAAATCAAAAGTTGATATTTTTCTGTCGCTTTTGCTTGTAGGTTTTCTGATTTTACTCTCTTCTAAAAATATAATTTTAGTGTTCATAATTTTAGTTTTAGGATATTATTTGTACAACACTAAATCATCCAACAAAATTAGAATAAGAAATCTAATGATTTTTATCGTTGTTATTGCAGTCGGACTTTCGTTTGGTAAGATTAGAAATCGATTTCAAGAAGAGTTTAGAAATAATTTAAGTTCAAAAACTTCTGCAACTTTGCAAAACGGAGTTCACAATATCAGTATTTATGAAGCTTGGAATAATGAAACTTTTTCTCCAAACGATTATTTTCCAGGAACTGCATTCAGAGTTTATCAAATAAGAATGTTTTTTGAACTGTTAAAAGAAGAACCGATTTTACTCAAAGGATTTGGCTTAAATGCCTCGGAAAAAAAATTACTTGAAAAAGAAAAAAAGTATAATCTGTACAATGGTTATGGATCATTTAATTTTCACAATCAATATATTCAGTTTTTCGCCGAACTTGGAGTAATCGGATTATCGCTTTTACTGCTTATTTTGGCAAAAAACATTAAAAACGCAATTAATAACAAAGATTTTATACATTTTTCTTTTGCAGTTCTAATGATAAGTTTATTTTTGACAGAGTCATTTTTATCACGACAAAGAGGAATAGTCTTTTTTGTAACAATGTATTGCATTTTTAATGCTAGAGTTGATTCAATTAATTCTAAAAGTTAACCAAAACAAACTATGAAAAGAATATTAATAACAGGAGCGGCGGGATTTTTAGGGTCACATCTTTGTGATCGTTTTATCAAAGAAGGATATTTCGTTATCGGAATGGATAACTTGATTACAGGAGATTTAAAAAACATTGAGCATTTGTTCAAGCTAGAAAATTTCGAATTTTATCACCATGATGTAACTAAGTTTGTACATATTCCTGGAAATTTAGATTATATTCTCCATTTTGCTTCGCCAGCATCACCTATAGATTATTTAAAAATTCCTATTCAAACCTTGAAAGTTGGATCTTTAGGAACACACAATTTGTTAGGTTTGGCTCGTGTTAAAAAAGCTAGAATTCTAATTGCATCAACTTCTGAAATTTATGGCGATCCTTTGGTTCATCCACAAACGGAAGAATATTACGGAAACGTAAACACTATTGGTCCAAGAGGAGTTTATGATGAGGCCAAACGTTTTCAGGAATCCATAACAATGGCTTACCATACTTTTCATAACGTAGAAACAAGAATTGTTAGAATTTTTAATACTTATGGACCAAGAATGCGACTAAATGACGGTCGTGTTATTCCGGCTTTTATCGGTCAAGCATTACGTGGTGAGGATTTAACTATTTTTGGAGATGGTAGTCAAACACGTTCTTTTTGTTATGTTACAGATCAAGTGGAAGGAATTTTTAGATTGTTACATTCTGATTATGTTTATCCTGTAAATATTGGAAATCCTGATGAAATCACAATTAAAGATTTTGCAGAAGAAATAATCAAACTTACAGGAACCAACCAAAAAGTGGTTTATCATCCTTTGCCAGTTAATGACCCAATGCAGCGCCAACCTGATACTACCAAGGCAAAAGAACTTCTTGGATGGGAAGCCAAAGTTAAGCGTGACGAAGGAATGAAATTGACCTATGATTATTTTAAATCTCTTTCGTTAGACGAACTTTTAAAAGAAGAACATAAAGATTTTAAAGGTTACATCCATTAATATATGGTTGCTCAGCAAACAGGCCGATATTCCAAATACATTAGACCATTAAGCACTGTCCTAGATGTTTTGGTCCTAACCATTCTAAGTTTATATTTCTTTAGAGATTTAAACTTAGAAATGGTCTATTTTGTGGTATACCAGTCTTTAGCTTGGATTTTAATTGCTTTTCTAGTAAAGTTTTATGAAGTTTTTAGATTTACTACTCCAGTTGAAATTATATCTAAACTTTTTAGACAATTTAGTATATTTCTTTTAGTCATAATAGCTTTCTTTCCTTTTGCTAAAACAGCGATATTTAGCGGAAAAGCAATTGCAATTATGATGATTATTAGTTTTATTTTAATTGCAGGAATAAAATATTTTTTATTTTTTTACTTAAAGAAATATAGAATTACCACTAAAAATAATTTTAGAAACGCGATCATAATTGGTTTTACACCAGAAGCAATTCGTTTAAAAGAAGTATTTGATAACCGACAAGATTATGGTTATCGTTTTCAAGGTTATTTTTCAGATAAGAAGCAAAATCCAGAAATAAAAGGAAAAGTTGATGATATCAAAGACTTTGTAGTAGTTAACAAAATCGATGAAATTTATTGTTCTTTAAACGAAATTTCTAACGAAAAACTAAAGGACTTAGTGGAATTTGCGGATGAAAATAATAAAACAATAAAATTCATTCCAGACACCAAAGAGATATTTTCTAAAAATATGAAAATTGATTATTACGAACTTTTTCCAGTTTTATCTCTTCAAAAAACACAATTGCACAACCCAACAATAAAAGGAATTAAGAGAGGTTTCGACGTGATTTTTTCACTATTTGTAATCATCGTCGTTTTATCTTGGTTGATGCCATTAATTGCTATTCTTATTAAATTAGAATCTAAAGGACCTATTTTTTTTAAACAAGGAAGGCCAGGTTTAGACGAACACGAATTTTTTTGCTACAAATTTCGTTCGATGCAAGTCAATGAAACCACTGAAAAAGAAGCTTCTAAAAATGATCCTAGAGTTACCAAAATGGGTAAATTTATGCGTAAGACGAGTATCGACGAACTACCTCAATTTTTTAATGTTTTACTAGGTGATATGTCAGTTGTTGGTCCAAGACCTCACTTATGGTCACAAAACAAATCTTATGCTAGCAAGATTAAACGCTATATGGTGCGTCATTATGTTAAGCCAGGAATCACAGGTTTAGCACAAGTAAAAGGTTATAGAGGTGAAATTGAAACCGATGAAGATATGATAAACAGAATCAAATTTGATGTTTTCTATATCGAAAATTGGTCCATCGTTATGGATATAAAAATCATTATTCAGACGGTTGTAAACATTTTTAAAGGCGAAGATAAAGCCTATTAAAAAACGTCTTTTTTAATTAAATCACTCATTTGATTGTCTAAATTAAAGACTAGTTGCGATTGAGTGAAAATGTCATTTTTCATTTTAAACAAGTCCGATTTATTGAGTTTAGAGATTTCTTTTACTTTATCATTTAAATCCGTATAGTCACCAACTGCTGCAACCCAACCCATTTTATTTTCATAAACAATAGTTTCGCCTTCACCGCCACCAAAGTATAAAATAGGAAATCCAAGTGCACCATATTCAAATATCTTTGAAGGAACCGAACCATAAATCCTAACTTTCAGCGGAACAATGGCAATATCAAATGATTTTAATTTTTCGTGTAAATGGTTACGTTCCATCATGCCGTGAAAAAAGATATTTTTACCTTTTTCACTTGAAATTAAAGCTTCTATTTGACTTTTTTCAGCACCATCACCAAACAGATGTAATTCAATGTTTAAGCCATTTAAATTTATTTTTTCACACAAATCATAAACACCTTGTGCAATTCCTAAAAGTCCGGCATAAAATATTTTAATAGGTTGATTTTCCTCAAATTTTAAATCAAAATTTTCGACTTTATGATCTGGAAAATTACGATATAAATAACATTCTTTTCGAGGAAATAACGAAGTTACGTGAGTGATAATTTCATTAGATTGACCTATAATTATAGTTGCTTTTTTATAAATAAATCGTTCTAAAAACAAAGAGAATTTATGTGAAAAAGAGTTTTCTTTCAAAGCGTTCAATTCAATCGCAGCCAATGGCCAAAGATCTGAAATGTTGAGAATTATCTTTTTATTTTTTAATGAAAGTACAAAAACAGAGATAAAAGAAAGCAATAATGGAGGTGATTGAACCACTACTTTTTGAGGCGTTTTTTTAAACAACAAATAGAAAAACAAACTCAATGAAAATGACAGAACAGAAATAATTCTAACAATCAAATTTTTGCTCACACTAGGATAAATCCAAAGACGCTTTACTGTAATATTATCACGATTTTCAGTAACCGAAAATTTACCTTTATACTCAGGAAACAATTCACCTTTAGGATAATTACCTAACGGACAAATTACAGAAACCTTGTAATCATTTTGATGCAATTTCAAGGCCAACTGCTCAATTCTATTGGCTGCAGCGCCTTTTTCCGGCGGATAATAATTGGATATTATTAGGATTTCTTTCATTTATGCTGAACTTGTTTACACTGAATTTATTTCAGGGTTTCAGTATCTGTTTTACACGAATATTTATTTTCACACGAATTTCACCAATTTACACGAATTCTTAATGTTTATTTATCAAAAAATTCGTGAAATCTTAGTAGTCAGAATTCGTGCTAATTCGTGAAATTCGTGTCGCTTTTTTTTAATAAAATATCAATAATTCTCTCAGATGCTTTTCCATCCCAAAGCTCAGGTATTCCAGCTTCTTTCGCACCATTTTGAAGAAACTCTCCAAATAAATTCTCCAGATTTTCAATAGAAATTCCAACTAAATTATTAGTTCCAATTTCAATAGTCTCAGGTCTTTCGGTTGTGGTTCGCATAGTAAAACACGGAATTCCTAAAACCGTAGTTTCCTCAGAAATTCCTCCAGAATCTGTAATAACTGCAAAACTATTTTTTATCAAATACATAAAATTCAAATAGCCTTGTGGCTCTACAAATAATATGTTTTTCAAATTCAAATTGGTTTCACCTAAAATAGCTTTCGTGCGCGGATGAATTGGAAAGATTATTTTTTTATCTCCAACCATTTTATCAATTCCTTCCAATAAATTGATTAACGATTGTTCTTCATCAACATTGGATGGTCGATGCAAAGTCAAAATGATATAATTTCCAGTTTCTAAACCATATTCAGTCCAAAAACTCGGAGCGGAAATTCGATTTAAATTCTGATGTAAAGTATCTATCATCACATTACCAACAAAATGAACATTTGAGGAATCAACGCCATTTTTCAACAAATTTTCTGATGCAGATGTTGACGTTGTGAAGAAATAATCCGTGATGCTATCGGTAACGATTCGGTTAATTTCTTCTGGCATTGTCATATCTCCTGATCGAATTCCGGCTTCAACGTGAGTTACTTTTATGTTCATTTTCTTAGCTACAATAGCACAAGCCATTGTCGAATTAACATCGCCAACAACCAAAACCATATCACACGGATTTTGAAGTAATTCTTTTTCAAAAGCAACCATTATTGCACCAGTTTGCTCAGCTTGTGAGCCACTTTTTACTTCCAAGTTAGCATCAGGATGCGGAATATTTAATTCTTCAAAAAAAGTATCACTCAGGTTTTTATCATAATGTTGACCTGTATGAACCAATCTAAATGAGAGATTTTCTTCTTCAATTTGTCGTTTTTCAATCGCTTTTATGATTGGTGCAATTTTTATAAAATTAGGTCTTGCTCCTGCAATTATGGTTATTTTCATTTATACTGAACTCGTTTCAGTATCTTTTGAATTTAAAGATACCATTGTTATGTTAATTATTTTTTATAACCAATTTTTGTTCTTGGCTTTGTATTCTCTTTTTTATCAGTTAATTCATCCAAATAACTAAAAACCAACTCAATATTCTTCTCGTGATTTTCAAGTTTTTTCTGAATTTGGATAATATCAATTTTCAAATCGGTTGTATCCAAAAGCATTTGACGCACTTTGGTAAATATCCTCATAATTTGAATATTGGTTTGAATAGCTTTGTCACTATTCAAAACACTTGATAACATTAGAACGCCGTGTTCTGTGAAAACTGAAGGCAGATATTTTTGGTGTTGACCTCGTCCTTTCTTTAAGGTCGCAATTTGCGACCTTAAAGAATTGTATTCAATTTCGGTTAATTCAAACATAAAATCCTCAGGAAATCTTGAGATATTTCGTTTAACTTGCTCTTTTAATCTTTTAGTTTCAATGCCATAAAGCGTTGCTAAGTCGCTATCAAGCATCACTTTTTGATTTCGGATAAAGTAAATTTTATCTGAAATCGTTTCTTCTGAAATAATTAAATTTTGGCTCATATAGTTTTTTAATGGTTTATATTTTATTTCATCATCGAAACAAACTGCTTCAATTTTCCGCTTTTACTGCGTTGTAATTTTTCTTTTCTTGTAAATGTAAACGTCAAACCACTTTCTAAATAAGTTGTAATTGCTTTTTCAATAGTTAAAATTTGACTTTCGGTTAATGCATTTTCACTTACATATTCCACTTCAAAAGTATCGATTTTTGTTTGTTTAATTACAAATTCTTTTACATTTCCGTCGTCTTCAATAATGCTTTTGGTTACGTAGTAAAACGTCAATCCTGGTGCTTTTTTTCCGCTTGGAAGAATGGCAATATCGTTGGTTCTTCCAATTAATTTTTTCAAAATTGGCTTTTTGATAGTGCTTTTTTCGTCAAGAATTCCAACATCGCCAATATCATATCTTATAAACGGATGCGCTTTGTTGTACAACGAAGTAATCACAATTCGGCCTTCTTTTCCGTTGGGAAGAACGTTGTTATTTTCATCTAAAATTTCTACAAATATGGTTTCCGAATTCACTTGCCATTCATCATTTGGATTTTGAAAAGCAATCAAATCCAATTCGGAAGCACCATATTCATTGATAACTGGAACTCCAAATTGTTTTTCCATCAATAGTTTATCTTCTTCAAATAACATTTCGGAAGTAACGACACAACATTTCAACGTTGGACAAACAGAAGTTAAAACAATGTTTTTCTTTTGAAGAAATTTGGCAAATAAAACGATGGAGGAAGTATAACCATTTATGTAATCGAACTTTTTATTCTGAAATTTTAGCAACACTTTTTCAAGAATTTCATCCGATAAATCAAAAATGGTAAATCGATAACTGTTTTTCAAAACGTCTTTTAATCGTTCTTTTTTATTTCCAATAAAATCTAGTGGAATTCCGTAAAATCTTGCTTGTTTAGACGAATTAAAATCAATGTTAAACCATCCAAATTTTGTGATAATATTTGCCCAAGTCAAGGCGTGACAAAATTTATCTTTCGCAAAAACAAACGGATCACCACTTGAGCCCGAAGTTTTATTGACATAAACGTTTTTAATTGTAAATCCGGTAGAAAGTCTTTCTGATAAAGGCTTCTGAAATTCTTTTTTAGTCATTATCGGAAGTTCATTCCAATTTTCTATTTCAGATTTTCCAACAAATTCTTGATAGGATTTATTGTTTTTTAAATGGTAGTCAACAATTTCTTTTCGTTTTAAATCGATATAATTTTCATATTCAGCATCAGAAATGGCCTGAATTTTTTCAAATTCAGCAGTTGCTTCCTTCATCGGAAAACCATTTGCCTTGAGCGATAAATTGAAAAGGTTGAACACAAAAAATCTATTTTGTTCAAAAATACTAAAAACAAAAACTTTTCGGTCAATTAGCTTTAAATTCTTTTGAAAAGAAACTATTTTTGCACAACAACTAAACAGAACAAGTTTTAGAAAAGATTTCTTTATAACAAAAACAATCAGTTTAAGTTAAGAAGAGATTCTGAAACAAGTTCAGAATATACAACACAATGACAATTTTACTACTTGGTTCTGGCGGACGCGAACACGCATTGGCTTGGAAAATGCTGCAATCTTCAAAATGTTCTAAATTATTTGTTGCTCCAGGAAATGCTGGAACATCGCAAATTGCAATAAACGTTTCTTTAAATATTTTAGATTTTGATGCCATAAAAACATTTGCTTTGGCAGAAAAAGTGGATATGGTTGTTGTTGGCCCAGAAGATCCATTGGTTCACGGAATTTATGATTTCTTCAAAAACGATACTGCTTTAAATCATATTCCAGTAATTGGTCCGTCAAAAGTTGGTGCGCAATTAGAAGGAAGCAAGGAATTTGCCAAAGAATTTTTAGTAAAAAATAATATTCCGACTGCTGCTTACGACAGTTTTACAAAAGAAACGGTAGAAGAAGGATGTAAGTTTTTAGAAACATTACAACAGCCATACGTTTTAAAAGCCGATGGTTTGGCTGCTGGGAAAGGCGTGTTGATAATTCAAGATTTGGATGAAGCTAAATCAGAATTAAGAAATATGTTGGTACACGAAAAATTCGGAACAGCTAGTTCTAAAGTAGTTATCGAAGAATTTCTTGACGGAATTGAATTAAGTTGTTTCGTTTTAACCGACGGAAAAAACTACAAAATTCTTCCAACAGCAAAAGATTATAAACGAATTGGCGAAGGTGATACCGGTTTAAATACTGGCGGAATGGGCGCAGTTTCTCCAGTTCCATTTGCAGATGCAGTTTTGTTGGAAAAAATTGAAACCCGAATTGTAAAACCAACAATTGCAGGTTTGCAAAGCGACGGAATTGAATATAAAGGTTTCGTTTTTATCGGATTAATAAACGTGAAAGGCGAACCAATTGTTATTGAATACAACGTAAGAATGGGCGATCCTGAAACGGAAGTTGTAATTCCGAGGTTGAAAAGTGATTTGGTAGAACTTTTTCAAGCGGTTGGAAATCAAACATTAGACCAAGTTTCTTTAGAAATTGACGAAAGAAGTGCTACAACAATTATGGTAGTGTCTGGCGGATATCCAGAAGATTACGGCAAAGGTTTTGAAATTTCTGGCCTAGAAAGCATCGAAGATTCAATTGTTTTTCACGCTGGAACAAAGTTAGAAAACGGAAAAGTGGTTACCAATGGTGGTCGTGTTATTGCCATTACATCATTTGGCGAAAGCTTTCAAGAAGCCATAAAAAAATCTTACCAAAATATAGATAAACTAAATTTTGATAAGATGTATTTTAGAAAAGATATTGGTTTCGACTTATTTTAAGAACGAATGTGCCGTTGTATCTTGGTTTTCGGTTCCTGCTTCGTCAAAAATACGCAATTGCTTAATCCAATAAATCATAAAGTAACCGCAAATTCCCATAAAAATCCAGTTGATAGCATTAGCTCCAAACCATGAAGTAAGCTCTAGTTCTCTTAGAAAATCTTGTGGTACAAATAAAAAATCTACAAATAGTGTCTGTATTCCTTCAAAAAATGCTTTCATTTTTAAACAAGTATTATATTTACATCCACAAAAGTATAAAATATCCTTATGATAACAAGCGTTTTTAAAAAATCTACACCAATTAATTACTCTTTTGTAGGGATTTTGATTGTTTTTTTCTTTTTTACCTATCAATTGCAGGATACAAAATGGACAAATTCATTATTTGAAATAATGATTAAGGTAGGTTTATTGTTGATCTTGATAGCTTCTTTTTTTATTTCTAACTTTATTGTAAAAAAAAACGGATTGACTAAAGACAGTGCTTACACTATATTTTTTCTTCTGATTTTTTTTATGTTTTTCCCTAATGTTTTAAACAATTATAAACTAATTCTATCCAATTTTTTTATTTTACTGGCGATAAGAAGATTAGTGTCTCTGCAAACTTTGAAAGCCCCTAAAGAAAAAATATTCGACGCATCACTTTGGATTTTCATCGCTAGTCTTTTTCATTTTTGGTCAATTTTGTTTGTATTATTGGTTTATGTCTCGATAGTTTTTCACGTTTCAAGAGATTATAGAAATTGGTTAATTCCTTTTGTAGCTTTTTTTACCACGGTAATTATTTTCATTTTTTATGCCTTATTACTAGATAAAAATGCGATTGAGGTTTATTTACAATCCGAGGTCATTAATTTGCAAGTGGATTATTTTACCAATACCTATCAAAATATTGCTTTTTCTATTTATTCGGTATTTGCCATTTTCTTTGTACTACCGTATTTAGTTACGTTAACTAATAAGCCGCTGAATTTGCAAGCATCTTACAAGAAAGTGTTGTTATCCGTTTTTATTGGAATCGTTATTTTCTTTATTTCTGCCAATAAAAGCAATGAAGTGTTGATTTTTACTTTTTTACCATTAGCAATAATTGCAACTAATACAATAGAATATTTACAAAATAAAATACAGCAAGAACTTATTTTATTTGTGTCAATTATTTGCGCTATTTTTTGTTTCTTTTCGCAGTTATAATTTGCTTCCGTAAGCTAAATCTCCAGCATCTCCTAGACCTGGAATAATGTAATTTTTTTCGTTTAGTTTTTCATCTAAAGCAGCAACCCATAAATGACAATTTTGAGGAAGATGTTTTTGTAAATATGCAATTCCTTCTGGCGCGGCAATAACTACTGCAATATGAATTTCTTTAGGAGTTTGTTCGGTCATTAATTTATTAAAAACGGCTACAATTGATTGACCTGTTGCCAACATTGGATCAATTAAAATCAGATTTTTGTTTTCAAAAGATGGCGCAGCTTGATATTCGACAAGAATTTCAAAAAAATCATCTTGGTTCGGATGATGTCTATAAGCAGAAACAAAGCCGTTTTCAGCATTATCAAACATAGTCATAAAACCGGTATGCAAAGCTAATCCAGCTCTAAGAATTGAGCATAAAACCACGTTATCAGCAATAGTTGTCGTGTGTTTTATTCCTAATGGTGTTTGCACATCAATTGCTTTATATTCTAAAGTTTTACTCAGTTCATAAGCCATTATTTCTCCAATTCGCTCAATATTTTTTCTAAAACGCATGCTGTCTTTTTGAATAGTAACATCGCGAATTTGAGCTAAAAAATGATTGAGAATACTATTATTTTCAGAAATATAATGAATTTGCATTTTTTTGTTGATTTTGAATTACTAGTTCTAAGTTTTAACCTTTAAACTTTTTTAAACCTTTAAACTATTTTCAAAAGTATAAAAACTATCTTTGCAAATAAAATTATTAATTATGTTTTCAAAATTTGCCTATTCTATATTTGAACAAAGTATCAAGGATTATCACGTTTACGATAATGTAAACCAACCGATTAACAATCCTTATCCAAAGGAAAAAATCGAGCATTTATTATATTTTAAAAATTGGATTGATACTGTGCAATGGCATTATGAAGACATTATTCGTGATCCAAATATTGATCCGGTTGCGGCATTAACTTTGAAAAGAAAAATTGATGCTTCTAATCAAGAACGCACGGATATGGTTGAGTATATTGACAGTTATTTTCTTCAAAAATATGGTAATGTTGAAGTAAAACCAACCGCTAAAATCAATTCAGAATCACCTGCTTGGACTATTGATAGATTGTCAATTTTGGCCTTAAAAATTTATCATATGAGTGAAGAAGCAACCCGTGCTGAAGCTTCGCAAGAACACAGAGATAAATGTCAAGAGAAATTAAATGTGCTTCTTGAACAAAGAACTGATTTATCAACTGCAATTGACGATTTATTATCTGATATTGAAAATGGCGACAAATTCATGAAAGTGTACAAACAAATGAAAATGTACAACGATGATGACTTAAACCCTGTTTTGTATCAGAATAAAAAATAAAATTTCACATTTCGAACTATTAAGGTATTAAGAAAAATTAAGAAAAGACTTAATGAAACTTAATACCTTAATGGTTTAAAAAATTAATTAATTGTCAAAAAAGATTCAACATATCGCCGTGATTCGTCTTTCAGCAATGGGCGATGTTGCTATGACAGCTCCTGTTATTAGAGCTTTTGTTGAGCAAAACAAAAACGTAAAAATCACTATAGTTTCGCGTCCGTTTTTTAAACCTTTTTTTGACGGAATTGATAATGTAAATTTCTTTGCAGTTGATGTAAAAGAACGTCACAAGGGTTTTATAGGATTATTGAAATTATACTCCGATTTGAAACAATTGAATATCGATGCTGTAGCTGATTTGCACAATGTTTTGCGTTCTAAAGTTGTCAGAACATTATTTGCCTTGAGCGGAAAAAAAGTGGCTTTTACAGACAAAGGAAGAAAAGAAAAAAAGCAATTAACTAGCACCGAAAATAAGATTTTTAAACCATTAAAGTCAATGTTTGAAAGACACGTTCAAACTTTCACAAAACTTGGTTTTGCTATTGATTTGTCCTCACCTAATTTTCCAAAAAAAGCTGTTTTGTCGAGTGAAATTTTAAAAAACTTTGTTGACAATGGCAAGATTTCCGATTTCTTGGGAATTAAAATAGGAATTGCGCCTTTTGCACAATACGAAAGTAAAGTGTATCCAAAAGATTTAATGCAACAAGTGATTGATAAATTAGCAGCTGATAACAATAATAAAATCTTCCTTTTTGGTGGTGGAAACAGAGAAATTGAAATCCTAAATCAATTTGCTTCAACTAAAAAAAATGTAATTGTTGTAGCCGGAAAATTAAATTTAAAGCAAGAATTGCAACTCATTTCGAATCTGAACGTAATGCTATCAATGGATTCTGGAAATGCTCATATCGCAGCAATGTTAGGAATAAAAGTCATCTCACTTTGGGGCGCAACGCATCCGTTTGCTGGTTTTTCACCATTTAATCAACCTATAGAAAATTGCTTGGTTTCTGATAGAGAAAAATACCCATTACTACCAACTTCGGTTTATGGAAATAAAAAAGTTGAAGGTTATGAAGATGTAATGCGAAGTATTTCTGTGGAAAGTGTTGTTGAGAAAATTGATTTGAAATAATTAACATTCATTTTTCTAATGAGTTATTAGAAAAATGAATTAAGGAATAAATCTTAAACTGATTATTATAAAACTGTTTTAGAATAGTTTAATTAACTTCTAAAAAAACATCATCTGCACGGAATTCTTTATCTCCAATTTTGTATATTATATTTTTAAAATTAATTTGATCACCCTCTTTTAAAGTTAGTAACTCGTCTCTAACATTATTTGGAATATTTGTACTATTGCTTGTAAATTGTACTATTCCATCAATTGTTTTTATTGTAATATCACATTTGAATGAAGTGTCGGAAAAATCAGAACAGATTAAATCTGGAAAATAAATATAAACACTATGAATTTTTAATAAGTCAGATTTTGAAACAATATTTTGTTTAGTTTCTATTGACGGAAAAGATAAGACTGGCTTAATATCTTTGACTTTAAATATCTTTTCAAATATTTTTAGTTTTTTTTTAAAAACCATTATTTTTAAATTACCGATAACTTTTGGGCTAACGATAATTCGGTCATCTCTCAAAGTTAGTATACTTCCATTGTCTGTTTCAAATCTAAGCTTTTTTAAATCCTTACTACTTACGGTCAAATAATTTGGAAATCCGTTAATTAGTTCAGATTTAGAACTTGAAATATCGATTTCTTGCCCAAATGATTGAACAAGAATTAGAAAAGGAACTATCTTTAGAAGAAATTTTATCATATAGATTTGCTCGATTTTACAAATATATCTGATTATCTCTACAAATTTCTAAAATATAACTCTTTAAATTTGAAATAGTGGCTTGATAGTTTGGTGCTTCGTAGCCAAAACGCTCGTGTTCCATTTGCTCTTTTTCTACAGCATTGCAACCTTTAAGAACCTCCTTAATCATATCGAGCAAGATTAATTCTTTGTTTTTGTTTTTCTCAAATTTGAAATCCACCAACTCATCTTCTAACTTTTCACAATACTCTAAAAGCTCTTGAACTTCTGGTTCATCCAAAAGATCTTGAACTTTTTTAAATATTTCGAGTTTGTTTCGCATTTTAAGTTTTCGAGTTTCGGGTTTCGAGTTTCGGGTTAATCGTAGCTACAAAAACTCGCAACTTTCAACCCGAAACTCGCAACTAATTAAACATCATCAAAATCAACAAATATCTCACTACTAGTTGGATGCGCTTGACAAGTTAAAATCAATCCTTCAGCAACTTCTTTATCGGTTAAAATAGAGTTCTTTTTCATTTCGGCCGTTCCTTTTGAAATTCGTGCTAAACAGCTACTGCAAATTCCGCCTTGGCAAGAATATGGAGCGTCGATGCCTTGTTTTAAAGCAGCTTCAAGCAAAGTTTGCTTCTGACTCATTTCAAATGTTGCTTCGTCACCATCAACTAAAACGGTGATTTTGGTATGACCATTTTCTGAAGTTGCAATTTCTTTCTCTGCAGAAGTTGATGTTGAAAACAATTCAAATTTGATATTTTTATCGGCAACATTATGTTCTTTTAAAACATTGGTAACCAAATTAATCATTTCTTCTGGACCACATAAATAAAATTTAGAAAACTCTTTTTCTTTGTGTTTGTTGTTTAAAACAAAGTTTACGTTGGCTTTGTCTATTCTTCCAAAAAGTTCATTTTCAACTTTAATTTGCGTGTAAGCATAATGCACAAAAAGTCTTCCTACATATTGTTGTTGCAAATCGTGTAATTCTTGATGAAATATAGTTTCGACGTTATTTTTATTTCCATAAACTAACACAAAAGTGCTGTCTTTTTCGTTGTGTAAAACCGATTTTAAAATTGACATCACTGGAGTAATTCCACTTCCAGCAACGAAAGCTGCGTAATTTCTTTGTCTGTCAATTTGTGGTTCAAAAGTAAACTTACCTTCAGGTTGACCAACTTCAATGATATCGCCAACTTTCAAGTTTTCGTTAGCGAATTTTGAAAAATGTCCGTTTTTAACCGATTTAATTGCAATACGTAATTCACCACTTTCTGGCGAAGAACAAATAGAATAAGCACGGCGAATTTCTTGTCCGTCAAGCGTAAGTTTTAGATTAATATATTGACCAGCAATAAATTGATAAGCAGATTGTAATTCAGAAGGAACATTAAAAACGACAGAAACAGCACTTGGCGTTTCACGTTTTACTTCTTTGATTTGTAATTTATAGAATTGTGACATCGTAAGTAATTTTTACAAAGGTAATAAATAGCGATTAGTTACATTTATTCTATGTTTGAAAAAATTTGTAACATTTTTTTAAATTTAACATCTAATAAGTTCAACCAAAACAATCAACTATGTTCAAACATTTTATAATGCTCGAATGGAAGGCATTTCTTCGTTCAGCATCTTTAGGAACTAATATTGCAATGAAAATCTTTATAGGTTTTTTTGCAATTTATTTTATGGTGATTTTTATTGCTGCTGGCGTTGGAGCCTTCTTTATTTTAAAAGAATCTGGATTGGAACCACTTTCAACAGTAAATAAATTTATGATTTATTACTTAGTATTAGATTTAGTTATAAGGTATTTTCTTCAAAAAATGCCTGTGATGAACATTCGACCATTATTGACTTTGCCTATTAAAAGAAATACGATTGTTCATTTTACCTTGGGGAAAACCGCTTTATCTTTTTTCAATTGGTCGCATTCTTTGTTTTTCATTCCGTTTTCTATTGTTTTAATGGTTAATGGTTATTCCGTTTTAAATGTAATTCTTTGGCATTTAGGAATTATGGCGCTGTTTTATTTTAATAATTTTGTGAATGTTTTAATCAATAATAAAGACAGTGTTTTCTACTCGGTTTTGGCTATTGTTGCAGGTTTAGGATTAGCGCATTATTACCAATTATTTGATATTACACTATATACGCAGCCATTTTTTCAAGGAATGTACGAAACGGTTTTTGTGTTTTTGATTCCGATACTTTTGGTTATTGCGACCTATTATTTTGCTTTCAACTATTTTAAAAGTAATTTGAATTTAGACGAAGGTTTAGCAAAGAAAAGTGAAATTGCAAAGACACAAAACTTTTCTTTCCTCGACCAATTTGGAACTCTAGGAACGTTTTTGAAAAATGATCTTAGATTGTTGTTAAGAAACAAGCGTTCTAAAACTACGCTCACAATGAGTTTCTTATTCATTTTTTATGGATTATTGTTTTTTACCAATTCGATAGAAGTTTACAGAAGTCCGATGTTCCAGATTTTTGCCGGAATTTTTGTCTCTGGTGGATTTCTTTTCACTTTCGGACAATTTGTACCAAGTTGGGATAGCGCTTATTATCAATTGATGATGAGTCAAAACATCCAATATAGAGAATACATCAGTTCAAAATGGTGGTTGATGGTTATCGGAACTTTAATCTCAACAATTTTAGCATCGTTTTATTTATTCTTTGGCGTTCATACCTATTTATTAATTGTGGTTGGTGCGATTTTCAATATCGGAGTAAACTCTCATTTGGTAATGCTTGGCGGCGCATTTGTGAAAACACCAATCGATTTATCTACAGGAAAAGGAGCTTTTGGTGATAAACAAGCGTTCAATTTTAAAACAATGTTAATTACCATTCCAAAAATGCTTGTTCCAATGGCGCTTTATGCAATAGGAAATTACTTTTTCTCTGCTAATATTGGTTTAGTACTAGTTGCTGTGGCAGGAATTATCGGATTTGCTTTTAGAAATTATGTTTTTAATCAAATCGAAAAAATCTACAAAAAAGAGAAATATGCAACCATTGCAGCATACAAACAAAAAAACTAGTTTTAGACTACTTACTATTTACTAATGACTAATCACTAAAAAAATGATACAAGTAAACAATCTTTCAAAAACATATAACAACGGAGTAAAAGTATTAAATATCACTAATCTTGAAATTCCAAAAGGACAAAGCTTTGGATTAGTAGGAAATAATGGCGCAGGAAAAACTACTTTTTTCAGTTTGCTGTTAGATTTAATTCAACCTTCAACAGGATTTATAAAAAACAATTCGATTCAAGTAAACACAAGTGAAGCTTGGAAACCTTTCACAGCGGCATTTATTGACGAAAGTTTCCTTATCGGATATTTAACGGCTGAGGAATATTTCTATTTTATTGGCGATTTGCGTGGTCAAAATAAAGCCGATGTCGATGCACTTTTAGCAAAACACGAAGAGTTTTTTAACGGAGAAATTCTTCAAAGAAAAAAATACTTGCGCGATTTATCGAAAGGAAACATGAAAAAAGTCGGAATCATTGCCACTTTAATCGGAAATCCTGAAGTGGTAATTCTTGACGAACCATTTGCCAATCTTGATCCAACAACTGTAAATAGATTAAAGAAAATTATCAAAGAATTGTCTGATAATCCTGAAGTTACGGTTTTGGTTTCCTCACACGATTTGGTTCATACCGTTGAAGTTTGTAACCGAATTGTAGCTTTAAATAAAGGTGAAATTGTAAAAGATATTGAAACTTCACCAGAAACATTAAGAGAATTAGAAGCATTTTTCGCAGTATAATTTGCTATTTTTTTTGATAAGAATCCGTAAAACATTAAGTTGTTTTGCGGATTTCTTTTTTAAAAAATCATCAATTTATTTTCACTTATCAAAAAGAAACGTATTTTTACCAGTTAGTTATACTAAAATTAACCTTTTAGAGTTACTTATTAAAACGTTTTACATTGAAATCAAATACTATAAAACATCTTTTTCTGCTTGGCGCTGTTATTTTTTTTGTAGCATGTTCTACAAAGAAAAACACCTTTTTGGCTAGAAATTCTCACGCATTGAGTACAGAATTTAATATACTTTATAACGGTGGAATTGCTCTTGATAAAGGAATAGCAGATTTAAAATCACAATATAAAGACAATTTTTGGGAAACGTTACCTGTAGAGCGTATGCAAATCACTCAAGATCAAATGCTTCCCGGACAAGCAAAGAATGCTAATTTTGAAAGAGCAGAAACCAAAGCAACGAAGGCAATTCAAAAACATTCTATGAACATTGAAGGCGGAGAAAAAAATCCGCAGATGGATGAAGCGCACTTAATGTTAGGAAAAGCGCGTTATTATGACCAACGATTTGTTCCAGCTTTAGAAGCGTTTAATTATGTTTTATATAAATATCCTAAAAGTGATAAAATTTATGAAGTAAAAATTTGGCGTGAAAAAACCAACATGCGAATGGATAATGATGCCTTAGCGGTAATCAATCTTAGAAAACTTCTTAAAGAAATTAAATTTAAAGATCAAATTTTTGCCGATGCTAATGCAACTTTAGCCCAAGCTTTTCTTAATTTAAAAGAACAAGATAGTGCTGTTGCCAAATTAAAATTAGCCACAGAATTTACAAAATCTCAAGAAGAAAAAGCTAGATACCAATTTATTCTTGGTCAAGTTTATGAGCAAATGGGTTACAAAGACAGTGCTTTTGTTAAATATCAAAACGTGATTGATATGAAAAGGAAAGCTGCTCGTCAATATGTTATTCAAGCACATGCAAGACAAGCGCAACAATTTGATTTCAAAAAAGGAGATACTTTAGAGTTTATAAAAAAATATAAAAGCCTTCTAAAAGATAGAGAAAACCGTCCGTATCTAGATGTACTTAATCATCAAATGGCTTTGTTTTATGATAAATCGAACCAACCTGAAACAGCTAAAAAATATTATAATAAATCATTGAAGTCAAGATCTCAAGACGAATATTTGATAGCTTCAAATTACAGAAATCTAGCCGAAATTAATTTTAATAAAGCTAAGTATGTAACTGCTGGTAAATATTATGATAGCACATTAACGGTTTTAAACCCAAGAACACGTGAGTTTAAATTGATTACCAAAAAGAGAGAAAATCTTGAAGACGTAATTAAATTTGAAGGTATTGCTCAACGTAATGATAGTATTTTAAAGGTAGCATCAATGTCTTCATCTGATAGAGAAAGTTACTATAAAAATTATATTGACAATCTTAAAAAAGAAGAGAAAAAACAACAAGAGTTAGCTGCAAAAGAAGCTAAAATTAAAGAATTAAATGCTTTAAACTCCGCTGATGGAGATGTTTTAGGAAAAAGTGGCGCTAAGGAAATAGCCCAACTTGACGACGTTGTTTCTAAACAAGTCCAACCTAAAGCAATTACGCCAACTCCTTCTATTTCAAGTTCGGGCGGAAATACGTTCTATTTTTATAATCCTTCAACTGTGGCTTTTGGAAAAGTTGAATTCAAGAAAAAATGGGGAAACAGACCGCAAGTTGAAAATTGGCGATGGTCAAAAGATATCGCTAAAGATGACAAAAATCCTGAGGATGCTAATGATTTAGCAGACAATGGAGATAAAAGCGAAGCAGTTGATGAGCGTTACACCACTGATTTTTATTTAAAACAAATTCCTTCATCAGAAAAAGATTTGGATAGTATTGCCAAAGAAAGAAATTTCGCCTATTATCAACTTGGTGCTATCTACAAAGAAAAATTCAAGGAATACAAACGCGCGGCAGAAAAACTAGAAACGTTACTTCAAAACAAACCAGAAGAGCGATTGATTTTGCCATCAATGTATAATTTGTATAAAATTTATCAAATTATTGATCCAAGTAAAGCATTGGCGATGAAATCTAAAATTACTGCTCTGTATCCAGATTCGCGTTATGCTCAAATTATTAATAACATAAATAATTCAGGGCAAATAAGTTCAACTCCCGAAGTTGCCTACGACTTGCTTTACAAAGACTATGATAAAGGCTTGTTTAGAGAAGTCCTTCCTAAGGTTGAATTAGCTATTGAGCAATTTACAGGAGAAGAAATGGTGTCTAAATTTGAATTATTAAAAGCCAATCTTCTAGGAAAACTTAAAGGATTAACTGAATTTAAAAAAGCATTAAATTATGTTGCTCTAACTTATCCAAATAGTGAAGAAGGAAAATCAACAGAGGTATTTTTAGCCAAAAAAATGCCTTATCTGGAGTCGCTTTCATTTAATTCTGAATTTCCTTTATCGTGGAATATACTATACAAAGCTGATAATTTAGAAGATAAGAATACCAAAACATTGTTAGAAAAATTAAACAAATTTGCGGCAGAACGCACTATTGAAAAACTAACTATTTCAATAGATATTTATACAATTGACAAAAACTTTATAGCCATTCACGGAATTAAATCTTTAGATAATGCAAAAGGAATTGCTCAAGTGTTGAAAGAATTTAAAGAATATAAAATTACTGAACCAGCTATAGTTATCTCTAGCGAAAATTATAAAGTAGTTCAAATCAAAAAAAATATTGAAGAATATAGTGCTGGAGATTGGTTGAACAAAGAAATTGTTCCGATTCAAAGAACTCTCGAGATAGAACAACCTAAAGAACAGATTGCTAAAAAACCTACAGAGTTAACCAAAGATGAAGTTCTTACAAAACTAAATCAAACTCCAGAAAAAGGAAAATCAGCTCCAAATCAAAAAACAACTAATCCAATTGAAACTGAGGATGCAGCACCAAAAGGGATGATGCCACCAACACCTGAATTGCCAAGAAAACCATAAAGTTATGTTCGATAAAAAACCAAAATCATATACAGATCTTTTAGGAAAAACCAACAGAATTGTTGAAGGAACTATTATTAAAGGTGATATTTCTTCGCCAGCTGATTTTCGGTTAGACGGACATTTGATTGGAAATTTTGAATGTAAAGGAAAATTGGTAATTGGTCCAGCCGGAAGTGTTAAAGGAGATGTCGTTTGCAAAAACTGCGATATTGAAGGAAAATTTGACGGTAAAATTCAAGTGGTAGAAATGCTTAATTTAAAATCAAAAGCTGTTATTCACGGTGAAGTTATTTGTGGAAAATTAGCTGTCGAACCAGGTGCTGAATTTACAGCAACTTGTGTAATGAAACCTCAAGTAAAAAATCTTCAAAATAATGGACAACCAGTCGAAGAAAAAACAGCGTAACAAATGGCTGGCGCTAATCAATATTCCAATTCAAATGGGTATGGTTATCTTTTTATTTGCCTACTTAGGAAGATGGTTGGATGATAAATTTGTTAATGAAAACAACATTTATGTGAAGATCTTTGTGCTAATCGGCGTAGCATTGGCATTCTATAATTTGAATAGACAGTTAAAACAGATCAACGAATCGGAAGAAAAATAACTTAATGAAACGTTCAATATTCAAACCATTACTATCTGTTTTAGGTTTTTCAATTCTTTGCTTTTTCGTTCATTACTGTATTCTTATTTATTTAATAGGACAAGAGGCACTTTCTAATTTTTATTTTTCACTAAGACAGATTTACGTTTTCTTCACCATATCTTCATTTTTAATAATCACTACATTAATTTTTGTCCGAAAAAGAAATCTAGATATTGTAGGTTATTTTTATATGGTATTGACTATTCTTAAAATGGGCGTTGCTTATTTTTTTCTGCATCAAATAAATAAAAACCCTCACGATTTTTTATCCTACGAAAAGAATAGTTTTTTTCTGTCATTTATTCTTTATTTAGCAATAGAGACGTTAATAACTGTCAGAATATTAAATAAAAATCAGTAAATCTAAAAAATATCTGTAAAATCGATTATTTTTTTTTCTTATCCACTTGGAATATTAATAAAAATTGTACTTTTGCACCAAATTTTAGAAACCTTAAAATTTAAGAAAAATAAAGTTATGGTGATTTCAAAAAAA
>NZ_JAIXTJ010000023.1 GCF_027483985.1 Flavobacterium sp.
ATGGCAATGCGGAATTTCTAAAACTGCCGAACCACTAACAGCCGTTTGGCGCCATTGCGGTTTCGGTAATTTTTTGGAAGCTTGAGTCTTGAATTAAAAATTTGTCTATATTTGTGAGAATTTGGTGCTAAAAATCCGCAACAGCGCCAAGCGGCAAAACGTTAGGCGATATGCTAAAAAAACTCCGTAGAATTTGAGAATTTATGAATAAGACATTAAAATTACTTTTAGTTTCAGTTTTAATTTGTTCTTGTGCCAATAATAAAAGTTTGCAAGCTCATCGAGAAATTAATGTAGATGAAGTTTATAAATCGTGGAATAAACTAGCGACAACATCTAACGAAATTCTTACCGAAATAAATCAAAATGAAATTGACAAAAATTCAATTCGTTATACATTCTTACAAGAATTGCAAGGTCAATACAGAGAATTATCAGACTATTACATAATAGAATCTCCTATATCAGGTGAATTTTTTATGCCTCGAATTTGGGTAATGTACAGCAGAAATAAGAAATCTACAGACGTGTTAAAATTTGAGTTTATTCAACGTAGTTGGAAGTTTAAAGATAGTTTTCTTTTGCCATATAAGTTTAAATATAGTTATGAGGATTACGTGAGAAAAAATGAAAAAGAATTCAATTACCAAGATGTTACGGTATCGCACGTTATAAATAACAAAGTTGTTTCTTGTGATTTTTTCAAAGCTGGATCAATGAAAAAGTTTGTATTTGAATTACCCGAGATGGCAAATCATTTCTGACGATTATTCTGAAAAGAAAAAGCACATCGCCTAACAGCAGTTACAAGAAATTGCTAGGCTTGGGATTTATCAGAAATGGTAATTGTTGAATCAAAGTTTTGTCTATATTTGTAATTGTCAGTGAATGAAGTACGCAACTTCTTGTAGCTGCCAAACGTTAGGCGACACCCTAGAGCTACACAAACCGCTTAAAAAAAATCCTGCAAAAATTCACTCCTACTCTATTTTATCTAAAGTCTATTAAAAGTAAATCTTTACTATTATTATTCCTAAAAAAAACTAAATTTGCTTAATTAACAATTTGGAAAGAATAAATGATTAATAAAGAAAACTTAGAAGACTTATTGAAAACATTAAACTTTGAAAAAAAAGGCAAAGTTTACAGTAAGTTTTTCAATCATAATGATGCTTATTTGAAAGTTGACTTTAATAAAAGTGAACTTATATATCCAGAAGACAAAGGTTTTATAATAAACGAGAGACAAACTTGTAACTTTTCATCAGCGGAAAATTATGTGGTTTTTGAGTGTGTTCACAGACTGCTAAGTAAAGGTTATAAGCCTGAACATATTGAACTTGAACCAAAATGGAAAGTTGGTCACGGTGCAAGTGGTGGAAGGGCTGACATTCTTATTAAAGACAATAATAAAAAACCGCTACTAATTATTGAGTGTAAAACAGCGGGAAAAGAATTTGAAAAAGCTTGGAAAGATACTCTCTTTGATGGTGACCAACTTTTTAGTTACGCACAACAAATTCCTGATATTGAATTTCTTTGTCTTTACACTTCTAACTTAATTGGAGAGGTTATGGTTAAACCAACTTCTTATATTATTTCTCATAAAGACAACATAAAGATATTAGAAGAAAACAAGGAGTTAAAATCTTTTGAAAAGTCAAATAATGTAAGAGAGCGTTATGCTACGTGGCGAGATACATATAAACTTGAATTCACAACAAAAGGGTTATTTGAAGAAAATATTCAAGCATACCATATTGGTAAAGACAAATACACTCTTGATGACCTTTTACCGATTGACGTACAAAATAAAGAGGGTAAATATCACGAATTTCGCACTATTCTGAGAAAACACAATGTTTCAGGTCGTGAAAAAGCTTTTGACGTTTTGGTCAATCTATTTCTATGTAAGATTGTTGATGAAACACAAAATACTGTAGACCTCAAATTTTATTGGAAAGGTATTGCTTATGATAACTATTTCGACTTAATAGACCGTTTACAAGAATTATATAAAACTGGTATGGATAAGTTTCTTGCACAAGAGATAGTTTATATTAGCAATAAACAAATTGACGAGGCTTTTTGGACAGTAAAACAAAAACGTAACGCCACTAAGCAACAAATAAAAGATTATTTTCGAAAGCTAAAATTTTTCACGAATAACGATTTTGGTTTTATTGACGTTCATAATGAAAAGTTGTTTTACCAAAATGCTAAAATCCTTTTGGAAATAGTTCAAATGTGGCAAGATTTAAGATTAAAAACAGAAAGTCATAATCAATTTTTGGGTGATATGTTCGAGTTTTTTCTTGATAATGGTATTAAACAAAGTGAAGGTCAGTTTTTTACACCAATGCCTATATGTAAGTTCACTCTTATGTCTTTGCCTTTGGAAACAATTGTAAAAGAACATCCAGAACATCCAAAAGGTATTGATTACGCTTGTGGTGCCGGACATTTTCTTACTGAACTTGCAACACAAACGGCTCCTTTTATAGAACAATACAAACAAACGGATTTAAAAGAATTTTACAAATCAATCATAGGAATTGAAAAGGAATATCGTTTATCGAAAGTTGCAAAACTTTCATCATTTATGTATGGTCACGATGGTATAGAAATATTACATAATGACGCACTTGACAATCACGATAAAATTAAAGATGGCTCATTTGATATACTTGTAGCAAATCCACCATTCGCTGTTGAAGGCTTTTTAGATACTCTGCCTGAAGAACAACGTGAAAAATTTAAGCTTACTGCGACAGTTTCTGATATAGCAAGCAATAAATTCATTCAATGTTTCTTTATTGAACGTGCAAAACAACTACTTGCTTCTAATGGTGTTGCTGGCATTATTATTCCATATTCAATCTTAACCAATCCAGACAGCACAAATATTGCAACTCGTGAAATAATTTTAAAATATTTTGATATTGTTTCAATGGTTGAACTTGGAAGTGGAACGTTTGGTAAAACTGGTACACCAACAGTAATTCTTTTTTTACGTCGCAAAGCACAACAACCTGAACCATCAGAACATTATAAAAATAGAGTTGATGATTGGTTTGAAGGGATTGAAAATGATGATGAGATGGGAGTTTATCAAGACCTTCAATTAATTAATAAATACTGCGAACAGATTGGTATTGAATTGGAACACTATAAATCATTACTTAATAGTGAGATTTCTGATGAACTAAGCGAATATGATATAATAAAAGATTACAAAATTGAATTTGATGGAAGTACAGAAGTTAAAAACCTTAAAACAAAAAAGTTTTTCAAAGACTTCTCTGTAAGCGAACAAGATTTTGAACTAAATAAAAGGTATATAGATTTCGTCAGAAATATAGAAAAAGATAAGTTGTATTATTTTACCCTTGCGTATACAAATCCTCAAAAAGTTTTAGTTGTAAAAAGTCCTACGGGTAATTCTGAACAAAAACAATTTTTAGGCTATGAATGGAGTACGGCAAAAGGCAGTGAAGGTATAAAATACAACGGTGGTAGTACAATTAATGATATTATAACCCCATTATTTAATCCAAACAACCCAAATGATACTAGCAAAATAAACTATTTAATTCAGCAAAACTTTTTAGGTCAAATACCTGACGAAACTATAATAAACCAACATAAAAATAGTATCACATATTTAAACGTTTATGACATTTTAGATTTTAGTCAAAAATCATTTAATAAAAGTTTCTCGTTATCACCAACTACTATTGAAACTGCTCCAATTAATTGGTCTTTGAACGGCTTAAAATGTTTTGACGTAATCTTTAATAATATATCTGAAAAAGCAAAAAAAGAAATTGAAAAAGACTTTGCAAATGCACAAGAAAAGGCTACACAAACAATACGTTTAAATAATTCAGAGGTTTTTGATATATCAATTGGTAAGAGAGTTGTAACAAAAGCGATTAAAGAAACAGAAAAAGGTATTCCTGTTTATAGTGCTAATGTCTTTGAACCATTCGGTTTAATAGATAAACATCTTTTAAAAGATTATAACAATCCATCTGTGTTATGGGGTATTGATGGCGATTGGATGGTTAATTATGTAGAAAAAAACACACCTTTTTATCCTACTGACCATTGTGGAGTACTACGAATAAAAGGCAAAGTTATTCATCCACGTTATTTTAGTTGGGTTTTAGAGCACGTAGGTAAAAGCACTCGTTTTTCTAGAACTTATCGAGCGTCAATTGCTAGAATGAAAGGATTAAGTATTAATGTTCCATCATACACTATACAAGAAAAAATAGTAAAAAAGATTGAAACATTAGAAACTCAAATCGCTAAAGCTAAAAAATCCATTTAAAAATTTAATTAGAAACATTATAAGATAACCCTATCAAGTCTCTGCAAAATATTGACAACTATGCAACGATATGGATACAGTTCAAAATAAATAAAAGCATAAACATAATCCAAAGATAAATAAATGGCTAACCTCACGGTTAGCCATTTATTTTATTATCAAGTGTGTAAGAAAAAACATTTTTTTTTATTTTTGAGTTATTATTAATTTCAAACCAATTTATCTATGGCATCAACTTCTGAAACAGGACACGCTAAAAACGTTGCAAACTTTCAAGATTTAATCTCATTCGTAACAGGTTACGGAGCAACGTACAATCCAACCAAAAACGCTCTAAAGTTGCCACAACTTACAGCGTTGTACAAAGCATCACAAGCAAGTTTAGCTGATGTTGTTACTAAAAACACAACCTACAACAACAAAGTAAACGAACGTGTTGTTGCATTCAAAGATTTAAAATCATTATCAACTAGATTGATAAACGCATTACAAACAACAGATGCAACTCCACAGAAAATTGCTGATGCAAAAGCATTCAACAAGAAAATGCAAGGCATAAGAGCAAAAGCTGTTGAAACATCAACCGACCCAAACACGCCAGCTCCAAAAACAATCTCAACAAGTCAGCAATCTTACGACCAACAAATCCAGCATTTAGCGGGAATTATTTCAGTTTTACAATCTGAACCAAGTTACGCACCAAACGAAAACGATTTGAAAATCGCTACGTTAACAGCAAAACAAGCCGACCTAACCGCTAAAAATAGCGCAGTTGCAACAGCATACACCAACGTAAGCAATTCAAGAATTGCAAGAGATACTACAATTTACGGAGCAGACACAGGATTATTTGACATCGCAACAGAAGTTAAAAAATACGTGAAATCAGTTTTTGGTGCCACTAGTCCACAATTTGCCCAAATAAAAGGCATAGAATTCACCAAGAAAAAGAAATAACAAAACATAAAATATAAATATGACAAGCACAAACTTAAAACTACCTACCCTATTTATATTTATTGCTACCGCAATAATATATATCTGCTTCGCAGTTATATAAATGCGTTCCGCATTTATATTTATGCTTGTCATATTTATATTTACTTAAAGTCTATTTATATTTATTGTAGTCCGACTTATATTTATACCTATCCGATTTATATTTATAGCAATCCGACTTACATAAATGGAAAGCCGAACTATAAATTTGGAAGGCTTGAAAACAAAAAGCAGTAACCGAAAGAAATAAGGGCGATCGCCTAACAGCGGTTTTAAGAAATTGGGGTTTTTGGGCTTTATTTAAAGTTTGTTTTGTACTTTTGGTTCTCGGTGTTTAAGGGAAAGGTTTGTGGTTATTAAATCCCCAACTTCTTAAAGCCTCGAAACGTTGGCAGAGATTTTGTGTGAGAACTTGAAAAAATAAAACTTCTATAATGAAATATCTTTTTTTAATAATAATTTTATTTAACTCTTGTAATAATTTAGAGCCGAAGAAGAACACAAATAAAGTGGAAAAAATATCAAAAGAAAAAGTAATTGAGAATATTTCAATATTAAGAAAATGTGGTTTTTTCAAATCTTATGAAAAATTAAATGATTCTGAAATATTTGAGATAATACATTTAGAAAGAAAAATCGAGTATTCAAAAATATTTGAAAAAGAATACGACCCAGGAATGGAGTTAGATGAATTTGAATTAGCTTGTATTGACAAAACTAAAGTAATATTTATTGATTTAGAAGCTGATGTTTGTAAGGAAAATAAAGTATATACAGAAGTAATAAAAGCATTTTCTGTACTTACAAATAATGTTTTTAATCCAAAAAAAATAAAAGAAAATTGGATTGGAGAAACTGGACCAATAGAAATTGAATTTGAACTCGAAAATGTAAAAACAAAATTCAATCCTAAATATAATGATGATTGGTTAGATGAAATTGTTTTTAAAGTTTGCGAAGATAAAATCAAAGAAAAAAACATTAGACTTGTTGATTGTTTGGGTGATAGCGAATATGGATTTGGACAATCTATATCAATAATGAGAATAACTAAAAAAGAGCAAAATATTTTACAAGATAAGTTTAAGTGGAAATTTGTAGATTAAAAAAACCTCTGCCAACAGCCGTTTCACGAAATTGCGGGGTTTGGGATTTATCAGAATTGGTAATTTTTTAAACTAAATTTTGTCTATATTTGTAAACAAAAGTGTTGAAAATCCGCAACTTCGTGAAGCGGCGACACGTTATGCCTAATGCTAAAAAAAATAAATGACAACAGAATTTCCACATACAGAAGAAATAAAAACTATTCTAAAAGACAAAGCTGAATTTGTTAGACAGGATGGACTGAACTATTTAATTCCAAAGTGGAAACGATTTACAGACAATTATGCGGACAATGAAGACTCGATTTATGAATGGCTAAACGAAATAGACGCAAGAAAAATAATTGACGAGATACTTTTTATGCTACCAAATACAGAAAGTGCTAAAATAATAGAAGTGCTAAAAGAAATTGACACTAAATTTATTGAAAAGACTTTTGAAATTAATGAATGTGTTTGGAATGACAAAGTTGAAAAAGAGAACAAATATGACAGACAAAAAAATTGGTATTACTACAGAGTGAATCAAAATCTATTTGAAAATGAAGCTGGACAATTTACCAAACAATAAGCACTAGGCATAACAGCAGTTACAAGAAATTGCTAGGCTTGGGATTTATCAGAATTGGTAATTGTTGAATCAAAGTTTTGTCTATATTTGTAATTGACAGTGAATGAAGTACGCAACTTCGTGTAGCTGCGAAACGTTGTGCGACATTTTACCCGAACAGAAACTAAAATGGAAAAATATTCAGATTTTGCTATTAGAACTTGTAACGATTTCAAAGAAATTCAGAAAGAATTTGTTGAAACTTACGATTTGAATAGTTACTCAGAATGGTTTTATGATGAAGAAACTTCACTTATAACTTTTAAAAAACAAGAAGGTGAACTTAACTTTGAATATATTCCAATTGGAAGTTATTCCAATTCTACTAAAACTTGGCTTTGGGCTTGGGATAATAAAGAACTAGTTCATAATAACAAACTAAAAACAATTTTAGTAAAAAAGTTTGGAGAAAAACATAATTATTCTGAATTAACCGAAGGTTATTTTGAAGCTGATGAATACATCGGTTGGGAATTAACGGCTATAACTTTTGACTTAATTGAGGCAATTGGTTCTTATAGAATTGCGAATGACAACAATCTTGAAATTTATTTTCTAATAACTGACGAAATTGAAAATGATTTTGTTGAAGAACTTAAAAAGATAAACAAAAACAAAACAGAAAAACTTATTCAATGTAAAAAACACGGAAAAAGTAGACACGCATTTATTTGTCAACATCTGAACGAAAATGAAAAAACAGGTTTTGAAGAATCTTTCGAAACAGAAATTGGAATGTATTTAGAAGAAGATGACGATTTATCTGCGTGGTGTAATAAATGCGAAGAAGTTAGAAATAAAGCTGATGGTTGGAATGACGAGAATATGGAAATTGCCAAAATAAAATTAGTTTGTGAAAATTGTTACTTTGAAATCAAAGAATTCAACAATAAATAAAAAAACGTCGCACAACAGCGGTTTCAAGAAATGGCGAGGCACGGGATTTATCAGAAATTGGAAAGGTCTTTAATTAAAAGTTTTGTTTATATTTGTGAAGGCTTGGTCTTGGTTCATCGCCACTTCATGAAGCCGCGAAACGTTAGTGGTAACTTTAAAAAACACAATACTTATGAAGCAACACATTTTAGTTATTACTTTTTTATTTTTAACAAAATTATCTTTTAGTCAAAAATCTGAATGGATTCATTTTGATTGGCATGGAGAAAATATATTTGGAAAATATTATGAAAAATTAGCCATAAGTTTGCCTCTAAAAATAGAAAAACTACCCTATAATTTTTGTTGTCAGTTAGATTTAGGTGCAACTAAAACGCTTTTTTATGGAAAATCGTTGAAAAATTATTCTATTAGTATAATTAATCAAAAATTAGATAGTTTGGGAGAACCATACTATTTAAATGGGAATAAGGGAAATTTTCTGAGAAATATAGATTTAAAAATTGACAAAAAAGATTTTCCGAAAACTGATGTTGCATATATTTATGACTACGGAGATGAGATACCAAAAGACTCTATTAACTCTTTATCTCAAAAACTAATTGGAACAATTGCTCCCGACCTTTTCCAAAACAAATATTTGGTAATTGATTTTCCAAACCAAAAAATGAGAATTTATGAAGAATTGCCAAAAAAGTATAAAAAAGCAGATTTTGTAAACGTTTTAATGCGTAAAGGAAGAATAAAAATTCCTTTAACAATAGGTAATAAAACAGAATATGTAATTTTCGATACTGGAAACTGCTTAGGAGATTTACTATTAGACAAAGAAACAATAAATTTATTTACAAACCCAAATGATTCAGCCATAGAATTACTATCAGGAAAATCATGGGGGCAAAATTATATAGTTTACCAAAAAAAAATATTAGAACCGGTTTTAATTAATAATAAAAAAACAGGAATTAGTACAGCTCAATTTACAAATTCAGATGACGATGTACAGTTTAACAAAGAAGAAAAAATTATCGGACTCATTGGTCCTCTATTTTTTATAGATCAGACCGTAATTATTGATTATAAAAATTTAAAATTTGGAACACTAAAATAAAAAAGCTACCACTAACACAGGTTTTACGCTATTGCTTGGCTTGGGTTTTATTTAGAAAGTTTAGTGATTATCTTTTTTCTTTTTATTCACGTTTTATCTTTCAAAGTTTTCGGTATATTTGTTATCGCCAGTCTTAAAAATACGCAACAGACGTAAAGCCTGGGAACGTTAGCAGTAACTTTTCAAACAAGAAACAAGAAATATGAAATTTAAAAAAACATTCATTTTAATATTTTTTTTGATAATTACATTTACATATTCTCAAGAAAAATATGTAGAAAAATATTCAAACGGAAATTTGAAAGTTGAAGGATTTCTTGTTGGTAAAACTTTAGACAGCATTTATAAAGAATATTACGAAAATGGAAAAATAAAAACCGAAGGGTTTTATAAAAATTGCGAATATAAAACTAACTACATATCAATTTATACATCACTACAAACTTGTGGAAGAATAAATAATAATGACTCTATTAATAATGGAAAATATCACGGAACTTGGAAAAATTATTATGATAATGAGATATTAAAAAGTGTTTTCAATTATCATTGCGGTTTTTTACAAGGTAACAATTACACATATTACGAAAATGGAAACATAGAAAGTATTGAGTTTTATAATGGTGGAAATTTATTAACATCAATAGAATATTATGAAAATGGCTTTGTAGCTAAAAATTCATTTTACACTTATATTCATAATAAAAAAGAAAGTAGAAACTTAAAAACTACAAGAGAATTGGAGTATTATGAAAATGGTAATCTAAAAATACAAAGAGAAATTATTGAAAAGGAAAAAGATGTGGAAATAGAAACCGTTAAAGAATATTACCAAAATGGTTTTCTAAAATCTGAAACAGAATTAATAGACTTAGACAAAAATGGAATTTATAGAGAATATTATGAAAATGGAAATGTAAAATATCAAGGGAAATTTCAAAATGACAAACCGATTGAAAAACAATATCACTATCACGAAAATGGTAAACGACACAAAATAGAATATTGGAAAAAAGGGAAACTTATTAATACTGAAATAAAATAAAGCTACTGCTAACAGGCGTTTGGCAAGATTGCGAATTTTGTAGTAAATACAAGTTTATTTCTCGCAAGAAATTTTATCTTTGATAGAAAATAATCGGTTCCGAAGTTCGCAACCTCGCCAAGCGCCGGAACGTTGTGTGCAATGCGCCAAAAAAAATCGTAAAAAATGAAAAAGCTACTAATTTTAAGCATTTTATTATCAATCATTTCTTGTAAAGGACAAGAAAATGAATCAAAAGAATTAGTAAAAAAAGCCAATACTTTTTTTATGAAATCTAATCTTGATGAAAAAGTTAAAATTGATAGTTGTTTAATCTTAGTAAATAAAGCAATTGAAATTGATGACGAAAATTTTGGTGCATATTACGCTAAAAATACTTTTTTAGTGTTTAAAAAAGACATTAAAGGATTATTAAAAAATAACGAAAAGATGATTCAATTGCGTCCGAAACAACCATATTGGAAAATTCATAGAGGTTTATATTTAGAATTGAGTGGAGAAAAAATTGAAGCTGAAAAATACTATGACCAAGCAATTTTAGACTATCAAAACTTATTTCTTAAACCTAATCAAAATAATGAATTTAATTTGAGAATGGAATATTTAACAGCTTTGGAAGCAAAAGGCGATTTGAAAAAAGCTGAAATAGAATTAAAAAAAATGAGTGTCGATTTCCCAGATAATGAAACTCTAAAAGTTTATAAAACAGAATATAAATTCAAAACAAAAAAAGAATTATTCGAAATATGGGAAAAAGGAACTGATGAATAAGCACTGCACACAACAGCGGTTTCAAGAAATGGCGAGGTATGGGATTTATCAGAAATTGGAAAGGTCTTTAATTAAAAGTTTTGTTTATATTTGTGAAGGCTTGGTCTTGGTTCATCCCCACTTCTTGAAGCCACGAAACGTTAGTGGTCAGCAGCGGAAATTACGCAGGTCATATCAATTACACTTCACATTTATCTTCCGCAAGACGTTTGATATTATTATTTGTTAAAGTTCTTCGAATTAAAAATATCCGTA
>NZ_JAIXTJ010000015.1 GCF_027483985.1 Flavobacterium sp.
AACAAAACAGTAAATATTAATATAGGTGGTTTATTTTTTCACATAGATGAAGATGCATACCAAAAGTTATCAAGATATTTTGATGCTATAAAACGTTCACTTTCAAATTCATCAGGTAAGGATGAAATAATGAAAGACATTGAAATGCGCGTGGCTGAGCTTTTTACAGAAAGACAAAAAAGCGACAAACATGTAATCAATAATGTTGATGTTGATCAAGTAGTTGCCGTTATGGGACAACCAGAAGATTATCGTATTGACGATGATGCTGAAACTCCAAAAAGTGAATCGTTTTATATTCCAAATAAAACTAAAAAATTATACCGAGATAAAGATAGAGGTTTGATTGCGGGAGTTTGTACAGGATTAAGTTATTATACTGGTGTTGAAGCAGTTTGGATAAAGGTAATTTTTATAATTCTTACTCTTGCTACAGCAGGTTGGTTTTTAATAGTGTATTTAATCTTATGGATTGCAACGCCAAAAGCCATTACAACTTCTGAAAAATTAGAAATGACTGGCGAACCGGTTACAATATCTAATATCGAGAAAAAAGTTAGAGAAGAGTTTGAAAACGTTTCTGATAAAATAAAAAATGCTGACTATGATAAAATGGGAAACCAACTGAAGTCAACGGCTGAATCTGCAGGTTCTAAATTAAGTGCGGCTTTTACAAGCGTTTTTGGAGCTTTTGCAAAAGTTTTGGGAGCATTATTAGTTGTTTTTTCTTCAATTGTTTTGGCTGTTGTGGCTGTTGTTTCCATTGTAATGATATTTTCATCATCAATGCCAGATAACAAAATTGTTGAATTCATAAAAACTCCAATCGGATTAGAAACGCCAATTTGGGCTCAAGGAATATTATTCTTTTTTGCGGCAGGAATTCCATTGTTTTTTCTTCTAATTTTAGGTTTGAAATTATTAGTAACTAACTTAAAATCAATTGGAAATATTGCTAAATATAGCTTGTTAGCCATTTGGATAATTGCTATCGGAATTTTAATTTCATTAGGAATCAGTGAAGCTAATCAATTGGCCTACTCAGGCAAAGCATTAGAAAAACAAAACATGACTATTGCTGCAACCGATACTTTAAAAGTCAGATTTGCCTACAATGATTTCTATTCCAAAAGAATTGATGAGAGAAGTGATTACAGACTTGTTCAAGATTCATTAGGAAATGAGGTTATCCATTCAACGAATGTAACTATCCACTTGAAAAAAACAGACAAAGCTTTCCCATATGTGCAAATAGAAAAATTAGCCCAAGGAAAATCATTTGCAGAAGCCAATCAAAGAGCGCAAAAAATTAAATACAGTTACAAGATCATTGGTAATGAAATAATTTTAGATAACTATTTTACTACTGAGATAAAAAATAAATTTAGAGGTCAAATGGTTGAGGTTTACCTATATTTACCAGAAGGAATTGTATATTATCCTAACGAAAATGTAGAAGATTATTTAAGCGGAAACAATGCCGATTTCGATTATTATTATGGACCAGAAGGCTACAAATATAAAGTAAAAGGAACTGAATTAGATTGCTTGAATTGCCCAAACGAAGATGGTGATGTTGAAATAAATGGTACTTTTGATATAGAAGGTGATGAAAATTCATCTACTGAAGGAAATGATACTATCAAATCTGTATCAGTAAAAGTGAATGGTAAAGAAGTCATTCAAACCACAACAGGAAAAGGCGACGAAGGAAGTTTAACAATCAATAAAGACGGAATAATCATTAAAACTAAATAGTCATGATAAAATTTATAGTTTTTTGTACAAAAATATTGGTAGCTGCAATTGTTGCTATACTATTTACTTCGTGTAATCAAGTATTTGAAGGTGTAAAAGGAAACGGAAACGTTCAAACGGAACAACGAAAAATATCTGAAACTTTCACTAAGATTTCTGTAAGTCGAGGCTTGGAAGTAATCGTTGAACAAGGTGATGTTGTAAAAGTTGAAGTTGAGGCTGATGAAAATTTGCTAAAACACATCACAACCAAAGTTGAGAATGGAACTTTAGTAGTTTCGTCAGACGAAAATATTTACAGCGCTGAAAAAGAAGTTGTGAGAGTTACAATTCCAGTAATTGAAGGTTTAGAAACCACTAGCGGTTCTAATTTATCAAGTACATCGGTTTTAAAAGGATCAAAAATGTATGTTAAATCAAGTAGCGGAAGTGAAATAGACATAAACGCTGAATTCGATACAATTTCAAGCGAATCAACAAGCGGAAGTAATATTACAATTTCAGGAAAAGCACTAAAATTCACATCAGCAGCATCAAGCGGAAGCGAAATCGAAGCAGGAAATCTTTTAGCAAACGAAGTAGTATCCCAATCCACAAGCGGAAGTTCAACCCAAGTAAATCCAAGGGTTTTATTAAAAGCAAAAGCATCAAGCGGAAGTTCAATTGAATATACCAACAAACCACAGACCATTGTCAAAGAAGAAACTTCAGGCGGAAGCGTTTCAGGCCTTTAGAATTTATTTATAGTTTTAGTTGTAACGAAAATCCCAATGAAAGTTGGGATTTTTTATTTAATCTGAACTCGTTTCAGATTCTCAAGAACTCGTTTGAGATTCTCAAGAACTCATTTCTACTGCTCTTGTTGTCACACTGAGCGCAGTCGAAGTGCTTTACTATTCTTATAATCTTTGTTCAAATTAATTCGTGTTAATTCGTGCAATTCGTGTCAGCTTTCTATCTAAATAATTACTATAAATTTTAAAAATTCGTGTAATAAAAATTTCAAATTAATTCGTGCCAATTCGTGCAATTCGTGTCAACTTTCGACCTAATAAAGAATAAAATTCGTGTTGACAAAATTCAACAAAAGTTAAACCAATACCAATTAACGTATAATTTAGAATCATAAATCGTAATTTTGAAAAAAAAAGTAATGAAGATTTTAATTACAGGCGCAACAGGTTTAATTGGTAAACAATTAGTTGAAGTACTTTTACAGCACAATCATACCATACATTATTTAACAACATCACCTCAAAAAATCCAAAACAAGGCCAATTATTACGGTTTTTATTGGAACCCACAAGAAGGAAAAATCGACGATACTTGCCTTGATGGTGTTGATACTATCGTTCATCTTGCAGGCGCATCAATTTCGCAACGTTGGACTAATTCTTACAAACAAGAACTGATAGAAAGCCGCGTTTTGTCTGCCAATTTACTGTTCAATTTAGTAAAAAAAGCTCCCAATCAAGTCAAACATTTCATCTCCGCATCTGGAACAGCTATTTATCCCGATAGTTACACCAATATTTATGATGAAACTTCAACCCAAATCGACAACACATTCTTGGGACACGTTGTTCAAAAATGGGAGGAAAGCGCTGATCAATTCAAACTTCTAAATCTAAAAGTATCTAAATTGAGAACCGGAGTGGTTTTTTCGGAAAAAGGTGGTGCACTTCTTGAAATGATCAAACCAATTAAGATGTATGTGGGTTCAGGCTTTGGTTCAGGCAAACAACTACAATCGTGGATTCATTTAACCGATGTGGCCAATCTTTATTATTTTGTAATTCAAAACCAAACAGAAGGCATTATTAACGCCGTTTCACCCAATCCAATTAGCAATCAAGAGTTAACCAAAGCTATTGCAAAACAGCTAAAAAGACCTTTATTCTTGCCCAATGTTCCTCAGTTTGTAATGAAGTTAATCCTTGGCGAAATGCATATTCTACTTTTCAACAACAAGAATATTCTTCCAAAAAGAGCACAAGAGTTAGGATTCAAATTTCAATTTCCAACGGCCAAAGAAGCACTCGAAAACATCATAAAATAAAAAAAGTTCTAGATTTTGCTAGAACTTTTTTCAACTTGAATTAATAATATTTTTTGTATTTCAGCGAATTATAACCTTTTATAATCCCAAATATAACGATTTCGTGCAACAAAACTCTTAAAATTTTATTAAAGTTTACTCTGAATTTATTTCAGAGTCTTTCTGAATTTATTTCAATGTCTCAAGAATTTAGATCTAACTCTTTTTTGTAATTGAAATCAAACCAAAGGTCAAATTTATCACAATCTAAATTCGTGTAAATTTGTGTAATTCGTGTGAAACTTTAAGAAGCATCACTTCAGGCAATTTTTAATCCATTTTCGCGCTGTCCGAGTTACACGGTAACTTCTCCCATCACGGCTAAACTCCATCTTTAGGCTGCTAAATTTAGCTTTTCACAAGATATTATTTTTGAATAACAATTATAATTTTTGTCGTCTTCGCAATTTCTCAATGTCATCTGGGTAAAAATTTGTGACAATTTGACATTTTTAAAGAAATGGCAGTACTTTTGCAACCAAACAATTCGGAACAAAAAACCAACGATGAACATCAAAAATATATTTAAAAATAAAAGCACAATGAGTACTGAAAATACTGATAAAGAAATTCTTGAAAATGAAAATGAATTGGCCAACCAAACGGAAGAAACTCCTACAGATGAGGTAACTCCAGAGGTTGAAGCTGCTGAAGAATTAACCGTTGAGCAAAAACTAGAAGAAGATTTAGCAAAAGAAAAAGACAAACATTTACGCCTTTTTGCTGAATTTGAAAATTATAAAAAACGTACTTCCAAAGAACGAATCGAGTTGTTTAGAACTGCCAACCAAGAGGTATTGCAAGCTTTACTGCCAGTTCTTGACGATTTTGACAGAGCAATGGCACAAATTTCTAAATCAGAAGATGAGGTATTGTTAAAAGGAGTTGAATTAATTCACGAAAAATTAAAATCTACTTTAGTTTCTAAAGGATTAGATGAAGTTGAAATAAAAGCAGGTGATGCCTTTGATGCTGATTTTGCAGAAGCAATTACGCAAATTCCAGCGCCATCAGCCGATTTAAAAGGTAAAATCGTTGACGTAATCGAAAAAGGTTACAAATTAGGAGACAAGATAATTCGTTTCCCAAAGGTTATTTTAGGACAATAATATATTTTTATGTATTGGGTTTTGACTTGGTCTAAATTCTTGATACTTAAATCTTAATACAAGAACATGAAAAAAGATTTTTACGAAATATTAGGCATTACAAAAAGTGCCTCTCCAGAAGAAATTAAAAAAGCCTATCGCAAAAAAGCTATAGAATTTCACCCTGACAAAAATCCAGGAAACGCTGAAGCAGAAGAAAATTTTAAACTTTGTGCTGAAGCTTATGAAGTATTAAGCGATCCAAATAAAAAAGCAAAATACGACCAATACGGACATCAAGCTTTCGATGGTTCAGGTGGTTTTGGTGGTGGCGGAATGAATATGGATGATATTTTCAGCCAATTCGGTGATATTTTTGGTGGCGCTTTTGGCGGCAGCGGATTTGGTGGTTTCGGCGGAAATTCGGGCGGTCAACGTCGTGTGAAAGGAAGTAATCTTCGAATTAAAGTTAAATTAACTTTAGAAGAAGTTGCCAATGGAGTTGAGAAAAAAGTAAAAGTTAAAAGAAAAGTACAAGCACCAGGTGTGCGATACAAAACTTGTTCTGCTTGTAATGGTCAAGGTCAAGTTTTACGTGTAACCAATACAATTTTGGGTAGAATGCAAACTGCTACCACTTGTCCAACTTGTGGTGGTGCAGGTCAATCAATCGAAAGCAAACCAGCCAATGCTGATGCTCAAGGAATGATTCTTGAAGATGAAACAGTTTCAATCAAAATTCCAGCCGGAGTTGTTGATGGTATGCAGCTCAAAGTTTCTAGCAAAGGAAATGACGCACCAGGAAACGGAATTGCAGGTGATTTAATTGTTGCCATTGAAGAATTAGAACACGAATTTTTGAAACGTGAAGGTGAAAATCTTCATTACGATTTATATATAAGTTACCCCGAAGCCGCTTTAGGAGTTTCTAAAGAAATTGAAGCCGTAAACGGAAAAGTTAGAATAAAACTAGAAGAAGGAATCCAATCCGGAAAGATTTTACGACTAAAAGGTAAGGGAATTCCGAGTTTAAACAGCTACGGAAGTGGTGATTTATTAGTTCACGTAAACGTTTGGACACCAAAGACATTAAACAAAGAACAAAGACAATTCTTTGAAAAATCGCTGACGGATGATAACTTTATTCCGCATCCAGAAAAGAGCGATAAATCTTTTTTTGAAAAAGTTAAAGATATGTTTTCATAATTATAAAATTATTTCTACATTTGACTAATTACTTGGAAACAGGTAATTTCTTTTTCATAGCA
>NZ_JAIXTJ010000017.1 GCF_027483985.1 Flavobacterium sp.
ATCGTAGCAACACTAGAATCACTAATACAAGGCGCAACTCCTGCTAATGTATAGGTAAACGTACTTAAAGTAGCTCCAACTGCTGGAGTAAAAGTACCATTAACAGCATCAAATGTACCACCCGAACCTGTAGTTCTTACCCACGAACCTCCTAACTGTTCACCTGTGATAATACTAAACAAATCAACAAGACCACTTGAATCACAAACCGTTAATGATCCATCTAATCCAGCGTCCAATTGTGCTGTAATATTTACTGAGGCAACACTAGAATCTGCGCCACAAGGTGCAGCGCCAGTCACTGTATAAGTAAATGTACTAGAGGTCGTTCCAGCTGTAGGAGTAAATGTTCCTGATGCTGCGACAAATGTTCCGCCACTACCAGTGCTACGAACCCAAACACCTCCCGAACTCTCGCCCGTTATTAAACTAAATAAATTTATTGACGTAGAACTGCTTCCGCAAATATTGATACTGCCATCTGTGCCGGCGGTCGGTTGTGAAATAAAATTAATCGTAGCAATGCTGCTATCATTAATACAAGGAGCCGAACCTAATAAAGTATAAGTAAAAGTACTATTTGTTGTTGTTCCTGATGGTGTAAAGATTCCAGCAGTTGCGTTGAATGTTCCTCCTGTACCAGAGGTTCTTACCCAAGATCCACCTGTTTGTTCGCCGTTTATTATTGTGAATAAATCAATAGGATTTACATTACCAATACAAATATCAATAGTTGCATCTAAACCAGCATTTGATTGTGGATTAATAGTAACTGTTGCAATACTTGTATCACTTGTACAAGGTGCTACACCATTTAATGTATAAGTAAAAGTACTTGTAGTTGCGCCAACAGCAGGTGTAAAAGTTCCAGCTGCTGCATTAAACGATCCACCAGTACCAGAAGTTTGTGTCCATAGTCCGCCTGTTTGTTCACCTACAATTAAGTTAGCTAGATTTATTGAACTTGTATCTGTTTCACATACTGTTGTGCCTCCATCTGTACCGGCATTTGGTTGAGCAACAAAATTGATTGTAGCAATACTTGAATCATTAATACATGGCGCAGTACCTAATAAAGTATACGTAAAAGTACTATTTGTTGTTGTTCCTGATGGCGTGAAGATTCCTGCGGTTGCATTGAATGTTCCTCCTGTACCTGAGGTTCTGACCCAAGATCCACCAGTTTGTTCGCCGTTTATTATTGTGAATAAATCAATAGGATTCACATTACCAATACAAATATCAATAGTTCCATCTAATCCTGCATTTGGTTGTGGATTAACAGTAACTGTCGCAATACTTGCATCACTTGTGCAAGGTGCTACGCCATTTAATGTATAAGTAAATGTACTTGTCGTTGCCCCAACAGCAGGTGTAAAAGTTCCAGCTGTTGCATTAAACAATCCACCAGTTCCGGTAGTTTGTGTCCATACACCTCCTACTTGTTCACCTGTAATTAAGTTGGCTAGATTTATTGAACTTGTATCTGTTTCACATACTGTTGTTCCTCCATCAGTACCTGCATTTGGTGGTGTATTAACAATTACCTGAATTAATTGAAATGGTCTACACGTAACGTCCGTTGGAGTTGGATTTGCGATAGCATACACATAATAAGTACCTAAAACATTTGGCAAAGAACCAGAAGAACCAAGAACCGGGGCATCATAAGTTGCAACTCCAGTTCCTGAAGGTGTCACAGTACCTAAAATTGTACCTCCAGAATACATATTTGTTCCTGCTTGAGGTGTCGTAAAATATACATAACTTATACTGTTAGCAGCTGTAAATGTTGTAGAAACTGTAAATGGCGTTGGATCAGAATTTAAACATAAAGTTTGTGTTGGAGATGGATTTGTAATTGTAGGACATGTCGAACAATTATCTAAAATAATATTAAAAGATTTAACTCTGATACATGGATTATTTGTACTAATCAAACTCATAAATATTGTTTGACTTGAACCAGAAGTTAAAACATAAGCTGCAGGATTTGCAATACTATTTGCAGCTCCATTTTCAGCATCAGCTTGATTTGTATAATAATAAACATCATAAGCTCCTGTTCCGTTTAATGGTCCCAAAACAGTTGGCTCATTAGAAGTTAAATTAAATGTATTATTTGGAATACAATTAGTGATTGAATTTGGAGTAAGTGTATCATCCGGAAAAACTTCGATTGTTACAGGCTCAGTAACTGTTCTAACAATAGTTGCTGGTGGTCCAGGCACATTACATTGGGTATATCTTACTTCTGCAGTATAAGTTGTGGTAACAGAAGGACAAACTGAAATAGATGCTGTTGTTCCAATTGGGTTACCATTTTGTAACCATCTAAAACTTGTAAGCGAAGGACCAGATGGCGTAAATCTCCACGATTCATCATTTGCAATCCACTGACCTGTATTTCTACCAGGCGCTGCAATCCCTTCGGCTACCGTTTGACCAAGTAAACCAATTACACCACTACCGCCATTCCATCCTGCACATACACTTCTTCTTTTAACGTGTACATCAATAATATTAGTCGACTCATATAAAACCAACTGACTTTCTTGCAAACCTTGACCTGTTCCACAAGAAAATAATGGCATATTTTTAACATTGACAATTAATTTTCTACACGGAGCAACACCATCAACAATGTACCTAACATCCACTGGTGTAGCTGCTGGTGTAGCGACTGCAGGATTTGTATCTTGCATTGGAAAGAAAATTGAATTTAAAAATTCTGGTTCAGCCGTACCTAAAGCTGGTATGGTAGCTGAGAAAGGCCAAGGACTAGTTCCGGGTTGGCAATTCGGATTTGTAGTAACAAATGTTAAGTAAGTATTTGTACTTAATTGAAAAGCATCAAAACAACTTCCGAAGAAACTAAAATCAAATGGTAATGGAGTAGCTGCAGAATACGCGTCATCAATAGTACATAAAGAAGTACCTGCATTCCCCAGCGGAGCTAATGGTGCAAATGGAATTGATGAAACTGTATAAGATGTTGTATCTTTGATGTCGATATAAGAAGCAGTCAACGTTGTACAACTTGAAGCATTACATAATACCGGATTTGGAGCATTAACTGTAATTTCATTCGGACAACAGTTTGTAATAAAAGACAATACACCTGTTGAAGGCTGACTTGCACAACCTGTTGCAGTATTAGTAATCACCACAGTATAATTTCCTGCTATTGCGCTATTAAAACTAGCTACGTTACCTGGAGCTGGAACACCACTTGGGACAGTCCATACATAATTGTAAGTTCCAGCAACTGATGGTGTTGCTTGTATCACAGCAGGTGTCGTATCACCAGTACATTTAACAGGACTGTTCACTAATACCGATGGCGATGGATTTATTGTAATTGTAAAACTTCTAACAACATTCGTACATCCGCTTAATGAAGCTGTGACCGTTATTGTTGATACAATTGGTGCCGATGTACTATTTGTTGCAAGTACATTTGTAAGGTTACCTTGCCCGGCACTACCGATAGCTAATAATGGATTGCTATTAGTCCATTCAACTGTTGAGCCTGGTAAATTCGTTGGAAATGATAATGATGGTATCAATGTTCCATTACAAACCACTTGGTTAGAAGGTACAATTAAATCTAAGGTATTAACCGTCACAGTTACTGATCTTGTAACTGTACAAGTAGCATTAGTAGTGAACGAAATATCATCAATAGCAAAATCATTTCCAGCTGCGGTAGTTGTTCTATCATACATTACAATTTGTGCCGTAGTACTACTTCCGGAATTCCAAACATAAGAATATTGGGTCCAATTGCCACAAGTTGACAATAATGGCGCAACGCCAACTCCTTGTGAAACACCATTAATTAACACCTCAATGGCCGCTGGATTTGGAACAGCAACTGATTGTATCCAATAACTAAAGGTATGATTTTGATTAGCAATTACAGGTACCGTTTGACTCCATAATCTATCATTACCAGCATTCAAATTAGAACCATCTACTACCATCATATTTCCTGTACCAGTAGTATGATCTGGGCAATTTGAAAATGGCGTAAACCACAAATTTGGCGCAGTTACTATTCCATAAGCACGTTGAACACCAACGACTGGTGCAGTATTCAAAAATTGATAATCAGTACTAAAACCTATATTACCTTGAGAAAAATCTCCATTATTTATTAAATTTCTTGGTGATGTTATCGTTGAAGAAACAGTATATGTTGTTGTGGCTGTAGGACTAACTGTTGGCGTAGCACTTGTCGGAGCAGTTAATGTCGGATCAGACGGAGATGCTGTCCAGTTATAAGAAGAACCTCCACTAACTGATAAAGTAGTATTACTTCCACTACAAATTGCAGTATTGGCAGATACAACCAAAGGATTGACAGGATTTGCTATAACTACGTTAGTTTGAGAGGTAGTATTGGAAGCACTATCTAAAACTGAAACAGTATAAGTTCCAGCAGGTAAACTTGGAAAAACACCATTATTATTACTCAAAGAAACTGGTCCTACAATAGAATACGTAACATAAGGTGTAGTTCCTCCTGACGGATAAATTGCAATCGATCCATCTGTAGAAGTTGGACAAGATGTATTTAATGCTGAATAAGTTAACGTTAACGGCGAAGCTGGCGGTGTTACAGACAAATCATCTATAGCAAAATCATTTCCGACACTATTTGTGTTAAAATTTCTCAATTCAATATTCACACAAGCATTGGTTGGTGTAAAAGTATAAGTCCTTAATTCCCATCCCGATGCAGGCAATGGTGCTAAGAAACTTGTTGGTGAAGTTACAACAGTTGCATTATTAAAAACCGCTCTAATGTCTGATTGTGTTGCTGTATTTGTAACATTTGAAGAAATACTTTTAATCCAATAACGGAATGTATAAGTCACTCCAACTGTTAATCCGCAAACACCACCACCAGTATTTCCTGCTTTCCAAAAACTTGGATTTCCTCCATCATTACTTCCGTCAATTAGCATCATTTTTCCGGTAATCAAACCCGTTGTATGATCAAAACCACTTATAAAATTTGAAACATTGTAAGGTAAAGGATTTGCATCAAACGCATAATCACCAGGAGATGTAGTTCCAGTTGGTGCAGCCAAATAATTATAACCTGTATTATTTATGTTAAATCCAACGCCTACTCCACCTGACTCAAAATCACCATTAACTAATAAATTTTGGGATGTTATTACGTTGATAAACAAACAACTTAACAACAGATAGAGGGTACTTTTTTTCATTGTGCAAAATGTTTTAAGGAGCGAAATATACATAAATTTAACCAAAATTTATCTTAAAATTTCTAAATTTTAAAATTAGAGTTTTGATTGCCAATTATAATTCAATAATATTTATCTTTGCATACAAAATTTGCTAAAAAAATCTTATTAAAAAATGAGCCATAACGAAGAATTTGCCGACGAAATCGGAAACAATCATATTGCCACTAATGAGCAAACGCCACTTAGAAAAGACGCATTTGATAAAAGCGATGATGAAAAAATTGAATTAATAAAAAAAGATGTAGAAAATATTCTTTTTACGCTTGGAATGGACTTAACAGATGACAGCCTTAAAGGTACACCTAATCGTGTTGCAAAAATGTTTGTTAAAGAAATATTTGGCGGATTAAATCCTACTAAAAAACCAAGTTCTTCAACATTTGACAATAAATACAAGTACAACGAAATGTTAGTTGAAAAGAACATTACCGTTTATTCCACTTGCGAACACCATTTACTTCCAATTGTTGGTAGAGCTCACATTGCCTATATTTCAAATGGTACCGTTGTAGGTCTATCAAAAATGAATCGCGTGGTAGATTATTTTGCCAAAAGACCTCAAGTACAAGAGCGATTGACAATTCAAATTGTAAAAGAACTTCAGCAGGTATTAAACACAGAAAACGTTGCATGTGTTATTGACGCAAAACACCTTTGTGTAAACTCTAGAGGTATTAGAGACATTGAAAGTAGTACGGTAACGGCTGAATTTGGTGGAAAGTTTAAAGAAGAAAATGTGAGAAGAGAATTTTTAGATTACATAAAACTAGAAACAAATTTCTAAAAACAATAATCTAATTCATTTCAAAAAAGCTACTAAAATATGCAAATCTATAAAAACCAAACGCTTAAAGTTTATAACACGTTATCTGGAGAAAAAGAAATTTTTACTCCAATACTTGAAGGTGCCATTGGAATGTATGTTTGTGGACCAACTGTTTACAGTAATGTCCATTTAGGAAATGTTAGAACTTTTATGAGTTTTGATGTAATCTATAGGTATTTAATTCATTTAGGCTATAAAGTAAGATATGTCAGAAATATTACCGATGCCGGACATTTAACCGATGATGGTGATATTGAGAATGACAGGTTTGTAAAACAATCACGACTAGAAAAATTAGAACCGATGGAGGTCGTTCAAAAATATTCTGTAGACTTTCATAAAGTTTTGGATTTATTTAATTTTCTACCTCCAAATATTGAACCAACCGCAACTGGTCATATAATCGAACAAATTGAACTTACTGAAAAGTTAATCAAAGATGGTTTTGCATATGAAAGCAATGGTTCAGTTTACTTTGATGTTTTAGAATATAATAAACGTGGATTGAACTATGGCGAATTAAATAATCGTAACGTAGATGAATTATTAGCTAACACTCGCGATTTAGACGGGCAAAGCGAAAAGAAAAATCCACAAGATTTTGCTTTGTGGAAACACGCAACTCCAGCTCACATTATGCGATGGAATTCACCTTGGGGTGAAGGTTTTCCGGGTTGGCACCTTGAATGTACAGCAATGAGTACAAAATACTTGGGCGAACAATTTGATATTCACGGCGGCGGAATGGATTTAAAATTTCCGCATCACGAATGTGAGATAGCACAAGGAAAAGCTTGCAATGGCGTTTCACCAGTTAAGTATTGGATGCATACCAATATGTTAACTATGAACGGATTACGAATGAGCAAATCTACAGGAAATTATATCCTTCCGATGGAATTAATTGAAGGTGGAAATAACTTTTTTGAAAAACCATTTCATCCAAATGTAGTACGTTTTTGCTTTTTACAAGCACATTATAGAAGTGTTTTAGATATTTCTAATGATGCAATGGTTGCCAGTGAAAAAGGTTTTAATCGCTTGATGGAAGGACTTCAAATTATTACTGAAATCGAACCTAGTTCATCATCATCTATAGATGTCGCATCTTGGAGACAAAGCTGTTATGATGCGATGAATGATGATTTTAACACGCCAATATTAATTGCTCAGTTATTCGAAGGAATACGTTTTGTAAACATCCTAAATGATAAAAGAGAAACCATAACTTCATCTGATTTAGAAATTTTAAAAAATACTTTAGAAGAGTTTGTATTCGAAGTATTAGGTATCAATAACGAGAAAAATTCTAATAATAATATCGATAAACTTGAAGGCGTGGTTGCGATGTTAATTGAAATGAGAAAAACCGCTAGAGAAAATAAAAACTGGTCGTTATCTGATGAAATTAGAGATAAATTATTAGCGTTGGGCATTCAACTTAAAGATGGAAAAGAAGGAACTTCATTTAGTATTTAACTCTTAACAATAGTAGAATGAAAAAAATGCTTATTGCTCCTTTTATTTTACTAGTTAGATTCTATCAAGAAGGAATTTCTCCATTTACCCCAGCTACGTGTCGATTTGAACCAACTTGTTCTAGCTATTTTATTGAAGCCTTAAAAGTACACGGATTAATTAAAGGCCTGTATTTAGGAACGAAAAGGATATTGAGTTGTCATCCGTGGGGAAAAAGTGGCTATGATCCTGTTCCTGAAAAAAATTGTTCTCACAAATAACACAATATTAGAATTAAGTAATTTTAAAATTACTATTTTTGATAAATTACCATTAAAAAGAAATAAAAATGATTTGGAATCCCTCAGAAGGAATACACATTGGTTCACTTAACCTAAGATTCTACAGCTTAATGTTTGTAGTAGCGTTTACTCTTGGTTGGTATATAATGAAGAAAATTTTTATCAATGAAAAAGAATCTTTAGAAAAACTTGACACACTTTTTGTTTGGGCTGTTTTGGCTACCTTATTTGGTGCTAGATTAGGTCATGTCGTTTTTTATGACTGGGAATACTTTAGAAATCATCCGCTAGAGATTTTATTACCTTTTAAATTTGAACCTGAATTTCAATTTACTGGTTTTGCAGGATTAGCAAGTCACGGCGCGGCAATTTCAATGATAATAGTTATGTATTTTTACGGCAAGAAAGTGGTAAATAAACCATTGTTATGGGTTTTAGATAGAGTTGTAATTCCGGTAGCTTGTGGTGCTATATTTGTCAGACTTGGAAACTTTTTTAATTCAGAAATAGTTGGTAAAATTACCAAAAATGAAACTTTCGGAGTAAAATTTGTAAGAGATTATTATTCTCCTCAAGATGCGGTAGATAAAACTCAAATTTCAAATCCTGATTTGGCCTACGATGCTATCGCAACAAATCCGAAGTTTGCCGATTTATTAGCTGCTGTTCCAATGAAACACCCAGCACAATTATACGAGGCTTTTTGCTATGTTTTTGTTTTTTTCTTCCTATTATACTTATATTGGAAAACGGATACACCAAGAAAACACGGATTAATATTTGGTACGTTTTTAATTCTTCTATGGACGGTTCGTTTCATTGTAGAATATGTTAAAGAAAGTCAAGGTGGTTTCGAAAATGCATTAGGTTTATTTTCTACTGGACAATGGCTAAGTGTTCCATTCATTCTAGTAGGATTGTATTATCTTTTTATGGCAGAAGAGCCACTTCCAGAAGATTTAATTAAATAATTAAATGATATCATATTAAATAAAAGAGGACTTAATTGTCCTCTTTTTTTTTATGAAGTAATACAAAGGAACGACCTATTGCAATTTCTTATGACTGATTGAATACTACCAAAGAATAAAGTAAGTGCATTTATAAGTCTTTTACAAATCCTATTGAGTATGAAAAAAAATGTAGTACAACTGAAGGTATGTTAAATATAAATCGTACGCCAACTACATCAGATAGAACATTAATCCGTTTTCTATTTAATGTAGTAACACTAGTATATATTCTATTTTGAATACTTACCAAACAACAAGTACGACAATAAAAAAAGGCTACCTTTAATAAGATAGCCTTTTTTAAAATATTTTAATGATAATTAAACGTGATGACGTTCTTCAATATCTTGAATATCTTTTTTATTCATAGAATCTACTAAAACTGGTGTAGCTATAAATAATGAAGAATATGTTCCAACGATAATACCTACAAGCATTGCGAAAATAAATCCTCTAATTGATTCACCTCCGAAAATGAACATAATTAACAATACCAAAATCATTGTTAATGAAGTATTCAATGTTCTAGATAATGTGGTGTTAATAGATGCATTTACAACATCTTTAAACGAACCTTTAACATTTCCTGCTAAGAACTCTCTAATTCTATCAAATACGATTACGGTATCATTCATTGAATATCCAATAACTGTTAAAATAGCAGCAATGAAATGTTGATCCATTTCCATATGGAAAGGCATTACTTTATATAATATAGAATACAATCCTAATACAAAAATAACATCGTGGAATACTGCAGCAATCGCACCTAATGAATACTGCCACTTACGGAATGAGATTACAAGATACAAACCAACAACTAACATTGCACCAATAACAGCCCAAAATGAGTTTGTTTTAATATCTGCTGAAATCGCTGCTCCAACTTTAGAAGCTTGTAAAACACCTAATTGTTTTCCATCGTAAGAGTTGATAAAATTGTCATAAGACGTATTTGTGTAATACTTTCCTAAAACTTTATATAATTTTTCATTTACTTCTTTATCAACGTCAGCGCTTTCCTCTTTAATTTTATATTTAGTAGTCAATTTCAATTGATCGTCATCTCCAAAAACTTTAGCTTCTACAGCTGTACCGAATTCTTTAGATAATTCTTCAGAAACTTGAGTTGGTTCTACCGCTTTTTCAAATTTTACTTGAAAAGTTCTTCCTCCAACAAAATCAACACCTTCATCAAGACCATTAACAAAGAAGATAGAAACTAAACTTCCGATAACTACAACAGAAGAGAATAAGTAAGTCCATTTTTTAACACCGATAAAGTCATAATGGAAACCTGTAAACCAATTTTTCGTAATTGGTGTTGTAAATGTTAAAGCTCTATTGTTAGCGATATCTTTATCAATAAATATTCTTGCGATAAAGATTGAAGTAAATAATGAAGTTACTATACCAATTAATAATGTAGTTGCAAAACCTTGAATTGGTCCAGTACCAAAGATGAATAAAATTGCACCCGTTAAAACGTGAGTTACGTTAGCATCAATAATCGAACGCATTGCACCTTTCCATCCGTAAGAAGCGATAACTGCATCTCCTAAAGTTTTACCTTCGCGCAATTCTTCTTTAGCTCTTTCATAAATAATGATGTTAGCATCAACCGCAGTACCAAGTGTTAAAACAATACCAGCAATACCAGGTAAAGTCAATACAGCACCTAAACTTGCTAAGATTCCAAATAAGAATAATAAGTTTACCAATAAAGCAACATTAGCATACCATCCAGCTTTTCCATAATAGAAAACCATCCATAAACATACTAATAAGAAACCTACAATAGAAGATAGAAATCCAGCGTGGATAGCTTTTTCTCCTAAAGATGGTCCAACCACTTCTGATTGCACAATTTCTGCAGCAGCAGGCAATTTACCAGCTCTTAAAACGTTAGCTAAATCTTGAGTTTCAGTTACATCAAAATTACCTGAAATTTCAGATCTACCACCAGCAATTGGTCCTGTTGATACTCCTGGCGCAGAATAAACTACATCATCAAGAGCAATAGCAATAAAACCTTTGCTTGTAAATGCGTTACCTGTTAATTGTTCCCAAACCTTTGCTCCTTGTCCGTTCATCTGCATAGAAACAGCAGGTTTACCTAATTGATCAAAAGTATCTCTAGCTTCGGTAATCACACCACCACTTAATGGAGCAACTCCGTCTTTATTTCCTTTTAAAGCATAAAGTTCAAAAGTTTCAACATCTGTTTTAGTCTTTTCGTCTTTGATAACTGTTGGTTTTCCCCATACGAATTTAGCAAAACGCTTGTCTGCTGGTAACAAAGAACGAATATCAGCTCTTTTTAAATAAGAATTAATTTTAGCCGTATCCTTAACAGATACAATACCTAAAATTGGACCACCACCTTGTCCTACGAATTTATCTAAAATTGGATTTGCACCCGTTTTAGCAGCAACTGAATCTTTAGTTTTATCAGCTAACATATCTTTGATGGAATCTGTTGCTGCAGTTTTAACTTCTGGAGTTTTTACATTTTTTTCAGTAGCTTTTAAGGCATCGTTCGCTGCCATTAAGAAACCACCCATTTCATCGATTTTGTATGCTTCCCAAAACTCTAATTGAGCAGTTGATTGTAATAATTTTTTGATACGGTCAACATCTTTTGCTCCTGGCAATTCCACAAGAATTCTTCCTGTTTGTCCCAATTTAGCAATATTTGGTTGCGTTACACCAAATTTATCGATACGTTTTCTCAAAACTCCGAAAGCTGATTCAACTGATTCATCCACTTTACGACGAATCACTTTTTTAGTTTCATCATCTGACATTTTGAAGTTGATCTCATCAGATAAATTTTTATTAGCAAAAATATCTGGCGAAGCTAATTTTGTATCACCTTTAATAGCATCAAACGCAATAAAAAACGCATCTAAAAAAGATTGATTTCCTTGACGGTTAGCTTGCGCATCTTCTAAAGCCTTATTGAAAACAGCATTTTTAGAATTGTTAGAAAGACCTTTTAAAACATCTTTCACAGAAATTTGAAGAATAACGTTGATTCCTCCTTCAAGGTCAAGACCTTTATTGATTTGTTTTCCTACCACTTCATCATAAGTGTAGTCAACAAGACCAAACATACTAAAAACTTTTTTGTTTTTAATATCGTTAAGATATTCAATTTCTTTTTCTTGGTTTCCTTTTGCAAATGCCTTGGCGTCATTTTGCACACCATTGGATACAAATGTGAAAGAAAGTTGGTAAATACTTACCAGTGCAAATAGAATTGCGAAAAATTTAATAAGTCCTTTATTCTGCATTATTACTAAAAATTAATTAATTTTTTTGGTTTTGGTTTTAAAAAAACAAGTAAACATCAAGTAATCTATTGATTTTCAATATAAATCAACAAAAACACTCCTATACACGTTTTTTGAAACGTGCAAATATATAATTAACCTAAAGATTAACAAATTATTTACACATTAATATCAAAAAAAAGACTGCAAAAATGCAGTCTTTTTAAAGTATTGTATATTAATTTACGATAAAATCGATTTCAAATCACCATTCATTGCGCGAACTGCGTCAGCACTTTTTGCAAATTTTGCTTTTTCATCTTCATTCAAATCGATGTTTACAATTTCTTCGATACCATTTTTTCCGATGATGCAAGGTACACCGATACAGATATCGCTTTGACCATATTCACCATCTAACATCACTGAACAAGGAATCATTTTCTTTTGATCATTTAAAATAGAATCTACCAAAAATGCTACAGATGCTCCTGGCGCATACCAAGCAGAAGTTCCTAACAAAGCCGTAAGCGTAGCTCCACCTACCATAGTATCTGCTGCAACTTTAGCTAATTCTTCCTCAGATAAAAATTCAGAAACTGGAACTCCGTTATAAGAAGCTAATCTTGTAAGAGGAATCATCGTTGTATCTCCGTGACCACCGATGACCATACCTTGAATATCGTTAGCAGGTTTGTCTAAAGCTAATGAAAGATAGGTTTTGAAACGTGAACTATCTAATGTTCCGCCCATTCCAATAATTCTATTTTTTGGTAATCCAGTTGCTTTTAACGTTAAATAAGTCATAGTATCCATTGGATTAGAAACTACGACAACAATTGCATTAGGAGAATGCGCTAATAAATTTTCAGCAACTCCTTTTACAATCCCAGCATTGATTCCAATTAATTCTTCACGAGTCATTCCTGGTTTTCTTGGAATACCCGATGTAATAACTACTACATCACTTCCTGCAGTTTTTGTATAATCATTAGTACTTCCAGAAACTTTTGTATTGAATCCTAAAGTAGTTTGTGTTTGCATTATGTCTAACGCTTTACCTTCTGCAAAACCTTCTCTAATGTCTAATAATACGATTTCACTCGCAATTCTTCTGTAAGCAATAGCGTCTGCGCATGTAGCTCCTACGTTTCCTGCTCCTACTATGGTAACTTTCATTTTATTGTGTGTTTATATATTGATACTAATTAAAATTCGTATTGTACTGACAAGTTTGAATTCACAAATTTACCAAAAGCAATTGAAGTTTGTATATAAAATTTGCTAATTTGGTATCTACCTGCAATTTCTCCTAAAGCATTAAATTTGGATTTGTAAATATCTTTCAACTTTTCGTTTAAAACATATTGTACCGGAATAGTTTTTTCAATCTCTCCTTTTGGTCCTGACAAATAGTATTTAAAATCACTTTGATTAGTAATAATACTGGTCATCAACTCAAACTTTTTCCACTCTTTGGAAGCACTTAATTGAAATTGCCAAGTATTAACTTCTCCTGTCAACTTATTAATACCTAAATTTCCATAAGATGTATTAGTGTCTAAAAAACCAAAACTAATTTCTTCTTTAGAATAAGCAACTAATCCTGCTAAGTGAATTTTCTTTGCTTCAAGAGTTTTAAAATATTGACTGAGATTGTGCTTCAAGCCAAACCCGTACACTTGATAATCACCACGCTTTAATTTTACTTTTGTGGAATATTTTGCTATGACCTCAAAACCTTTCCAAAGTGAAATAGAACCTTGTAAATAAGGATAATATATGGTTTCTTGATTGACTCCTTTTGGAGTTTCAATTCTAACTTGATTGCCATCAATTTGACCAACTAAATAATATTGATTATCATTTCCCAAAGCTGTAGCAACTGTTGCTGATGTATTGTTTTCAATAGTAAAAAAAGAAAAATCAGCATTTTTTATTTCGAAACTTCGATCTCTTTTTGGAACAAAAAATAAGTTACTATGCAAACTTAAAGTTACATCAAACAATTTTCTCTTTTTTGGAGAAGTCATCCAACTCGAAGAGGCTTGATAAACTGCGACATCTGTAGCTGGAGTAATATATTTTTCAGAAAAATAAGTTGCATCTTCTAGAAACAACCCGATATCTTGTATCGCTTGAGGTGATTGAGAAAAGGATTTGCCTGAAAAAATCAAACAAATCCCTATCAATATGTATTTATAAAAGCTATTACGCATCAATATTCGCGTAAACAGCGTTTTTCTCTATAAATTCTCTTCGAGGCGGAACTTCGTCACCCATCAACATTGAGAACACTCTATCTGCTTCAGCAAGATTGTCAATTGAAACCTGACGCAAGGTTCTAAAATTTGGATCCATTGTAGTTTCCCACAATTGTTCTGCATTCATTTCTCCAAGACCTTTGTAACGCTGAATTCCTGCGCTTCCGCCCATTCTTTCATTGGCTGCATCACGTTGATCATCGTTCCAAGCGTATTCTTTTTTGTTTCCTTTTTTAACTAAATATAATGGTGGCGCAGCGATATAAACGTGTCCGCCTTCAATTAATTCTCGCATAAATCTGAAAAAGAAAGTAAGAATCAACGTAGCAATGTGACTTCCATCGACGTCGGCATCACACATAATAATTACTTTATGGTATCTTAATTTAGATAAGTTCAATGCTTTCGAATCTTCTTCGGTACCGATGGTAACTCCCAAAGCCGTGAAAATATTTCTAATTTCTTCGTTTTCAAAAACTTTGTGGTGCATTGCTTTTTCAACGTTCAAAATCTTACCTCTCAATGGCATAATTGCTTGAAAGTTTCTATCACGACCTTGTTTTGCCGTTCCACCTGCCGAATCTCCTTCGACTAAGTAAACTTCACATTTTGCTGGATCTTGTTCAGAACAATCAGATAATTTTCCTGGTAAACCTCCACCACCTAAAACGGTTTTACGTTGTACCATTTCACGAGCTTTTTTAGCAGCGTGACGCGCTTGAGCAGCAAGAATTACTTTTTGAACAATGATTTTAGCATCATTAGGATTTTCTTCTAAATAGTTTTCAAGCATTTCAGAAACCGCTTGTGAAACTGGAGAAACTACTTCCCTATTTCCTAATTTGGTTTTTGTTTGACCTTCGAATTGAGGTTCAGAAACTTTAACGGAAATAATAGCTGTTAATCCTTCACGAAAGTCATCTCCTGAAATTTCGAATTTTAATTTATCTAACAAACCTGAAGCATCAGCATATTTCTTTAGCGTACGAGTTAATCCCATACGGAAACCTTGTAGATGTGTTCCACCTTCGTGGGTATTGATATTATTTACGTAAGAAAAAATATTTTCTGAATAACTTGTATTATAGACTAAAGCAACCTCGACTGGAATTTCTCCTTTTTCGTGCTCCATACTAATTACGTGCGAAATAATTGGCTCACGACCAGCATCAAGAAACTTAACAAATTCCTTAAGACCTTCTTTTGAATGAAAAACTTCGCCTTCAAAATCGCCATTGTCTTTTTTGTGACGCTTATCAGTTAATGTAATTGTAATTCCTTTATTCAAAAAAGACAACTCACGCATACGAGCTGCCAAAGTATCATAAGAGTACTCTGTTGTTTGTGTAAATATAGTTTTATCTGGTTGAAAGGTTACCATCGTACCACGCTTGTCGGTTGTACCAACTTGCTTTACCGGATACATTGCTTTTCCTTTTTCGTATTCTTGTTCGTAGATTTTTCCTTCTCTAAAAACGGTAGCTTTTAAATGGTCAGAAAGTGCGTTTACACACGAAACACCAACACCGTGAAGTCCACCAGAAACTTTATATGAATCTTTGTCGAATTTTCCTCCGGCACCAATTTTGGTCATAACTACTTCAAGAGCAGAAACACCTTCTTTTTTGTGCATATCAACTGGAATACCACGACCATTATCTTCTACTGAAATAGAATTATCTTCATTAATGAAAACACTAATGGTATCACAATGACCAGCTAACGCCTCATCAATCGAGTTATCTACAACTTCATAAACTAAGTGGTGTAAACCTCTAACACCTGTGTCGCCAATATACATAGAAGGTCGCATTCTAACGTGCTCCATTCCTTCAAGTGCCTGAATACTGTCGGCTGAATAGCTATTTTTTTTAATTTCGTCGCTCATAATAAATTATATCGTATGTATGATTTTTGTCTAACACGCAAATATATAATAATTAAGGCGATTTTAAAGCATTTTAAAGCATTTTGTCGTAGAAGTTATTAACATTTGTCTATTAATAATTTTTAATTGATTTAAAACGATTTTTTGAAGTTAGCAGCATTGCGTTTTATACAACTAATTGATATTCTGACGAATGCTGTTTAGCCCTGATTGCAATGGAAAGCTTTTTCTTTTGTTGCCTGAGGTTACTCGAAGGCAACAAAAGAAAAACTTGGAATGGAAAGCAGGAAAATGGATTGCTGATAAAAAACTAACCATTCGCTCCTTTAAAAAAGATATGAGCATCTGAAACAAGTTTAGATTAAACAAAAACGCCCATCAATAATGATGAGCGTTAAGAATCTGAACAAGTTCAGATTAAACAAACAAACTAAACTTCAATATAAAACCAAGAAACTACGCTTGACCTTATGCTTTAATATAGGCATCGTCGTGAACATTTGCCACTGCTCTACCTGATGGATCATTCATATTTTTGAAAGCTTCATCCCATTCTAATGCTATTTTTGTACTGCACGCCACACTTGCTTCCTGAGGAACACATAACGCAGCTGCATCACTAGGGAAATGTTCATTGTAAATTGAACGATAATAATACTCTTCTTTAGATGTTGGTGTTTGAATTGGGAATTTGAATTTTGCATTAGCCAATTGCTCGTCAGATATTTCTCTTGCAACAACTTCTTTTAGCGTGTCGATCCAACTGTAGCCTACGCCATCACTAAATTGTTCTTTTTGACGCCAAGCCACACTTGCTGGCAACATATCTTCAAACGCTTTACGCAAAACCCATTTCTCCATACGCTCACCGTTGATCATTTTATCTTGTGGATTGATTCGCATAGCTACATCCATAAACTCTTTATCTAAGAATGGAACACGACCTTCAATTCCCCAAGCGGCTAAACTTTTGTTAGCTCGCAAGCAATCATACATATGTAATTTACTTAACTTTCTAACTGTTTCTTCGTGAAATTCTCTTGCATTTGGTGCTTTGTGAAAATATAAGTAACCGCCAAATAACTCATCTGAACCTTCACCTGAAAGAACCATTTTGATACCCATAGATTTAATAACACGCGCCATTAAATACATTGGAGTTGAAGCACGAATTGTAGTTACATCATAAGTTTCAATATTATAAATTACGTCACGAACTGCATCTAAACCCTCTTGAATTGTGAATTTTATTTCGTGGTGAATCGTTCCTAAGTGATCGGCTACTTTTTGTGCCGCAGCCAAATCTGGCGAACCTTCTAAACCTACTGCAAACGAATGTAATTGTGGATACCAAGCATCAACAGTGTCACCTGACTCAATACGTTTTTGCGCATACTTTTTAGCAACTGCCGATGTAATTGATGAATCTAATCCGCCAGAAAGTAACACACCATAAGGAACATCACTCATTAACTGACGGTGAACTGCCGCCTCAAGCGCCACTTTAATTTCTTCAATACTTGTTGCGTTATCTTTAACTGCATCATATTCTGTCCATTCTCTTTTGTACCATTGCACAAATTCGCCGTCTTTGCTTGATAAATAATGTCCTGGTGGAAATAATTCAATTTTAGTACAATATCCTTCCAAAGCTTTTAGTTCAGAAGCTACATAAAATGTTCCATATTGATCCCATCCAATGTATAAAGGAATAATTCCCATATGGTCACGCGCTACAAAATATTCATCTTTTTCGACATCATAAATTGCGAAGCCAAAAATACCGTTCATTTCGTCAATGAAATGCACTCCTTTTTCTTTATACAAGGCTAGAATTACTTCACAATCACTTTCGGTTTGGAATTGGTATCTACCTTCAAATTGTTTACGTAATTCTCTGTGATTATAAATTTCACCATTAGCTGCAAGGACCAAACTTTGGTCTTGACTGAACAAAGGTTGTTTTCCAGAAGCTGGATCAACGATTGCCAACCTTTCGTGAGCTAAAATGGCTTTGTCATTACTATATATTCCGCTCCAATCTGGTCCGCGATGACGGATGATTTTAGCCATTTCTAATACTTGAGGTCTCAATGTTTCTGCTTTTTGCTTTAAATCGAAGGCACATACTATTCCGCACATATTTTATTCTTTTATTGAGGACAAATAATATTTTATCCATAATTAATTATTAAGCAAATTTGAGCAATACTAAACAATACCAAAACACAATACCTTATTTTAGTTATAAATCGTAACTAAATAATGATAATTTATTAAAAATTATAATCTACATACTAAAAAATTCCATTTTAAAATTAAAACAAACTGAAAATCAAATCTTTATAAAAAATATGAAAAAACTTACAAAACAAAATCAAAATTGCATTTCATCGATTATTTGAGAACAAAAGTAGCACAATACCTAAAAAAAAGTTAAATTTATAAGACAAAACCCTAAATATTAACGAAATGGAAAAAAAATTCACTTTGCCAGTATTACTATTTATTAGTAATCTGCTTGTAGCGCAAGTTGGTATTGGAACGACTGATCCAACTTCTACCTTAGACGTAAACGGAACCTTACGAGTAAGAACATTACCAGCTTATAACTCAGCAACGGCTACCAAGGATTCGGTATTAGTAGCCGATGGATTGGGAAACATAAAAAGAGTGACTGCCAAACAACTTTATGACAATTCTATCAAAACCTTAATAAAAGGAAGTTTTGCAAGCTCGTCACCACTTTCCTTGTCTATTTTGTCTGGTAGTGCTAAAATTCCATTTGATTTTGCAGAATTTGATGTTAATAATGAATTTAATATTTCAACCAATTCCTTTACACCAAAGCAAGACGGAATATATGAAATTTCGGTTCAAATAAAATCTTCTGGTGTACTTTCTGCATCGACAAACTTTGGTGTTTCAGTTTTAAAAAATGGAGTAATTATTAATAGAAGTAATTTTCCAAATGTTGGCGTATTAGGAATAAACGTAACTCCACCAATAAGAAATTTGTCAACACTAGTTCAATTAACTACAACCGATGTAATAACTTTTAGAGCTAATTCTGATTTAATTTCTGTCTCAATATTAGCAACTAGAGAAGATTGCTTTTTTACAATTAAGCAAGTGAGATAAAATATGATTGCGGGTTATTAGGGTTATAAACGAAAAGCCAGTTAACTAACTGACTTTTTCAACTTTAAATTTTGAATTATTAATCTCAAACTCAAAGCCTACTTCATTCCCTAATAATTTACTACCTAGTGGCGACTGTGGTGAAACTGCAATAATTGTTTTACCTTCAATAGTGATTTTGGGTAAAGCTGCACTAATAAACAATGTCATTCCGTTTGCTTGAACTAAACTTCCTAAAGCTATTTTATTATGATTCACGGAACCATCAATCTTATCTAGAATCGATTTTTGATCAAAAACCTCTTTCAATTTGTGATTGAGTTTTTCTTGCTCAATATGCATCATTGACAAAGCGGTTTCGTGTTTATCACCAGCCGAACCTTTTGCATCGTTTTGCGCATCGACCGTTAATCCCGAAATCATATCGCGAAAAACATCGATTTTGTCTTGAAGTAATTGCTGGTGTTGTTGAAGAATTTGTAGTTTCATATAAAAAGACTAAACCACAAAGTTCACGAAGAAAGCACAAGGAACACAAATTAAATAGTGAACTTCGTGACTGCTGCAAGAACTTTGTGGTTAAAATTTAAAAATCAAATTTATAATTAGCACCAATCAATCCTTGTACACCTTGCACAGGATAATTGATCCATCTTTGGTAGTTTTGGTTCGCTAAGTTATTTCCTTTAAGAAAAAAGGTTAATCGATCACTGTATTTATATCCAACGTGTGCGTTTAAGTCGAAATAACTATCTAATGTTGTTGTTTCTGTTCCATAAGTTGGTGGATAAACAGCTGTAAGTCCTTGAACAAATTTTAAATCTTTTCGTTCTCCAACAAAGAAAACACTGGTTCCAGCATACCATTTATCAGTGATATTGAAATCTAAATTTGCTCCTAATTGCAATGAAGGTAAATTCCAGGCTTCAGCTTGCGTATCGGTTGTGTAACTGCTAAACGTTCCGTTAACTCCAAAAGATACATTTTTAGAGAAATCAGCTTTTAGTTCGCCATAAAAACTAACTGTTTTAACATCATCATAAACTACATCAAAGGAATTTCCAAAGGCATAACCATTTTTGTTAGCGTTAGAAAACGAGAATTGATTTCTAAGGAACATTGGTTTAGCACCTTCATTCATAATCGAACCGCGAATGTTGTATCCGATTGTATTAGCTAATTTTCCTTTTAATCCGACATAAATATCAAATTTTTGATCGGTTGGAGCGATTCCTAATGTTGGTGAAACAAAGAAATTTTGCTGTACAAAGTCTTGAAACGAATTTTGTTTTAAAGCACCTTCAGCACCAGCATAAGCTACCATTAAATCACCAACAACTTTATAAGACGCCGTTATATTTGGATAGATGAAAAATTTATTTTTCCCTGATTCTGTTGCCATACTGTAGAAAAATCCGGCACCAAAATTTACGGATAAATCTTCTCTATTTATTTGGAAACTTGGTTTCACTCCAAAACTAGTATAACCATATTTTAATTCGGTTAATGCATTGTAATCTTTATCAAATTTTCCATTGATGTAATCTAGTACAAAATCAACTTTTATCTTTTCATCCATAATATCCAATCCAAGTGACGGTTTTATTACCAAGCGATTTTCTCCAGATGAAAAAGCATCTGAAAAACGATTGAATTTTATTGTAGCTTCTTTTAAAACACTTTCTCCAAGTTGTAAGCGTCCGCCAAGCGAAATGTTTTGATAGGTTTGCTTAGAATCAATTCCGTTAATAAAAGCATCTCTATCAGCCGCCACTAGATTTTCAGAAAACAACGGATTCAAACCATACCAGTTATACATTTGACGTTGGTAACCTAAATCAGCATTCCAAGAAAGCGTTCTTGATCTACTACCATAAGTCAAATCTAAAGATGAATTCGAAAATTTATCATCTAAAACCAAATCTTTTATGCCACCTTGAGAAGAAAGATGACGCAACATTGCACCGATATAATTGTTGTTTTCTAACGTTTGTGTAACAAACAATTCAGCATTGATATTTCCATAATTTCCTGCCGCTAGCGTTGCATAATTATTATAAATTTTCTCTTGAGCAGCTTTATCAACTCCAGCAGCTTTTCCTTTTGACGGTGTGAAAGTTGAAGCTACAGGAAAAGAAAAAATATTGTATTGAATGTTCTCTTTTTTAGAAGTTTCATCGTCTTCTAAGCTAGGTGTTTCTTTTACTTTAAAAGCATCAGAAATTGTTGCAGTATAGGGTTTAACTACATTTACAACTTCAGTTCCGATGTTTTCATCTTTCTTTTGAGCCACCGTAAATTGAGTTCCTAAAAGAACGGTTACTATAGCTATTTTATATTGGAAATTGATCTTCATTTTTTTTATTTTTAGGTATTCCGACTGACTAAATAGGATATTAATTGGCTTTATTTTACTATAGATGAATTGGTTTTACTTTCCTCATTTTTAATAGTATTCAATTCGGTTTTGGCTTCTTCCACTACATCAGCAAAGTCGGTGAAATTCTCGATTACACCATCTAAAATAGCGGTTGCTTGAAAACTATCTTTTAATCCGAAATAATTTTTTGCCATAACAATCAATCCTTTGGCAGCAAAGTATTTGTAGCCTGAATAATCTTTGGCAATTTTTTGAACCACCTTATTTGATTCTGCAAATTTTAAATCCTTGTTTTTAAAGTAGGCGTCATAATAAAGCGCTTCGGCAGCCAATTCACCTTTAGCAATTTTCAATAAATTAGCATAGGCGATTCTTGCTTTAGCTTCGTCATTGGCTTTTATTGCTGAACGTGCTACAATAATTTGAGCATCACTTTTTACTTTATTATCGGTTTTTGGATTTGCCAAAACTTTATCTGCATAAACTACTGAATTAGGATAATCTTTTTGAGAGTAATAAGCTCGCATTAAATTAGCTTGAGCAAAAGTCACATTTTGAGGAAAATCAGCTTCGGTTTCTAATCTTTTTAAAACTGGAATAGCTTTGCCAAAATCATCCTTTTTCAAATGAATTTCACATAAACGAGCCAACGATTGTTCTGTAAATTCATTTTTAGATTGCGCAATTACATAGTCGTAGTTGGCTACAGAATTAGCTTCTAAACCATCAGCATAATAAGATTGTGCTAAATAAAAATTAGCTTTTAGTGCGTGAATTCCTTTTGGAAATTTCGCAACATAACTACTCAAAGTTGCAATGGCTTGTTTAGTATTGTTTTGTAAATATTGCTTTTCAGCAGCTTCATAAGTATCATTATCCAATTCAGCATCAGAAACTTCAACAAAATCTAAAGTTCTTACCCAAGTAGCATACTCATCTACTTTACCATTTTCAACATAAATCAATCTTGCTGTTGAAACGGCTTCTAATGCTTCAGGAGTTCTTGGATAATCGGCTGCTACTATTTTGAATTTAGCAATAGCTTGATCGTCTTTATTGGTGTTGTAATAAATTAATCCTTGACGTAAAACTGCTTTTGATGAATAAGTTCCGTTTTTGAATTCAGACAATAATTGGTCGTACGTTTTAAGTCCTAAATCAGATTTATTATCGGTAACATAAGTATTTCCGAGTTCAAATAAAGCATCGTCGCGGTATTGAGATATTTTAAATGTTTGAATAAACTTATTGAAGTCTTCAATTTTCTTATCATTTTTACTTACAAATCCGTAAGAAATAGCTTTTTGAAAGGCAGCATAATCGGCATCAACACTTTTCAACTCGATAGCTTTATTGTAAGCATCCATTGCTGGCCAATATTTTGAAGTCACAAACCTACAATCTCCTAATCGTAAGTAAGAATCGTTCAAACGAATTTTATCTTCTTTCACCGCATCAATTTGTGCCTGAAAATAATTACCAGCTTGATCATATTCTTTTTGTTTAAAATAACAATAAGCGATATTGTAATTTAAATTCTTAAATTCAGGTGTGTTTTTTGCTTCACTCATTCCTTCAAATTGTTTGAAAGTTAAAAGCGCTTCATTAAAATTATCTAAAGTAAATTCTGTTTCGGCTTTCCAAAATGTTGCTCTGGCAGAAAATCTTGCCTCTTTTTGTTCTTTTAATGATTTTAGAAACATTTTTTGAGCTTCTTGATAATCACCATCTGTATAAAATTCTAAACCTCGATAAAAGGTAACTTTTTGATAAGCTAATCTATTTTCGGGACTTTTATTTTTTTCTAGTAAAACTAAAGCTTGCTTATAATTTTTAGAAGTAATATACGAGTTAATCAACAAATTTTCAATTTCATTTTTGCTTGGTGACGTTGGATATTTGCTCAAAAAAGAAGACAAAACATCAGGAACCGATTGATAAGAGTTTCCGATTTCGTAGCTTAGTTTTGCGTAATTTAAATTAGCATCTTCTTGAATTTTTTTATCAAAATCCATTTCGGTTGCGGTCTTAAAAGCGTTTAAAGCTTGTTGTTTTTTGTCGGTTTTTAAATAACTTTCACCAAGATGATAGTAAGCATTTTGAGCAACAAAATCATTTCCATCAATTATTTTATTGAATTGTGAAATGGCGTTTTCATAATCTTTTTGTTGGTAATAAGTATAACCTAATTGGTAGAAATCTGTGTTATTCCATTTCCCTTTTTTACCTTTATATTCTTTTAAATAAGGCAAAGCTTCGTCGAATTTCTTCAAATTAAAGTAACTTTCACCAATAATTTTATTCAATTCAGATTTTTCTACTGCCGATGATTTTGCCATTGCAGCTTTTCCTAAATCAATGGCTTTTTGGAAATTTCCAAGTTTAAAATTCATATCAGCTTGGAAATAAGACATTTTATCTTTGTACTTATCAATATCCGAAATTTGCTCGAACTGCTTGTTCGCTTCAACATAGTTATCATCTTCATAATCCATAAATCCTAAATAATACTTGGCTTGAGAACCAAATTCTTTAGAGTTTTGAACTTTATTGAAATAAACTTTTGCTTCTTTTTTATTTTTAGCACTAAAAAAAGCGTAACCTTTTTGAAAATTATAACGCTCCAACTCTTCATAAGTCAAAGCACTTTCGTCAACTTTATTGAAATATTCTAGCGCTTGTGGATAATTTCCGTTTTCAAAATAAAATGTTGCTACACCAATAAAAGCCTGATTTTGTTTTGTACTAGTTGGATAATTAGCAACAAAATCTTCCATTAATTTATCAGCACCTGATTGATTCAATCGAATCGCACAATTGGCAATGTAGTAGGCACAATCAGCTTGAACTTCTTGCTCCTTGTTGTTTTGCTGCACTTTTTCAAACAAAATTTGAGCCGCTAAATATTGCTTATCGTTGTATAAATCGGTAGCTCTATCAAATTCTGAGAGTTGGTTGGTGTAAATAGCAGTTTGCTGAGCCGAAATTGTAGCTCCAGAAACCAATACATTTAAAAATAAAAAAGCTGTTATTTTACGCATTTCATATATTTTTTTTATAATCATTCAAAATTATCATTCTACTAGGTATAACGAGAGATTGTTTTGTTTTATTATAAACATTTTTCTTAACAATCTAATTTTAGATATTAGATTTTAGATATTAGATTTTAGATATTAGATTTTAGATATTAGATTTTAGATATTAGATTTTAGATATTAGATTTTAGATATCAGATTTTAGATATCAGATTTTAAATTTTAGATATCTGACTTTAAAATTTAGATATCTGACTTTATAAATAAAATAATGTTAGGCAATTTGGATTTTTTTTTAAAACCACTAAACAGATTTTTATTATAATTCGAAAAAGTCGTTTACCTGACTTGATTATCTATTTCTATGGTAATCAAAAATTGGACAATTCCAATCTTTTCGGATGCTTTTAAGGCTTTCATTGTCCTATTTCAGAAAATTACATTATTCTAACTATTACGGCACAATATAAGTCAACAAGTTAAGTTTCTAATTTTAGCATTCTAAAATTTATATATCTAAAATCTAATATCTAATATCGAAAATTTATTACTTTTACCTCCTAAACAAAATTTCCTATGTCACAACCTGTATTATCTTTAAAAGACGTTACTATATACCAAGAAAATAAAGTTATTTTATCGCAAGTAAATCTTGAAGTAAATCACGGTGAATTTCTTTATATTATCGGAAAAACTGGTACAGGAAAAAGTAGTTTTATGAAAACGCTTTATGGCGATTTGCCTTTAACAGAAGGTGAAGGACATATTGTTGAATATGATTTAGCAACATTACAAGAAAAAGATATTCCTTATTTGAGAAGAAAAATAGGAATCGTATTTCAGGATTTTAAATTGCTTCCAGATAGAAATGTGAACGACAATATGTTGTTTGTGTTGAAGGCAACTGGTTGGGTTGATGCAACCGAAATGCAAAATAAAATTGATGAAGTTCTTGATAAAGTTGGTATGAAAGGATTTGCGAATAAAATGCCACACCAACTCTCAGGTGGCGAACAACAACGTGTTGCAATTGCAAGAGCTTTACTAAATGACCCTGAATTAATTCTTGCAGATGAACCAACAGGAAACCTTGATCCACAAACAAGTGCTGAAGTTCTGGAAGTTCTAAAAAACATCAATGCCAATGGAAAAACTATTATTATGGCAACGCACGATTATGCTTTGTTAATGAAGTTTCCATCAAAAACACTAAAATGTGAAGACGGTGCTATATTTGAGGTTGTGCAAAGAACGGTTTAGGTAAATTAATCTTTTGAAGTAGCAGAACGAGTACCATTGGATAAAAAGCAATGTGAAATCGATCGCACTGGAAACAAGAAATTCCAGAAACAAAAATTATATAAAGCACACTCAAAGAACAGAATAGCTGAACAGCATTACTTGTTTTATAATTTTTGAAAGTTATCAACGAAAATGATAATCCAAGCACTGTAAATAAATTATTTTGAACTTTGGAAATTGCTTTAAATAAAAATCTACAACTTTCAAAGTAGCTCGTTTTTGACTTGTTTTTACATTCACTAACAATGTAATTCCCTTTACTAGCATTGGAGTATAAACAAAATACATAAGCTTTTAATAAATTAAGCTTATTGTTCCTGAACTGTTCTTTAAAATCTTCATTGGCAAGTATTTTTATTTGATGACTTGACAAACCTTCTAAAGTTTTGGCTCGTTGGTTTTCACCAGGTATAAATTCGATATCTTTTCTATAACAATCTGCTTTTGCACCAACATAGTTGTAATAAGTAACAGCACCTATATAGCTAATTGTGTAGTCGCCAAAATTCTTTTTTAAAGATAATATCTGAAAAAAAATTAATACCCAACTGAAAGCTAACACAATCGAAAATTTTGAAAACAAGATATACTTTACTTTTTTGATATAAAAAAAGAACAATAAAATTCCTATTCCTAAAGCAACTGGCTTGATAAGTGCACAAAAAAACAATACTGATAAAGATAAAACAACATAATCAACTTTTTGGCTTTTATAATATTTGGTAATAAAAAAGACCGCTAGCAACAGCAAAAATGAAAATATAGTTTCTGGTAAAAATTGAAAAGCATAAGCCAAATTACCGATGCAAAAAATAAATAGCAACGACCAAGTAAAAGCATTTTTTCGATTGATAATCGCTTCAACTATTTTAAAAAATAATATAATTGATGAAAACCAGACGCTAAAATTAATCAAAAACGACCATTGCAATACCATTGCAGTATAACCACCAAACAAATAAGGAAATCCAAAAATTGCCGCGATTAACAGCGGTCTCGTTGGACTTACTTGGCCATTATGATACAACATTTTGGCGGCTTCTAAATACGTGACATCATCACCCAAATAATTAAAATGAGGCACTAATTGAAGTGTGAAAGAAAAAATCAACACCCAAAACACTGCAATTAAAAACAACAAATATTCGTATTTTATTTTTGAAATCATTTAGCTGATAGTTTGGTTGCCGTAAATAGGATGTTACGATGTTTTACTGAATAAAATATAAGTAATACAACAAAAGGATAAAACAATACGTGGAAACGATCACCTTGAGTGCTGGAAATTCCTGAAATCAAAAAAACATAAAAAAAGTAGGCACAAAAGAACAAGATAATCTTTGGTACTTTCTTATGCAATACTACCAATAGTACCGAAAAAATAAGACCAAACAACGTGAGTAATTTGTTTTGCCATTCCGAAAGTTCTTTAGCAATATTTACTATTAAATTAAATCCTATAGATTGGTTTTTATTTTCTAAAATCAATAAATTGGAAGAACCTGTTTTGGTATTTTCTTCAATATCATCAATATAGGCTGCTACTAAATTTTTAGTGTTAAATTGAATTTGTGATAAAAAATCTCGAGTGGCCACTTTCTTTTGATTGGTAAAATCTAAACTAAAAATATAAGTTGCTCTAGAATTAGTAGATTGATTGAGCACTTTATTTTCCTTAAAACAAACGGCTTTACTTCCGAGATAATTGTAATAAGTGACATCGCCAATATAACTAAAAGTGTAATCACCAAACTTAGCTTTCATTGCAATCATTTGAAAAACAAGTAGAAAAACGACTAGAATAATTAAAATAAAACTCTTTGCTAAAAGTGATTTTAGCAACTCTTTATAGAAAAATAGCAAAATTAGAACTACAAAAAAGATAATTCCAGGACGAATTAATATTGAAAACAAAAAAATAAAAACAGCAAGATGAAGATATCGAATTGTATAGGTTTTAAAATATTTAGTTAAATAATAAAATGCAAGTACCATCAAAAAAAGAAAAGGTAGTTCCGACAACATAAGGGTTATGTTAATAGAAATTCCTATAAAACTGATAAATAAACAACTTATATAAAAGGAAGTTTTTCTTGAAAAAAAAAGTAATAATTGTTTAAAAAACAATTGAACCATTAGAACATACAGAACAACGTTTGTCAGAAGCAATAAAGCTGAAAATATTGAATGATTATCTTTAAAAAATACTGGTAACGCATAAAAAAAAGAAAGTCCGATTGGTCTATATTCGTGAACTGCAAATTCAGTAATAAATAATTTTACAGAATTAACATAACTATCACAATCTGGACAATAAAATGATTGCTTAAGTAACTGTAAACTAAAAACTAAGGTAAGTAGAAAAGCTACAGAACTAAAAAGTAAAAGTAACTCAAAACTTATTTTTTTATTTACAGCCATAGGATTTAGATAAAATATTTACATATTTTTACAAAAATATATATTTAATGAGAGAATTAACAATTATAATTCCAGTATTTAATGAAGAAAAAACGATACATTTATTGCTAGACAAAGTAAAAAATGTTGCTTTAAACGGAAACTTACAAAAACAAATTATAATTATTGATGATTGCTCGACCGATAATACTAAATCGGTGATTAATGACTATATTAAGACTAATGTTGAATTTAACATTCAATTATTTTCTCACGATAAAAACAAAGGAAAAGGCGCGGCAATTCATACAGGAATCTCAAAGGCAACTGGCGATTTTACCATAATTCAAGATGCCGATTTAGAATACAATCCTGAGGAATATAACATTTTATTGCAACCTGTTTTAGATGGTTTTGCTGATGTTGTTTATGGTTCGCGATTTATGGGTGGAAATGCGCATCGAGTATTGTTTTTTTGGCACACCATCGGAAATAAATTTTTGACATTCTTATCCAATATGTTTTCTAATTTGAACTTAACCGATATGGAAACTTGCTATAAATTATTCAATACCAAAATATTGCAATCAATCGTTTTAACTGAAAAAAGATTTGGTTTTGAACCCGAAATCACTGCCAAAATCAGCAGAGTAAAAAAAATCAGAATTTATGAAGTAGGAATTTCATATTATGGAAGAACTTATGAAGAAGGAAAAAAAATAAACTGGAAAGATGGTTTTAGAGCTATTTATTGTATCCTTAAATATGGACTTTTACGTTTAAAATAATTGCATAGTTTGTCACAGAAAACAATTGTCATATCAGGTATTAACATGAAAGATGGTGGAATTTTCACTATTATGGACAATTGTTTGCAAAAAATATCACAATACATTCAAAATAAAGACATTAAAGTCATTGCTTTAGTTCACGATAAATCTAAATTCGAATATCCAAATATTGAATATTTAGAATTTCCTGAGGCCAAAAAATCTTGGTTCAAACGCTTGTATTTCGAATATTTTTACTTTAAAAAATTAGCTAAAAAATTAAATCCTGATATTTGGTTTTCATTGCACGATGTTAGTCCGAATGTCATAGCTAAAAAACGATTTGTGTATTGCCATCATCCAACCGTTTTCTACAAAGCAACGTTCAACGATTGGAAATTTGATTACAAAGTCGGTGTGTTTTCAATATTATACAAGTATTTATTTCAAATTAATATTAAGAAAAATGAAGCTGTTTTTGTGCAACAACATTGGATCAAAAAAGAATTTGAAAAACTATATAATATCAATAACGTAAGAGTTTGTCAACCAGAATTTGTTGCAGTATCAAACTCAAAAAAAATTAAATTAGATGCTTCTAAAATTCATTTCTTTTATCCGTTAATTGCTAGAAGTTTTAAAAATATTGAATGTATTGCAGAAGCTCTACAACTCCTACCCGATACTTTGAAAAATCAAATACAAGTGCATTTAACATTTGGTAAAAACGATTCTAAATATGGTGATTATATTTTAAATCACTATTCGTTACCGCAATTTGTTTTCACTGAAAAATTAACCCGAAACGAAGTTTTTAGTTACTATGAAGCTATGGATTGCTTACTTTTTCCATCAAAACTTGAAACTTGGGGTTTACCTTTATCGGAAGCAAAAGGATTTAACAAACCAATCTTGGCTGCTGATTTACCTTACGCTAAAGAAACTATTGGTGATTACGAAAAAGTATCGTTTTTTGATGCCAATAATCCAAAAGAATTAGCGCGTTTGATCACTGATTTTGTTGCTAAAACCATACAATATCAAGGAAATAAATATACTTTTGATACCAGCAATCAGTTAAACGATTGGAATGCTATTTTTGATTTTATACTTAAAGAATAATTTATGCCTTTTTTTACAGTAGTCATTCCGCTTTATAACAAAGAAAAATATGTTGAAAATGCTCTTAAAAGTATTCTCAATCAAACGTTTACTGATTATGAAGTTTTAATTATAAATGATTGTTGTACCGATAATAGTATTGAAAAAATACTTCCTTTTTTATCAGAAAAAGTCAAATTAATTCATCATCCGAAAAATAAAGGACTTTCAGCAAGCAGAAATACCGGAATTGAAAACGCAACATCCAACTACATCACTTTTCTCGATGCCGACGATTTGTGGAAAACTAACTTTCTACAAACCATTCATCGGCTAATTCATAATTTTCCGGAAGCTAAAATTTTCGCAACGAATTATGAAGAAATTTATCCGACCAAAACCTACAAACCGTACAATGGTTCAAGTTCTCTAGCAGAAAATTATGAAGGTTATATCAACTTCTTCAAATTAAACATTGGACAAGGAATTTATAATCACGGTAGTGTTTGTGTGCACAAAGAAGTCTACCAAAAAGTCGGAAATTATGATGAAAATATCAATTTTTCAGAAGATATTGATTTTAATATTAGAGCCAATTTTCATTTTAAACTCGCCTACTCTTCAACAATCGCGATGAGCTATTTAATGCAAATTGAAAATCAAATTACAGCAACATCAATTGTCAATAAAAAACTTCCAGACTATAACAAATACAAATCATTTGAAGAAAAAAATGCAGACGTTACCACGTACATCAATTTTGAAAAATATGTTTTGGCCAAAAAACTCAAACTTTATGGCGATAGAAATGCTGCACATTTACTAATCAAATCTATAGACACATCAAAACTCAATTGGAAACAGAAAGTTTTACTAAAATTGCCTACAAATTTGTTAGTGACAATAGATAGCATAAAATCTTATTTAATAAAAAAAGGCATAAAAATAGCTACTTATTCGTCTTGATGTAAGAAACAAACGACTTGTAACTTCTAATGTAATCGTCTTCATCATAAACTTCGGAAGCTAAAACTAAACAAACTGCACCAGAAGAAAAATTGTCTAATTCTCGCCAAATATTGTTGGTGATTAACAAACCTTTATCGGGTTTGTTTAAAGTAATTACTTCTTTATCTGTGCCATCTTTTAGTACCACATCAAAACTTCCAGAAATTGCAATTAGAATTTGGTTTAATTTTTTATGTGCGTGTCCGCCACGTTTTGAAGTGCTCGGAATATCATATAAATAATAAACTCTTTTTATTTCAAAAGGAACCACACCATTTTCAAGTACGGCAATATTACCTTCTTTATTTATTATTTTAGGAATATCAATTAACTCAATGTTCATTTTTTAGTGATTTTAAAAGTGATAACCATTGCATTCCAATGTTTTCGAGTTCAAATTTTGACGCACTTGCAATACTGTTATTTTTACAATGTAAATATAAGTTTTTATCCTCAAAAAATGTATTTATGGCCTTAATCATCGCTTCTTTATTTTGATTCTCTACCAACAAACCATTTTGTAAATGATTGATAATTTCTGCTGGACCAGTTTCACAATTGTATGCAATTACTGGTATTCCAGAAGCTAACGATTCTATTAAAACCATTGGTAAACCTTCATATTTACTGGTAAGTACGGTATAAAGCGCTTTAGAGTAATAAGCATATGGATTGGCAACATTACCCTTGAAAACAATTCTATCCTTCTGCCCTATTTTTTCGGCTAAATCGATCCAATTTTGCTTTAACTTTCCGTCGCCTAAAATTATTAGTTTGATATTATTCTCGGGCAACTTTGATTTCGAATAACATTCTATCAGATGATCAAATTGTTTTATATTCTTGTTCATACTTCCGGCTGCAAGAATAAAATCGCCTTTAAAATCAATATCTTCTGTTTGAAATCGATTTATTTTTTTAAAATCAATAGGATTATAAATTAACGTAGCGTTTTCGATTTGATAACTATTTTCTATTTTCTTTTGAATTCCTATGGAAACCGGAACAAATTGCTTGCATTTTTTGTAAAGCAACTGTGCAAAAAATTTACTTTTTGGAAGGTAAGATTCCAAATTATTGCTGTGAATAGTTTGTATGTGATTCTTATAAAGAAAGTTGTGGATTATAAACTCTTGCCAAAAAAAATGCTTGTCTCTAAAATCAATTATAAAATCAAAATTTTGATCTTTTAGATACTTTTTTAAGTGAAAAAATCTTTGAATTCTGTTTACAATTCCAAATTTACTTGAGCTGTATTTGGCTAGATGCATCACCTTGCCTGAATGATCATATTCTATTTTTCCTGCAAAAACAATGTGATGTACTTCAATACCTTGATTTACAAAAAAGTGCGATAAATTTGCAGCACAACGTTCCGCTCCACCATCAGATAGTGTTACAGTGACAAGTGCAATTTTTGTGGGCTTCTTATTTAAATTCAACACATTAATTGTTTTATCATACTACAAAATTTAATTACAGTAGTACAAAGATGGGCAATACTTCAAAAATCAAAAATCGTAAATCAACAATCATAAATATTTGTGTATTTTAGCAAATGTAAATAAAACTTTTAAATGCGCATATTACTTGTAGGTGAGTTTAGCCGATTACATAATTCTCTCAAAGAAGGATTGCTAAAATTAGGACATCAAGTTGTTCTTGTTAGTAACGGTGATGGCTTTAAAAATTACCCTTCAGATTACTCTAACAGAGCATTTTGGTGCGAAAGCAAAATCGGCAATATTCCACGACAACTTATCTACAGATTAACCCAATTTGATATTTCAAAAATAGAACGTGGTATTCGTTTTTATTTTCTCTTAAAAAAATTAAAAGGATATGATTGTGTGCAATTAATAAATGAAGCTCCGATTCAAACCACAGCCAAATTGGAATTGTATTTATTAAAAAAACTTTTTACTCAAAATCAAAATTTCTTTTTGTTGTGCAGCGGTGTCGATCACTACACTTTGAATCATATGCTCGAAAAAAAAGAGCGTTATTCGATAATGAATCCGTACTTTGAAGGAACGAAGGAAATAAAAGAACAATATAAATGGATGTTTGACTTCAATTCAAAAACGCACCTCAAAATACACCAATTTCTTGCAAAAAACGTCACCGGAATTATTGCAAGTGATTTAGATTATGTAAATCCATTAAAAAATCATCCGAAGTTTTTGGGAATGATTCCGAATCCAATAATAATTTCAAATCACAACTTTATTGAAAACCCAATTCAAGGCAAAATAGTTATTTTTCTTGGGATTAATTTGGGAAACTCTTATAGCAAAGGAATTCCTTTTTTTGAAAAAGCATTGGAACTTATCAAACAAAAATATGTTGACAAAGTTGAAGTTATTGTGACTAGAAATATACCGTATCAAGATTATATCAAACTGTTTAATAAAGCGCACATTGTTTTAGATCAAATCTATGCTTATGACCAAGGGTACAATGCCTTAGAAGCTATGGCAAAAGGAAAAGTAGTATTTACTGGTGCCGAAAAAGAATTTGAAGACTATTACCAATTATCTAAAAAAGTAGCTGTTAATGCTTTGCCAGATGTTGACTATTTAGTTACAGAATTATCGTTTTTAATTGAAAATCCGAACGAAATTGACGCTATCGGAAATCGAGCAAAAGCTTTTATTAAAAAAAAGCACGACTATATAAAAGTAGCTGAAAAATATTTGAATGTATGGGAGAAATAAAAAAAATTGATGGTTACTTTCTTATTTTTATAGCAACAGTTTTATTTTATTGCTTAGTACTAGCTCACATTGGATTTGAATTTTGGGATACGGGTTACATTCCGAGTTTTTCTTGGCGAATCGTTACGGGAGAAAATGTTTATGAAGATTTTCTTTATAAAGGTCCGCCAGTAACTTTATACTTTCATTCTTTTTTTATGAAATTTCTTCCTGAAATGGGACAATTTTATTGGATAAGAGTTACCAATTACCTAATGTTTGGTATTCAAGTATTTTTCACCGTTACAGCTTTTGATAATTTTTATGGCTTACAAAAATTAAATATTAATAAATGGGCAATAATGACCATAGGATTTGTAATTTCTTTATTGAATTTTCCTCCTTATCCTTGGCCAACAACCGACGGATTATTTTTTGCCTCTTTAGCTTTATTTTTTTCTTCAAAAATTAAAGAAAACAATACTTTTTATTTGATTTTAATTGCATTATTTAGCGTTTTATCAGCTCTAACCAAACAATCATTTTATTTAATCCCAATATTTTTTATAGTTTTTATTACCATTCAAAACGGAATTAAAAAAGGATTAATGCTATCGCTATTCATTTCTTTTTTTATTGCGTTATTTCTTTATTGGATTACGACAATTACTACGTTAGACAATTTCCTTAAACAAACCACAGGACAAACACATTTAAAAGACTTACTTTATGCTGGATTTTTAAATTATTTCTGGATTTATGATAATAAAATTCAAATCTATGTAATCCTATTTTTTGCCATCGTATTATCCTACTATTTTAGGTTTAAAAATGTACCTTTCAACTTTAAAAAATGGTTTGAAATAGTTTCAGCTATTGTACTATTATTTTCGATTGGATTGTGTTTTTCATTTGAATTTTTAATCGCCTCAAGAATTGCAGCAATCGCTTGCGTTTTTGGATTATTAAGTAAAATAGATTTTACCTTTGAAAGTTTCAAATACTATTTACCATCATTACTTTTACTGGGAACTGCTTGGTGCTCAGCCATAAGTTTAGGCTATCCTTTTCCAATTTTATATACAACTGGTATCATTCTATCTTTAATTTTGATATTTCAAAATCAGTTTGAAAAAATTACTCAACTAAAATTTTTTTTGATTTTATTGCTAAGTTTACTAGCAGTTTCGCATAATTATAAACCCTATAGAGAACAAAATATATCAAAAATTTCAAGCTCATTAAACGAAATAGCACCAAAACTAAACTATATTTATACGACAAAAGACAATTTAAAAAAACTTAAAGAATTAAAATCATTAAGAGCCAAATATGGTTTAAAAACAATTGTTGCACCCAATATGGCGATGACCAATTATATTTTTAATAGCAAAAGTCTTTTTCCTGCCGATTGGATAATTAATACAGAAGTGAATCGAGATGCAACAACTTTCATTAACATTGCAGCTAAAAAAGAAAACTACCTATTTATTGAAAAATCATTTATTAATGGCGAAGAATTAATGCCTTCAAAAAGAGAAAATTTTAGTATTATTGCTGATTACATCTACAAAAATTTCAATAAAATTCAAGAAACAGAACATTTTATAGTTTACAACGGATTAAAAACAAATGAAAGACTACCTAAAATTAATTAGAGTTGAACAGTACATCAAAAATGCGTTTGTTTTAGCACCGCTTTTTTTTGACAGTCAATTTCTAAACCTAAACCATTTGACTAATGTGATTTTAGCAGTACTTTGTTTTTGCATTGCATCAAGTAGCATCTATGTTTTAAATGACTATTTTGACATAAACGAAGACCGAAATCATCCGCAAAAAAAATTTAGACCACTTGCCTCAGGAAGTATTAGTATAAATAATGGATTACTACTAATGACGATTTTGCTGATAAGTTCAATAACTATCTCTTATTTGATATCGGTGGAGTTATTTGTTGTGATTTTATCCTATTTAGTTTTAAATTTCTTATATTCTAAATGGCTTAAACACATTGCTATTCTAGACGTAAATATCATTGCTGTTGGTTTTATACTCCGTATTGTTGCTGGATCAGTAGTAAGTGATGTCGAACCTTCGATATGGATTTTATTGATAACCTATCTTTTAGCATTATTTTTAGGAATATCCAAACGAAGAACCGATGTCATTCTCGCAGAAAACGGAAATGATGTGCGCAAAAATATTGAAGGTTATAACCTAATTTTTATTGATATAATTTTAGGAATTTTAGCCTCAATAATTATTGTTTGCTACATCTTTTATTGTATTTCGCCCGAAGTTCAATTGCATTATCAGTCCAATTTATTATATGTTTCAATAATTTTTGTCATCAACGGAATCTTTAGGTATTTAAAATTGGTTTTCGTTGATCAATCCACTTATTCACCGACCAAAATAGTGTTGAACGATCGTTTTATCCAACTTACAATTTTAGGTTGGTTATTATTAATGAGTTATTTATTATATTTCAGAAATTAAAATGAAAATATTAGTACTTGTTGACTTTGACAAAACACTTTATAAAAAAGATAGTTTAATAGAATTTACAAGATTCTACAAAGGAAATTTTCAATTAGCAATTGGATTTTTTGCACTTGCTCCTACACTTATCAAGTGGAAATTAGGAAAAATTTCAAATGAAACTGCTAAACAAAAGTTCCTAACTTATTTCTTTAAAAACGAGCCCTATCAATTATTTTTAGAAAAAGGTAAACAGTTTGCACAAGAAAATATTCCAAAAAACCTCAACAAAAATATTTGGAAAAATATTCAAAATCTTCAAGAAAAAAACGCCGATATTTATATTGTAACTGCTTCGTTTAGCGAATGGATTCAAGGCTGGACCGAAGAAAATAATATTCAAATCATCGCCACAGAACTTGAAATTATTGACAATCAAATTTCGGGCAATTTCAAATCAAAAAACTGCTATGGAATTGAAAAAGTAAATCGAATTAAAGAAAAAATAACTTTAGATAATTACGAAAAAATAATAGTTTTCGGAAATGGAAAAGGTGATTTTGAGATGCTTCAACTAAGCAAATAAACTCTTCCTAAAATAAATACACAAGGTAATAAAATAGATAAAATAAGTAAAAGCGTGTGCCATCACAACGCCTTCAATTGAAAATTGAGCAACCAAATAAATACTACTAAAATACAATACAAAAAGCGAAAATAATTCCGATACAATGAACGCTTTAGTTAGTTTCTTGGCATAAAATTGGTATCCCAAAATAAATGCCGCAGCTTTAAAAACATCACCAAGTAATTGCCAAAAAAACAATTTGGACACGGGTAAAAATTCTTCGGAAAAGACAAATTGTATGACTAAATTTCTTAAAAAATATAGCACAATCATTCCTATTGTAAATAAAGGTAGAATTCCTTTAAAGTAGTTCCAAAATAGCGCTTTGGTTTCGGTTTTATCTTTGGCAATGGCAAGTTTGGGCAAATAATAAATCGCAATTAGCGAAGTAATAAACATAAAATAGTAAGATGAAATTCTGGTCATCGCTTCCCAAAAACCGGCTTGCTCTAAACCTAGAGTTAGAATAATATTTTTCCGTATGGCAAGAAAAACTAAAGGTCCAAAAACTGCTGAAACTAACGCCATCAAAGAATAAGAGGACAAATTTTTAAGAAAAGAAAGATTATATGAACTTAAATTAATAAGGCGAACTATCTTCAGTTCTTGATTGATGGCAACAAATGAAACTAAAAACAAAACCGATGGCGTTACAATAATTGATAGTAAAGCACCTTCGGTATTCAATTTCCAAATCAATAAAACAGAAGCTAGTAAACCAATTAAACTCCCGATAATATTGATATAAATGACTTTTTTGTAGGCACCAAATCCGTTAATTGTAGCTATTAAAAAGATGTTTCCAATATAAAATGGCAAAGCAACCGCAAGCGACTTAAAGATAAAACCATAATTATACTTTGCTCCAAAAACAGTATTATTTAGATAATCTGACAAGAAAAACAAACCCAAACTTATAGCAAGACAGGCAAATAATACTGTGATGAAAATAGTAGAAATTGTCTTTTTCAATTGCTGTTCCTCCGATTGGTGTTCGGCAACATATTTCACAACGCCATTTTCAAAACCCAATGAGGCAAAAGCTTCTGTTGTGGTTAGAAAATTTCTCAAATTTCCTACCAAAGCCAATCCACTTGGACCAACAAAAATAGCTATGAATTTAGAAGTAATAAATCCGACAAAAATCTTAATTAAAATACTAATTCCGTTCAAAGAAATTACTTTAAATAAAGGTTTGGATAGTATTTCTTTGATAATATTCAATTAGTAGTTGTTTAAAATTTCAATTACAAAACTTACCTCATCATCAGTCATCACAGGACTTATTGGCAAACTCAAAACTTCATTATGTATCTTTTCTGTAATAGGAAATGATAAATGATTCCATTCAGGAAAAGCTTCTTGCTTATGCGGCGGAATTGGATAATGAATAACGGTTTCAATTTTATTTTGTAACAAATATTCCTGTAAATCGTATCGGTTTTTCGTTCGAATGACAAACAAATGAAAGACGTGATTCGCAGAAAAATCCCATTGCGGTAAGATGATTTTATCGTTTTTAATTTCAGATAAATAACGTTTGGCAATAGCTCTTCGATTTTCGTTATCAGTATCTAAATTAGGCAATTTAACATTCAAAAAAGCTGCCTGAAGTTCGTCTAATCTTGAATTAACACCAACAAATTGATTATGATATTTTTTCTCTGAACCATAATTTCGTAAAGAAAACAGTACTTTGGCTAACTCATCATCATTAGTTGTAATTGCTCCACCATCGCCAAGTGCACCAAGATTTTTGCCAGGATAAAAGCTGTATGCAGCGCTAGATTGTTGATTGTCGATTGTTGATTGTTGATTGTTGAATACACCGTGAGCTTGCGCTGCATCTTCAATTACTAGTAAATTGTGTTTGTTTGCAATAGCATTAATTTTATCCATTTCGCACAACTGACCGTATAAATGTACGGGCAAAATAGCTTTAGTTTTAGAGGTGATTTTTGCTTCAATCAAATCAGGATTGAGGTTATAGGTTTCTAATTTTGGTTCGACTAAAACCGGAACTAAATCGGCTTGTAAAACAGCTAAAACACTAGCGATATAAGTATTTGCAGGAACGATAACCTCATCTCCTTTTTGCAATTTTCCGAGTTGTATGTAAGCTTTAAAAAGTAGTACCAAAGCATCCAGACCATTGCCTACTCCAATACAATATTTTGCATTGCAATATCTGGCAAAATTAGATTCGAACGACTTTACTTCGTCACCCAAAATAAACCATCCTTTATCTAAAACCAACTTCATTTTTTCTTGAAACTGTTCTTGATAAGCCAAATTTAATTTTTGTAAATCGAGGAATTTTATCATATCAAAACCGATTCTAACAGGTGATAATTTTTAGTTTGAACTTCATAAAAATTTTGAACAACGGTTTTCGCACCAAAACTTTCTTTCCAAAACAGCAAGCCTTGATTGATTTTCGTTCCTTGTTGTTCATTTGAATTATTAAAATCAAAAAAATGTTTGTCTTTATAAACTTCGGTAATCAAATGGTGGTACAAATAATCTAAACTTCCCAATGCATTTTTATCTACATTTCCAGAAATATACTGCGGATGAGCAACTTTTTCAGTACAAAAAACGGTTGTTCCTGCCACAATTTTATCATTGTGATAGACATTAAAATGACGAATGTTATTAGGAAATCGTTGTTGCAATAAAGTGATTTCTTCAACGGTATGAACAGGTTTTATTTGATGTTTCTTATTCAAGTTAGGAATCAAAATTTCATTCCAAAACAATTCAAAATTTAGTTCTTCCTTAATAATTAAACTATTTTTTTTGCCTCTGCGAATGCTTTCTTTTCTGGTTTTCGAAATAAAATAGGGTTTTGTTAAATCAATTACAGAAAGTGCATCTCTCCTATTCAATTGAGCTTGAGTCAAAAACAAACAATATTCTAATTCATCCGAATAATAATTTAAATAAAAATTAGGTATGGTTTTAATTGTTAATGTTTCAACTGAATTTTCATTCAAAAACTGCAAAACACTTTTGAACATAGAAATAACTGAACTTAATTTAGCTTTAGCATTTAAAACTAGTCCGCCGTAGGTCAATCCTTGATGCGAATAAACCGATGAACCTGTTCGATTGGCTGGCAAAACGGCTACTAATTTTTCTTCATCAAAAACCATTAACGAATAATCCTCAAATCGATCAGAATGATACTCCATAAAATTTCTATCGAATAGAAAAGTAGCATTCTTGGCAACACTTATAAAAGTATTCCATTGATCAAAATCTGATGTAGTATATAATCGAATTTGGTAGTGCTTCACAACTAAAATTAAAACTCTGGAAAATTACACATTTTTTTACTAGTAAATCGGATTTCAAAAATAGTCATAATTAAAAATAAATGACTAATTTAGACATCATAATTGCTATAATTCTGTGAATCTAAAACTACATTACCTTGTATTTAGTATACTTTTACTCTCTTTTTGCAACTGTTATGCGCAAAACATAACTTTATTCAATCAATTTAATGGCAGATATGATTTTACATTTGTAGGAAATACTATGAATTTAGGTGAAAACAATATCACTCCAGGATGTAGTAATTTATTGGTAACTTCATCGAGTGCATCATTAAATTTAAATCCTAATCAAGAAATTAAAGCCGCTTATTTGTATTGGGCAGGTTCAGGATTTGGTGATTTTGATGTTAAATTAAATTCAGAAACAATTACGCCACAGCGCACTTTTTCAAATGTTGCTTCCAGTACAGGACTTTCCTATTTTAGTGCGTTTGCAGAGGTTACCGATCAAGTGATTGCTACCGGAAATGGAACCTACACCTTATCTGATTTTAGTATTACACAAACATTACTAAATATCACAGGTTATTGCAACAATAGAACCAATTTTGCAGGTTGGGCAATGGTGATCATTCATAAAGATTTGAATTTGCCGCTCAATCAAATTAATGTATACGATGGTTTACAAAGTATTCCGACTGCCTTAAACATTACCTTAAACAGCTTAAATGTAATTGATAATAACGATGCGCAAATAGGGTTTATCGCTTGGGAAGGTGACTCTAATTTGGCAATCAATGAAACGCTGAGAATCAACGGAAATATCCTTAGCAATCCGCCATTAAATCCTGCTAACAACGCCTTCAACGGAACAAATAGTATAACCAACAGTGCAACTCTTTTCAATATGGATTTGGATGTTTATAACATTCAAAATAATATCAATATTGGTGATAATACCGCCTTGATACAACTAACCTCTGGTCAAGATGTTGTTTTAATTAACGTCGTTGTAACCAAACTCAACAGTCAATTGCCCGATGCAACTATAGCGATCGAAACAGTTAATCAATCTTGTAATTCCAAAAATTATATTGTGGATTATACAGTTTCCAATCTAAATTCAACAAACCCATTGGCAGCAGGAACTCCAATAGCCATTTATGCAAACGGAATACTAGTTGGTCAAACGCAAACACAAAACGTTATTCCGATAGATGGTTCTGAAAACGGACAAATTAGTATTATTTTGCCTGATGCAATTACGATAGATTTTGTACTCACGTTTGTTGTTGATGATAATGGTACAGGAACAGGCATTGTGCTCGAAATTGCGGAAAACAATAACGATGATATACAATCACTAAGCCAATGGTTTTCGCCCGATTTCAACGAATTACAAGACTTATTTACTTGCAACGAAGGATTTAATGTCGGCACTTTTAATTTTTCAGATTATGCCAACTTGGTATTAGCCAATGCTACCGATAATTTTATAGGATTTTATGAAACGTTAGCCGATGCAACCAATAATACCAATCCAATTAGTAATACTACAAATTATAATACAACCGCACCAAAGGAACTTTTTATCAGAATTGAAAATGATAATTGTTTCAATATTACATCTTTTAATTTAAGAACAAAAAACTGTGCTCCAACTATTTATAATTATGTTTCTGCCAATACTGATGGATTTAATGACACCTTTTTCATCGACGGATTGCGAAATGTTTTTGTAAATTTTGAATTAGAAATTTACAACCGTTGGGGAAGATTAATCTGGAAAGGAAATAACAACACCTATGATTGGGACGGAACAATCGCTATCGGACCAACAATAAGCTCTTCTTTAGCTCCAAAAGGAACTTACTTTTACTTATTGAATTTAAACGATGTTGATTATCCTAATCCTTTGGTTGGTTGGTTGTATTTTACCAAATAGTACTAACTAAATTTTAAGATTGCATATTTTAAAATTCTCAGTAACTTCGCACCTTAAACACTTTATTACATTTGAAACAAATCACTTCTATACAAAATCCTTTTATTAAATCTTTGGTGCTTTTACAAGAAAAAGCCAAAGCTCGAAAACAATCAGGAACGTTCTTAATTGAAGGAAAACGCGAAATTGAATTAGCAATAAAAGGAAATTATCAACTTGACACTATTCTATTTTTACCAGAATTAATTTCTGAAAGTGACATCAATAAAATCGTCACGACCAAAGTCGATTTGATTGAAATTACAAAAGATATTTATCAAAAACTTGCCTACAGAGACACAACTGAGGGCATTGTTGCTGTAGCAAAAACCAAAACACTAGCATTAAACGATTTACTATTACCAAAAGATGCTTTGATTTTGGTAATGGAATCCATCGAAAAACCCGGAAATATTGGCGCAATGCTACGCACTTGTGATGCTGCAAAAATTGACGGTGTAATTATTGCAAATCCAAAAACAGATTTATATAACCCAAATATTGTTCGTTCAAGTGTGGGTTGTCTATTCACAAACCAAATTGCAACTGATACAACCGAAAATGTAATTCAGTTTTTAAAAGACAAAAAAATTGCAGTTTTTGGTGCCACCTTGCAAAATTCTAACGCTTATCACACCCAAGATTACACCACTGCAAGTGCCTTAGTTGTTGGTACAGAAGCTACTGGTTTAACCCAAGCTTGGCGTGATAATGCTACTCAAAACATCATCATTCCGATGCAAGGTGAAATCGACTCGATGAATGTATCTGTAGCTGCAGCTATTCTACTATTCGAAGCCAAAAGACAAAGAGGATTTAGTTAGAAGTGATAAGTGAAACAAAAATAATGAAATGCCTAAATCTCAAAACTAGCTATAAATAACCTTTACTCGTACAACAATACAATATACAACAATACAACAAACTAATTTCAAAAAAATGAACTACAAAATAATCCTCGCAACCTTACTAACTAGTTTTAGTTTGAATGCACAAATTAAAGAAGCAAAGCTTGATGCTTTAGTTGAAAAAACAATGAAAACTTTTAACGTGCCTGGTATTGCCGTTGCAATAGTTAAAGACGGAAAAGTCGTACTCTCAAAAGGTTATGGAGTTGCCAATATCAATACGCAAAAAAAAGTAGATGGAAATACGCTCTTCGGAATTGCATCTAATAGCAAAGCTTTTACTGCTGCTGCATTGGCTATGCTTGTGGATGAAAAAAAAATCAATTGGGACGATAAAGTAATTCAATACATTCCCGAATTTAAAATGTATAACGACTACGTTACCAATGAATTTACCATTCGAGATTTGTTAACTCACAGAAGCGGATTGGGTTTGGGTGCAGGAGATTTAATGATTTGGCCCGACGGACACGATTTTAAGCCGAAAGATATTGTAAAAAACATCCAATTTTTAAAACCAGTTTCATCTTTCAGATCGCAATATGATTATGACAATTTATTATATGTTATTGCTGGAGAAGTAATCGAAAAAGTGTCTGGAATAACTTGGTGTGATTTTGTAGACCAACGTATTTTGAAACCTTTGCAAATGAACAATTCGGCTACAAATTGGAACCGATTAAAAGACACTACAAATACCATCGTACCTCACGTGCCAACCAACGGAAAACTCGAAGTTGTTAAACGTTACACAAACCCAATTTTTGATGCTGCTGCCGGAATCTATTCAAGTACAAATGATTTATCCAAATGGGTAATTGCTCAATTAAATAAAGGAAAGTATGATGGTGACAAAGCACTTTTTAGTGAAACGCAGCACAAACAAATGTGGACACCACAAACCATTTTACCCAATAGAGAAAGTAATCCGTATTCTTGTAATTTTACAGCTTATGGTTTGGGTTGGAGATTGAATGATTTAAATGGCCATCTTCAAGTATCACACACAGGCGGTTTAGACGGAATTGTGACACAAACAATAATGATTCCAGATCTTCAACTTGGTATCATTGTTTTGACCAATCAGCAGTCTGGTGCTGCATTTAATACTATATCTAACACAATTAAGGACAGTTATTTAGGATTACCTTATTTTGATCACTTAGAAAATTTGTCAAAAAATAGAAAATCACAAGAAGAAGATGCTGATAAAATTACAGAAGAAGTTTGGAAGAAAGTAGATGAAAATTCCATAAAAAGAACGACTATAGACGTAACAAAATACATCGGAACTTACAATGATAATTGGTTTGGAGAAGTTTATATTTATGTAAAAAGAGGTATTTTATTTTTCAAATCCAAACGCTCACCGAGACTTTCAGGTTCCGTACAATTCTATAAAGACCAAAATTTTGTAGTGCGTTGGGATAACCGAAGTTTTAATGCCGACGCTCATATCTTCTTTGAATTAGATGCTCAAGGTCGCGCTATAAAATTCAAAATGAAAGCCATTTCGCCATTAACCGACTTTAGCTATGACTTTCACGATTTAGATTTTTATCGAACCGATAATTAATTCAAAATAAATACTTTTCCGAAATCCAAATTCTTTAAAAAAAATGAAAGAATTTGGATTTTTTTTATTGCAAATTCAATACAATTTAGTATTTTTAGCTAATTGAAGAATTGGCTATGACAGAAATTGATTTAGAAGAAGAGAAAAAAGCATTAGCACGCGAATACAAAGAACTACTTCGCATTAGTTATCAAACACTTACAGCTGATGACAAGAAAATAATACGAAAAGCATTTGATGTTGCCGTCGATGCACACAAAGACCAACGCCGAAAATCAGGCGAAGCTTATATTTTTCATCCTATTGGTGTGGCCAAAATCGTGGCTTCTCAAATCGGACTTGGCGCTACAAGTATCGCTGCGGCTTTGATGCACGATGTTGTGGAAGATACTGATATTACCGTTGAAGATATCGAAAAAATGTTCAATCCTAAAATTGCACAAATTGTTGCTGGATTGACTAAAATATCTCAAGTAAAAAAAGATTTAAACATCTCAATGCAAGCGGAAAACTTCCGTAAAATGTTATTAACATTAAATGATGATGTTCGTGTAATTTTGATAAAAATTGCCGATAGATTGCACAATATGCAAACAATGGATTCAATGCCTGACTACAAACAAGTTAAAATCGCATCTGAAACATTATATATTTATGCACCACTTGCCCATCGCTTGGGTTTGTATAACATTAAAACAGAACTTGAAGATTTAGGATTAAAATATACCGAACCCGAGGTTTTTAAAGATATCGTAAGCAAAATCAAAGAAACCAAAGAAGAACAAGACGAATACATCAAATTAGTTTCCGATGTTTTAAAAAAATCTCTAGATGAAGAAGGCGTTGAATATGTTATAAAAGGTCGTCCAAAATCAATTTATTCGATTCGTAGAAAAATGTTAGCTCAAAATGTAAGTTTTGATGAAGTTTACGACAAATTTGCGCTCCGAATAATTTATAAATCCAATACACACGATGAAAAATTTCTGGCTTGGAAAATTTATTCTTTAATTACAGATCATTATCGTCCGAGTCCAAGTCGTTTGCGCGATTGGATTTCTTCCCCAAAATCATCGGGTTATGAAGCTTTGCACATCACTGTGATGGGTCCAAAAGGTCGTTGGGTGGAAATTCAAGTACGAAGCGAACGAATGGATGAAATTGCCGAAAAAGGATACGCTGCACACTACAAATACAAGCAAGGCGCAACCGAAGAAAATGGCTTAGATGTGTGGTTAAATCTTTTAAAAGAAGCTTTAGAAAATTCAGAAACCAATGCAGTTGATTTTGTAGAAGATTTCAAAATGAATTTGTATGCCAAAGAAATCTTTGTTTTCACACCCAAAGGAGAAATTAAATCACTACCAAAAGGCGCAACTTCACTCGATTTTGCCTTCAGTATTCATTCTGAAATCGGAATAAAAACACGCGGAACTAGAGTTAATGGTAAATTAGTACAACTAAATTACGAACTAAAAAGTGGTGATCAAATAGAAATTATTACATCGGCCAATCAAAAACCAACCATTAACTGGCTAGACTACGTAACAACATCGCGAGCCAAAACCAAAATCAGAAATGTTCTTAACGAGAACACTAAGAAAATCGCAGAAGAAGGAAAAGAATTATTAACTAGAAAACTGAAACATTTAAAAATCACTTTAAACGAAGGCGTTGTAAATGAATTGGTTAATTATTTCAAATTAAAAACAAGTCTTGATTTGTTTTACCGCGTTGGAATTGGTTCTATAGAAAACCAACAATTGAAAGATTATGCTGCTCAAAAAAGCAATACGCTTATCAATTTCTTCAAAAATAAAATCAAACGTACACCAAGCACAAATTCTGATGAAATTCATAAACAAGAGCTCAGTAATAATTACGATTTATTAGTTTTTGGTAAAGAACAAGACCGATTAGATTATAAATTATCTACTTGTTGTAATCCAATTCCAGGTGATGAAGTATTTGGTTTCGTGACCATTAATGAAGGAATAAAAATTCATAAAAAAGATTGTCCGAATGCTATTTCATTGCAATCTAATTATGCTTACCGCATTATGCAAGCTAAATGGATTGATTCAACGCAACAAGAGTTTAAAGCCATTCTAAAAATTACCGGAATGGATACTCTAGGGTTAACCAATGAGTTGACCAAAGTAATTTCGAACCAAATGCACGTAAACATTCAAAGCATTGCACTAAATGGTGATGCCGGAATTTTTAACGGACAAGTTACGGTTGTCGTTCAAAACAATACCATCTTAAAAAAACTAATTGACAACATCAAGAAAATCGACGGAATTGATAAAGTATCAAGAGTAAACACCAACTAAATTTTATTATTAACAACAGTTTATAAATTTAAACGATTAAACTTTTTAACTTTAAACTAAAAATTTATCTTTGCAGAATATGACACAAATAGCATCAGATAATACCAAAAATCAAGAAATCGTAAAGAATGTTTTTACAGCCTATCTTGAAAACAAAGGACATCGTAAAACGCCTGAACGCTACGCAATTCTCCAAGAAATTTATAACAGTCAAGAACATTTTGATATCGAAAATTTGTATATCAAAATGAAAAATAAAAATTATCGCGTCTCTAGAGCTACATTATACAATACTATAGAATTACTTTTAGACTGCGGCTTAGTAAGAAAACATCAATTTGGACAAAATCAAGCACATTATGAAAAATCCTATTTTGATAAACAACACGATCACATCATTATGACAGATACTGGTGAAGTAATTGAATTTTGTGATCCAAGAATTCAAACCATCAAGCAAACAATGGAGGAAATTTTTGGTATAGAAATCACTAATCACTCTTTATATTTTTACGCAAATAAGAAAAACGAATAAATAAAGTCAAGACATCTTCTTGTCGAAACAACTAACTACAAACAATAAACAACAACACAATGACCGTAGATTTACTACTCGGATTACAATGGGGTGACGAAGGAAAAGGAAAAATCGTTGACGTACTTACCTCAAAATATGATATTATAGCACGTTTTCAAGGCGGACCAAATGCAGGTCACACTCTGGAATTTGATGGTATCAAACACGTTTTAAGAACCATTCCATCAGGGATTTTTCACGATAACAATATCAATATTATTGGAAATGGTGTTGTAATCGATCCTGTAGTTTTTAAAGGCGAAATCGATGGTTTAGCAAAATTCAATTTGGATATAAAATCTAAATTAATCATTTCAAGAAAAGCACATTTAATACTTCCTACACATAGATTGCTAGATGCGGCTTCTGAGGCTTCAAAAGGTAAAGCTAAAATTGGTTCTACTCTTAAAGGAATTGGTCCAACTTATATGGACAAAACTGGTAGAAACGGAATTCGTGTTGGCGATATAGAATTAGAAGATTTCAAAGAACGTTACAGAGCATTAGCTGATAAGCACGAAGCAATGATTGCTTTCTATAATGTGGACATTCAATACAATTTACCAGAATTAGAAAAAGAATTCTTTGAAGCAATCGAAGATTTACAAAAATTAACTTTCATTGATAGTGAAGAATATTTAGCACAAGCACAAAAAGCAGGAAAATCAATTCTTTGCGAAGGTGCACAAGGTTCGTTATTAGATGTAGATTTTGGAACTTATCCTTTCGTTACATCATCAAATACCACAGCTGCTGGAGCTTGTACTGGTTTAGGGATTGCTCCAAATAAAATCAAAGAAGTTTACGGAATTTTCAAAGCTTACACTACTCGTGTGGGTTCGGGACCATTTCCTACAGAAGATTTTGGCGATGCTGGTGATGTTATGGCAAGTGTTGGAAACGAATTTGGCTCTGTAACCGGAAGAAAAAGACGTTGCGGTTGGTTGGATTTAGTTGCTTTGAAATATGCTATTCAAGTAAATGGCGTAACGCAATTAATGATGATGAAAGGCGATGTTTTATCAGGATTTGAAACTTTGAAAGTTGCTACAGCTTACAACTACAAAGGTGAAGTTATCCAACATTTACCTTATAATATTGAAGAAGAAAACGTAACACCAATTTACACGGAATTCAAAGGATGGCAAGCCGATTTAACTGGTTTAACTACTTTTGAAAGCCTACCAAAAGAACTAAAAGACTACATCGAGTTTATAGAAAAAGAAGTCGAAGTACCCATAAAAATAGTTTCTGTTGGACCAGATAGAAAACAGACAATTTTGAAGTAATAAATAGAAATCCCAAATTTTATGTTTGGGATTTTTTTTGTGCAAACAAAAACCAAACTACATAGTTTACTATGTTTTTTTATTTAAAAAAAAGTATATTTGAAACACAAATAGCCAATTTATGACATAAAGTGAGTCAACTGTTTGAAGCATTTGTGATTTATGTCTGATATATAAGTTAGCAGAAATTTTTAACTCTACAATATGAAATTAATTTTACAAGTTTTAACCTTCTTTTTTAGTATATCAATTTACAGTCAAAGTAGTATTTTGTATAATGGAGAAAATATCAATGAGCTTGATGCTAATGGAAACAAAATTGGAATCTGGAAAGTTTTTGATAAAACAAACAGCGTAACAATTATCACTGACTTTTCAAAACCAGAATTACCCGTAACTAATTTTTATAAAAGCGAAAAACTAATAGCGACTTTTGATGAAGACAAGAGATTAGAAATTTTTAAAGATACAAAAATTATTAAAGCCGATTATTTCTTCAAAGATAATGGTAGTCAAACTTTAGTTAATGAAAATGGTCAAGAATTAGATGAAGAATTAATCCGTTATTTTTCTCAGGCAGCATTTGTAAAGCCTATGTTTTATGGCGGAATTAATGAACTATTTGCTTTCATCGGAAAAAACTTTAATAGCAAAGGGCAAAAAGGAACTTTGAAAATAAAGTTTATTATTGACGGAAATGGTTCACCAACTGATATTGAGGTTGTTGAAAGTTCAAATCCTAAATTAAATGATGAAGGAATTAGAGTAATTTCAATTTCTCCAAGATGGCAACCATGTCATCAAGGAGGAGGTTTTGTTAAGTCACCATTTTTAATTCCTATAAATATAAATTAAAACTTCCGAAAATAATCACTATAACTCGAATATGTTATACTGTCTATACCAAGTCAGGATAGATATTTGTATCATTTAAGGTTGTTATCTCTAAATAGGCAGATATTTTGCCAAAAAAAACGAAAAACTAAAGTATACTAAAATAATCTAAAATGAAAAAACTAATTTACCTTTTAATTTTAATTCCATTTGTTTCATTTGCAAAGTTTTACTCCGGAGTTATGACTTTTACTGATAATACAACAAAAGAAGGATATATAGAAATACCTGACGATTCTGAGAATAACACTATTAAATTTAGAGTAGAAGAAAAAGGAAATACTGAAAAGTTTCCTTTAGAACAAATAAAATCATTCGTCATAAACAATGAAAATGGTGATAAAATAAAATTTGTAACAACTCATTTAGCATATTTTAAGCCATTTAGCAAAGATAATTCTTTTAAAGTACATAAAAAATTAGCGTGTGTTGAAGTTATAAAAGAAGGAAAAATAAACCTTTATTCCGCTTGGTTTATAAATACAGGTCCTAAATACGGTTCTATTATAGTAGATGGTAATTATTTTATTAATCGAGGAAATGATTACTCATTAGTCATATATGAAAATGATGGAGCTGTAAATGCTTGGAAATATTTTTTGTCTTTAGTAGAAAAGCACTTTAGTGAAGAGTGTCCAAACTTAGTAAAATTAGTAAACAAAGATGATTTTAAGAAAAATGGTTTTGTAAGAATCGTGGAATTATACGAACAAAACTGTGGAAAATAAAATCGAGATAACTCGGATTTGCAATCCGTGCCTACAATGAAATAAAAAAATAGAAACTTAATTTTAATTTTGATGGCTTGCTTAAAATTTACAGCCCATTGCATTTTAATTACTAAGATAAATTATGTCAGCATACGATATTAGATTTTTAGGTGGATTTGTAATCTGGATTTTTAAAGGATTTAAAGGTTCATTACAAAAAAGTGTTGATAATAATTATATAATTTCTTTTGTTGTAGGACTGATAACAGTAATTATTGTATTTTTAGTCTTTTATCTATTATACGCTATAAATTTTGGCGGATATTTTTATTAACTATTCAGAGGATTTTTAACTTATAAACAGATATTACGAATATGTTTTAAGTCGATAGCGCATTCTATACTTGATTGTGCTTTAAAACAAAATCATTCCACCTCAATTTTATCTATAAGTAATTCAAAATTTTCATTTCTCTTATTACCTATTAGAAATGCAATTTCTTCTAAGCTTTGACCATCATAATTAGGAAGTTGGAGTGTTCTACCTCTAAAAGAAGCATATAATTTAGTTACAGGAATTTCAATAGTTTCCCATTCAGTTGAAGTTTGAAATTCGTAAATGTAAGAATAATAATCACTCTGATTTTTCTTAACTCTAAACTGGTATTTTTTTCCGTCACCTTTCAAACGGATTTTAAAAACACTTTTATCTGTTAACTTTATCGGATTAAAAAAATGACGAACCGAACAAAATCCACCATTATTGTCGGTAGAAACTGTTCCTTTGAAGGTTCCATTTCCATTAGCATCAACAAAGAAATCACTTGAGGAAACGCCACCCATAACGCCATCATCAACTACTTTCCAGTTAGACAAGTTACTATCTTTTGAAAAATCAAAAATTAAAATAGGATTCAATAGTATTGAAAATAGCAGAATCATTTGCATCAGTAATATTTTTAAAAACAAACTTACTTAACGCATTTCATCTGCACTAAATTTTAACAAATTTAATTGGATAAATAACAGTTGTTTAAGAGTTCATAATAACAACTACAACTTCAAAATAAAACTTTCGCTACCTTTTAAACTAATCTTTACAATTCCAACTCCATTGGTTACTTTTAAAGTATGAGCAACGCCATAAAGTTGTTCGGTTAACAAATATGTTCCATCTTTAAGTTTCCATTCTGAAATTACATCGGCTGGAATTTTTAAATCAAACATTTCGCTTGTTTTTGGAGCTAAATTGGAAACAATGATTAGTTTTTCAGTTGCTGACCAACGCACAAACGAATACACATTTTGACCATATGTAGAAGAATCTTGTCTATTCACAGACTGAATTTCTTGAAATTTACCCATCAAAGCCTCACTTTTAATAGTAAAATTCAATAAACGCTTGTAAAAATCTCTAAGTTCTTTCTCACTTTTTGACAATTGTCCACCGTCAAATTTTCCGTTATTCATCCATCTTTGGTGATTTGGAACGCCTATATAATCAAAAATTGAAGTTCTTGAACGTTTTCCAAATCCTGCATCTTCGTTTCCTGCCTCGCCTACTTCTTGTCCGAAATAAATCATTGTAGGAGAAGAACTCAATGTAGTAGAAATCACCATCAAAGGTTTGCCATTCTCACCGCTTCCAGCAAATTCTGGACTTGCCAAACGTTGCTCATCGTGGTTATCAAGAAAATGTAACATATGATGTTCAATATCACTCATTCGGTTTTGAATATCAAACAAACCATCAGGTGATGTTTTTCCGTGAATTACCGCTTTTAGATGATCGTAAGTTTCAACTTTATCATAAAGGTAATCCATTTTTCCTTTAAAAATATAATTTCTATACTCGTTAGGATTGTAAACTTCGGCCAATAAAAAGGCATCTGGATTTTTCATTTTGATAGCAGAATTCATATAACTCCAAAACTCAAAAGGAACCATTTCAGCCATATCATAACGGAAACCATCTATACCTTTGGCTGTCCAATACAAAGCGATATCTCTGAATTTTATCCACGAACTTGGAACGTCTTTGTCTTTCCAAAATTCAAAATGCTCTTGATAAGATTTCTTTTCAAAACCAGTAGGTAGTTCCGGAAAATCTTTAGAACCATCAGGACGAATTCCGTAGTTTACCTTTACCGTTTCATACCAATCATTGATATCAGGTTTGGCCAAACGCGAACCATTTCCTGTCCATTTTGCTGGATATTCTTCAAATTTTCCATCAATCAACGGATTACTTTCTCCGTTCAACGGACGATAATCATTAGATGTTGGCACTTCAAATCGTTGTTCTGGAATATAATAAAAGTTGTTATTTCTATCATATTCGACAGCTATATTATCATCAGCTCCAAAATCTTTAACTCCTTTTGGATTATTTTTTCCTTCATATTTTCTAGCAATATGATTAGGAACAATATCAATTAATAATTTCAAACCATTTTTATGGGTGCGAGCAATCAAAGCTTCAAATTCTTGCAAACGATTCGCCGGATTGACAGCCAAATCTGGATTTACATTGTAATAATCTTTCACGGCATAAGGCGAACCAGCGCGCCCTTTTACAACTTCAGGATCATCATCAGAAATTCCTATATTTTTGTAATCTCTTACCAAAGCGTGGTGCGGAACACCTGTATACCAAATGTGAGTAACACCAAGATTTTTAATTTCTTGCAAGGCTTTATCGGTAAAATCATTAAACTTACCAACACCATTTTGTTCAATTGTTCCCCAAGGTTTGTTGGTAGTATTTGTATTTCCAAACAAACGTGTAAAAACTTGATAAACAACTTTTTTCTTTTCGGTTGGCGTCACTTTCTTTTTATCCACAATGGTCACTTTTTTATTTTTGGTGGTTGATTTACTTTTTTTATTTTGAGCATTTACTGTGAGTGACAAACCAATCAAAGCAAGCAATAAGATTTTCTTCATAAGGCGTTCTTTATTTGAAACATAATGCAACAAATATAAAAATTTGAAAATCATTTCAAACTACTTATAAAAAAATCTTAATTGCCCTTCGAGTTGACGCATATTTCATAAATTTGCAAGTGGTTTTATAAAAACTATACTAGTTAACCGCTTTAAGACTTAAATTGAATTTAAATCAAATTTAATTTTTAATTATACATACCAAAATTTCACTTTACATTGAGCGATTTCATAAAATATCAAGCACAAACTTCACCTTACCCATTAGGAATGGAAGTTTCTCACGCTATTGGTTCTTATATTTACAATACCGACGGTAAAAAATATTTAGATTTTGTTGCTGGAGTTTCGGCTTGCTCGCTTGGACATCAGCATCCGCGTGTGAATCAAGCGATCAAAGATCAATTAGATAAATATTCACACGTGATGGTTTATGGAGAATATTCTCAAAATCCTGCAGTGAAATATTGCAAATTATTAGTTGAAAATTTACCTAAAGAACTAAATAAAGTTTACTTAGTAAATTCAGGAACAGAAGCTTGTGAAGGCGCTTTAAAACTAGTACGACGTGTAACAGGAAGAAGTCAGTTGATTTCGTGTCACAATGCTTATCACGGAAACACCATGGGTTCGATGAGTGTAATGGGATTTGAAGAACGCAAACAAATTTTTCGTCCGTTGATTCCCGATGTCGATTTTATTACTTTTAATAACGAAGACGATTTACAAAAAATAACCACCAAAACGGCCGGAATTATTCTAGAAAGTATTCAAGGTGGCGCGGGTTTTATTCAACCTCAAAACGACTTTCTTGCCAAAGTAAAAAAACGTTGTGAAGAAGTTGGTGCTTTGATGATTATTGATGAAATCCAACCTGGTTTTGGTAGAACCGGAAAATTATTTGGATTTGAAAACTACAATGTCGTTCCTGATGTAATTATCATTGGAAAAGGAATGGCAGGCGGAATGCCAGTAGGCGGATTTGTGGCCAACGAAAAATATATGGATTTATTAAGTCACGATCCTAAATTAGGCCACATCACTACTTTTGGCGGACATCCAGTAATTGCAGCTGCTTGCTTGGCAACATTAGAAGAAGTTTTAGAAAAAGACTATGCCAATCAATCTTTGGCAAAAGAAAAACTTTTTCGGGAACTTTTGGTACATCCTTTGATACAAGAAGTAAGAGGAAAAGGATTGATGCTAGCAGCAATGACCACCAATGAAGAGATAACAAATCAGGTAGTTTTGCGTTGTCAAGATAGAGGATTGATTCTATTTTGGTTATTGTTTGAAGGTAAAGCCATTAGAATTACACCACCATTAACCATTTCTGAAGAGGAAATTAGAGAAGGTTGTAAAATTATTTTGGAAGTGATGGATGAAATAGTTGCGGGTTAAAAGTTACGAGTTGCGAGTTTAATAGATTCTGCAAAACCCGAAACCCGAAACCTTAAACCCGAAACTCGAAACTTATTTTCTGTTAATTAAATTGTTCAAAACATAAATCATTTTCCCTCAATAATCACTAATAGTTAAGTACTTTTATTAAGGATAATTTTAAATAAAAAGCTATGCATTTGGATCACGACGAAGAAGACTACAACTTATCCTTATCGAAGTTCGAATCAATGTTGAAAACCAACAAAGTGATCTTCTTTGATTCTGAAGAATTTGAAGAAATTATTCTTCATTATCTCGATATGGGTAAAGCCAATTTAGCTAAAAAAGCATTAAAACTAGGCTTAGAACAGCATCCAAAATCGACTGGTTTAAAGCTAGTTCAGATAGAAATGTTAGTTTATGATGACAAACTCGAAATTGCTGAAAAAATGCTAAACGAGTTGTATGCTATTGAACCTACTAATGAAGAGATTTTTATCCAAAAGGCTAATATTTATTCCAAAAGAGACAACCACGAAAAAGCTGTGGAACTTTTGCAAGAAGCTTTAAAATATACTGAAGATTTAGCCGATGTTTACAACCTAATTGGTATGGAATACCTTTTTATGGACAACTTTGAAAAGGCGAAAGAAAATTTCATTCATTGTTTGAATGTCGATATTGAAGACCAATCGGCTTTATACAATGTGGTTTATTGTTACGAATTTTTAGATCAAAATGCCGAGGCTATTGAATATTTAAAAACGTACATCGATAAAAATCCTTATTCAGAGATCGCTTGGCATCAGCAAGGCCGACTTTACTATGGATTAAAAGACTATACCAATGCCGTGAGAGCATTTGAATTCGCAACCTATATAGATGACGAATTTATGGGTGCTTTTATGGAAAATGGAAAAGCCTTGGAGCGTTTAAAACGCTATGAAGATGCTATTGAAAATTATCAAAAAACCATTGACCTTGACGATGCCACTTCTTATGCATTGTTACGAATTGGAAAATGCCACGAAAAATTAGGCAATAAAGCCGAAGCATTAAAGTTTTTCAATAAAACTGTTCACGAAGATCCACTTTTAGATAAAGGTTGGATTGCAATAACTGATTTTTACGTACGTCAAAAAAATTATCATAAAGCATTGATTTATGTCAACAAAGCATTAGCTATTGATAACCAAAATAAGGCCTACTGGAAACGTTTTGCTGCCATAAACAAAGCATTAGATATGTTTGAAGAAGCCGAATTAGGCTATAGAAAAGCAGTAGAATTTGGTGATAATAGTTTGGATACTTGGCTGTTTTGGGTTGATATACTTCAATTTTTAGGAGAAGAAGACGGTGCAGTGATGACATTGCTTCAAGCGACGGAATTTTTCCCTGAAGAATATCAAATTGAATACCGTTTGGCAGGTTTCTATTTTATTCAAAATGATACCGAAAAAGGCACTTTTCATTTAAGTAACGCACTGCGATTAAACTTTAAAAATCATACTTTATTAGAAGAATTATTTCCTTCTGTTTGGACTGAAAAAAAAGTACAGAGTTTGATTAAGAAACATACTAAATAAATTTTCAAAACTAATTTCACGAATTTACACGAAATTGCATAAAGTAAAAATTACACGAACTTATTTAACACAGATATAAATTCGTGTAATTTTTTTATTCACGAGATAAATTCGTGCAAATTTGTGTAAACCTTTTATAAAATCAACAACTATTGGAAACCAATAAAAAATTCGGATTAATTGGAAAAGACATTTCCTATTCTTTTTCTAAAAAATATTTTACAGATAAATTTTCTAAAGATCTTTTTAATGATTTTACTTATGAAAATTTTGATATTCCAACTGTTGAAGAATTTCCGAATGTGCTGAAAAATAATTCCGATTTAAAAGGATTGAATGTAACTATTCCGTACAAAGAAACCATCATTCCGTTTCTTGATACAATGTCAGATAAAGCATTTAGAATTGGTGCGATTAATGTGATTCGTTTTACCAAAAAAGGAAATCTAAAAGGCTACAATTCCGATTGGTATGGTTTTAAAAAATCACTTGAACCACTACTCCAACCGCATCACAAAAAAGCTTTAATTCTTGGAACTGGCGGAGCATCTAAAGCGGTTGCTTTTGCACTAGACAAACTCGGAATTTTCTATACTTTTGTTTCAAGAGAAGCGTCAGAAAATGCTATTGATTATAACAGAATTAATACCACAACATTTGATAATTTTCAAATAATAATCAATTGTACACCACTTGGCACAAGTCCGAATATCAAAGAGTTTCCACCTATTCCGTATGAGTTTTTTACAGAAAAACACATTGCTTTTGACTTAATTTACAACCCAGAAGAGACTCAATTTTTGAAAAAAGCAAAGAAAAAAGGCGCCACCATAAAAAACGGATACGAAATGCTAGTTTTTCAAGCTGAAAAAGCTTGGACCATTTGGAATAAGTAAGTATGAAAATCAATACATACCATCTACTACTTTCTTTTTTTATTACTTCATTTATTATAGAATTTAATGTTGTTACATTTAGAACAATTTTAGATAACCACTACGAACGTGAACCTAATTTATTTGGGTTTCCATTTATTTGTAAAACAAGTATTCCATGGGTAAATTCGATGGAACAACATTTTTATTTACTTGGATTAATTGGTAATTTGATTGTAGGTACAATTATATTTTATATAATTGTACTGCTTCTCAATAAAATAGAAATTCCAAAAATCATAAGAAAAATTAGTAACTTTATAATTATGATTTTTGGAATAATTGCGATAATATCATTCTTTTTCATTTTGTTCAATGATAAATCTTATCAATGGTACCATCCATTTGATACAAAATATTCTAAAAAGGAAATTGAGTTTTTTTCTACATCAAATGAAAAACAATAACATTTAAAATTTATTTTTTATAAATATAACCAACAGAAACCATTGATTTTCTTTGATTTTTGACGCTTCTTTACTATCTTTCGCCCTCCAAAAAGGAAAATATTGTATAACCTAACACATTAAAACAAATGTTAGAAGAAAAGAATGATAACCTGTCAGTTAACGAGAACGTGACAGATGGAAATGAAAATAGTACTTCTCACGAAGTAATTCAGTCTGAAAATCAAGAAGTTGAAGCTGTTGCTGAAGCAATTGAAAACGAAATAGAATTGGTTCCTGATACCGAAGTTGAAGCGCCATTAGTTGCCGAAGCTGACCAAGAAACAGTACTTGAAGTGGAAGACCTTGTAGGTGAACAAATTACAGAAACACCGCAAGAAGTTCCAACCATTGAAAATGTTGTTGAACTAACAGACGAACAAGTTGCCGACGATAGTATTGTAGTAGAAGATGCCAATGATTTTGCGATGAATGCTATTGCAAATGCGAATGCTGAAGAAAGTGAAGATGAAACAGTAAAAGGTCGTTATGACATTCCGCTACAAGATTATGAAGCGTTACCAATGGAAAACCTAGTTGAAGAACTAGAAAAGCTTGTTGCTGTCGACCAAGTAATGTCGGTTCGCGAGCACGTTGAAGAAGTTAAAAAAGCATTTTTGTCGAAATTTCACCACTTTATGGATGAAAAGAAAGACGAATTTCACGCTGAAAATCCTGATACTACCGAAGATTTTCACTACAGCTTTCCTTTAAAAACAAAATTTGATTCGTTATACAATCAATATAGAGATAAGAAAAACGTTCATTTTAAATCGCTTCAAAACAATTTAAAATCGAATTTAGAAAACAGAATGGCCATTGTAGAAGAGTTGAAAAACTTAGTAAACAATTCAACTGGAAATATAGCTAACGCTCTTAAACAACTTAATGATATTAGAGAACGTTGGAAAAATGCTGGTCCAATTCCAAAAGATAAATACAACCACGTTTGGAATAATTATCATTTTCATATTGAAAATTTTTATGATTTCTTGCATTTAGATAGAGATGCGCGCGATCAAGAATTCAAACACAATTTAGAATTAAAGAATAAAATTATAGCTCGTGTTGGTGAACTAATCAACGAGACAGACATCAACAAATCGTTCCGTGAATTACAAGATTTACATAAGATTTGGAAAGAAGATATTGGTCCAGTTTCTAGAGAACACCGTGAAGAATTATGGAAGCAATTCAGTGAATTGACCAAACAAATGCACGACAAAAGAGAAACTTTTTATGAAAGTTTTAGAGCAAAAGAATCTGAAAATCTTGAAAAGAAAAACGAAATTATTGCTCAATTAGAAGTTTTAGCACAAGAAAAAGTAGATTCGCATCAAGCTTGGTTGAACCAAATTGTGAAAGTAGAGGCTTTAAGAAATCATTTTTTTGCTACAGGAAAAGTTCCGGGTGAAGTTAATGAAGCTACTTGGGCTAGGTTTAAAAATGCTGTTCGTGATTTTAATGTTTTGAAAAATTCGTTTTACAAAGACATCAAAAAAGATCAAAACGATAATTTAAGTAAAAAACAAGCACTTGTTGATAAAGCAAATGAGTTGAAAGAAAGTGAAGATTTCGCTGCAACAACTCCATTAATGAAGCAAATTCAAGAAGATTGGAAACTAGTTGGTCACGTGCCAAGAAAATTCTCTGACAAACTTTGGGATGAATTTAAAGCGGCTTGTAATCATTATTTTGAGCGTTTGAAAGACAGTAAAAAAGAAGAAAATGCTGAAGAAGTTGCTGCTTTTGAAAAGAAAAAAGAATATTTAGAAACCTTGCGTGCCTTTGAATTAGTTGGCGATCATAAAACCGATTTAGACGCCATAAAAGTACATATTGAAGCTTGGAAATCTATTGGAAGAGTTCCTTTTAATAGAAGACATATTGAAGGAAAATTCAACAAAATTCTGGATGCGTTGTTCGAAAAATTAAGTTCAAGCAAAAAAGAAAGTGAACAATTGCGTTTTGCTAATCGCTTAGATACTATTGCAGGATCAGAAGACAGCAGAAAATTAGACAATGAAAAAATCTTCATCATTAGAAAAATTGAAGAAGTTCAAAACGAAATTTTCCAGTTAGAAAACAACATTCAATTCTTTCAAAATACTAAAAATGCTAAAAAAGAAAATTCAATTGTAACGGAAGTAAGAAAGACAATTGAACGACATAAAGAAGAATTGGTTACTTGGAAAGACAAGTTAAAACAAATTAGAAATTTGAATAAATAATACAGAAAGCTCACTTAACGGTGAGCTTTTTTTTGCTTAATTTTAATTTACAACAATAGGAATTTATAGTGTAAAATAAATCTGAAATACTTTATTTAACTTTGATAAATGAAATTTAAAACTTCACTTATGATTTGCCAAGTTGGCCCAACAGTATTTAGAATATAGAGGTTTTCCAACTTTCCGTCTATAACCAACGAAAAGGTACACGAGCTGAATAACTGTTAATCATAAAAAATTAAAAACCACTTCTGGGTGGTTTTTTTTATTTCTTTTTTTTGCTCGAATTACACCAATTTGCACGAATTAATTTTAATAAAAAAGTACACGAACTTTTATTGTGAAGTACAAATCTTCAAAGTTAGAAGTGTCATTTCGACCAAGGAGAAATCACATTATACATCCACTCTATTTTCTATTTTCTATTCTTTCCAACATGACAAATATCATTTTTAAATTAAAGTTCTCAGGTTACTTTTGCAACTAAAAGCAGCTTATTATGTCAATTTCCTTAATTCAAAAATATAATATTCCTGGACCAAGATATACGAGTTATCCCACGGTTCCCTATTGGGATGATAATTTATTTTCCTTGAACCATTGGAAGAGTAGTTTTATAAAATCATTCTTAGAATCCTATGCTTCTGAAGGTATTAGTCTATACATTCATTTGCCTTTTTGCGAAAGTATGTGCACTTTTTGTGGTTGCAACAAACGAATAACTAAGAATCACGAGGTTGAAAATCCGTATATTTTAGCCGTTTTAAAAGAATGGAATTTATATTGTGACTTATTTCCTGAAAAACCGATTATTAAAGAAATTCATCTTGGTGGCGGAACACCGACTTTCTTTTCACCTGAAAATTTAGAAGCTTTAGTCAGCGGCATTTTTACACGAGCTATCAAGGCCAAAGAACACGAATTTAGCTTTGAAGGCCATCCAAATAACACTACAAGAAGACATTTGCAATCGCTTTATGATTTAGGATTTAGAAGAGTAAGTTTTGGAGTACAAGACTATTCGGACAAAGTTCAAAAAGCCATTCATAGAATACAGTCTTTTCATAATGTAGCAAAAGTTACATTTTGGGCAAAAGAAATTGGTTATACTTCCATTGCACATGATTTAATCTTTGGATTGCCATTTCAGACCTTAAATGATGTTCTTGACACTATTGACAAAACCAATTCTTTACAACCCGACAGATTGGCTTTTTATAGTTATGCCCATGTGCCTTGGATAAAAGGTAACGGACAACGTGGTTTTAATAGTGAAGATTTACCTAAAGATGATGAAAAACGTCAACTTTATGAAGCTGGAAAAAATAGATTATCACAGAATAATTATCGTGAAATTGGAATGGATCATTTTGTTTTAGAAACCGATAGTATGTATAATTCTTTTCAAAAAGGAAATTTGCACCGCAATTTTATGGGATATACTTCATCCCAAACGCAATTGATGATTGGACTTGGAGTTTCCTCTATAAGCGATAGTTGGTATAGTTTTGCTCAAAATGAAAAAACTATTGAAAACTATTACAAAAGATTAGATGCTAATGAATTACCTGTTTTTCGTGGACATATTCTCACCGATGAAGATTTAATTATCAGAAAACATATTCTAAATTTAATGTGTCAATTTGAAACTTCTTGGAAAAATGATAGCGACTTTTTTCCTGAATTGCCTGAAATAATTAATCAACTTCACGAAATGGAAACTGATGGTTTGGTGAAAATTTCGAGCCAATCAATACAAGTTACTGAAAAAGGAAAACCTTTTGTTCGAAATATTTGTATGGCATTTGACTTGCGATTAAAACGAAATCTTCCGCAGACCGAATTGTTTTCAATGACCATATAAAAAATTAATCTGCAGCACTGCAAATAGTGTCTTTACTAATTATGACAATTGGCATTAGCTTGTACGAATAAAGAAAGATTACCCGGAGAAATGTAGGCAATATCTAAACCTAATCCTCTAAGGATAAACAGTGTACCAATAATAACTATAACCATTGGAATCACTTTTTGGATTTTGCTTCGAATAGATGTTGAAAGAAACATCGAGATATAAACTACAGCACTCATCATTGGAATGGTTCCTAATCCGTAAAGAACCATATAAGAAACTCCTAAAGTAATATTTTGCATAGCAATAGCGCCAAATAAAGCAGCATAAACCAATCCACATGGGAGAAATCCGTTTAACAATCCAATGGTAAAAAGAGCGTCTGGCGTTCTTCGCTTGAATTGATTTCCCAAATTAGTTTTTACATTTGATAGTAACTTATAAACTGGTTTAGAGAAATTGTATTTCATAAAAATACGTTCTGGAACAACAGCAATTATAATCATAAATATTCCCACGAAAATTGAAATACTCTGTTGCATTCCTGCCATATAAAACCCTCTTCCTAAAACACCAAATACTAAACCAAGAGTAGCATAGGCAGACAATCTACCGATTTGATAAAGCAGTATTTGCATCACTTTTTTGGCAGGATTGTTTCTGTCTACTGGCAACATCATAGCAATTGGACCGCACATACCAATGCAGTGCAAACTACTAACCAATCCGAAAATAAAAGCTGAATATAGCATTAATACGATTTCTATTTTGAGCTTTTTTTATTGATGAAAATAGACTAATTCTTTGCTCAAGTATTTTTTATCTTTATAATTCCAATCGATAGTAATGTCCCAACGACCGCCAACCAAATTACTTTTAGGTATGAGCAAATGTGAACTAGATAATGATATTGGAATTTCAAAATCTAGCTTTTGGTTTGACGGTCTATAAAGAGACACTATTCCTTTAATATTTTCATATTCAAAATCGGCAGGAAAATCAATACTGATTCCTTCTGCTGTGGTTTTTATAATTACTTTAGTGCTTAAATCATAGGCGTTTTGCTCTCTGTCTAAATCTTGCTGAGCTACTATTTCTTTTTTGTAGTACTCTTCAACAACCAATTCGTTGTCGTATTTTGAATTGGATTGCACATTAAATACAAAGAATAAAATAAAGCTCATAAATAGTGCAAACGCTATTACAATTCCTGTTCCCCAATTAATTTTCATATTTGTAAAATTTAATTTGTTAGTGGTCATATATGGTATCGCCTTTATATTAATAGGTGTTTGCTTGCGCAAACTTGCTATTATTGGCGATTTCATAAATATTTTTTTAGTTAAAACTTCTTGGTCCTAAGAAATTAGTTGTCTCGTTGTCAAGTAGTTCTTTATCGTTATAAACTTCTATTTGTAATATAGTTTTATCTCCTTTTAAAAAGGCTTGATTGATTTCTATAAACATAGTACCTTCCGATAGAGCCTGTTTTTTTACAATGAAGTGGTCTTTTCCAACCAACTTTATTTCGCCTTTTGGAGCGACAAGTTTGAAATAAACCTTATTAAAATCGTGTTCCGTTTTATTAACCACTTTAAAAGTATATACATTACTAATTTTTTCTCCTTTATGTTCAAATAATTGTCCCGGAAGATGTAAAATTGTCGCTTCAACATCATTCCTAAGAAATAACATTCCAATAAAAACACCAGTAAGAATTAGCAATACTGATGCATAACCTTTCATTCTTGTATTGAAAACAAATTTTTCTTTAGTAACAATTTCAACTTCACTGGCATATCTAATTAATCCTTTGGGCAAACCAACACTTTCCATAATATGGTCGCACTCATCTATGCATGCTGTACAATTTATACATTCTAGTTGCACGCCATTTCTAATATCTATACCTGTTGGACAAACATGCACGCACAATTTACAATCAATACAATCACCTTTTCCAGATGCTGTTCTATCTTCTTGTTTATTGAATTTTGCTCTTCCTGCTTCTTTTTCACCACGAACATAATCGTAAGCAACATTAATGGTTTTATTATCTAGTAAAACACCTTGCATTCTTCCATAAGGACAAGCAATTATGCATACTTGTTCTCTAAACCAAGCATAAATAAAATAGAAAACATATGTGAAAATTATCAAAGCAATTAAGGTATGCGTATTTTTAGTTGGTCCTTCGACAATAAATTTTATCAATTCATCACTACCAATTAAATAAGCCAAAAAAACATTTGCAATTAAAAAGGAAATGATATAAAAAATAAACCATTTAGTGCATTTTTTCCTTATTTTTTCAGCATCCCAATCTTGTTTATCTAATCTAATTTGTGCACCTCTATCACCTTCAACCCAAAATTCAATGCGGCGAAATACCATTTCCATAAAAATGGTTTGCGGACAAAACCATCCACAAAAAATTCTACCGAAGGCAACTGTAAACAATGCCAAACTAACCACACCAATAATCATAATAATAACGAAAATGTGAAAATCTTGAGGCCAAAAAGGAAATCCGAAAAGATTAAATTTTCTGTCAATAACATTAAATAATAAAAACTGATTTCCGTTTATTTTTACAAAAGGCGCTGCAAATAAAAATAGTAGTAAAAAATAACTTAACCATTTTCTTCTTTCATAAAGAATTCCTTTAGGCATTTTGGCATAAATCCACGATCTTTTTCCTTCTTTATTGATAGTACCTATACTATCTCTAAAATTATCATCTGGTAATGTTGACATTTGAGTGTTTTTAAAACCTCAAGTCCCGATTTTAGAATCGAGACTTGAATAGATTTATTTATTTGACAACAACTTTTGCCGCTACAGTGGTTGTATCTTTTGGTGCAGTTGTTGCATCTGTTTTTGAAGCAGCTTCATCAACCCATTTTTTTGCTTCAGGCTCAACGGGTTTAGGTTCTTTTGGATTAGAACCTTGAAGTGACAAAACATAACTGGCAACTTTTTGAATATCAGATGGTTTAATTGTTGTTTTCCAAGGTACCATTCCTTTACCGTCACGACCGCCTTCCATAATAACGTTGAACACATTCTTGATTCCGCCACCATTTATCCACATATCATCTGTTAGATTTGGTCCAATTTGTCCACCTGCATCAGCCCTATGACAAGCCGCACAAGTACTTTGAAAAATTGTTTTACCAGCAGCAATACTTGCCGCGTCGGTGAGCAACACCACTTTTTCTTTATCCATAACATCTGGTGCGGTTTTGTTGTATTCATCAATTGCACTTCTAGCTTCTGCAACTTCTTTTTCGTACTCTTGTGTTTGATTATCAGCGCCTAATATTTGATATCTTACCAAATAAATTCCTGCAAAAATTATACATCCGTAGAACAGATAGACCCACCACGGAGGCAAAACGTTATCTAACTCTTTAATTCCGTCATAGTTATGATCTAGCATCACGTCGGCTTCTTGTTCGATTTCTTTAGAACGAGTTAGCTTTTTTAATAATCCTTTATAAAATTCACTTTCTGTGAAAGGTATTGATTGCGCTTCGTCAAGCTGCTTTTTCTGTTCTTCAGTTAACAATTGATAAGTAACATTATCTACAGCGTTCACTACTATTTCTAAGGCAATTAAAAGAAAAAGAAATACACCAAGAAACAGCAAAACCATCGGATATTTTATAAAAGCTGGTTGATCTCCTGAGTCAATAAAATATTCCATTGCGCCAAACATCAAGGCAAATAACAACGGAACTCTTATGTAAGATGGAACTAATTTTTTCATAATCATTTAAACTTTAATAGGATTAGTCTTTGATTGGTAATTTACTCAGTTCATTTATTTTTTCTTTCTTATAGGTAAAAACCCAAACAAAAAGCCCAATGAAGAAACTGAAACATATTAATAATGAGATAATTGGATAAACTGCTACGCCATCAATTGTTTCTAAACTGTATTTTACAAATTTTAACATGACTTATTTTTTTACTTTTATATCGGTTCCTAAACGTTGTAAGTAAGCAATTAAGGCTACAATTTCTCTGTCTTTCATCGGAACGAAAGTTTCACCATTTTTTGCAGCTTTTTGTTTACTTTCTTCATAAGATTTTACAAAATCAGGGTCGTTGTGTAGATTTTTTTCAATTGAAGCAGCCTGATTTTGAATACTTTCTTGAGCATTTGCAATATCATCATCTGAATAAGGAACACCAAGAGTTTTCATAGCATTCATTTTGGCTTCTGTTGTAGAATAATCCATTGGTTTGTTAGCAAATAACCATTTGTAAGCGGGCATAATTGATTTTTCATTAACACGTTGAGGATCCCACATGTGATTAAAATGCCAATTGTCATTATATTTTCCGCCTAATCTATGTAAATCTGGACCAGTTCGTTTAGATCCCCAAAGAAATGGATGATCATACACAAATTCACCAGCTTTAGAATAATCTCCATAACGTTCTACTTCTGAACGAAACGGACGAATCATTTGAGAGTGACAACCCACACAACCTTCTCTAATATAAATATCACGTCCTTGCAATTCTAGCGGCGAATATGGTTTTACCGCAGCAATAGTTGGAATATTTGATTTTACCATTATCGTTGGAACAATTTGAATAACACCACCTATTAAAATAGCGATGGTTGCTAAAATTGTTAATTGGACTGGTTTTCTTTCCAACCATGGATGAAACTTTTCGCCTTTTAATCTTCCTTTAGTAATTTTTTCTAATGCTGGCGCTTGTGCCAATTCATCTTCAACAGTTGCACCTTGTTTTACCGTTTTTATAATATTGTAAACCATCACAATAACACCTGTTAAATACAATGTTCCACCAATTGCTCTCATCCAATACATTGGCATAATTTGCGTTACTGTTTCAAGGAAATTACCATACTGTAACGTTCCGTCTGGTTTAAATTGCTTCCACATAGACGCTTGTGTAAATCCTGCAACATACATTGGCAAAGCATACATTATGATTCCTAAAGTTCCAATCCAGAAATGGAAATTGGCTAATTTTCTAGAAAATAATTGCGTTTTAGTCATTCTTGGAATCAACCAATACGTCATTCCAAACGCCATAAATCCGTTCCAAGCTAAAGCGCCAACGTGAACGTGAGCAATAATCCAATCGGTATAATGCGCTATTGCATTTACGTTTTTAAGCGAAAGCATTGGACCTTCAAAAGTTGCCATACCATAACCCGTTATTGCTACCACGAAGAATTTCAAAACTGGTTCTTCTCTTACTTTATCCCAAACACCTCGTAGCGTTAAAAGACCGTTTATCATTCCGCCCCACGATGGAGCAATCAACATTATAGAGAAAACAACTCCGAGATTTTGCGCCCATTCTGGTAATGCTGAGTATAATAAATGGTGTGGTCCTGCCCAAATGTATAAGAATATTAAAGACCAAAAGTGAATAATTGACAATCGATAAGAGTACACCGGACGATTAGCTGCTTTTGGAACAAAGTAGTACATTAATCCTAAAAATGGAGTTGTTAAGAAAAAGGCAACTGCATTGTGTCCGTACCACCATTGAACTAATGCATCTTGAACTCCTGCATAGACCGAGTAACTTTTCATAGCTGAAACTGGTAACTCTAAACTATTGAAAATATGAAGCACGGCAACTGTAACGAACGTAGCAATATAAAACCAAATAGCTACATATAAGTGACGTTCTCTTCTTTTAATAATTGTACCAATCATATTGATACCAAATACAACCCAGATTAAAGCAATTGCAATGTCTATTGGCCATTCTAATTCGGCATATTCTTTGGAGGTTGAATATCCTAAAGGAAGCGAAATTGCAGCGGCAACAATAATTAATTGCCATCCCCAAAAATGCAGATTACTTAAAAAATCACTATATAATCTTGCTTTAAGTAAACGTTGCAAGGAATAATAAATTCCAGCAAACATTGCGTTACCAACAAAGGCAAAAATAACTGCATTGGTGTGTAAAGGTCTCAATCGTCCGAAACTCAACCACGATATTCCATCGGTCATGTTTGGGAATAGAAATAAAATGGCTAAAATAAGTCCAACTAACATTCCTACTATACCAAATACTATACTGGCATAAAGGAACTTCTTTACAATTTTGTTGTCATAATAAAATTGTTGCATTTCCATAATTAAATTGGTTTTTGTTCTTCGTTTTTGTTTGTTAATGTTTTGGTTTTTGTTAGTAATTCATCGTCAAAAAGCATTCTGACTGATGGAGTATAATCGTCGTCATATTGCCCACTTCTGACTGCTCTAATAAAAGCATAAAGAAATGCGGCCGCAACTACTATACTGATGGAGATTAATAAATAAATGACACTCATACCTTGAATTTGTGTTAACAAAATTACTCTGACCTTACTTGATAAAATATGATATTTATCATATCTAAATTTTGATTAGCGTTTATCTGGATAGTTACCTTAAAATTTAAAGTCATCTATTTTTTACCCGCATAAATATTACTCAATGTAGTTACAAAACTCACAATAGTAATCGTGCTCAAAGGCATAATAATAGCAGCTATAATAGGTGATAAATTTCCTGTAACAGCAAAGCTTAATCCAATTACATTGTACAATAATGAAAGTGCAAAACTCATGTAAATTGTAAGCATTGCATTTTTAGAATAGTTCATAAAAAAGGCAATTTTTTGAAACTGCGAAGCATCTAAAATTCCGTCGCAAGCTGGCGAAAAGACATTTACGTTTTCTGAAATTGATATACCAACATTACTTTGTGCTAAAGCTCCAGAATCATTCAATCCATCACCAACCATCATTACATTTTTTCCTTGCTTTTGAAGATTTTCTATATAGTGTAGCTTTTGTTCTGGTTTTTGATCGAAAACTAAAGTTGTATTGGCTGGCAGCATTTTTTCTAAAATTTTGCGTTCGCCGTCATTATCACCAGAAAGAACAATTAATTTGTACTTTTTAGATAAACGTTCAAATAATTTTTCTAAACCTTCTCTATATTGATTATTAAAAATATAACTACCTTTATAAACACCATTTATTTCAAGATGAACTTTTGTTTTCTTGTGTGTATTCTCGCTGATGTGTTGTAAAAATTGAGAAGAACCTAATTTTATTGTTCCGTCATCAAAATCGGCTTTAATTCCTTTACCTATTATTTCTTCAAAATGCAAAGGTTCTTTTGGCTCTTGTTTCGGAATAAAATCATACAATCTTCGACTTAAAGGATGATTGGAACCTCTTAAAGTATTGCCTAATAATTTTAATTCAAAATCATTTAATGGTTCACCTTCATAAGTAATAGAAGTTTTTTCATTAGTCGTAATTGTTCCTGTTTTATCAAATACAATCGTATCCACTTTGGCTAATTGTTCAATAACCATAGCATTTTTTAGGTACAACTTTCGTCTTCCCATAATTCGCAATACATTACCTTGTGTAAATGGAGCTGTAAGTGCTAGAGCGCACGGACAAGCTACAATTAAGATTGCGGTAAAAACATTAAAAGCAGTATCGACGCTAATAAAAATCCAATATAAAAAGGATACTAACGCCAATCCAATTAGTGCTGGAGTAAAATAACGACTGATTTTATCGGTAATCGATTTGTGTTTTAATTCTACTTTTTTTTGAAAAACATCGTTACTCCATAATTGTGTCAGATAACTATTTGAAACCGAAAACAGCACTTCCATTTCGATTACTTTACCGAGTTGTTTTCCGCCTGCAAAAATTTTATCTCCAGATATTTTTTCAATTGGAACGGCTTCTCCAGTAACAAAACTGTAATCAATTGATGCTTTATTTGAAATTAATATTCCATCAACCGGAATTAATTCTTGATTTCTAATAAGTAATCTATCACCTTTTTTAATGTCATAAACTTGTACAGGAATTTCGGTTCCATTGGGTAGCAATTTAGTAATTGCTATAGGAAAATAGGATTTGTAATCACGTTCAAACGAGAGAAAACTATAAGTTTTTTGTTGGAATAATTTTCCTAACAACATAAAGAAAATCAAACCGCACATACTATCAAAAAAACCTTGTCCGTAATCAAAAATTATATCAACCGTACTTCTGATAAACATTACTATAATTCCTAAAGCAATTGGAATTTCGATATTTAACATTCCTGCTTTGATACTTTTCCAGGCAGAAACATAATAGCCACTTGCCGAATATAAAAAAGACGGAAGCGATAGCGCAAAAACCAACCATCGCAAGAATCCTCGATATTGATTGATCCAAAATTCATTCACCTCAAAATATTCGGGAAACGAGAGCAGCATAATGTTACCGAAACAGAAAAATGCCACTCCAATTTTATAAACCAAGGTTCTGTCAACGACTTTTTTACCTTCATCAAAAGTCTCTAAGCTGATATAAGGTTCATAACCAATAGAGCAAAGTAGTGCAACAATTTGTTTAAGGTTTGTTTTATTAGGATTGTAGTTTATTCGTACTTTTTTCTCCGGAAAATTTACCTGAGAGGTATTTATTCCTGGTTGAAGTTTTTGTAGATTTTCCAAAATCCAAATACACGAACTACAGTGTATGTGAGGAATATAAAGTGAAATAATATGTGTTGTGTCTTCTTGGAATTCAAGAAGTTTTGAAACAATATTTTCATTTTTTAAAAAGTCATATTTTCCGTTAATGTCCAATGGAGTCGCACCAGGAGATGCTTCAAAATCATAATAAGAAGACAGATCATTTAGACTAAAAATTTCATAAACAGTTTTACAACCATTACAACAGAAACGTTTTTCGTCAAATAGAATTTCGTCTTTTTTTATAATTTTATTACCACAATGGAAACAATTAGATGTGTCCATAAATTTGCTCATTTTTACCTTGAGCAAAGGTTGAACAATTCTTAAATTTAAAATATGATAATTGTCATACTATTTAATATCTTTGCACAACTACTAAACAAAAAGCATTATGAGCAAGTGTGAACAATGCATTGTCAGACAATTTAGTTCGTTGAAAGCTTTGAATAAAGAAGAGCTTTTGCGAATGGCAGATTGCAAAACATCCTATTCCATAAAAAAAGGTGAACACATTTTTGAAGAAGGCGAAATCACTAAAGGTGTATTTTGTATCAAAGAGGGAATCTGTAAACTTTCTAAGTTAAGTGCCAACGGAAAAGAGCAAATTGTAAAATTGGTTAAATCGGGAGAATTACTTGGTCAACGATCTATGATTAGCGATGAACCAACCAATTTAAGCGCCGTTGCTCTTGAAGATATGGAAGTTTGTTTCATTCCAAAAACAGATGTTATGGGGTTTTTCAATACTAACAACGGATTTTCAATGAATGTTATGAAAACCATTTGCGGTGATTTGAAAGATGCCGATGATCAAATGGTTACTATGGCTCAGAAAAACGTAAAAGAACGATTGGCCGAAACGCTACTTTATCTTGAGGAAAGTTTTGGTAAAAATGAAGATGGCAGTTTACACATTCAACTTTCTAGAGATGAATTAGCGGGAATGATTGGTACTGCTACTGAAAGTTGCATTAGATTACTATCTGAATTGAAAAAAAATGGTTTGATAGAACTTAGTGGTAAAAAGATAATGCTACTTGATAAAATTAAATTAAAAAGAATGGCTGAATAATTTATTCAGCCAATTTTATATTCTATTCTTCTTTCTTTTTCAAAAACAAATAATATACTGGAATTCCGAGTCCAACAATAAATAATCCTAATCCAGTACTTGTTGTTTCATATATTAATAACGTGACACATATTAAAGTGGTAACCACGATATACAATATTGGAACTACAGGATATCCAAATGCTTTGTATGGTCTTTCAGCATTAGGTTCCTTTTTTCTTAAAACAAAAATTCCGTATATAGTTAAGATATAAAAAAGTAATGAGGCAAATGTTGCATAGGTAAGCAAGTCGCCATATCTACCCGAAATACATAAAATACAAGCCCAAAGACATTGAAACCAAAGCGCTTTGGCCGGAACATCATTTTTGTTTAATTCACCAGCTTGTTTAAAAAACAGTGCATCTTTTGCCATAGCATAAAATAACCTTCCACCTGATAAAATCAATCCAGAATTACATCCAAAAGTAGAAACCATAATTAAAGCCGCCATAGCAAAAACACCAATGTTTCCCATAATCATACTTGCTGCTGCTGCTCCTACTCTATTTTGACTGGCAAACATTATTCCGTGTTCAACCACCGAACCGTCTGGAGTTCCGTTTAAAGGTAGTAATGCTAAATAGGCAACATTGGCTAAAATGTAAATGATGGTTACTATTAATGTTCCTAAGAACAAACTTCGTGGGATATTCTTTTTTGGATCTTTAATTTCTCCCGCAATAAAAGTTACATTATTCCAAGCATCACTTGAAAATAACGAATTTATAATCGTAGCACCAATGGCTCCAACAAGTGCAACACCTGAAATTTTTGTTACTGTTGCTGTTTTAGTTGTTTCGTCAAAAACTGTTTTACTTGCGTCCCACATATTGGTAAAATTATCTTGAAACGTATTGGTATGAAAACCAATATACAATCCGAAAATAATTAGGGCAAAAAGAGCTATCAACTTAGCCGATGTAAAAACCAATTGAATAATTTTTCCGTTTTTAACACCTTTAGTATTGATGTAAGTAAGCAGAACGATACTAATCATTGCCAAAATTTGGCTATTAGCAAACGAAAAACTATCGCCAATCGTAAAAATTTTATTTTCTAAAACAGGAAAGAAAACTGCGGCATAATTGGCAAAAGTTACTGCAACTGCTGCGATAACACCGGTTTGTATCACCGTAAAAACCGTCCAGCCATAAAGAAACGAAACTAATTTTCCGTAGGCACGCTGAATATAAACATATTGTCCACCAGCGTTGGGCATCATTCCTGCCAATTCGCCATAACTCAATGCTGCCGACATTGTCAACAAACCTGTTATTAACCAAGTAACTAAAATCCAAGCTGCCGATCCTAAATCGCGCGCCATATAAACTGTTACAACAAAAATTCCGGATCCAATCATAGAACCTGCAACTAAACTGGTGGCATCGATTAAACCTAAAGAGCGTTTTAATTCGTGTTTTTCTTCTGACATTATTTTATTATTTGGTTAGATAGATTTCAAATATAATTTAAAAATGGTTATTCTTGGTTGCAATTTCGACTATAATTTCTTGGCTTCATTCCAAAAAACATCCATTTCGGCTAAAGTCATGTCCATTAATGGTTTTCCGAGTTCGTCTGCTTTACTCTCAAGATATTGAAAACGCTTGATGAATTTTTTATTGGTTCGTTCCAATGCATCTTCAGGGTTAATTTTTAGAAATCTAGCATAATTAATCATTGAAAACAATACATCTCCAAATTCAGCTTCCATTTTGTCTTGATTTCCTGCTGCAACTTCTACTTGAAGTTCTTGCAATTCTTCTTGCACTTTATCCCAAACCTGATGCGATTCTTCCCAGTCAAATCCGACGCCTTTAACCTTATCTTGAATTCTTGATGCTTTTACAAGAGCTGGCAAACCATTAGGAACACCTTCCAAAACCGATTTTTTACCTTCTTTTAGTTTAAGTTTTTCCCAATTTTGCTTCACTTCTTCTTCATCAGCAACTACAACATCGCCGTAAATATGCGGATGACGATGAATTAATTTGTCACAAATTTCATTGCATACATCGGCCATATCAAAACTATTGGTTTCGCTTCCAATTTTGGCATAAAAAACAATGTGCAGCAACAAATCACCCAATTCCTTTTTTACTTCTTGAAGGTCATTATTCAAAATAGCATCGCCCAATTCATAAGTTTCTTCAATAGTTAAATGACGTAGACTTTCTATAGTTTGCTTTTTATCCCAAGGGCATTTTTCTCGCAAATCATTCATAATGTCTAACAATCTATTAAAAGCATCTAATTGTTGTTGTCTTGTATTCATTTGACTTTAGGTTTTGGTAAAAATAAAAAATCCTACTACTTGATTTCTGTAATAGGATTTATATTTATAAAAAAGTAATTAACTATTTTTTAGTTTTTGCCTTTGGCTTTTCTGATTTTTCAGCAGCTTCTTTTTCTGCTTTCGGTGCTTTCTTTTCTTTAGCTTGTGCTACTTCTTCAACAACTTGTTCTTTGATTGATTCAGCATTTTCAACCTTTGGTTCTTCTTTAGAAACCATTCCTTTTGCTTGCAACATATTGTACCAATTCAATACCTTTTTGATATCTGATGGATATACTCTATCGGTATCATAATCAGGTACAATTTCAGAAAAATAAGCTACTAATTTAGCCGTATCTTCTTTGTGAGAAATTGCTTGACCTTCGTTTTCTTTAACTGCAATTGCTCGCAAAATTTCAACTAAAGGTTTTTCTTCGCTGAAAGTATACATTGAAATTTCAGAAAGTAAACTCACGTTACTCTTCATTCCAACAGTTATTTTTTTTCCGTCTAATAATGATTCAGCTACGAAACCTGAACGGGTTTGAATTTTTAATTCAAATAAACCTGGTTTTCCTGAAATGGCTAATATTTTCTCTACATTCATTTTCTAAAAATTATTTTAAGCGGTGGCAAATATAACTAAATAAAATTCCAAATATCAATACCTAAATACCAATTTTAACAACATTCTATTATTTTAGAATTTGGAATCATCCTGTAAATTATTGGAAATTTGAGAAAGGATTGGAATTTAGAACTGCTATATTATCTTCCTTTTTTGTTGCAAAATCTCATTCTATAATCAGGACGTGCTTTTCCATCCATAATATTTTGCAATTTTTTCTTAATCAAAGTCTTCTTTAACATTGCAATTTTGTCTGTAAAAAGAATTCCTTCAATGTGATCATATTCGTGTTGAATTACTCTAGCAATTAGACCATCAAAGACTTCTGTTTTTTTATTAAAATTTTCATCAAAGTATTCTAAAGTGATTTTTTCGTGACGATAAACATCTTCACGAACATCAGGAATACTCAAACAACCTTCATTAAATCCCCATTCTTCGCCTTCTTCTTTTAACATTTTGGCGTTGATAAATGTTTGTTTAAATCCTTTTAATTGTTCTTGTTCTTCTTTAGACAAATCGTCGCTATCACTAAAAGGTTCGGTATCAATAACAAATAATCTAACCGCCAAACCTATTTGTGGTGCGGCCAATCCTACGCCATAGGCATTATACATTGTATCGTACATATTTGCAATAATCTCTTGCAAATTTGGATGTTCCGCTGTTATATCGTCACATACTTTTCTTAATACTGGATCGCCGTAGCCAACTATTGGTAAAATCATTATGAAATTGGATTGTTGAATTCAGATAAGTGAATCCATATTTTTTGCAAAAGTAATTAAAAAAATAATTTTGAATTGAATTTTAAGGTTTCATTAATCAAAATCCGATTATTTAGGTAATTTTAAATCGCATTAGATAATCTTGCAGTAAAATAGTAGCGGCAATTTCATCAATTAAACCCTTATTTTGGCGTTGCTTCTTTTTTAATCCGCTATCAATCATTGTTTGAAAGGCCATTTTCGAAGTAAAACGTTCGTCAACTCTATCTAACTTCATTTCAGGAAATTGAGATTTGAATTTAGAAATAAATTTTTCTATAATTTCAGCACTTTCAGAAGGTTGGCCATTCATTTGTTTAGGTTCGCCAATAATTACTTTTTCTACTTTTTCTTTAGAAAAATATTCGTTCAAAAAAGCAATAGCAGTTTCAGAAGGAATTGTAGTTAAACCTGAAGCAATAATTTGAAATTCGTCAGTAACTGCGATTCCTGTGCGTTTTAATCCGTAATCAATGGCTAAAATTCTTGGCATTATTTAATTTTTATTACAAAGATAAGATTTTGAATTATGCGAAATATTTTTTCAAACTGAAATAAAATAAAAAAAGGTACTCTTTGCAGAATACCTAATCTATTATTAATAATTTGAAGTTCAAATCAAACTATTTAACCGCTTCAAACTTAGCTAAAGCAGCACCTTTTGCTTTATGGAAGTGCAATTCTTTACCTTCGATCATATAATTATCTACTTTTTCAAGAGCTTTGATAAAATCGGCTTCAAGTTTAGAATCTTTACAAGCCATTTTTGTACTAATAATTTTTGAAAATGCTAATTTAGTTGCAGCTTTCATTACAAATGAACCTCTAAGAGCATTACATCCTGCGAAAGCATTAAATTTTCCTGACTTTGAATCAAGATTGATAAAAAATTCTTTAGTAGAAGTATTAGTCACCGCTTTTCCGTTCAACTCCACAAGTTTCCAGTTGGTTTCTGCTAAAGCAAATTTACCTTTAGATGGATCATTTACAACCGTTTTTGTTGATGTTTTCATTTTGTCAAGCAACTCAACATTGGAAGTATCGGTTACTGTGGTGTCAGCATCTGATGTAGTTGCTTCATTTTGTACCACTTCAGTGGTTGTAGTATCCGCTTGTTGGTCGGTTTCAACTGCTGTAGATGACTGATTTTCTTTGTTTTTACAACTTACTAATGCAAGAAACGAAAGAGCTAAGATGATGTATGTTTTTTTCATAATATATAAGGTATAGGTTTTTTTACTATACATTACAAAATTAGAAATTATTACTAGTACTACTCTTACATAATTACAAGCGAAGTTTATATAGTGATTTTAAAAAATGTAAATTATTATTCAAAAAAAATTAAATAGCTGTACATTAACCATTTGAAATAAGATTTATGAAAATTACTCTTAATGACACTATTTTTCTGTAAAAAAGGATTTTTCAAAAAAATTATTAAAAAAATTTATTCCTATTAAACTATATTTGTGGCAAATTAATAACGATGCAAAACATACAATCAACAATAGAACAAGCTTGGGAAAACCGAGAATTATTAAAAGACGAAACAACTATAAATGCTATAAAAGAAGTAATTCATCTTTTAGATAATGGAAAACTTCGTGTAGCAGAACCAACTGAAACAGGATGGCAAGTAAACGAATGGGTAAAAAAAGCAGTAGTAATGTATTTTCCGATTCAAAAAATGGAAACGCACGAAGTTGGAATTTTTGAATACCACGACAAAATGTTGTTAAAAACAGGCTATGCAGAGAAAGGTATTCGTGTTGTTCCGCCAGCTGTTGCTAGATATGGAGCTTATATTTCTAAAGGTGTTATTATGATGCCAAGTTATGTAAATATTGGCGCTTATGTTGATGAAGGAACGATGGTTGATACTTGGGCAACCGTAGGAAGTTGTGCTCAAATTGGTAAAGATGTTCATCTTTCTGGTGGTGTTGGAATTGGAGGTGTTTTAGAACCACTACAAGCTGCACCAGTTATTATTGAAGATGGCGCTTTTATTGGTTCAAGATGTATTGTAGTTGAAGGTGTAAGAGTTGAAAAAGAAGCAGTACTTGGAGCCAACGTATGTTTGACAGCTTCTACTAAAATTATAGATGTAACTGGAAGTGAACCTGTAGAATATAAAGGTTATGTTCCGGCAAGATCAGTGGTAATTCCTGGAAGTTATACTAAGAAGTTTGCTGCTGGTGATTTTCAAGTTCCGTGTGCTTTAATCATCGGACAAAGAAAAGCATCTACCGATTTAAAAACATCATTAAACGATGCGCTAAGAGAATATGATGTAGCTGTTTAATCAACAATGAAATTATAAAATAAACTCCGGAGCAATTTCGGAGTTTATTTTTTTAGTTTAAGTTTGAGGTATTTCTTTTTAGTAATTCGTCTCTTGAATTGCAATGTTTTCTCCAATAAAATGGCGTGAATTTTATCGTTAGGTTGTTGAATTAATTCAGCATATTTTTTTGCGACAACTTTAATCATCGTTCGAGACAGCCACATTTTTTTGAAATTATCCATTCGTTTTTCAATCGATAATTCTTCAAATTTCATTCTATTTAAATCAATCAAATAAAATTCATATTGATTTGTTCCTTTTGCAACAATCAAAGTATTTCCTGGAGAATGATCTAGAAAATTTACTTGAGCTTGATGCATCTTAAAGGTGAATTCAGTAAATTGTTCTAAGATAACATTTCGATTTTCAAACAACGGATTGTGAATTAATTCTCTTATTGTAAAATCATAGTCAATTTGTTGACAGATGTAAAAACTATCACCTAATAATCCGAAACTACTACGTTCTTCGATATAAGCAATAGGTTCAGGTGTAAGAATATCGTGATCTATTAAATAGTTGGCATAATCAAAAGAGCGCTTGGCTTTGGTACTTCTGAAAAAAGAATAAATAATTGATTTAAAAATTCCAGGTTTCTTGAAAAACTTAATATTTACCTTCTCATTACCTAAATAATTCGACTTAATGGTATTTCGAGAACCTTTTACGATGAGATTACCTTCTTCAAAAAAGCTTGTAACTAATTGAATAATAGCTTTTTCTTCATTTCGGTATTTTGGATTAAGGATAATCTTCACGGTTATAAATAATATTTTGGTTTAAAAGTATAAAAAATAGTACTTTGCACCAAGAAATAGTTTTTGAAAGACAAACCAAAAACTATTTTAATTTTAATAAAATGTCATAATTACACTAGAATGAAAATATTAATTATCCAAAACAAGCGCATTGGAGATGTCTTAATTGCATCTGTGATAGCGAATAATTTTAAAAAAAAATATCCTGATAGTGAAGTGCATTTTATGGCTTATGATTTTACAACTGGTGTTTTAGAACAAAATCCGAACATCGATAAAATCATAGCAATTAAAGAAAAAGAGCTTAAAAAATTAAAGAATTTGTTTAAGTTTATTCAAGAAGTTAGAAAAGAACATTACGATATTATTTTTGATCCTTATTCTAAAACCCAAAGCAGATTAATTTGCAAATTTAGTGGTGCTAAGCAAACCATCGGACACAAAAGTCGCAAGCGCTTTGGCAATTGGAATTATTACACGCATCCAACAGAAGGTTTGCAATCTTCTACTAAATTTTGTGGTAAAGCCATTGAAGATCGCGTTCATTTAATAGAATATGCAGGCGATTTTGAACCAATAGATTATGAACCAAAATTATTTCTTTCAGAAAGTGAAAAAAGTGAGAAATGGCTCAAAAATTATACTGATAAAAAAGTAATAATGTTAGGTGTTTTAGGAAGTACACCACAAAAATCGATGCCATTTGAATATGTTGCGACAATTATAGATTATATAGCTAAAAATTATGATGCATACCTTCTATTCAATTATGCGCCACATCAAAAAAAAGATGCCTTAGCCATTTATGAACTGTGTCAATTTAAAGAAAATATAATTTTGGATATCTATGCGCCAAGCATTAGAGATTTTATCAAATTAATGAGTCAATGCGATGTTTTAGTTGCTAATGAAGGTGGAACGGTTCATATTGCAAAAGCACTTCAGAAGCCAACTTTTACCATTTTTTCTCCTTATGTAAACAAATTGCATTGGGCGAGTTTTGAAGATGGAATAAAGCACCATTCCATTCATTTATTGGACATTAAACCAGAGCTTTATGACGGTTTTACTTATGAAAAACGTAAAGAAATAGAGCAAAATCCAAGAGAATTTTATCTTGAATTAACGCCAGAAATTATTATTAAAGACTTAGAAATTTTTCTTAAAAATAATCTTTAACTATTTTACGAATTTTTCAAAATACCAATCTACTTGCTTTTGAAGTCCTTCTGCAAGAGTAGATTTAGGTTTGTAGTTTAACAACTTTACTGCTTTGTCAATTACAGCAGAAGTTTTTTGTTGGTCACCTTTTCGCGCCGGTTTATTATCAATAACCAACTTTTTGTTCATTATTTGTTCAACAATAGCTATTCCGTCTTGGGTTGTATTCACTAAATCGGTTCCCAAATTTATGATTTCACCATTTACTACAGCTTCGTTGCCGATAATTGAGGCTAAACCTTCAACAATATCTCCAACAAATGTGAAACTTCTTTCGTGTTTAACACTTCCTTCAAATAATGGAAAAGCTTGATCGTGATACAAATTATCAATCAATTTAGTGTACAATTTTTCTGGACGTTCTCTTGGTCCATAAACAGAATACAATCTTATGGAACAAGCTTTTAGTTTGTTAGTTCGTTCTAGTCCTAAAACTAGTTGCTCAGCTGCCAATTTGGTCGTTCCATAAAATGAAATTGGTTTAGGAGTTACATCTTCATTAACAGTCGCAACAGAGCCATAAACCGATGAAGTAGATATATTTACAAAAAGTTTTAAATCAGGATTATAGTTTAAAACACTTTCTAAAAGATTTTGAGTTGCGAAAATATTGTTGGTAACATAATCACTTAAAGAAGTATCTGACGATATTCCGGGTTGCGCAGCTAAATGATAGATATAATCAAAAGGTTTTTCAAAAACTGATTTTAAATCATCATTTAAATCTAATCTATAAATCTTAACACCAACTTTTTTTAAATCGGATACGTTTAGTTCCTTTAGTTTTACGTCATAATAGTTATTGAAATTATCTATTCCAAACACTTCATGCTGCAACGAAGCTAACTTTTCACATAAATGTGATCCAATAAATCCAGCTGCTCCAGTAACTAATATTCGCATAGTGTAAATCTGTTATTTTTTTATTCCAAAGTTAGTCCAAACAATCTTTTTATCTCTAACCTCTTTTCTTATTGCTAAATTGGCTGCTAAAGATTCTGGTGTTTTATAACCTCTTGCATGGTCTAAATGCAAAACTATAGCTTTATGTCTAATTTGTTTCCCTTTTACACCATAATTTTCTAAACGTTCACCAAATTCTCTATCTGGTCCGCCATATTTCATTCGTTCATCATATCCATTTATAGCAATCATATCGGCTTTAAAACCCGATGAATTGCAATTATTGAAAGAAGGAGTGGTTGGCGAAATGATATCTAAAAATTTACCTATCAAACTATTAGCACCTAATTTTAAGGTATTTGAAAAATTTAATGATTCAATAGATTTTAACCAGCTTACGCTAAAACTTCTTCCTGAAATGATATCTTCTTTCGAAATTGCTTTACTTGTTTTCATAGGCAATTTGCAATATCCACCAGATAAAAATTTACCTTTTTCAGCCAAATTAGCGTGTACTTCAACAAAATCTTTTCGCGGAATACAATCACCATCAGTCATTAAAATATAATCGTGCGCCGCTTCAACAATAGCAACATTTAATATTTCTTGTCTTCTATAACCTAAATCTTCGTGCCATAAATGTCTGATTGGCACAGGATAATTTTTAGCATAAGAATCTATCAATTCTTTTGTAGAAGGTCTAGAACCATCATCAGCAATAATGATATCAAAATCTTTGTAGGTTTGAACACTGTACCCAATTAGTACTTTTTCTAACCATTCTTCCGCATTATAAGTGCTAATTATTACTGTTATTTTCATATTTTTTCAAAAATTATTTTTGAATTGATGATTTATTTATTTCCAAATATAAAGAATATTCTTTTTAAAATGATTGCAATCCAAATGGAACTTTTTCTTATTGTTTTGGTTTTAAAAGTACGCTTTTACATCGAATACTTTTTGATTTCAACTCGATGGCATTGAAATCACTATTTTTAAAATTACTAAAATTTTTGATTTTCATAAAATCTGACTTCCAACCTGATAAATTTTCTAGTGAAATATCATTTTTAGAGAACATCATATCAAAAAAAGTATTCCATAAACCACTGTAAGAAGCTTTAAAACTTTTTACGAAAGTCAGTCCATTAGATTGTAACCATTTGAAATTGAAACAATCCGAAGCATATAAAATTTCCTTAGTAATTGCCGTTTCTGTCGACTTATCAATTGAAATAAAACTTCCGTTTAAATAACAACCTTCTACCCTATTTTTTATATGTTCTTCTACAAAATCTGGTCTAGCAATACAATCAGATGTAGTAAATAAAATGTAATTTGTTGTCGATTTTTCAACAGCATTTTTCAAAAAATCTTCCTTTGCATTTTCAGAATTGCTATCCAAATAAATTATAGGAAAAAAAACTTCTTTCGCTATGGATGTAATTGATTTTGAAATAGTTTCATCATAATTTTGATTTACTATTATCATTTCGAAATTTCTAAAAGCTTGAGTATTATAACTCCAAATTGCTTTTTTTAGCAACTCTGAATTGTTGTTAACTACTACTATTACTGAAATATTCTTTTGCATAATTCGGCAAAGGTAACCTAATTTTATTAAATTTGTGCTTACTAAAAAGCAAAATTAATGACTACACTTTCGGTAATAATTCCCACTTACAATGAAATTGACTACATCGATGATGCTTTAAAGTCAGTGGAATTCGCCAACGAAATTATAGTCATAGATTCCTTTAGTGAAGATGGAACAAAAGAAAAAGCATTGGAATATGGTTGCAAAGTTTTGGAACGAAAATTTGATAACTTTTCAAATCAAAAAAACCACGCTATATCATATGCAACTGGTGACTGGATTTTGTTTATTGATGCCGACGAACGCGTTTCTCAAAAATTAAAAACCGAAATTGTTAGCGTTATAGAACAAGGCAAACACGCAGGTTATAAACTGAGTTTTCCGCATTTTTATATGAATCGTTTTCTATATCACAAAGTGGATAAAGTAGTGCGATTGGTTAAAAATAAAAATGTAAAATTTACTGGTGACGTTCACGAAAAATTACACGTTGAAGGAAGCATTGGAAGTTTAAAAAATTTTATGATTCACTACACCTACAAAGGTTTGTTTCATCTTATCAAGAAAAAAGATTCTTACTCGTGGTTTCAGGCTAATACTTCGCTTAAAAAAGGAAAAAAAGTAACCATTTTTCATCTGTTTTTTAAACCTTTGTACCGATTTTTCTCTTCTTACATTCTTAAAAGAGGTTTTCTTGATGGTGTTCCTGGATTGGCTTTAGCTAGTATAAATGCCTATGGTGTTTTTTCAAGATACGTTAAAATGATGTTGCTAGAAAGAAACATTAAATAGTTTAAAATAAACTCAATTTTCCTAGTTTTAATTTCCATTTGAATTTTAGCAAACTATCTTGTCCTTTGACGTCAATGCGATGAATTTCATACTTATTTTTTAACGGAAAATTATTTACTCTATTTCCAATTCTGAAAGCCATTTTGATTCCGTTCTTTTCTAAAGTAGAAAAAAACAATGCCTTTCGAATTCCTTTTTTGGGATAATTTCCATAAGGATAAGCTAATGACGGATAAACTGTTAAACCGTTTTGAGTAATATAATCGAATGATTTTTCTAAATCTAGAATCACTTGTTGTTCCTCTAACTCGGTATATTTTTTGTGGTAAAAAGAATGATGACCCAACTCAATTAGCGATGCATCTAATGCTTTAAGTTGTTCAATTGTCATAATTTTTTCAGAACCATTATTCCACAAATCGCTTTTTCCAACATAAGAAAACGGAATAAAAAACGTTGCTTTACAATCATACTTTTTCAATAACGGCAAGGCATACAACAGTTGATTTTCGGTCACATCATCAAATGTAATCACCACTGATTTGGAAGAAACATTTTTATCATCTTCTAAATCAGACACAAACAAAGTAGTATAATTGTTCTTTTTCAAAAAATCTAATTGTTCTTCAAACTTAGCTGCAGAAATCGTCAATCCAAAACTCAATTCATTGTTTAGAGTGACATTGTGGTACATTAAAACGGGTAATCTTGACACAATTATAATTTTGAAATAGTATTGGTGTAAAAATATTATATTTGTCTCATATTTCATCAATTTATATGTCTGAAAATAACGCTATACCCAAAATAACTGCCTTAGCCATTACTTTTAATGAAGAAGTTAACGTAAAAAGATATGTTGAAAGCTTGTCTTTTGCTGATGAAATCCTATTCGTAGATTCAATAAGTAGTGATGCAACTATAGAAATTGCAAAAAATTGCGGTGTAAAAGTTATGGAACGCAAATTTACTAACTTTTCGGAGCAACGAAATTATGCTATTAGTCAAGCTAAAAATGATTGGATTGTTTTTTTTGACCTCGATGAAATTTTAACAAAAGAGCTAGAGAACGAAATTCAAGAAACTGTTGCAAATCCTGGAGAAAATGTGGCCTTTTTTGTGAAAAGAAATTTCTTTTTTATGGGAAGACACATCCATTTTGGCGGATGGCAAAGCGATAAAGCTGTTCGATTATTCAACAAAAAGTTTTGCCAATACAACGGTTTGGTTCACGAAGAAGTTAAAGCTAACGGTTCGATTGGAATATTGAAAAACAAATTAAATCATTATAGCTACAAGAATTTTGATAACTATAATGATAAGTTGAATTTATATAGCAAATTACAAGCAGAAAACCTGTATAACAAGAAAAGAAAACCCAACGCTTATCATTTTATTTTCAGACCATTGTACCGCTTTTTGTGGCAGTACTTCTTCCGTTTGGGAATACTTGACGGAAAAGAAGGTTTCATATTAGCTTACGTACACGCTTTCTCAGTATTTAAAAGATATTTACAACTTTGGATGCTCTATAGAAAAATTGATTAATAAAACCAAAAACCAATGTTTGATATAGCCGCCATAATCATAAACTACAACTCTAGCAAACTTACACAAGAATGCATTGAAAGTATTGTAAACAAAACCTCAACAAGTTTGAATTATCAAATAATTGTTGTTGATAATTGTAGTCAATTAGATGATTATAAATCACTTGAAGAATTTTGTAATTCACATTCATTCAAAAATCTTCAACTAGTTAGAAGTAAAATCAATACTGGTTTTGGCGCCGGAAATATGACTGGCTATCAATATGCCAAAGCCAATTATGTTGCTTTTGTAAACAACGATACTTTGTTTTTAAATGATTGTTTTTCTATTTTAAAAGCAGCTATTGAAAAAGACGAAACTATTGCTATGGTTGGTGGTCAATCGTTTACAGAAACAGGCAAAAGAATGGTCGCATTTGATCATTTTGCGTCTATAACAAAAGAACTTTTTGGTAGAGATTTTCTTGAAAAAACAAATCCGAATAAATATCCAAAAAGAAAATTAGAGTATACTAATCCTCAGAAAGTAAACTATGTTCAAGGAAGTTTTATGTTTACAAGAACTAAAGATTTCAACGAAGTTGGCGGTTTTGACACTAATCTATTTCTTTATTATGAAGAAACCGATTTGTGTATGCGATTAGAAAAAATAGGAAAATCGTGTTATTTAATTCCGGAAGCACAATATGTTCACTATCACGGAGCGAGTACGCCACAAAGTATTACTATAAAAACTGAACTAAAAATTTCTCTACTTTATATTATTAGAAAGCATTATGGTTATTTAAGTTACTGGTTTTTATTGAATTACTTACGAATCAATTACCTTTTCAGTACGTTATTTAAACCCAAATATTGGTATTTGTTAAAAGTGCTTATTGCTGGCGCACCGCTTTCAAAATCATTAAAAACTAAACAACAAATTGTCGAATGAAAGTGCTTTTTATGTGTCCGGATTATTTCGGAATTTATAAGGTAATTCAAAAGGAACTACAGAGTGATAGCACTTGTGAACTAACGTCAGTAATTTTTGAAGATTACCAATACAAAAGTTCTCTACAAAAAATTCAAAACTTTTTAGCCAAAACTTTTTTAAAGAAAAATTTAAAAAAAATATGGGCGAGCAAAGAACGAATTAGCACAATTGCTAAAGATGATTATTTTGATTTTTTGTTTGTAATATGTCCCGATTTTTTACTTAACGATGAATTGCAATACGTAACTGAGCGCGCAAAAAAAAGAGCAGTTTATTTTTGGGATAGCTTTGATAATATTCCGCGATACGAAAGAACGTTGCCTTTTTTTGATGTAAAATACAGCTTTGAACCTAAAGATGTTGAAAAATATCAGTTAAAACAGTTAACCAATTTCTATTTTAATACAACAAGAAATCCTGCTCCAAAAAACGATGTTTTCTTTATTGGAACTCTTGATGAACGTATTGATTTAATTAAAAAAATATTGAATTCGGTAGAAAAACTTGGTAAAACAGCAAAGGTATTTTTACAAACAAAAAATGAAAATGCTGCAAAAATTCATCCATCAAATAGCATTGAATTCATCAGAAAAGCAATTCCATTTGAAGAAAGTGAAAAAATCTACCACGATTCTAAAATCATCTTAGATGTGCAGAAGACGATTCAAAAAGGTCTTACTTTCAGAGTATTTGACGCTATGGGAAAAGGAAAAAAATTGATCACTACTAATGAAGATATTGTAAACTATGATTTTTATAATTCCAATAATATTTTTATATGGAAAAATGACACCGAGGCAATTCCAGAATCCTTTTTTAATTCACCTTATGAAGAATTGCCAACTGATATCTATGAAAAATACAGCATAAAAAATTGGGTAAATACCATTTTTGAAACTAAATAACAACAAAGAAAATGACCATTTTACTTTTAACAAGAGAATACAAGCACGATAAATTACCAACGTGTGGCGGAACAGGAAGTTTTATGGCTAATATGGCACGAGAATTGGTTAAAAAAGAACACCAAGTTTATGTCCTTGGTATTAACAAATCGTCGGTTAATTTTGTGGATAATGGTGTAACTGTTTGTTTCAAGAAAAACATTTTTAGAAGAAATCCAGTTGTAAATTTTTTCAGATCATTGTCAAAAAAAAGTCCTCTTTTGCAATGGTTGCATTTCAAAATTCATAGATATGAAAAAAAAGATGTTTCTAAAATAGTTACTAATTTTATAAACAAAAATAATTTAGAAATTGATATTCTAGAAACTCACGATTTTGAAGGACTTTATTTATACCTAAATACTTCTTTTCCTCTAGTAGTTAGATGTCACGGATCATTTTCGGTGTTAGAACATTTTTTTAACTACAAAGGCGTTGAAGCAGGAAAGAAACATTGTGAGAAATTAGCATTTAAGAAAGCTAAAAATATTATTTCTATTTCGGAGTTTTCAGAACAAATGAATCGCGAATTATTCGGTATAAATAATTTCAAACGTATTTATAATGGCATTGACACAACTGTTTATAAAATAGCTGAAAACCAAGTAATAATTCCGAAATCCATATTTTATTTTGGAACTGTTGCCTATGAAAAAGGAGCTGATATTGCGCTACAAATTTTGATTAAAACCATTCAATCAGAACCAAATACTTGCCTACATTTCATCGGAACAGAAAATCAAAATCATAAAATAGCACTTCAAAAAATAATTGAAGAACATCAACTTGAAGACAAAGTAACATTTTATGGATTTCAAAAAACACAAAATCTTATTTCCTTATTAGCTCAAGCTGAAGTCGTAATTTTTCCTTCGACAGGCGAAACATTTGGCTTGGCTTTGTGCGAAGCAATGGCATTAAGCAAGGTTGTTATTGCCTCAAATATTCCTTCTTTTAATGAAATAATTACATCTGGTGAAAATGGCTATATCGTAGATAACGTTGAGGAATATTGTGATGTTATACTAAAAACATTTTCTGATACAAATGAAGCAAATAGAATAAAATCAAATGCTAGAAAGTCAATTATGGAACGTTTCAGTCAAGAAAAAATGATTGAAGAAACCGTCAACTATTATGAAAAAGTCATTACCGAATTTAAAAATTAGATTTTAGTAATGTACCTTTTTATTTTTATTTTTGGTTGAAACAAAAGCAACAAACTCATCCATCCTTTTAGTAAAGTAAATTTAAATTTATTACTTTTTATAGCTTGATATTGCTTAAAACGTTGCGAGTTTCCATCTTTCAAAACTTTAATATCTTCTAGTAGTAATGGAAAATGCGTTTCGAAAACTTGTTGTTTTTCTGCTTCAATTTTAAGCAGATTTTCCTTCACACTTGACATTCCGCTATTATCAAAATTTGAAATAACAAAATCTAAATGTTTGTAGGAAACATTCATTTTACAAATACAATAAATGAAAAACTCCCAATCGGAAACGATCTTAAAATGTTCAGAATAATAAAAATGCGTATCAAACAACTCACGTTTAATAAAACTTGACGGATGCGGCAATGAATCACTTAAAAAATAGGTAAACGATAAAGTATTTGGCGGTGTCCACAATTGTGTATTGACTCCATTTAAGCTATAAATAAGATTTCCGTAATAAATTGCTGTATTTCCATCTAAATCCTTTGCTACTTTATCAATTATGGTGTTATCGATTAAGAAATCTCTGCTATTTAAAAACATAACATAGTCACCTTTGGCAGCTTTGATTCCTTTGTTCATAGCGTTATAAACTCCAGAATCTTTTTCTGAAATCAAATAAGCTAGTTTATCTGAATTTTGCTCGAGAAACTCTTTACTTCCATCAGTACTTCCGCCATCAATAACTATGTATTCAAAGTCTGTATTTGACTGACTAACAACACTATTATAGGTTTTTTCTAACCCAACTAAGTCGTTGTAATTAATGGTAATAATAGATATTTTAGTCATTATTCTTTATTTTACAGCCAAAAACTTCTCGTTATATACTTTGGTGATTCCTTCTCTTAATTCAATAGAATATCTCCAACCTAGATTGGTAAGCTTAGTAATATCGGTAAGTTTTCTTGGAGTTCCATTGGGTTTCGATTCATCAAAAACAATATCTCCTTCAAATCCTACAATATCTTTTATTAGATAAGCCAAATCCTTAATTGAAATCTCAACGCCAGTTCCAATGTTAACAAAACCTTTTTCATTGTAATGTTCCATTAAATAGACACAAGCATTAGCCATATCTGTTGCGTGAAGAAACTCTCTTAAAGGAGTTCCTGTTCCCCAAACCACTACATTATCTGAATTATTGATTTTAGCTTCGTGGAATTTTCTAATCAAAGCAGGTAAAACGTGCGAATTTTCTAAATCATAATTGTCGTTAAATCCGTAAAGATTGGTTGGCATTACAGATATAAAATTACAACCATATTGGTATCTGTAGGCATCACACATTTTTATACCCGAGATTTTAGCTATTGCATAAGGTTCATTAGTTTCCTCAAGAAGTCCTGTCAAAAGATAGTCTTCTTTCAAGGGTTGCGGTGCAAGTTTAGGATAAATACAAGTTGATCCTAAAAACAAAAGTTTTTTAACACCTGATTTGTAACTGTGATGGATCACATTGCTTTGAATGAGTATATTTTCATAGATAAAATCAGCTCTGTAGGTATTATTTGCAATAATGCCGCCAACTTTGGCTGCCGCTAAAAAAACATATTCCGGTTTTTCGATTTCAAAAAACTCAGCAACTTTGGCTTGATCTATTAAATTTAGTTCGCTTGAAGTTCGGGTTATAATATTAGTATAACCTTTACTTTTTAAGTCATTAACGATGGCGCTTCCAACCATTCCGCGATGACCAGCTACAAATATTTTTGAATTATGATTCATTAATTATTATGCTTTGTAATTCAATAAATATTTTTCTTTTTTAAAAATCTCTACATCGGCCTGAACCATTTCTTTCACCAACATATCTAGCGTATATTTTGGTGTCCATCCTAATTTAGTTTTGGCCTTCGTATTGTCGCCAATAAGCAAATCAACCTCAGTTGGTCTAAAATAAGTTGGATCAATTTGTAAAACTACTTGACCAATTTTAAACTGATAATCAGGATTAGAAGACGAAATCACAATTCCTTTTTCACCAACACCTTCGCCTTTGAATTCAAGTTCTACTCCTACTTCTCTGAAAGCCATTCTGATAAACTCTCTTACAGGCGTTGTAACACCTGTTGAAATTACAAAATCTTCTGGTTTATCTTGTTGTAACATCAACCACATTGCCTCAACATAGTCTTTTGCGTGACCCCAATCTCTTTGAGAGTCAATATTTCCCATATAAAGGGTTTCTTGCATTCCTAAAGCCATTTGAGCAACACCTCTAGTAATTTTTCTGGTTACAAAAGTTTCACCTCTTAACGGACTTTCGTGATTAAAAAGAATACCATTACACGCATACATATCATAAGCTTCTCTGTAATTGACAGTAATCCAGTAAGCGTACATTTTAGCTACAGCATAAGGTGAACGCGGATAAAATGGTGTTGTTTCCTTTTGCGGAACTTCTTGAACCAAACCATATAATTCTGAAGTTGACGCTTGATAAATTCTTGTTTTTTTAGTCAATCCAAGTAATCTTACAGCATCTAGAATTCTTAATGTTCCAATTCCATCCGTATTAGCGGTATATTCTGGTACATCAAAACTTACTTTTACATGACTCATTGCACCTAAATTATAAATTTCATCAGGCTGAATTTCTTGAATGATTCTAATCAAATTAGTAGAATCACTTAAATCACCATAATGCAATTTAAATTTTTGATTATCAATATGCGGATCTTCATAAAGATGGTCAATTCTTTGCGTATTAAACAAAGAACTTCTTCTTTTTACTCCGTGTACCATATAACCTTTTGACAATAATAATTCGGCTAAATAAGCTCCATCTTGTCCTGTAATTCCTGTAATTAATGCTACTTTCATTATGATTTTATTTTAGAAAAACTTAGGAATTGCAACTTCCATAAATTTCTCTGTTACAAATTTAATTTTTTCTTCGTTGATGTAAAGGTGGTTTGGTAGGTAAAGACCGTAATCGTGCACTATATCAGCAACTTCAAGTGGTGTATATCCAAATCGCTTTATCCAGAAGGGTTGTTTTCCCATTGAACCACAAATTAAAGGTCTAACTTCAATGTCGTTTTTCTTTAAATGGTTAAAAACCTCTACTCTATTTTCTACAATTGTTCCGAAGGCAAAACTCGATAATTGATTGTATTGACTTTCTTGGCTCCAAAATTTGTCACCCAAGTACTTCTTGTATAATTTAAAATTTTCTTCTCTTACTTTCGTGATTTCGTCCATTTTAGTCAGCTGACTTATTCCTAAAAAGGCATTTAAGTCTGTTGAACGCAAATTAAATCCAGGATAATAGAAAGTATAAAACTCTCTAACCTCATCAATATTGAAGGTTTCTTTCCATTCGTTTTTAAAATTACTATCAACATCTCTTGACCAACCGTGCGAACGAATAGACAACATTAAATTATAAAGTTTAGTATCATTGGTAGTCACAGCACCACCTTCGATAGTAGAAATGTGGTGACCATAGTAAAATGAAAACGAACCTGCTAAAGATAAATTTCCAGCTTTTCTTCCGTCAGTATTTGATGTACCAAGTGCTTCGCAGGCATCTTCAATTAACAAAACATCATATTTTTGACACAATTTGGTAATTGCATCCATATCGTTAAGATGTGCTAGTACGTGAACAATAATTAACAAGGCTGGTTTTTCTTTGATGAAAAGTTCTTCAAGCATAGCAACATCTAAACCTAAACTCTTTTTATCACTATCACATAATAAAACATCAAATCCGAATTGCAAAAAAGGAGAAAGTGTTGTAATCCAACTTATTGCTGGTACAACAACTTTTTTGTTTTTTAGATAATTTCCTTCTAGTAAGGAATAAGCCATTAATAAATTGGCTGATGAACCACTATTTACCATTACACAATGCTTAGTACCAGTGTAAGCAGCAAATTGTTTTTCAAATTCAACAACTAGTGGACCTTTTGTTAATTGAGGTGCACTCGGAATCCATTGGCTTAAAGCTACTAATTCTTCTTGAGTTATGGTATTTTCTGCTAATCTTATCATTTCTATTTTTTAATTTTAAATTTTTTGATCAATGAAAATAAATTGTATTCTTTAATGATTTTAGACAAATAAAAATACACTCTAGCGTCATTGTATGCGTTTTTAATTTTCTTCTGTTTTGAGGAATCCGACAAGGCATCAATTGTAATAGACTTATCGTGGGCTCTAAATATTGCTAATGGTTCGTTGATAAAACCATAAGACGGATAATCGATACAACTCATAATCGAAAACAAAATATCTGGACCAACACCGTGATATTCATTTTGAGTAAAAGGAACTTTCCCAACAAATAAATTATCTAAAAGCTGTTTTTTTCTAAAAATAACTGCACCTGGCGAAACCATATTGCTAGTACTAAACTTTAAAAAATTCTTAACTGGAAAAACTCCAGAAGCATTATTTAAATTGAATAAGTTATCGCTGTATTCTTTTTGATTTTCATAATATACTGTAGCATTTGAAAAAACAAATCCCACATTTTCGTCAAATAATTTAACACAATCTTCTATAAAATTAGGCTTTATCCAATCATCATCATAGTTAATATGAATCAAATCATTTGAACAATGCAAAATTCCATCCATCCAACAAAAATGAACACCCGAATCTAATGTTCTTCTAACATATTTAATTCTGTCGCCATATTTTTTAACAACTTCAGGTGTATTATCTGTACTACCATGATCGCATACTATAATTTCACACGCTTGTGTTTGCGCTAAGCACGAATCAATACATTCCACTAAATAATCAGCCCTATTGAATGTTGGTATTACTATGGAAACTTGTTTGTTAGTCATTTTTTAATATTGAATTTAATAAGGAAATATCGGCATTTAAATGGTTCACATTTTCAGTAGCATCAAAATCAAAATTTATTTTTTGAGGCGCTATTTTTTGTGCAAAATCAATAATTTTTATAGATTGACCAGAAGCTATATTGATAGTTCCTTCACAATTACCAAGAACTAATTTTATAATGATATCGCATACTTCTTCGGCATTTAAAAAATCTCTTGTTGAATTGGCTCCAAATAATTTGAAAGGTAATGATAAATCTTCCTCTTCAAATCGTTTTATCAAATTTGGATACAGAAATGGCGGTTTTTGTGAATGATGATAAAAACTAAAAATCCTTCCGATACACAAATTAATATTTGAATATTTCTTTTTGAAATCATTCAGAATCAGTTCCGACATCCACTTTGTAAGTCCGTATGAATTAATTGGACTAATAGCATCGGTTTCTTTAATTGCTGATGCTGAACTAGCATAAACGTGGCTTGAACTTGCATAAAAAAAGCCAATAGGTTGGTCATACTTTTTTATAGCTTTAACAAGATTTATGGTACCTGAAATGTTGATATCATAGGCTTCATCGATATTATTTTCAACATCAGAAACTGCAACTTTAGAAGCCAAATGAATAATATAATTTAACTTATTATCGCGAACCCAATTCAACACAGCCTTATCGTCTCGAATATCTGTAGTAAGTCTAGAAAAAGCTATATTTTGTTTTTCTAGTTTATCACAAATGATGCTGCCTAAAACACCTGTAGAGCCCGTAATACCTATCATTAAAATGCGAATTTTAAAATATCAATCAGAAAAACACATTTAAATTGTGATGTTTTTTCCAACAACAAAGATAATTTATTTAGCAAAAAAAACTAACGATTGAAGAAAATAAAGCAGTTTCACAAATTAAATAGTAAAGTTATATCTTTGCAATAAAGAAAACAAAGGTTTATGAGTGATATAAATACTGAAGTACACAATGCATATGAAGTTATAAAAAACGGCGGAATCATCCTTTATCCAACGGATACCGTTTGGGGAATTGGTTGTGATGCATCTAATGCGGAAGCAGTTGCGAAAATTTATGCATTAAAACAGCGCGACGATTCTAAAAGTATGATTGTATTAATGAATGGTGAAAAAATGATGTATAATGTTTTCAAAGAAATACCCGATGTTGCTTGGGAAATATGGGATTTATCCGAAAAACCTACTACTTTAATTTTAGATAACCCGAGAAATGTTGCAGAAAATGTAATTGCCGAGGATAAAACATTGGGCGTTAGATTGGTTAAAGAACCCTTTTGCTTTAAACTAATGGAACGAATGAAGCGACCATTGGTTTCGACATCAGCTAATATTTCGGGTATGTTTTCACCTAAAACTTTTAAAGAAATTAGTCCCGAAATTATTAATGGTGTTGACTATGTCGTAAATTTGCAACAAGATAAAGTTTGCAAAAATCCATCAACAATCATCAAACTTTCGTTAGATAATCAGGTTAAAATTATACGTAAATAGTTTGCAATCGCAGTCACAGTTTTCAGTTGATTAAACTGAAATTGAAATCATTACAATGAATTACACAAAAGCACTTACTAATCCTATTTTTAAAATTATTACTCAAGCCAGCCAAGAACTAAACGTTGAAAGTTTTGTCATTGGTGGATTTGTTCGTGATTACTTACTTGAACGAGATTTTAAAAAAGATATTGACATTGTCGCAGTTGGATCAGGAATTGACTTGGCGTTGAAAGTTTCTGAATTACTTCCAAACAAACCCAAAGTACAGGTTTTTAAGAACTATGGAACAGCAATGTTGCGTTTCAACGAAATTGATATCGAATTTGTTGGTGCGCGCAAAGAATCTTACAATCAAGATAGTCGTAATCCGATAGTTGAAAACGGAACTTTGGAAGACGATCAAAACCGACGTGATTTTACAATTAATGCTTTGGCTTTTTCTTTGAACGAAAACAACTATGGCGCATTAGTTGATCCGTTTAATGGACTCGTTGATTTGCAAAACAAGACCATTAAAACTCCTTTAAATCCAGATATTACTTATTCAGACGATCCTTTGCGAATGTTAAGAGGAATTCGATTTGCAACACAATTAAAATTTACTATTGAAGCCGAATCTCTTGAGGCCATAACTAGAAATAAGGAACGAATCAAAATCATTTCTGGCGAACGTATAGTTGATGAATTAAATAAAATTTTAGCGACTGATAAACCATCTATCGGATTTTTACTTTTGTATAAAACCGGACTTTTAGACCTCATTTTGCCAGAATTAACTGCGTTAAACAACGTTGAAGAAATTGAAGGACATACGCACAAAAATAATTTTTATCATACGTTAGAAGTTGTTGATAATATTTGCCCTCATACAGATGATGTGTGGTTGCGTTGGTCAGCATTATTGCACGACATTGGAAAAGCTCCAACAAAAAAATTCAACAAAAAACAAGGCTGGACGTTTCACGGTCACGAATTTTTGGGTGGTAAAATGACCAAGAAAATTTTTGAAAGATTACACATGCCTTTGAACAACAAACTAAAATTTGTTCAAAAAATGGTGACAATGAGTTCAAGACCAATTGTTTTGGCCGAAGATATTGTAACTGATTCTGCTGTTAGACGTTTGGTTTTTGATGCTGGAGAAGATGTCGATAATTTGATGACTTTGTGCGAAGCTGATATCACAACAAAAAATCCGAAGAAATTCAAAAAATACCACGATAACTTTGATATTGTTCGAAAGAAAATAATTGAGGTTGAAGAACGCGATCATGTTAGACAATTTCAACCACCAATATCAGGTGAAGAAATTATGGAACTATTCAATTTAAAACCTTCTAAAGAAATTGGAATGTTAAAGGAATCAGTTAAAGAAGCCATTTTAGATGGAAAAATTCCAAATGAATACCAAGCAGCTTTTGATTTTGTTATGAAAAAAGCAGCCAAAATGGGACTGCAAAAAACTAGTGAAAATTAATTGTAGATTAACTTTTGTTATAGTTTTCTAACAGAAACATTAAATAAATTTGCATAAAATTACAACGATGAAAAAATACTTCTTAAGATCTGCAACGATAGCTTTAATTCTTGTATATCTTGTTGTTTTTGCTGGTGCATTTGTGCGACTAACCGGCTCAGGAATGGGTTGTCCCGATTGGCCGAAGTGTTTTGGATATTACATTCCTCCAACTCAAGAAAAAGAGTTGTTATTTACTGCTGCCAAAGAGTATGATAAAGGTCAAGTAATCATTAAAGATGAATCCCTTTTAGTAGCCAAAAAAGATTTTATATCAAAAACCACTTTCGATGCATCGGATTGGGAATCATATACTAAACACGACTATGCCATTTTTAATCCATTACACACTTGGGTTGAATATATTAATCGCCTTTTTGGAGCATTAGCAGGAGTTGCTTGTATCATCACTTTTATTCTTTCGTTTTGGTATTGGAAAGAAAATAAAAAATTAATTGTCCTTACTTTTTTAGTTTGCGTCCTAATGGGATTTCAAGCTTGGTTGGGCAAAACTGTAGTTGATTCTGTTTTAAATCCGGTTAAAATTACAACTCATATGTTGGCTGCATTGCTGATAATAGCCTTTCAATTGATTACCATTTATGCTGTTAAAAAAGATAAACAATCACTGCTTTTTGATTCTAAATTCAATTGGTTTTTAATCCTATCATTGGTTTTAACATTGGTTCAGATTGTTCTTGGAACAAGTGTTCGCGAGCACGTAGACACCGTTTCAGAAACTGGTGCACCTGAAGTTTTATGGCTACAAAATCCAAGTATTTCTTTTTACATCCATAGAAGTTTTTCGATTATTGTTTTATTGGTTAATGGCTATTTATTCCTTAGAGTTAGAAAATTGAACTTAGGATTTGGCGCAATAAATTGGGTATTATTTTTACTTGTAATTGAAATTATTTCTGGAATTGCGATGTATTATTTTGACTTTCCTTTCGGAACGCAAACCATTCATATTGTTCTTGCAACACTGCTGTTTGGGGTTCAGTTTTATATGATTTTGCAATCTAATAGACAAAAAATCAAATTATAAAAGTATCTTTGCGCCCTGACTATATTGTCGCATCTTTTAGATTTTAAGTATTTAATGTCAAAATTATCAGCTCAAGATAAATTTCTAGACTTATCAGACTACGCTAGACCATTTGGGAAATTTCTCGCTAATCAATTAAAAAACACACGCTTTACTCCTATTCACGTTACTATTCTGTTCGGAATTTCAGGATTAATTGCAATTTATTGTATCCTAACCAACCACTACATTTGGGCCGGATTTTTCATCATTCTAAAATCAGGAATTGATGCTGCCGATGGCGAATTAGCAAGACTTAAAAACACACCTTCTTATGTAGGACGTTATTTAGACAGTGTTTTTGATATTATCTTGAATTTTCTTTTCATAATGACCATTTGCTATGTTTCTAAAACTACTATTTGGTTTAGTCTTTTAGCCTTTATCGGTATACAATTGCAAGGAACATTGTATAATTATTACTATGTAATTCTCAGAAATAAATCAGTTGGTGGCGATACTACTAGTAAAGTATTTGAATATAAATCACCCAAAGCATTGCCTGGCGAAACTCAAAAAGCGGTAAACATCTTATTTGGAATTTATACTATTGTCTACGGTCTTTTTGATAAAATCATTCACTTTTTAGATCAAGATGCTTACAAAGTAAAAACGTTTCCGAACTGGTTTATGACGCTTGTTTCCCTTTATGGATTAGGGTTTCAATTACTGGTAATTGCCTTTATGTTACCAATGAATTTAATTGAATTTATTGTTCCGTTTTTTATCATTTATACTTTATTGATTTTTGTTTTAATTGGTATTAGAAAAGCTTTAATAAAATAATAAACAAAAAAAGAGTGAACCAATTAGATTCACTCTTTTTTCTTTATAAAACTTCGATTATTTTTTAACTTTGATAGAACATCCAATGGCTTTGGTTGTAGCCGGACTTGGTTCTTGACCTTTATCTAAAGCTGTGATGGCGTTTTCTAAATAATGTTCTTTTACAGCAGTGGCATCATCAACATTGTCATCAATTGCACCAATATATTTTACCGTTAAATTCTTGTCTAATAAAAATACGTGTGGTGTTTTTGTTGCACCATATTGAGGATATACTTTCTGACCTTCATCAAATAAATAAGGAAAAGTAAAGCCTTTTTCTTTAGCTCTTACTTTCATTAAATCAAAACTATCCGACGGTTCAGCTGCAGGATCATTCGGGTTGATAGCAATTAACTCATAACCAAGTGGTTTATATTTTTTAGCCAACGCAATAATTCTATCTTCATACTTAACAGCAAATGGGCAGTGATTGCAAGTGAAAACGACTATAAAACCTTTGGCATTTTTATAATCGGCCATACTGTACATTTTTCCATCGACCGATTTCAATTTGAAATCTACTGCTTTAGCGCCAACCTTGTATCCTGTAATTGGGTTGGTAAAACTCATTAAAACTAATGCAATAACTGCAAAAAATCCAAACTTTTTCATATATGTAAAATTTAATTTGTTAGAGGTCAGATATGGTATCGCCTTTTTATTTATTGGTGTTTGCTTGCGCAAACATGTTGTTAATGGCGATTTCATATTTAATAATTTATTGATTAATAGATTTAGTAACGTGATTATTTAGTTCTTCAAAACTACTGAAGTCTTTTTCTACAAATATTTTCTTATCGCCATTAATAATTAAAGTCGCCGGAATCGAACCCGACCAATCGTCATCGACCTTTGAAATCCAATTATTATAATCTTTGGCTGCTAGAAAAGTGGTTATAAAGGTGTACTTTTTCTTGTTTAAAAAAGTTTTTAATTTAGTATCAAAATCTTTTTCAAAATCTAAACTCACAGTAATAACTTTGACCGATTTATTTTCTTTATTGAGTTGTTCAAAATAGGGCAATTCTTTAACACACGGCGCACACCAAGTTGCCCAAAAATTAACTACCAAAGGTTGTGTTTTGTTTTCATCTAAATACTTCTCAAGTTCTTCATACTTTTTGAAAGTAATAATTTCTTGAGCGTTGGATGACCAACTAAGTACCAAAAACAATATAAAACAAAAATATCTCATCACTTTTTTTTCAAAATTAATGAGATATTCCTCGATACGTTTGTTAATTAACAAATCTTTATTATCCTAACCAGGATTTAAAATCGGATACTTTTTCGCGTGCTACAATTACTTCATCGTCTTTGTATGATGGCAAAATTACTTTCAATCTGGAGTTACTGTGCATTTGAATTTCCTTGATTCCCTTCATCGGAATAATAAATTTTCTAGAAACACGATAAAATTCTTTTGGATTTATTTCGTTTTCAAGTTGCTCTAAAGTGGTATCTAGAAGATAATCACGACCATCAAAAGTATGCAGATAAGTGCCTTTATTTTCAGAATAAAAACATTCTACATCCTCAATAGCAACCATTTTTAATTGTTGTCCCATCTTTATGGTAAAACGTTTTTTAAACTCTCTATCAATTGGGTTTACCAACATTTTTTTTATCATTTCAAAATCTAATGACAAATTGGGAGTTGCACTGTTTCTGGCTTTAAACTTATTTACAGCCGTTTCTAAATCATCTTCGTCAATAGGTTTTAACAAATAATCGATGCTGTTTAATTTGAAAGCTCGTAAGGCATATTCGTCGTAAGCAGTGGTAAAGATTACAGCACTTTTTATATCGATACTTTCGAAAATTTCGAACGACAATCCATCAGAAAGCTGAATATCAAGAAATATCAAATCAGGATGAGAATTATTTTTAAACCAAGCAATAGATTCTTCCACAGAATGCAGCATCTGATTAACTTCCAACCCAAGTTTTTCTACCTTTCGCTGCAATAATCTTGCTGCAGGTTTTTCGTCTTCTATTATTATAATGTTCATGTTATTATTTTGAAACGATTTTATATTTATTTGACCATCTTAAAATTAGTGGTACCAAAATTACGGTTGGTAAAAGCCAAGCTACAATACCAGGCAAAATCGTATTATTTACTACTAAAAAAGCTGTTGCCGCAGCAATATAACTGCCTATCATTCGCTGAATGTGGACTAACAACCAAAAGTTTTTGATTGCACTTCGACCTCTATAATTTTGGAAATCTTGATAAACCATTGAGATGCTAACTAATCCAAAAACCAACAAAACAACTCCAAAATTGTTACTTGAAAGTAAAAGCAAAGCACCATAAATAATAAATCCAAAACCGAAAACCAACATTACTGAACTCAAAATCCAATCGATAATTTTTGGTTTCTCACCTTTCAACAATCCTTTTAGCGAAAGGTACCGTTGTCCAGTTGCTGCCATATATATTGAAAAAATTCCAATGATAAATAAGAATAGATTACTATGAATTAAGGTCATTAAAATACCTGCAAAACCATTGATTAGCATTCCATAAAGAAAAAACAAACCAGCATTTTTGTGTAATTTATCACCTTTTTTTCGAACTAAATTAATAGTACCTGTAATCAACCCAATGCTTCCACCTATAATATGTATTACAAGTAATACCTTGAAAATTAGTTCTAAATTCATAATTATTGCCATTTTTGTTGTTCTTTCTTTTCCTTCTCCATCAACTCTTGAATTTTTCGTTCTTCCCAATTTGTTCCAAAAAGGAATTCACCACCAAATGTTGACAAACCGTGTGCTAGCAAACCAATTCCCCAAAAGAATGCCGTGAAAAAGTTCTCTAGTTTAAAATAGCTTTCGCCACTTTTTAAATTTTGAATGTTAATAATAATGATCATTATATTGATCACAACATAAACAATAGCGTGAGAATAAAAACCTTTTATTTTCTTAACTCTTTTGAGTGCTTTTTCGTATTGTAATTGTTCTTGTGGTGTCATTTTTATTGGTATTTATTAGACTTATTTCTTTCTTCATCCATAAACTGTTGTAGTTTTTTTTGTTCCCAATCTTTGCCTAAAAGAGGAATCCAATTAAATACTTTCACAGCGTGAAAAAACACTCCAATTCCCCAACTGAAAGTAGTCCAAAAAAACCACAATGTATTTGGTGAATATTTCAAATTTATGAAAACAATAACTAGGTTAAAAGCTACATAAAAAGCTAAATGAGAGTAAAACCCTTTGATTTCTTCTACTTGTTTCTTGGCTTTTTGATACTTTTCAAAATCTTGATTGGTTTCCATAATTAGTTCCATTTATTATTGTTGTTATTTTGCTTGTTCAAAATCTCTTGAATTTTCTTTTCTTCCCAAGATTTTCCGAAGCCAAAAGTTTCAAATCCGTGAAAAATTACACCCAATCCCCAACCTAACATTGGGAACCAAAACCATTGAAATTTGTGAGAAGAACTCATATTGATAATGATTAAAATTGGAATTACCGTGCAATATGAAATTAAGTTTCCGTAGAATCCTTTTATTTTTTCAACACGTTCTTTAGCTCTAAAAAAAGCGGTATCTTGATTGTAAGTATTTTGAGTTTCCATAGTATTAATTTGTTTTGTTAAAATGGGAAGATAAACTGCAAAGGTTTCTTTTGAATCGTCTATTAAAACTTTACGTTCCGATAGAATAGCGTAACGACTAACTATATTTTGAAGTCCAACGCCTTTTCTATCTTGTAAGACTTCTTTCTTTTGCAAATTATTTTCGACCACTAAATAATTGTCTTTAATATAAATTGTAATGTGAAGTGGTTTTTTTTCGCTAACCACATTGTGCTTGATGGTATTTTCTAATAACAGCTGCAATGACAAAGGCACTACTTTAGCATCTTCCAATTCTAGATTTATTGGCAGTTCAAATGTTATACTGTTTTCGAATCGCATTTTTAGCAAATTCATATATGTTTTTGCGAAGGCTAATTCTTCTTGAACCGTTACCAATTCTTTATCTTTTTGCTCTAAAACATAGCGATAAATTTTAGATAATGAAGTTGTAAAACGTTGCGCATTTTCAGGATTTTCTTCAATCAAGGAACTTAAAACATTCAGACTATTAAAAAGAAAATGAGGATCGATTTGATTTTTTAAACTCTCGAATTGCGCGTTGGCAGTTCCAGCAATAATTTTTTGTTCTTTTAACTGATTTTCTTTGTAAGCTTTGTAAAAATGAAACAGATAAATACTTAAAATTATAATAAATGTGATTACCATTGCTACAACAAAATTCGCCGGTTTTTCTTTAGAAATATAATCCTTAAAACTTCTACCTTCAACTACAACTTCTTCAAAAATTCGCAGTAAAAAGATGATTAAAATAGTAACAACAAAGGACAAAACTATGTTCAAGATAATTCTAGTTTTAGAAAACTTATCTTTACTAAAATATTGATCTAATTTAAAGTTTAAGTAAGTATTTGCACATCCAATACTAAAACTGTACAGCATTGTATAGGAAAATGAAACAAGCAGATGATTATCAAATTTGATTTTATTTCCAAAAACAACATTTAGTATTTGAATACCTATAAAAACCAGTATTGATATTTTAAATAGTCGAATAATTTCTTTTTGATAATTCATCTTGCTTCAGGTTTCTAATTATTTTCCGCAGTTTTTCAATGTTTCTTGTGCTCTATCTAAACCCCAAGTTGGATGAAATGGTGATTCAGGTTTAAATTTAGCAAATAATTCAATTGATTTTGCAACTTGTTCACACATTGGCTTAGTATCTGTTCCCCAATATTTAGCTCCACCGATTTCAAAGTCAGCTTTACCAAAAACAGCTCTCGGATTTTCTGGTGCTAATTTAAGTGCTTTTTCATATAATTCGATAGTTGGTGCAGAAAGTTTCATTCCGTTTGTCATTGGATCTTGCACAATTAAAGCGGTATTGATCATTGCCTGCATAATGTAAATTTCAGGATTGTTTGGTGAAATTAACTGAGCTGCATCTAACGCTTTTTGTGCTTTGTCTATTAATGCTGCAGCATTTTTAGCATTTGCTGGATTAAATGCTTCGGTTGTATTAACTAAAGCAACATAATAATTTGGAAGCCAATTGTTCTTTTCAACTGATGCTATTCTTTCAAATAAACCAGAGGCTTCTGTAGCGTTTCCTGATCTCCAGGTTGTTAGCGCTTTTCCCATTCCTTGTTCAAATTGTTGTGCGTTAGCTACTAAAACAGTTGCAAAGAATACTACGATTGTGGTGATAATTTTTGACATAATTTCTAATTTTTAAATTGTTAATGTTTTTGATTATTTGATGATTAAAACTCTTGTTTTTAATTATGATGTAAATTTATTGTGATTGTGTGTGCTGTGAAATTTATAGTTACTGAATTGTTGATTTTCTATGATGAATTGTAGTGATCTAATTTATAGGAATATAATCTGTATTAACTTTAATTTTAAATAGTTACAAATTATCCAATTGGTTGGTTTTTTTGTTATCGCTGATAGTCCAAAAGAAACCTACAAAGAAAAATCGATCAGCAGTTGGTGTGATTTCGCGTCGGTTATAAATTCCTGCCGCATTTGGTGTGTTTGCGTATTCATATCCAAACACATTTTGAGTTCCTAAAACATTACTTATTGAGAAGAAAAGTATTTTTTGTGGACTAAGCAAATAGGCCCAACTCATACTCAAATTGTTGTAACTTTTAGTTTTTCCGTTCATAAAACTCATTTCGTTTGGATTGTCAAATGGTCGTCCTGAATTAAAACTATATGACACACCAACACTTGATTTCCAGTCATCAATCCAGTATTTAGTTACTATCGAAAAGTTATTCTTTGCTACAAAATTTGGGGTAACTTCAGCTTCAAAATTTTTATAGTCTCTTTTAGTGTCGATATAGGAATAGGATATCCAATATTCTAAATTTTTAACCGATTTATTATCTCTCCAAAAAACATCTACACCTTTTGCAAATCCGAAACCACTGCTATTGAAATTAGAATTGTATTGCGCCATAGGTGTATCAAACTTTACTAGATTACTGTAATCTTTATAATAAATCTCGCTTCTAAAAGTGCGTTTATCTTTAGAATATTGGTAGTTTACTATATAATGAGATGCACTTTCGTTTCTAAAATCAGTACTAAATTTTAAGTAATCTTGGCGTGGCGCTTGATCAAATTGTCCGTAAGCCATTGAGAATTGGCTCGCTTTACTAATTTTATAAGCTAATGAAGTTCGTGGCGAAATTGAAGTTTCCTTCAGCAAATCATTATTTGAAGCTCTTACACCTATTTTTAAAGCTAATTTTCTTGAAAATACAATATCTGCTTCTGTGAATGCTGCTAAAAGATTAGAATTGTATCCTGTTGTGTTGGAAATAAAAGTATACTTTTCGTCGAATTGCGTTCTAAAATAATCGGCTCCAAAAGATAATTTGATGTTATCAGCAATTGGTTTTCTAATTTTTAATTTCAAATGCGTTGCGTGTTCATTATTACTAATATTATCTGAATCTAAATCAATAGAATTAGTTCCGTAACCATAACTTAATCCTGTTGTAATTTGCCAATTTGAACCAAAATTTCCTTTGTAAGAAGCATTTACATATAAATTATTATTTTTCAAATTCACTCTAGTTTTTGCAACCGAATTGATACTTTCTTGATTCAAATCAAACCTTGAAGCATCATAAGCCGAATATAATTTAAACAAACCGCGCTCCAATTGATAACGATAAACTATTTCACCAGAAAGCGATTGAAAGGCTCTATTCCAATCAATATTTTGTGGAACAGCAACTTGATAAGGTGATAAATCTATATAAGCTGTATTAAAAGTAAGGGAACTTTTCTCCCATTTTTGCGTATTTGCTAAGCCTAAACCCACAGTCATAAGCGATATATCGGTTTTGTTTTCGGTAGCAACATCAGTGGTATTTAATAATAGTACACTTGAAAGCGCTTCGCCATATTCAGCAGAATATCCACCAGTTGAAAACGAAATTCCGCTAAAAAGAAAAGGTGAAAATCGACCGCGAGTTGGTAAATTTTGAGTAGTTGAACCAAAAGGTTGTGCGACACGTATTCCGTCTACATAAGTCTGAGTTTCATCGGCTTCACCTCCACGCACAAAAAGGCGTCCGCTTTCACCCACCGTTTGAGTTCCAGGCAAGGTTTGCAAAGCAGATACAATATCGCCATTTGAACCAGCAGTAGTAACAATATCTAAAGGTTTCAAAACTGTATTTTTCCCTTTTTCGCCAGCTTCAAATGTTCCAGCATTGATGACAACTTCATCAAGAAGATTAGCATTTGGCTTTAACTTAAAAACGTTGTACTGGTATTTTTCAATATCAATAGGTGTTGTCAAATCATTAAAAGAAAGAAACGTAATGATAAGATTTTTGTTTCCTTTTTCTGTAGTTTCAAATTGAAACTCACCTTGCTCATTAGAAGTGGCTCCATCATAAGTTCCTTCAATGTAGATATTTGCTCCAATAATCGGGTTGTTTTTTTCGTCAACAACTTTTCCTGAAATCTTAGTTTGAGAAAAACCTAATGTGGATAGTAATACAATAAAAATGGTAAAAAAAGTTTTCATATTATTTCGTTTTGATGAAGCAAAGTTGAACTAACTTATTCCATAATAAAACTTAAAATAACTGAATTGTTGAAAATTAGTGATGAATTGTAGATTTAATTTTAAATAAATTAACTCCTTTGTAATAAAAAAATTATTATTATTGCATAACATTTAAATCTTACAGTAATGAAATTAATGAAATTTTTATTCGCAGTTGCATTTTTATTTGCAATCAATAATGTGTCAGCGCAATCAGTAGTGTCAAAATGGCCACAATTAAATAGTTTTCAAGAATTGTTAGTTAAAACATTTGAACCTGCTGGTGAAGGAAATTTTGGTCCCATTAAAAATTCTTATGAGTATTTAGTTGAAAAATCAGAAGCATTAGACGTTACAACAATGCCACAAGATTTAAAAAATTCTAAAGCTGATGAAACAGTGGCGGTATTAAAAAGACAAACAAAATTATTAGCAGAATTAATTAAAACGAATTCTCCAAACCCAGAAATAATGAGAGCCTTTCAAAAAGTCAATGAAACTTATGACAGGCTACTTAGCATATACGAACCAAAAAAATAAAAATTATCCTAGCCAAGTGCTAGGTTTTTTTTGAAAAATAATTCATTTTATAATTTCATTACTACCTTTGCAAAAAAAATATTATGTCAAATATCTATTTAGGATATCACTTTACAGTTGAACCAAGAGAACTAGGTTCAGAGATATTAATTGCTGAATTAGGGGAAAAACCATTTGAAAGTTTTATTGAAACCGATTTAGGAATTGTTGCTTACATTCAAAAAGAATTCTGGAATGAAAACATCCTGGATGATATCTACATAATGGAATCGCCTGAATTTACTATATCCTACAAAATAGAAGAAATTGATCAAGTAAATTGGAATGAAGAATGGGAAAAAAACTTTGAACCGATTGATGTCGACGGCAAATGTCACGTTAGAGCGCCTTTTCATTCAAAAACTGATGCGGAATTTGATATCGTTATAGAACCTAAAATGAGTTTTGGTACCGGACATCACGAAACCACGCACATGATGATTCAGCATTTATTAGAAACAAATGTTGAAGGTTTAAAAACGTTAGATATGGGCTGTGGTACTGCAATTTTGGCAATTTTAGCTGAAATGAAAGGTGCCAAACCAATCGATGCAATTGATATAGACAATTGGTGTTACTTGAATTCTATTGAAAATGCAGAACGCAATAATTGCAATGAAATTTCTGTTTATGAAGGTGATGCAGCCTTATTAAGTGGCAAAAATTATGATTTAATAATCGCTAATATCAATAGAAATATACTTTTAAATGATATGCAAACGTATGTTGATTGTTTAAATCAAAATGGAATATTATTATTAAGTGGCTTTTATAACGAAGATATTCCGTTTATAGATGCATCATGCGTTGAAAAAGGATTAACGTATGTTAAAAAATTTGAAAGAAACAATTGGGTTTCGCTAAAGTATTTAAAAAATAATTAATTTTACTTTTGAAATAGTTTCTAATACAATAGACCTAGTTATGAGTACTATAGAAAAAACAAAAGAAGACGTATCAGTTCTTGAGCAAGTTGGAGTGAATAACGAAATCGTTTTGTATAATGACGATGTTAATACTTTTGACCACGTTATCGATACTCTTGTGAGAGTTTGTGAACATACGGCTGAACAAGCAGAACAATGTGCCATTTTGGTTCACTACAAAGGACAATGCACAGTAAAAACTGGCGCTTTTAACGAATTAAAACCACAGTGCACACAATTGCTTGAAGCTGGATTGAGTGCTGAGATTATTTAGTGAGGCAATTTATCTTTGACAACACCATAAAGAAAAGTTCCTAACAAAGCACCGATTAAAATAAAACCTACAGAGATAAAGCCTGCGCCAATTAGAATGAAAATTGGCCCAGGACAAGCTCCAACCATAGCCCAACCTAGTCCAAAAAACAAACCTCCTATCCAATAACGAAAAGTTCCTTTTTCTTTATCTTGAATCTCTATCGGATTTCCGTTGATGTCTTTTATTTTTTTGCGTTTAATAATTTGTATTCCTATAACACCAGTTACAATCGCGGTCATTATTATGCCGTACATGTGAAATGAATCAAATTGAAACATTTCATAAATTCTGTACCAAGAAACTGCTTCAGACTTAGTTAATACTACTCCAAAAACAAATCCAACAAGTAAATATTTTAGTAATTTCATAGTCTACTATTTAAATAATAAAGGAAAAATAAAGTGTACCATAATTAAGCCACCTACAAAAAAACCTATCACAGCTTTCAGTGATGGTAATTGAAGATTACTCAATCCAGATATTGCATGACCCGAAGTACAACCACCAGCATACCTCGAACCAAAACCAATTAAAACACCTCCTACTAAGAGAAATAAAATCATTTTTGGAGATTGAAATAGATTGTTTCCAAATAAAGCATCAGGTAATAATTTAGAATTTGGAGCTTCAATACCAATATTTTGCAATTTTTGAATTGTAACCTCACTTATGGCCACATTGGTATCATTACTTAAATAATGTGATGCGAAAAAACCACCGAGCATTGTTCCTGCTACAACAACTAAATTCCAGCGTTGCGCTTTCCAATCCCAATCAAAGAAGGGAACTTTTTTTCCAACACCAGTCATCGAACACAAGGTTCTAAGATTTGAAGACATTCCAAAAACTTTTCCGAAATAGATAAGTGATAGCATAATTAATCCGATGAGAAAACCAGAAATAGCCCAATGCCACGTACCCGAAATAATTTCCATTTTATTTTTTTTTACAAAAATAACCATCTGGTTTGATTTTTGATAATTATTTATCACTTTTGAACAAAATTGAAGCAAATAAAAATGAAAACTAAATCGATATTCTTTCTTTTAATAAGCTACTTAGTTTTAACTTCTTGCGGAAGTATAAAATCAACTATTAAAAATATTGATAATGCAGCCATAAAACCCGCTATTAAAGACAAACAATTTATACTTACAGAATATGATTTGTCAGGCAACTATGGTTACAAAATGGATTATCCAATAAATCTTGGATTTGAAAACGAAAAGTATTCCCCTAAAAATATTACTTATTTTTTTAATGCTTTAACTGGTCCGAATGGCGAAAAAATAACTTACGAAAAAATTGATACTTGTTGTCCGTTTCCAACAAAAAAGAGCAGCAATGGTGCAGGAACATTAGATATTTATCAGATAACAATTGAGGGAACTGAAAAAAAAATAAATTTATACCTCAATATTTATGAAAAAGGAAAAGTAGTTTGTCCGAAAGGATTTAAAATAAAAAATAAAGGATAAACAAGGTACTTTACGCCATCACATTTAATCAACAGAAAACCTTCTAATTAACAAGTTAGAAGGTTTTTTATTTTTATATTTGCATATCAAAATCAAACATAATGAACATTAATAAAATTCCACAAATCAAGCATATTGATAGTGACAACTTCTTTTTACTATCTGGTCCATGTGCAATTGAAGGAGAAGAAATGGCTTTAAGAATAGCCGAAAAATTAGTTACAATAACCGATAAGTTAGCGATTCCATTTGTATTCAAAGGCTCTTTTAAAAAAGCAAATCGTTCTAGAATAGACAGTTTTTCTGGAATTGGAGATGAAAAAGCGCTTAAAATTCTTAGAAAAGTTTCTGAAACCTTTCACGTTCCAACCGTAACTGATATACATACAAATGAAGATGCCGCTATGGCAGCAGCTTATGTAGATGTCTTACAAATTCCGGCATTTTTAGTTAGACAAACTGATTTAGTTGTTGCCGCAGCTAAATCAGGTAAAACAGTAAATCTAAAAAAAGGACAATTTATGAGTCCTGAAAGTATGAAACATGCTGTTCAGAAAGTACTAGATTGTCAAAATGAAAATGTGATGGTAACCGATAGAGGAACTATGTTTGGCTACCAAGATATGATTGTAGATTACAGAGGAATTCCAACAATGCAACAATATGCAACCACGGTTTTAGATGTTACCCACTCTTTACAGCAACCCAACCAAACTGTTGGAGTAACTGGTGGACGACCTGATATGATTGAAACCGTTGCTAAAGCAGGAATTGCTGTTGGTGTTGATGGTATTTTTATTGAAACCCATTTTGATCCAGCAAATGCCAAAAGTGATGGTGCCAACATGCTACATTTAGATTACTTCGAAGATTTAATGACCAAACTAGTAGCAATTCGTAAAACAATCAATCAATTTTAAAAAATGTTTTCAAACTTTAAATTAAAAATAGTTTGTGTGCTTACTATTTTTACACAAGTTACAATTGCACAAGACAAAAGCAATTCCGACCGATATACAAGTCATAACAAAGGTAAATTTTATATTTTTTGGGGAGGAAATCGAGAAAGTTACTCCAAATCTGATATTCGTTTAACTGGAGCTAATTATGATTTCACCATTGATAATGCTGTTGCTGATGATAGACCAAAAGGTTGGCACGTTGACTACATTAATCCTGGTGCTATGACCATTCCTCAGACCAATTTTAGAATGGGATATTATATCAATGACCATTACAATATTTCTATTGGATTAGACCATATGAAATATGTTTTAAGACAAAATCAAACGGCAAATGTATCAGGTTATGTAAATCTTCCAGCAAGCGAAAGCGGTTCGCAATATAACGGAACCTATAACAATACGCCAGTTAATTTTTTCGAAAATTATACTGGGATAGATACCTCTACTCCGCCACCTTTTCTAACTTTTGAACACACTGATGGACTTAATTATATAAACACGGAATTTTGCAGAGTTGATGATATTTCTAAGATTTTCAAAATTGCCAACACCGATAAATTTCAACTAAATGTAACCGAAGGAGTTGGTTTGGGATTATTATATCCAAAAACTAACGCAAGAGTTCTCGGAAAGCAACGTTACGATGATTTTCATGTTTCTGGCTACGGCGTATCTGCAAAAGTTGGATTGAATTTTACCTTTTTTAAACATTTTTTCGTTCAAACAGAATTAAAAGCTGGTTTTATTGATATGAATGACATAAAAACCACAAACGAAACTTCTGATAAAGCAAGCCAGCACTTCCTTTTTCTTCAAAGAATTATCGCTTTTGGAGGAATTTTCAAAATTTAACTTAAATATTTTATATTTTTTTATATTTTTGGTAATTATCTTTATTAAACAACAAACCAATCAATTAATATCATTTATGAAAAAAATTATTTTATTATTTCTGACATTATTTTTCACACTTGCCGGATATTCCCAGTTTCCAACACCAGGAATTGAAGGTTTTGAAAATACGTCAGGACCAGATTTACCTGCACCAGCAACTCCTAGTCCTTGGACTTTAGGAACTGGAACTACTGGAAACCAGTGGGCAATATTTGACAATGGCGTCGGTCCAACAAGACGATGGAGTATAAATTCTAACGCAGCAAATGTATATGAAGGCACAAATGCTGCTTTTATGGACCGTGAAAATATTGGCCTTGGAAATACTTCAGAAGATTATTTGGCATCACCTTTGGTTACAGTACCAACAAATGGTCAATTACGTTTCTGGACAAGATCAACTATTAATGGTCCAAACGGAACAGAATATTTTATTAAAGTAAATACAGTTGTTGGTACTCAAACAACGCTAGCGAACTATACGGCAACTCCTGCACAATGGACGGAAGCTACGCTTAATACAACGTTTAATATTTATGAAGAGAAAGTTGTTGACTTAAGTGCTTTTGCTGGTCAGCAAGTTTACATTGCCTTTATGATGCGTTTCAACCAACCAACTGGTGGTTTAGGCGGAGACAGATGGTTAATTGATAGAGTAAGCTTAGTACAAAGATGTTTAGAGCCTACCGATTTATCTGCTACAGGAATTACACAAACTACTGCAAACTTAAATTGGTTAAATCCAAGTGGTTCTACTTCTTGGGAAATTGAAGTTATTCCTGCAGTTGGTGGTGTTCAAACAGGTGTTGGAACGGTTTATAATGGACCACTTCCTTATGTTGCATCTGGATTATCTCCAAATACTTGTTATGTATATTATGTAAGATCTTTATGTACAGATGGTTCAAGTACTTATGTCGGACCATTTAACTTTTGTACAGTACCACCAGGTTTAACTTGTACCGCACCAATTCAAATTACTTCTTTACCTTATAGTACTACTGATAACACTGCTAACTACGGTGATTCAACAGATACAGCCCAACCAGCTGCGTGTGCCGGAACAACAGATAACTACATGACGGGTAACGATGTGTTTTATACCTACACACCTACTACTTCAGGAACAATAAGCATTACTATGACACCAAACGATGATTGGTCTGGTATTTTTGTATATGATGGATGTGCCAACGTTGGCGTTAATTGTTTAGCAGGTGTTGCTAATAATGGTGGTGGAATAAGATCAATTCCTAGTTTAAGTGTAACAGCCGGTTCTACATATGTAATTGTTATTTCAACAAATGCAACTCCGCAAACTGTTGCATACAACTTAGTAATTCAAGCAGTAAATTGTCCTCAACCAACAAATCTTTCTGCATCTAGTATTGGACAGAATTCAGCTTCGCTCTCTTGGGGTAATCCTGGTGGAGCTACTTCTTGGGAAATAGAAGTACAACCCGCAGGAAGTCCAATTCCGGCAGGTTCAGGAACAACGACAACTATTAACACTAACTATCCGGCTACAGGCTTAACTCAAGCTACTGCATATCAATATTATGTCAGAGCAGATTGCGGAAATGGTACTTTTAGTGCTTGGTCTGGACCATTTTTATTTAATACAAATATTTGTGATGTTGCGCAACAATGTAATTACACTTTCAGATTAACCGATTCATTTGGAGACGGTTGGAATGGAAATACAATGAGTGTTAGACAAAATGGTATAGAAGTTGCTCTTTTAGGAACTACTTTTACTGCAGGTAATGGTCCAATAAATATTACTGTACCTTTATGTGATGGCATACCATTTGAATTATTTTGGAATACTGGTGGTGCCTTCGCAGGCGAAGTTGGTGTGTCTATTATAAATTCATTCAATCAAACAATTTATACAAAAGCACCAGGAACAGGCATACAAAATAGTTCACTATATAATGGAACGGTAAATTGTACAACTCCTGCTTGTTTACCTCCAACAAATTTAACAGCAACAAATCTTTCACAAACAGGTGCTACTTTAGGATGGACTACTTCTGGACCTGAAACTTCTTGGGAAATAATTATTCTACCTGCAGGTTCTCCGGCTCCACTACCTAACAATACAGGATGGACTGCAGCACCTACAAATCCTTTCACAGTAGGTGGATTAACATCAGGAACAGCATATGATTTTTATGTTAGACCTATTTGTTCAACATCAAATATTGGAGATCCAGCTGGACCACGTAGGTTTAATACAACCATTTGTGACCCTGTTAACCAATGTAATTACACCTTCACAATGACAGATTCATTTGGAGATGGTTGGAATGGAAACACAATGAATGTAATTCAAAATGGAATAGTTATTGCAACTATTGGATCAACTTTTACAGCTGGTAATGGACCAGTAATAGTAACAGTTCCATTATGTAATGGCTTGCCAGTTCAATTATTCTGGAATGCTGGCGGTGCTTTTGCAAATGAAGTTGGTGTTTCTATTACAAATTCATTTTCTCAAGTTATATACACTAAAGCTCCTGGTACAGGAACACAAAATAGTTCACTATATACTGGAACTGTAAATTGTTTAGTTCCTTCATGTTTGCCTCCAACCAATTTAGTGGCAACAAATATTTCTCAAACTTCAGCAACCTTGGGATGGACAACAACTGGACCTGAAACTTCTTGGGAAGTTATTGTAGTTCCAGCACCTTCAACAACACCACTTCCAAATAATCCTGGTTGGACTGCCGCACCTACCAATCCGTTTACTGTCAATGGATTAACTTCAGGAACCGCTTATAATTTTTATGTAAGACCAATCTGCTCTTCTACTAATACTGGAGATCCGAGTTTAGCAGGTACTTTTAATACAACTATTTGCCCTCCTGCTGACCAATGTCTATATACATTTACAATGACAGATACCTTCGGCGACGGATGGAATGGAAATACAATGAGCGTAATTCAAAATGGTATCGTTGTTGGTACATTTGGTGCTACATTTACAAATGGAACAGGACCAGTTTCTGTACAATTTCCGCTTTGTCACGGAGTAGCTTTCCAATTACAATGGAATACTGGTGGAGCATTTGCTAATGAAGTTGGAGTTTCGATCCAAGAAGCTTTAGCGCCACAAGCAACAATCTACACAAAAGCTCCCGGAACTGGAACTCAAGGTAGTATTTTATATAACGGAATTGGTGAGTGTTTCTTACCAACTTGTCCGAAACCAATCAACCTTACTGCAACCAGTGTTACTCAAACGTCGGCAATTCTTGGTTGGACAGAGCAAGGTACAGCAACTTCATGGGAAATTTATTTTGTTCCTGTAGGTTCACCTGCTCCAACAGCAACTACTTTAGGTGTTGTAACTACAAATCCATATACAATTACAAACTTACCTCCTGGTGCAGCCTATACTTTTTATGTTAGAGCAATTTGTTCTCCTACTGATTCTAGTTTATGGTCACAACCATTGACTTTTGGAACTTTACCAGTAAACGATGAATGTTCAAATGCAACATTTGCTATTGTAAATCAAAACTTAAATTGCGTTCAAACAACACCAGGTACTTTAATTGGAGCAACACAATCGTTGCCTGCTGTCAATTGTCCTCCTGGAGTAGCTAATGATGATGTTTGGTATACATTTACAGCAACTTCTGCAACGCATATAATTTCTTTTAACAATGTGGTACCTGCAGGAGCTGATTTAGATTACGCTATCTTCACAGGAAACAGTTGCGGTGCTTTAACTCAATTAAACTGTAACGCTGCTGATGGTCTAACCGCAGGAGTAACTTATTATTTAAGAGTATATTCTCCTTCTGCAAATCAACAATTAGTTAATTTCAGTTTATGTATTGGTACGCTTCCTTGTACTGAAGCACCAGCTTTCTGTACTGGTCAAACAGTTACTTATGCAAATTCAACTAACGTACCTTCACTAGGTCAAATTGGATGTTTATTTACTTCTCCAAACCCAGCTTTCTTTTTCTTACAAGTAAACCAAGCTGGACCACTGACTTATTTGATCTCTCAAGTTGATAATAACGGTATCGGCAGAGATGTTGACTATGTGGCTTGGGGTCCATTTACAGACTTGCAAAATGCATGTACAGGAGTTCCTCAAAACCCGCTTCCGGGTATAATTCCTGCACCAACTCCTGCAGCTGGTTGCCCAGGAACATTACACGCTTGTAGTTACTCTTCTGCTCCAACAGAAATTATGTGTATTCCAAATGCTCAATTATGTGAAGTATATGTAATTATGATTACTAATTTCTCAAATCAAGCCGGTACAGTTACATTTACTCAAACCAATTCAGGTGGTGGAACGACAGCTTGTTTCCCAATTAATACATTTAATTATCCGCAAACAACTTATTGTCAAGATGGTGTTGATCCAACTCCTGTCTTAGCTCCTGGAGCTTCAGCTGGAACTTATACTTCAACTGCAGGATTAGTAATTGATAGTGCTACAGGTACAGTAGATTTATCTGCAAGTACACCTGGCGCGTATATTGTTACAAGTTCTACAGCAACAACAATTGGTGGTACTTGTAATACAATACCTTTTATTACAACTACAAGAACTATCATAATTACTGCACCAGCAAATGCAACAATATCTTATTCTAGTCCGTCTTATTGTAATACTGTTAACACTTTACAAACTGTAACGGTAAATGGAACTAGTGGTGGAACGTTTAGTGCATCTCCTTCCGGATTATCAATAAATTCAATTACTGGTAATATTATTCCAAGTGCAAGTATTCCTAATACATATACGGTTACGTATAATGTTCCTGCATCAGGCGGTTGTGCTGCATTTTCAACAACTACACAAGTAATAATTGTTCCGGCAACAGTACCTTCATTTACACAAGTTGCTCCAATTTGTCCAGGTGATCCATTGGCGGATTTACCTACAACATCGAACAATGGCGTAACTGGTACTTGGTCTCCAGCAATGAACAATACAGCTACCACGACTTACACATTCACTCCAACTTCTGGATTATGTGCTACTACAACAACTATGACAATCGGTGTGGGTTCAACGACACCTACTTTTACACAAGTACCACCAATTTGTCAAGGTGCTGCATTAGCTGATTTACCAACAACTTCTAACAATGGAGTTGTCGGAACTTGGTCGCCAGCAATGAATAATAATGTTACAACAACTTATACATTTACTCCAAATGCTGGGATATGTGCTGGATCTGTTACTATGACAATTGTGGTAAATAATCCATCAATAGTTCCTACTTTTAACTCTGTTAATCCAATTTGTATTGGTGATGCTTTAGCAGCTTTACCAACAACTTCTAATAACGGAATAACAGGAAGTTGGTCGCCTGCTTTGGATAACACTGCTACAACAACTTATACGTTTACTCCCAATACAGGACAGTGTGGTTTAACAACAACTTTAACAATAATTGTAAATCCAAACTTAGTTGTTACAGTGAATAATCCAACAGTTTGTTTAGGTTCAAGTGCAACGGTTACTGCAACACCTGCAATTCCAGGAAACTATTCTTACACATGGACTGTTCCTGCTCCGTTTCCTAATCCAGGTAACGTAGCTTCTTTTAACACAACAGTTCCAGGAACTTACACTGTGGTTATTAATCAAGTTACAAATTTCTGTAACACTGATTTTGAGAATCCAACTGCTACAGGCGCATTTCCAAATTTAATTAATGAAAACTTAGTACCTTGCTGGGATACTACTTCTGCAGATGATATCATCGAGATATGGCCAGCTGGTTTTGAAGGTGTAACTGCTTACTCAGGCAATCAATTAATTGAGTTAAATGGAAATACTCCAGGAACTTTATTCCAAGATTTTAGTGTTCTTCCGGGAACAGCATTAACCATATCTTTTGCTCATAGAGGAAGACAAGGTAATGATGTCGTTGGTGTAGAAATTGGACCATTAGGCGGACCATATGTAAGCCTTGGTAACTTTACTGACAATAATACCGCATGGGTATTACATACTGTAAATTATGTTGTGCCATCAACAGGTGGAAGTGATTATACTTTAAGATTTGTTTCTGTATCAAGTACAGGTGGAAGTCCAAGTATTGGAAATTTATTAGATAGTATTTCGATATCTAGTTTAAGTTGTCCATCAGCTCCAACTTCTGGAGTGGTAACTTTTACAACACCAGATACACCTACCTTCAATCCAATACCTGATATTTGCTTGAATGCCACTCCACCTTCATTACCGACGACTTCTACCAATGGAATTGCTGGTACTTGGTCTACTAGTACAATTGATACTTCAATAGTTGGAACTTTTACTTATACATTTACACCTAATGCAGGATTATGTGCAACTCCTACAACATTAAATGTAACAATAATTAATCAAGTAGTACCTACTTTTAATAGTATACCATCAATATGTCAAAATAGTATAGCACCAAGCTTACCATCAACATCTACAAATGGTATAGTTGGTACTTGGTCACCAACAACGATCAATACGGCAATAGCTGGAAATACAACTTATACATTTACACCAGATGCAATTCCTAGTCAAAGTTGTGCATTAACTGCAACTTTAACAGTTACTGTTGATCCTCAAGTTGTAACTACATTTAATACAATTGCGAATATTTGTCAAAATGGTACAGCGCCATCACTTTCTTCAACATCTAATGAAGGAATTGCAGGAAGTTGGAATCCTAATGTGATTACTACAACAAGTGCTGGAACTACAGTTTATACATTTACTCCAAATTCAGGTATATGTGCTACAACTGCAACTTTATCTGTAACAATAGATGCTCCAACTGTTCCAACATTTACTCAAATACCTGCTATTTGTTTAAATGCAACAGCACCTAGTTTACCGGCAACATCAAATAATGGTATAGCTGGTTCTTGGAGTCCGACAGTAATTGACACATCAGTAGCTGGTGCAACAACATACACGTTTACGCCAAATACAGGACTTTGCGCTACAACAGCAACTATGACAATAACAATCAATTCACAAACAGTTCCAACGTTTACACAAATTGGTCCTCTTTGCCAAAATGCTGTTGCTGCTTTACTGCCGAATACTTCGAATAATGGTATTACCGGTACATGGAGTCCAAGTGCAATCAATACCACAAATATTGGTTCAGTAACTTATACCTTCACTCCGAACACTACATTTTGTGCAACAAGTACAACAATGAGTATTACCATTAATGCTACACCAACAGTTAATCCTATTGCCAATGTAGCTTCTTGTAACAATTATGTTTTACCTACTTTAACTACAGGTAACTACTATACTGGAACAAATGGTACAGGTACTCAAGTTAATGCTGGAACAGTGATTTCAACAAATACAACACTTTTTGTATATGCTGCTAATGGAAGTTGTTCTGATCAAGAATCATTCAATATAACTATCACTCCTGCTCCATCATTTACAATTACTGGTGGATGCGTTGGAACAAACTATGTTCTTGAAGTAATTCCTAATAATGGATTTGATCTTAGTTTGGCTAATTATGCTTGGTCTGGACCAAATGGAGCCATAATAAACAACAGTCCTTTACTACAAGTACCAGGAAATACTGCAGGCAGTTATTCTTGCACTGTAACTGTTTCTAATGGAACAACAGGAACTTGTTTTGATACTGAAGTGTTTGTTGCTAATGATGTGACTTGTTCAATTCCTAAAGGTATCTCTCCAAATAATGATACTTTTAATGACTATTTCGATTTAACAGGATTAAATGTTAGAGTTCTTAGTATTTACAATAGATACGGAACTAAAGTTTATTCCAAAACAAATTATGTTAAAGAATGGGGTGGACAGTCAGACGCTGGAAATGACCTGCCAGACGGAACTTACTATTACGTAATTGAACGTGATGGTGTAGAATCTAAATCTGGATGGGTTTATATCAACCGAGAAATAAGATAATTAATTAGTAAATAAAAAAAGAGACTGAAATTCAGTCTCTTTTTTTTTTTTAGTATAGTATCGAAAGCACTTGAATGATTTCTTTTAAAATAGTACTATTAATATCTGCAAGCGAGAAATATCGAAGTGATTTAATACTTGTTCTCTTATCCGAAATAAGAAACTCTTGATGATTATTAATTTGAAATCCTTTTACAATTCCTAAGTCAACATATTTTCTTTTACGACTTACATTTATAAAACAAAATGGTTTTCCTCTAAAGTAATAAAAAGGAACCTTCCATTTGTAATGTAATTCTAAGTTTGGAATTTCATTTTCAATTATAATTTGTAAATTATAGATAATAGATCGATAAGGTTCTGGTTGGCTTAAAATATACTCTTCTGCAAGTTTCATTTATTGCAAACCATATTGGTCAAATAAATAAATTAATGCAGTCATTGAAGCAGCACCCAATTCTAATTCTCTTTTATTAACAGCATCAAAAGTATCGTTGGCAGCGTGATGATAATCGAAGTAACGTTGTGAATCAGGTTGCAAAGCCACTTTTACAATTTTTTCTGACTTTAATGGTCCAATATCAACTCCGGTATGACCTTTTCTAAAAATATGAATTAAATAAGGTTCAAACAAATTCTTCCAAGTTGTGATTTTGTCAAAATTGGTATCATCTGCATCAATAGAAAACCCTCTTGGCGTAAAACCACCCGAATCACTTTCAAGTGCAAAAACGTGATTCTCTTTATTTTGATTAGAAAGCTCTTCATATTTTAATCCGCCTTTAACGCCATTCTCTTCATTCATAAAAAGAACGGCTCTGATGGTATGTTTTGGTTTGTAATTAAGTTTTTTGAAAATTTCTAAAACACCCATACTTTGAACACAACCAGCACCATCATCGTGCGAGCCATCACCTAAATCCCAAGAATCTAAATGTCCACCCACAACCATAATTTTGTTTGGATATTCAGAACCTGTAATTTCACCCACAACATTGTAGGATAAAACATCTTCTAAAATTTTGCAAGATTGCTTGAAATATAGCTTGTAATTAGGATTTTGCTTCAATAACTTGCTCAATTCCTCTGCTCCATTAGTTGAAATTGCAGCTGCAGGAATTCTTTTTTCAACTGCCAAATCTTTATAATTTGTAGAACCTGTATGTGGAAAATCATCCAATCTTAAATTCATTGATCTTACGATAACTGCAGCAGCGCCTAATTCTCCAGCTTCTCTAGCTCCAGATGAACGTTGGTCGACGCAACTACTATATGCGTGAAAAGTTTCAATAAATTCTGGATTCATAGGACGATTAAAGAAAATTATCTTTCCTTTTACTTTATCAGAACCTAATGCTTTTAATTCCTCTAAACTTTTAACTTCAATGATATTAGCTAATAATCCATTTTTAGGAGTTGCAACTGACATTCCTAAGGCACAAATTGGAAAAGATTTCTTTTGCTTTCCAACTTGTAAATAGGCTACTTCCTTCTCACCTCTAACCCATTGCGGAACCATAACTTCTTGAAGATAAACTTTGTCTAAACCTAATTTATCCATTTGCTCTTTCGTATAAACGACAGCTTTTGCCGCACCACTTGAACCCGATAAACGATGTCCGATTTTATTAGATAAGTCATCAAGCCAAGAATAACAGTGATTCTCTGTTAATGCAGACTTGTAAATGTCTTTTAACATTTGCTCATCCTTATTTTGAGAATACGAAATTGAAAATTGAAGAAGTAGTAAAAATGTGATTTTTTTCATTAGTTATAATTTTTCATCAAAAATAAATCAAAAAACATTTGGTTGGACAAAAAAATAGTATTTACTTTGTATTTCAAAGTACTTTAAAATGGAAAACGAAAAATATTTTAACGACATTACTGAAATCAAAAATTTGATGAACAAATCATCACGTTTTATTTCATTGAGTGGTTTATCAGGAATTTTGGCAGGCTTTTATGCGCTAATTGGTTCGTGGTTAGCTTATAAAACTATCTACTTTGACAACACAACAATGGGCGAATATCGTGATTTAATTATAACCGAAGACGCTGTTATTAGATTGTTGGTCATAGCAATAACTGTTTTAGTTCTATCAATTATTACTGGCATAGTACTAAGCATCAACAAAGCAAAAAAAAGTAATGAGAACATATGGAACGCTGCTTCCAAGAGGTTGTTGATCAATTTTATGATTCCTCTTGCAACAGGTGGTTTCTTTATTATTTTTTTGATTGAAAAAAATATGTTTGGATTAATTGCACCACTAAATTTAATCTTCTACGGATTGGCTTGTGTTAATGCCAGTAAGTATACTCTTGGTGATGTACGTTATTTAGGATTGACAATGATTGGTTTAGGCTTATTATCGACTTGGTTTTTAGGATACGGAATTCTGTTTTGGGCGTTAGGTTTTGGTGGTTGCCATATTTTGTATGGAAGTTTGATGTATTTTAAATATGATAGAAATTAAAAAATGATTTTATTTGCTCTAGCATTCCTATTTATCATTTTTTCAGCAATTTCGATAGTATTATGGATTTTGAAATTAATTTTTAAAAAGAAAATATTTAGAACACTTAACATTGGTTTGTGGATTATTTTTATCAGCTTACCATTTTTAATAATGATTCTTGATTTTTTTACTACTAAAATACAAGTAGAAAAAGATGATATCTATGGAAACTATGTAATAAATAGATACAAATGTCCAGGCAAACAATCCGATTGGCAATACAATCATTACCGATTTAAAATAACAAAAGATGATAAAATATTTTTCTACATAACTGATAAAGAAAATATAATAAAAACAATTGAAGGAACTGTTAGCTACAATATAGGCTATACAAGTCCGCATATTAAAATAAATTTTGAAGAACCTATATTTCATATTTTAGAAGAAAATCCAACTTTATACAGAGAAATTTGGACATTCTACTATGTATTTGAATCAAATAAATATGGAAATATGTTCTTTAGTAAAGGCAATTGGCAAGAAATAGATTAAAACAAAAAAATGAAATCCATCATACAAAATATTAATAAAGCCTTTGATCACCGAATTCGTTTGGGGATTATGTCGGTATTGATGGTAAACGAAAGTGCCGATTTCAATATGTTAAAAGAACTTCTTGGGGTTACTGATGGTAACCTCGCCTCTCATACCAAAGCTCTTGAAGCCGACAATTACATCGCCATCGAAAAACAATTCATCGGAAAAAAACCTAATACCAAATACATAGCAACCAAAGAAGGAAAAAAAGCTTTTCAAGATCATATTGATGCGCTTGAAAAACTACTATCAAAAAGTTAGTCCTATTTTTTTATCCATATACTTTGAAATACAAAGTACTTTTAAAAATGAAAATGAAAACAAAATATTTAATCATCAGTTGCAGCATCTTAATAGTAGAAATAATAATTGCATTGTTTGTCAACGACCAATTCATCAGACCAATATTTGGAGATTATCTCGCTTCGATTCTAGTGTTTTATTTACTAGCAACATTTCTGAAAACCGATTTGAACAAAATTGCAATCTTATCCTTATTGATTAGTTATGCGATTGAATTTTTGCAATACATCCATATTCTTGAATTACTTGATTTACATAAAATAAAAATCCTAAACGTCTTACTCGGAAACTCATTTTCATGGACTGATATGCTTGCGTATACTCTTGGAATTATGACTGTCGTATTAATCCATAATTATAAAAAATTACTAAAATGAACCACTTTGTTGACGAAAAATCAATTGTTAGAGAAATTTGGAAAAATACAGATACTGTTTTGCTAATTTTTGCAGGTTCAGCGGCAGAATTTGCCTTAAATAAAGCTGTTGATTGGTTGTACTTTACAGGAAAGATTCCTGCAAATCCACTGGAACGATTAATTTCGACAGTTGAGTTTGCACAAAAAATAGTCTTTTCAGAAGAAGAATTTGCCTTAGCAACTATTGATAAAATAACTCAGATACATCAAGGCGTTGAAAAAAGTCGCGGACAAACCATACCAGATTGGGCTTATCGCGATGTACTTTATATGTTGATTGATTATTCGATTCTTTCTTTTGAATTGTTAGAAAGAAGACTAGAAATCAATGAAAAAGAAGAAATTTTTGATGTGTTTTCTAGATTAGGAATTCGAATGGGCTTGAAAAATTTACCAATCAACTACAACAATTGGATCATTGACAGAACTATTCATCTCGAAAACAATTTACAAAAAGGAACATTCACCATTCATTTATTTGAACAATATCAAAAGCATTTAGGCAATTCTAGATACTTCATTTTACTTGAAATTCAGAAAATATTAGTTCCGAAAATAGTTTTCAAAATGCTATTTGAAACATCATATTTCCCCACAAAAACGCTTCTAATGCTTTATAAAATTAGTAAAATAGTAAAGTTAGATCATCTAGTTAAGTTGATTTTACTTCCAAAAAAACACAAAGAATCTATTAATAACATCGGAAAATACGACACATTATAAACTATCAATTATTGCACTAATGAGAGATTTACTAATTGAAAAAATGTATGAAATCACAAAGAAACCGTACCAAAAGTTCTTCAAAAAAGGCATTCCTTGGAAGGAAACTCCAAGTGATTTAATAAACTACCAACAAGATAGTCTGGGATTTCATTTGGGATGTTTTCTACTAAAATACAACTTCGAAATGCAACCCAAACTAGAAGATCACGATGTAATTCACGTTTTAACAAACACACAAGTTGCGGTAACCGACGAAATAGCAATGCAATATTTTTTGCTAGGAAACGGTAAGAAAAGTGCTTATCTATTTATGGTAATCAGTATTGGAACCATCTTCTATCCTACTCATTTTAAACATTTTGTCTCTACTTATAAACGAGGTAAAAATGCACATCAAATCTATGATTTAGATTTCCATAAAATGCTACACATTTCTGTAAAAACTATTCAAGAAACTTTTAATATTAAATAAAATGACCAAAAAACAATACGAAAATGCGACTGGCATTTTCTCCACTCAGCTAGCCATTGGCTCATTTATCATAGGAACTATTCTATTGATTTTACATTTAATTAATCCAACTGGCGCTTTATTTGGCCTTGGTGCCTACTATCTGATAATAGCTTTTGTACTTAATTTCATAATGCTAGTTCGGCTTACCTACTTCGCCTTCACCCAAAAAAATCATCAAGACTATTATACCATCAAAATACTAATTCTTTTATCCAACATTCCAATTGCTTTTGTGTACTTACGAATCGTTGGTGAAACTTGGAAGTAATTAATTTCAAAATCAATTTCAATATAAAATTCAATAACATTATGGAAAATTATCAAAATCAACCTAGACAAGGTTTCTTTCAATCAACAACTGCCAAAATGATTATGGTAGGTTTGTTAACTCTAATTCTATTAATTCCGCTTGCTTTTGTACAAGATTTAATCAGCGAACGAAGCCAACGTCAAAAAGAAGTTATTACCCAAACCACATCAAAATGGGGCGAAAGTGTCTATTTTTATGGTCCAATTCTAAAAATACCCTATAAAAACCCAATTACAAATCAAGTTGAAAATGCTTTTTTCTTTCCCGAAAAGTTAAGCAATAATTCTGATACCGAAATTAAAGCACCGTTGCAACGCAGTATTTATAAATCAAATGTTTTTACCACCAAAATGCACTTTGAAGGTTTTTATTCTAATCCGAAGTTTTATAAAAATGGAATTCCAACTGAGAATATTTATTGGGATAAGGCCACCATACTTATTAGAACCACCAATCTAAAAAGTGTTAATGATGAAGTCAAAATCAAATTCGGTACAACCAATTATACTTTTGAACCAAAATTTACAGAAGCTAATAATGATTCCATTCAAACACTTGAAACAGGTTACTTTAACTATAAAACCATCAACAATAATCCGTTTCAGCTTGACATCACCTACAACGGAAGCAAACGCATCAGCATTGTTCCAATCGGTAAAGCTACAGCTGTCAAGATGACTTCCAATTGGGCATCACCAAGTTTCAACGGAAGTTTTATTCCAACCGATAAAAAAATTACCAATAAAGGGTTTGATGCTTCTTGGAAAATCTCTCACTTTAACAGACCATTTGCTCAAGAAAACTTTCAATCACTTCCTGAACTCAGCAAATATGCTTTAACAGTTGATTTCATTACTCCAGTTGACGAATACCAACAAAACGAACGTGCCTCTAAATACGGATTTCTAGTAATCGGATTGACTTTTTTAATCTTTTTCCTTATTCAATCCATTAGCAAAATTAGTATCCATATTTTTCAATACGTGATGATTGGAATCGCACTTATTATGTTCTACACCTTATTAATATCCATCACAGAACACAGTTCGTTCAGTTTTGCATATTCCATTGCAGGAACATCAGTCGTAGCATTGATTTCACTTTATTCGATTTCCATCTTAAAAGACAAAAAATTTCCAACCTTTATTGCAATTTCGCTTTCGGTTCTTTACACATTCATTTACGTCATAATCCAACTCGAAGATTACGCACTTTTGGTAGGAAGCATCGGATTATTATTAATACTAGCCTCAGTAATGTATTTCTCAAGAAAAATTGAATGGAATAAATAAGGATTAGGAGCGAACGGTTTGCGAACTCTTGAAAACCTTATTCCTGCTTTTCGTTCCAATCTTTTTTTGTTGCCTTCGAGAGCCTCAGGCAACAAAAAAAAGATTTCCAATGCAATCAGGGCTAAACAGCCAACCATTTGAATAAAAATAAAACTCCGAAAGAAATTTTACTTTCCCTCGGAGTTTTTATATTAACAATCAGTCACAACTGAAAACAGTCAACTGACAACTGAATACAATAATTAATGACTTCCTTCTACTTCAATCGCATCAACATCAATGCTTTGTTTTTTCAAAAGACCTTTCACTAAAACAGCAAATAAAGTCAGATATCCAAAACAAACCACTGCAATGATATATGATTGATGAATTCCAATAATATCAGATAATTTACCTTGAATTGGCGGAATAATTCCTCCACCCAAAATCATCATAATCAAAAACGCTGAACCTTGAGAAGTATATTTTCCTAATCCGATAATAGACAAACTAAAAATAGATGGCCACATAATACTGCAAGCCAAACCTCCAGCAAGGAAAGCATAGATAGCAATAGTTCCTGTAGTAAACAAACCAATTAACATAGCAATCATTCCGAAACTTCCAAAAATCATTAAGGTTCTTGCAGGTTTGTCTTTACTCAAAAAGAAAGCTCCAATTTGAATTAAAACACAAACTACATAATAATAAAGTGGTTTCATATCTTTTCCTGAAAGGATATTCACACCCAAAATAATTCCAAAAGCCACCAACGGAACAATGATTAAAGCCATTGTTTTTTTACTTCCTTGAAGATTAAAAACACTGATTGCTCCAGCCCAACGACCAATCATCAAACTTCCCCAATACATAGAAATATATGGCGCAATATCTGACGATTGCAAACTTCCGAATTCTTTCAATTTTAAAAGTTCTCCAAGATTACTTCCAATCGCTACTTCTACTCCAACGTAGGTAAAAATAGCCAACATTCCCAATACCAATTGAGGATACTGCATTGCACCCCAACCTTCAGAATTCTTTCTTGCTGATGTGTATGAAAATAAAATTCCGCCAAGCACAACTAACAAAGCTCCAGAAAGCCACAACATTCTGTTTTTCTCTAAACCTTGTTTTAATTGCAATGCTTCACTTTCGTTAGCAGTAATTTTATCATTAATTTTTAAAAGTTCAGGCGAATTAGCTACATAGGTTGTTCTTGCTAATTCTTCTTTTGCAACTTCAACTTCTTTTGTTAAAGCTTCTATTTTTATAGCTTCATCACTCTTATAACTTTGAAAAACAGGAGTAAACATAACACCAAGTAAAACAGTCATAATAACCAATGTACGTAGTGCTTTGTTCGCTTTTTCCATTGGTTCGTTTGCAATGCCACTTGGCACTTTTTTAGAAAAGTAAAACAAAGCTGCAGATGCAATAAACAACAATCCAACACCCATATATAAAATTACAACTTTACTTAATTCTAAAGCTTTTATTTGCTCATCTGAAATAGATTTTGCAGTTCCAAACAAAGCCAAAGCCACCACAATTGGACCAATAGTTGTTCCGAATGAGTTGATTCCGCCTCCAAGATTTACTCGACTTGCACCAGTTTTTGGGTCACCTAGTAATATCGCAAACGGATTAGCAGCAGTTTGTTGCAATGAAAAACCTAAGGCTACAATAAATAATCCAACCAACATTCCGGCATAAATACTAGCTTCAACAGCAATAATCATTGCTCCAGCTCCAAGTGCCGAAAATAATAATCCGTACACGATACTTTTCTTGTAACCCCATTTTCCAACGATATCTTTTCCTGACATATCGCCTAAAGCAAACAATAATAATGCGCCAACGTAATAAGCGGTGTAAAAAGCAAAATCAACCAATTGCGATTGAAATTGATCTAAAGAAAAATAACTTTTACAAAACGGAATAAAAATACTGTTTCCGGCAGCAATAAATCCCCAGAAAAAAAACACTGTAATCAGCGTGTATAAAGCAGGATAGTTTGTTTTAATTTGTTCTGAACTCATAAATTTTAGTTTGTTTGGTTTGGTTTTTAGTTTATTGGTTTGAAACTTATAGCAGTTCCGCCACCGTTAGCCAAATTTAATTTAATTTTTGACTTAGAAGTAACTTCGATGGTTTTTATAGCATAAGATTTTGGATTATTTTTCCAATCTGCATCAGTACCATCTTGATAAATAATAGCTTGGTACTTTTTATTTGGCGTTAAGAAATCTAATTTAATTTCTGTTTTACGAGCATTTTCATCGGTAATTGCTCCTAAAAACCAACGTTCTCCATTTTTTTCTTTTCTAACCACAGTCAAATAATCTCCTGGTTCAGCTTCAATATATTTAGAATCTTGCCAATCAACAGCAACATCTTTTATAAACTGAAAAGCATCGGCATATCTTTCATAATTTTCAGGCAAATCGGCTGCCATTTGTAATGGTGAATACATCGTTACATAAAGTGCTAATTGTTTTGCCAAAGTAGTATGAACTTGTTCGGTTTTGGTTTTATCGTAATAACTCATTTTGATTTCAAAAATTCCCGGAGTATAATCCATTGGTCCTCCTAATAATCTTGTGAATGGCAAAATGGTTTCGTGCATTGGCGGATTTCCGACAGACCAAGCGTTAAACTCATTTCCGCGAGCTGCTTCGGCTGCAATATAATTAGGATACGTTCTTGAATATCCAGTTGGACGAGAACTTTCGTGCGAATTGACCATTAATTTATAATCGGCAAATCTTCTAGCAACGAAATTAAAATGATTTACCATTGTTTGACCATCGTGAAACTCACCACGAGGAATGATTCTTCCCACATAACCTGATTTAGCAGCAGGATAACCATAGTCTTTCATCAGATTTAATGCTCTATCCAAATGTCTTTCGTAATTAGCCACAGAACCTGAAGTTTCGTGATGCATTATCATTTTTATTCCTTTCGATTTAGCATAATCATTCACTTCTTTCAAATTGTAATCTGGATAAGGAGTCACGAAATCAAAAACATTTTCTTTCCAGTTACCAAACCAATCTTCCCAGCCTACATTCCAACCTTCTACCAAAACGCCATCAAAGCCATTTTTAGCAGCAAAATCAATATATCTTTTAGTATTTTCAGTAGTTGCACCGTGTTTTCCTGATGGTTTTAAACTTCCATCTGCAGCATTTTGAGCATTTTGACTTCCTGCGTAATCCCAAGTTGATTTTCCGACGTGCATTTCCCACCAAACGCCAACATATTTCATTGGTTTTATCCACGAAGTATCTTCAATTTTTGATGGTTCGTTTAAGTTTAAAATCATTTTTGAACTTACAATTTCACGAGCATCATCACTAATCATAACTGTTCGCCAAGGCGAAACACAAGGCGCTTGAAGATAAGCTTTATCTCCAATTGCATTTGGCACTAAATTAGAAGTTAATCCAAAGTTTTTAGTGTCAACATCCAAATGCATAATTGGATAATTTACAACAGCTGCTTCAAAAACATTGATGTAAATTCCGTCAGCCGATTTCATCATTAAAGGCGATTGCACTCTAAAAGAACTTGCGATGGTCTTTACACCTATTCCGTTATTCAAATCTAATTTAGAATTATCGATTTCAGATAATTTTGTTTCATTGTAAGCATATTCTTGACTGTCATAATCTCCTGGAATCCAAAATGCTTTGTGGTTTCCTGCCAGATTAAACTGCGATTTTTCATCGGAAATTATAAAATAATTCAGGTTTTTTTGTTTTGGAAATTCGTAGCGAAAAGCAACACCTTCATCAAAAACTCTAAAAATGATATTGACTCTTCTATCAGTTGATGGTTGCGAAAGTGCGACAATCATTTCGTTGTAGCTATTTTTAATATTGGATTGTTCGCCCAAAACTGGCTGCCAAGTTTCGTTGACACTTTTTTGATCAATATTATCAATTCGGAAATTGGCTTCTAAACTTTTTGATTCTTTTATTGCAATTCCAAGTGTGCTTTCCTTTACAATAGGTTTAGTTTTGTAACTTACAGAATAAGTTGGTTTACCATCAGATGACAATTTAAAACTTAACGCAATAGTTTTAGATGGTGAGGAAACATTCTGAGCTTCAATTGATAAAATTGAAATCAAGAACACCAATACATGTAATTTTCTCATTTTTGACTATATTTTTTTATAAAAATACATTTTATCCTAAAAATAAATCGATTTCGTAATAATTAGTTATTAACGAAATCGATTTCTTATAATTTAGTTTTGAATCTTAAAACAATAAAATTTAGGTTTTATTTTCCATCTACATAATCTTGTAAATATTGGAAACGCTCTGTTAGTTTACCATTTTCAGTCATTTTAGCTCGTTGCAAAATTCCGTCTTTATCACCATTGAAAAAAGCTGGAATAACGTGTTCCATAAACATTTCGCCAAAACCTTCACTTGCATCTTTCGGCAATTCACAAGGTAAATTATCAACCGACATTACCATAATTGAACCTGGATGTGTGTGCGAAACTTCTTTGTCTTCACTTGGTAAATAGCCAAAAAATGGTTCTGCAATGGTAGATGCTTTTATAGTACAAGCAATAGGTCCATCAACATCACACGAAATATCGGCAACAACTTGAATCTTGTTCTTTGGAGCGTTTAGCATTTCTCTTGTTAAGATATCGGGCGCACCATTTCCGTGAAAATGACCTGCCATATAAATATCTGCAACTTGTGAAAAACGTTCAAAATCAGAAACATACTCTTGAGGATTCTTATAAAAATCTTGATTATCTAAAACTTTTCCATCAATTCTTTTGTTGTAATCTAAAACGTCAATTTGAGTATAAACGGGTTGCGTATAAACTTTGTTTAAAAAATCATCTGCTGAAACTTGCTTAATTTTCATTCCATCAAGCATTTCTTTCGCTCCCATTCCCACTTTTCCGTGACCTGTTAAAACAATTTTAATGTTCGGAAGTACTGGTCTGCGTAGTCGTTCGATTAATTCTTCTTTACTTTTTAAAGTTTCAGCTTTTACTAAATTGAATAAATCATATTTAATTCCGAAAGCTCTAAATCCGTTGTAAGCACCAACAATTCCGGCATATCGTCCAAAACCAATTAAACGACGGTTTTTTGCATCTACAATAGTTTCGTGGTCAAACAGTTCAATGTTTTTCTCTATAATAGCTTGAAGTAACTTTCTATTATAAGGCTGAAATTTAATAGTATGCGAAAAGAAAAAGTACTTTTTATTAGGAATCAAGGCATCAACTGGAACTTCCTTTACACCAAATAAAACATCGCAATCGCTCATATCTGTAGCGACTTCTAATCCTAAACTACTATATTCTTCATCTGAAAAAACTCTAATATCAGAACTTTCAACTTTGATTTGCGCTTCAGTATGTTCAGCTTTTAATCTAACTAATTCTTCTGGAGTAAAAACAACTCTTCTATCAGGTGGATTTTTTCTTTCTTTTATAATTCCGAACTTCATTTTTAATCATTTTTTTGAGTTTCCAAAAGTAGTTGTAACGAAAACGTTTTCAAAACTTTTTATCAAAAATAAATACTTGTAATTCCTATTGAATTTCAAATAATTACCTAAAATTGTTGATAATTTTATAAATATTATAGTAGCACAAAAAATTTGATTCCTATTATGTTTATTATATTTGTTTTTCAACGATACCAAGAAATGACCAAGAATAGATTACTTTATATACTACTTTCTGTTACCTTACTATTAAGCACTAGTTGTGAAAATTCAGGAAAAATTAAAAACCCATTCAAGAAGAAAAAATCAGATTTAGAATATGCAATGCTTCCTCCAGAAGATTCGTTGCCAAGACTTTCTGATGCTTACAAAAATCAAAAAAAGAGAGAAATAGAGAACTTTTTCTCAAATAATTTCGGTAAAGATTTTGAAAATATGAGTTTTCTAGTGGCAAAAAACGGACAAATTATTTATGAGAAATATGATGGATTTGCCGATAAAGAAAATAATATTTTAAACTCGCCTGAAACCCCATTGCACATTGCTTCGGTAACAAAAGTACTGACGGCATCAGCCATTTTGAAACTAATTGATGCTAAAAAAATTAGTTTAGATCAAAAGTTAACTACGCTTTTTGACAAATTTCCTTATCCAGATGTTACCATCAAAAGTTTGTTAAATCATAGAAGTGGAATGAAAAAGTACAACTATTTTTGTGATGATAAAGCCAATTGGGGTAGAACAAAAACATTAACTAATAAGGATTTGTTGAACGTAATAATTACAAAAAACATCACATTAGAAACAAAGACTGATACTCATTTTAGCTACAACAACACCAATTATGCATTACTAGCTTTAATAATTGAAAAGGTAACAGGAATGAAATACAGCCAAGCCATGAAGAAGATTATTTTCGAACCCTTGGAGATGAAAAACACCTTTGTATTTGATGAAACTACTCCCAAAGAAAAAGGAACACCTTCTTACAAATACAACTATGTTAAATATCCATTTGATTTTCTTGATGCGGTTTATGGAGATAAAAATATTTATTCTACTCCAAGAGATTTATTAAAATTTGATTTGGCTAGAAATGCTCCAGGTTTTTTGAGTAAAAAACTATTAGACCAAGTTTACAAAGGATATAGCTATGAAAGTAAAGGTTCTAAAAATTATGGTTTAGGCATACGCTTGCGAGAATGGGAAACAGGTCAGAAGCTATTTTATCACAATGGTTGGTGGCACGGAAACACTGCAAGTTATATTACACTAAAAAAAGAAAATGCAGTAATTATCGCTTTGTCTAACAAATTTACGCGTAAAACCTTTCAAATGAAACGATTATCAGCTTTGTTTGGCGATTATCCTTTTACCTTGAAAGATACCGTTGCTAAAGACGAATAAAGTGTTTGTTTATTGAAAATTTCAGCAGTACCTTTGCAGTCTTCTTTTGCAAGAAAAAAACAATTTGGGGTCGACTGGTTTTGACAGCAAGTGGAATTGAATTGTAAGCACGTCGAGCATTGTATGTTTTGCTCGTAAATCCAAATGTACAAAAACATAAACGGCGAAGGAAACTACGCTCTTGCTGCATAATCTGAATCATAGTAAGATTAGCCACGCTCCTACAAGGTAGGAAAGCAGGATTCACCTCGAAAGCTTTGGTTTGTGGCGGTCGATAAAGGTGAATCGTAAATACGAACCTAAGAACAGTGTAGCTTTGGAGCTGTTACGAAAATTTAAAAAGATAAGTATTTTGTGGCTGTTTCTGGCCAAGCAGAATAACGAAAATTTAATCAGGAAATAAACGTGTAGAAAGCTCTTTGATTGCTTGTTTGGACCCGAGTTCGATTCTCGGCGACTCCACAAATAAAAAAAGGATGATTCATTACTATGAGTTATCCTTTTTTTTTGTAGAAAACTTTCTACCAAAATAAAACCAAAATTATATGCAATTTCGTAGATGTAAAAAACTAGTTAATTATGACAACTTTTCAAACCGATAGCGAGATTGTACTTTTTAGTAAAAAATTTGGATTGATTACCGAAAAACAAATCATTTTAACCAATGGAACGTCTCAAAACAAAGTTAATTTTGACTCTATAAATAGAATAAATCTTATCAAAAAAAGAGTATTCTATATCAATACAATTTTATTAGTAGCAAGTTTGATACTATATACCTATATTTATTTTTCAATAAAATACCATCCAAAAGAATTTCTGATCGGTCTTGCACTTCTTGGCACACTAATGTTGGTTTACTCTCTTATTTATAAATTTTATAATTATAAATTGATAATTAAAGAAAAAGACAATTCAATTATAGAAGTGAAAACATCGCAATTGCACAGAAAATGTATCAAGGAATTTTATAATGCGATAATTAAAAAGATTCCAAAAAACAAAAAATAGTTATAAAGTATCAGGAATACTAACTTCTCCTTGCCAATTCATAAAGCCACCTTCTAAATTATAGGTATTTTCAAAACCAATTTGATTCATAATACTGCAAGCTTGTGCGCTTCTGCTTCCGGCTTTGCAATAAACATAGTAATTTTTGGTTTTATCTAATTCCTCTAGTCTGTAAATAAATCCTTGACCTTTGAAAATGTCATTAATTAGTGCTCCAGGAATAATTCCTTCACTACACTCGTCCTCAGTTCTTACGTCTAAAATTACAGCATTACTATCCGCTTCTAGCTGTGATGTCCAATCTTGTTGAGATAAATTCATTTTAATTTTTTTCCAAATTTATTAATTTCATTTTAAACAATGCTAAAAGTATTAACAAAAATATAACAGTACATTTGTATATACAAATAAATATTGCACTACATTTGTACCTACAAATTTTGTAATTGTAACTATGAAAATTGAAGAAATAATAAAATCAAATGTAACATTGGATGACACTAAAAAAGTTATCCTTAATATTATGTATACACAAATTGTTATTTCAGAAAAATTCAATGAATTAATGAAACCATATGATTTATCTAGTGAACAATACAATGTATTAAGAATCTTGAGAGGTCAAAAAGGAAAACCTGCCAATATGAGTCTTATTCAAGAAAGAATGATTGCAAAAAACAGCAACACTACCCGATTGATTGATAAGTTATTGGTAAAAGAGTTGGTCACCAGAGAAGTTTGTCCGAATAACAGACGAAAAATGGAAATTTTGATCACCGCTAAAGGTTTAGCATTATTAACCGAATTAGATCCGAAAGTTATTGATTATGAAAATCTTTTGGCCAACAATTTATCGGAAAATGAATTACAAAATTTGAATGAATTATTAGAGAAATATAGAAATTTTAATTAAAAAAAACTATGAGTCAATTTATCCAAAACGCTAATTGGCGTTATGCAACCAAAAAATTCGATGCTACAAAAAAAGTATCTGCTGAAGATTTAGCTACACTTCAAGAAGCTATTAAACTTACTGCATCGTCTTACGGATTACAACCTTACAAAGTTATAATTGTTGAAAACTCTGACTTGAGAGCACAATTACAACCAGTATCTTGGGGTCAATCTCAAATTGTTGATGCTTCTTACTTATTTGTTTTTGCAAATAATGTAAACTTTGGTGAAGCTGATATCGACAATTATTTCGCAAATGTTGTTGCAACAAGAAATCTTGCAATGGAAGATCTTCAAGGTTATGCTGATTTTATGAAATCTAAAGTATTAACTTTACCTGAACACACTAAAAACTCTTGGACAGCTAAACAAACTTATTTAGCACTTGGAAATCTTTTAAATGCGGCAGCAGATCTAAAAATTGATGTCACTCCAATTGAAGGATTCGAACCAGAAAAATACAATGAAATTTTAGGTTTAGACAAACTAGGATTAAATGCAACTGTGGTAGCTGCTATTGGTTACAGACACGAAGAAGATGCAACACAACACTATCCTAAAGTACGTAAATCAAACGAAGACTTATTCGTAACTTTATAATTAATAATCAATAACTCAAATTTAAAAAAAATGAAAAATTTAAAAACAATTGCACTAGCATTATTTGTAGCGGTTTCAACAATTGCTACAGCACAAACTAAAAAAGTTGATGTATCTAAAAGTAAAATCAACTGGGTTGGTAAAAAAGTAACTGGTGAGCACAGTGGTACGGTAAACATCCAAAGCGGAAACTTAATTTTTAAAGGTAAAAAATTAACTGGAGGAAACTTTGTTGTAGACATGACTTCATTAACTGCTACAGATATCAAAGGAGAATATGCTGCAAAATTAGATGGTCACTTAAAAGCTGACGATTTCTTTGGAACTGACAAATACCCAACTTCAAAATTGGTTTTCAAAAAAATTGCTGATAAAGGAAATGGTGTTTACACTGTAACTGCAGATTTAACAATTAAAGATGTAACTGCTCCAGTAAAATTTGACATTACTGTTAAAGGTAACACTGCAACAACTGCATTTAAAGTTGACAGAACTAAATTCGGAATCAAATATGGTTCTGGTAGTTTCTTTGACAACTTAGGTGATAAAACTATCAACGACGAATTTGAATTATCTGTTTCTTTACAGTTCTAATTAAAAGGGAAAAATTGCTATAATTACCAAAACCTCAAGGAGAAATCTTTGAGGTTTTTTTTGTTTATTTGTCAAATGAAAGAAGTACTAATAATTGATAATTATGATAGCTTTACTTATAATTTAGTTCACTACTTAGAAGAATTAAATTGCAAAGTTATTGTTTTAAGAAACGATGAATTTGAATTAGATGAGATTGAAAAATATCAAAATATAATACTTTCTCCTGGTCCAGGAACTCCATCAGAATCAGGATTGTTGATGGATGTCATCAAAAGATATGCTTCAACTAAAAAAATACTTGGAATTTGTCTTGGTCTACAAGCAATCGGTGAAGTATTTGGCGGTTCACTTCTCAACTTAAATTCCGTTTTTCACGGAGTTTCTTCTACAGTATCAATATCGGTTGACGATGATACACTTTTCGATTCACTTCCCAAAACTTTTACCGTGGGTAGATACCATTCATGGGTTATTAATCCCGATGATTTTCCAGACGATCTAGAAGTTACTTCACTTTCGGAAGATGGTGAAATTATGTCTATTCGACACAAAATTTTTGATGTTAAAGGAGTACAATTTCATCCAGAAAGCATTCTTACACCACACGGAAAAACTATTTTATCGAATTGGATTAAAGACTAAATAGGTTGTATTCTATTTTTTCTTTAGCAGCATTCTGTTTTTTTACTTAAGTAAACTAACACTTTATATAATCTACTTTATATATCTGAATTTTATTTACTTAAACTAGTAGTATAGATATTATCTATGATTGTTTTTCAGTTAACTTTCTGTTAAATCTATATTAAACAAACGTTTAATTTAAACAATTGTTTAATTTTGTACTCGATTTAAAAAACTAGATGAAAATGGATTTTAATGACAAGCAAATAGAAATACTACAAGTAGCCGAAAAGCTTTTTGCAGAGAAAGGATTTGACGGCACTTCGGTGAGAGAAATTGCCAAAATAGCCAATGTAAATATTGCAATGATTTCATACTATTTTGGTTCAAAAGAAAAACTTCTAGAATCAATTGTGCTTCACAGAATTGGTAGTATGGGTTTGAAATTAGAAAACGTGCTTCAAGAAGACATCGCTCCTATTCAGAAAATTGATGAAATAATTAAGTACTATATTCTTCAAGTAAACGAGAACAAACACATCCATCAGATTGTACAAAACGAAATTACCAATAACAAAAGAGGTATCAACTTTGACTCTTTTACAGCCTTAAAAAAGAACAATCTAAAGTTAGTGGAAAGCATTGTTAAAGAAGGTCAAGAACAAGGAGTGTTTAAAAACAATATTAACGTTGCACTTTTCTCTCCAATGATTATTGGCTCATTGATTTATTTTAATATGAATAAAACACTTTACAGCGATTTATTTGGATTAAAATCAGAATCCGATTTTGACAATTACATTAAAAATGAATTTACACATCACATTCAAAAAACTATAAAAGCCCTACTTACCAATGAAGACAATTAAATACCTACCAATAGCTTTTCTACTTTTTGGAATAACGTTTAGTTATGCTCAAGAAAGGAAAAAAATGTCTCTTAAAGAAGCCATTGAACTTGTTATCACTAACAGTAATCAAGCCGTTCTAGCAAAAAACAAAGTTGAAACATCAAAACTGGAATTGGAAACAATGAAAAACAACCAATATCCAAGTGCTAAAATTTCAGGTCAATACATGCGTTTAACTAATGCTAATGTAGACTCTAATTTAGGCGGTTCTGGTTTGGAAGTAAGTCAATTAATGATAGGACAAGCCAATGTTTCTATGCCAATTTTTAGTGGCTTTAAACTCAAAAACAGCATTGCAGCTTCAGAAAGTTTGTATAAAGCACAAACATTTTCAGCTTCACACACTAAAGAGGAATTAGCTCAAGAAGTAGTTGAACTGTTTGCTACACTTTATAAATCACAAGAAATGGTGAAACTTTTCCAAGAAAATCTTAAAAGTGCACAACAAAGAACCAAAGATTTTACTGCAATGGTCGATAACGGATTAATGGCCAGAAATGATTTATTAAAGGCGCAATTACAAGAATCCAACATTCAACTTATGTTAGACAATAGTATTAAAAATGTCTCTGTTGTTAATTATGAATTGGTAACTTTATTACATTTATCTGAAAATACTATTATTGATATCGATATTGATACGGTAAAAAATGATATGGCTAAAAGTCAATTGACCACTGCAAATGGTCAACGTAACGACTTAGAAGCATTAACACTACAAGAAAAAGCCTCTGAAGCTGGAATTAAAATTGCTAAATCAGGCTATTTTCCTTCGCTTTCACTTTCAGGCGGTTATATTGCATTTGACTTAGAAAACGCGATTTCAGTTACCAACGCAATGAATTTTGGTGTTGGTGTGAGTTATGATATTGCTTCAATTTTTAAAAACGCTAAAGAAGTAAAATTAGCTAAAAGCAAAGCAGAGCAAACCAAAACTGCTATTGCCATTTTAAACGATAAGATCAAAGAAGAGACGCATTTGGCTCAAGAAAATTATAATCTTTCCTTAAAGCAAAACAAAGTTTATACGCTAGCCGTTGAACAATCAGACGAAAATTTCAGAATAGTAAAAGACAAATACGACAATAGTTTATCTACAACAAACGATTTGTTAGAAGCCGATGTTCAACAATTGCAAAGCAAAATCAACTTAGCCTTGTCGCAAGCCGACATAGCCTTAAAATACTACCAATTGCAATTTGCAGCTGGAAAATTAATTAACTCATTCAACTTATCTACTAAATAATAGCACTATGGAAAAGACTCAAACCAATAAAAAATTCATCCTGATTTTTGCCACCTTATTAATTGTTGGTGGTAGTTATGGAATTTACAAATACATGCATTCATTGTCTCACGAATCTACTGATGACGCACAAATAGAGAAAAATATGAATCCAATCATACCACGAGTGGCTGGATATGTTACTAAAGTCTATGTCAAAGACAATGATTTTGTAAAAAAAGGAGACACACTTTTTACAATTGACAACCGTGATTATTTAGTAAAAATTGAAGAAGCCAAAGCAGCATTAATTTCAGCTGAAGGAAGTTATGAAGCGTCAAAAGCTGATATTGGAACCGCTCAAGCAAATGTCGCAGTATCCAATTCCAATATTCAATCGGCTGGAGGAACTATTGAAACTGCAAAAATCAGATTGAATAGAGCTTCTAATGACTTTGACAGATATGCTAATTTATACAAAAACCATTCGATTACTAAACAACAATTTGAACAAGCCGAAGCCGCAAAACTGGAAGCTCAAAGCCAATTGAGAATTCTACAAGAACAACAAAAAGCGAGTGCGTTTCAAAAAAATGTAGCTGCAGCAAGAACAAATGTTTCAAGTAAACAAGCCGATGTTGCTGCTGCTAATATCAAAAGAGCACAAGCCGTTTTAGAAGCAGCGAAATTGAATTTAGACTACACTGTTGTTACAGCAGCAATCGATGGTCAAGTTTCTAAAATTTCGATACAACCTGGACAATTTTTACAACCTGGACAATCTTTGTTTTATATCATCAACAATCAAGAAGCTTGGGTTACAGCCAATTTTAAAGAAACACAATTAAACAAAATGATTGTAGGTCAGAAAGTAATAATAAAAGTAGACGCCTATCCTGATACTGATTTCAAAGGAACAGTTGCAAGTTTTTCTCCTGCTACTGGTGCACGATTTTCTATTTTGCCACCAGACAATGCTACCGGAAATTTTGTAAAAACTATACAACGTTTGCCTGTCAAAATTTCAATTGATGCTGAAAATGATGCTGAAAAAATAAAATTATTACGACCAGGAATGAATGTAGATGTTGATGTTTTATTAAATTAATTTTAAATATCTAGATAAAAAGAATATCTAAAATCTAACATCTAATATCTAATATCAAAAATGGTACAAGCAGACGATTTAGTAGAATACGGCTTTAGGAGAGTTATAATTACCATAACGGCAGTTATGTGTGCTTTACTGGAAATTGTTGATACAACGATCGTAAATGTTGCATTAACCAATATGAGAGGTAGTCTTGGCGCCACACTTACAGATGTCGCTTGGGTAATAACCGCTTACGCTATTGCTAATGTAATCGTGATTCCGATGACGAGTTGGCTGTCGCAGCAATTTGGTCGCCGCAATTATTTTGCCGTTTCTATCATAATCTTTACGGTTTCCTCGTTTCTATGCGGAAATGCAACAAATATCTGGGAATTAGTAGCCTTTCGATTTATTCAAGGACTTGGTGGTGGTGCCTTATTGGTTACGGCACAAACTATAATTACAGAAAGTTATCCTGTTGCAAAACGCGGAATGGCGCAAGCAATTTATGGAATGGGTGTAATTGTTGGTCCAACTTTAGGTCCGCCATTAGGTGGTTATATTGTGGATAATGCTTCGTGGCCCTTCATTTTTTATATCAATATTCCTATCGGTATTATTGCAACAATTTTGACTTTAACCTTTGTAAGAAGTCCAAAATATGGAGAAAAACTCAAAGCTAATCAAGTAGATTGGTTGGGGATTTTATTCTTGATTTGTTTTATTGGTTCGTTACAATTCGTATTAGAACACGGTCAACAAGACGATTGGTTCAACAATAACTTGATTATTGGTTTAAGCGTACTTTCAGTTTTTGGATTGTTAGCGTTCATTTGGAGAGAAATGACTTATGAACATCCAATCGTAAATTTAAGCGTGTTAAAAGATGGAAACTTAAGAATCGGAATTTTAATGTCGTTCATTATGGGTTTCGGTTTGTATGGTTCAACGCTTATCATTCCTATTTACACACAATCTATTTTAGGATGGACAGCAACTGATGCCGGATTACTACTAATTCCGGGTTCTATCACAACCGCAATTATGATGCCTTTTATCGGAAAAATGATTCAAAAAGGAATTCCGCAAGGATATATGGTTGCTGGTGGATTTTTAATCTTTTTCTTATTCACCTTTTGGATGCGCAATGTAATGACGCCCGACACTGGTGTAGAACATTTTTATTGGCCTTTAATTTTGAGAGGAATTGGTTTAGGATTGCTATTTGTACCTATAACTACGCTATCACTTTCAACTCTTAAAGGAAAAAATATTGGCGAAGGCGCAGCTTTCACAGGAATGATGCGTCAATTAGGTGGCTCTTTTGGAATTGCAATTATTACCACATTCATAACTCGATTAACTCAAAAACACCGTGTCGATTTAATACCTCATCTTGACGGAAGCAGAATAGAAATACAACAACGAATTATTGCACTTCAAAAAGGATTTATATCCAAAGGATTTAGTCCGAATGAAGCTTTAAATAAAGCCAATCAAGTTATTGAATATTCAGTTTTAAAACAAAGTACCGTTTTGTCTTATATGGATATATTTATGTATTTAGGGTTACTATTTCTATTTTGTATTCCGATAATTCTTTTGATTAAAAAAGGTAAAACTAAAATAAACCCAGCCGATGCGATGCATTAAATAGGTTGATTAGATCTTGACTAAAACTCTCGAATGATGTTCTGGAGTTTTTTTTTAGCTTAAAATCAAAACAAGAACTTATTAACAATTTTGCAATTGAATTAAATAATTATTTATATTTGATTGATTATGAATTAGATATTAAACTTAAAATTAATTCAATTATGGGACTTTTTGGCACTTCCGACAAAAAAATCATTGCAGAACTTTGTAAAAAAAGTGAAGATATTAGTAAGGATATTACTAATGAAATTGATGAGTTACTCAACGAGTTAAAATCTGATTATTATGAAAACAACAAAGTTGTAAATGAATTCAACGATTTTGCCAAGGAATTACAATCCAAACTTTCACCAGAAGATGCTTCTAAATTACTAGAATTCACCTCTCGCCTATCTAAAGTAAAACGTTGTGCAAAAAAAGGTGTTGAAGCAATGAGAGAATTGTCTCGCGATCAACGCAAAGCAACACGTGAAACTTTGCGTGAATATCAAGAGTATTTATATGTATAATTATCGAGTGAAAACCAGTTTATTGCCGCTACTTAAATTAGAATCAAAAGCATAACCTTCATAATTAAAACCTTTTAAATCTTCAATAGTTTCCGCATTAGTGTCGATAATGTAACGTACCATCATTCCGCGTGCTTTTTTGGCAAAAAAACTAATTATTTTAAGTTTACCATCTTTATAATCTTTGAATTCTGGCGTTATCACTGGAACTTTTAACTTCTTGACATCAACTGCATCAAAATATTCGTTACTGGCAAGATTCACAAATAATTCATCCTTTTCTAATTGGGAATTCAATTCTTTTGTGATAGTCGTTCTCCAAAACTCATATAGATTTTTATTGGTTCCAACAGCTAATTTTGTTCCCATTTCTAGACGATAAGGTTGCATTAAATCTAATGGTTTTAACAATCCGTACAATCCTGATAAGATTCTAAGCTTGTCTTGCAAAATTGCAATTTTATCTTCTGATAAGGAATACGCATCTAAACCTATATAAACATCGCCACTAAAAGCATAAATGGCTTGTCGCCCATTTTCAGCTGAAATTTCAGCCACATTTCGTTCTTGATTTCTAGTCCAATTCAATTCTGCCAACTTATCTGAAATCGTCATTAATTCCATCAATTCATTCGGCTTTTTCTTTTTCAAAACTTTCTCAATCGATAACGATTCTTTCACAAAAGGATAGTTAGTGTGCAATTGCGTCGGCAACTGACTTTCAAAGTCTAATGATTTGGCTGGTGAAATAACTATTTTCATATTACGTTTTTATACTGTTCCGAGGGCATTTTCCCTACAAATTGAATTCGGTCAAAAATACAAATTCCTAATTGAAATTAATTACGTTAAAATGATTAGTTTCGATTTAACTATCAACAGAATTTATTATTTTTACCTTCAGATAAGAGTAGCATATGGACAAAAAGAAATCATCAAATTTTCTTAATGAACTAGAAGACAAAGAACTACAAGAATTCAGAGCCAATCTGCCATTTGACGAAAAGTACTTCCCTAAATTATTCGATTTTATCGACCAAAAACTCTCTAATTCTAATTGTACAAACAATTATAAATTTGCAGAAATATTTTGTAAAAAAAACAAACTCGATTTTGAAAATCTTCTTAAATGGCTCCAAGATGAAGACCATCCCTATCATTGCGACTGTGAAATTTTAAATTTAGAAGACGCTTTTCAATATTTAACACCAAACAAAAAAATTGTAATTAAAAAAAAGGACTGGTCTACTAGAAAATTATCAAGTTTAAAAACCGATTTCGGATTTGAAATTACGAAAGTAGAAAGTCCTTGGGTTTTAAAAGAAATTACAAAAAAGAATGAGGTCAGTTATGTTTTTCAAATCGGAAATAAAGAAGGCTATATTGGTTCTTTTATAAATTCAAGTGAAATAGATGATTTTTATAACGATTCGTTTATTAAAGAAGATTTCATCACTACAACCGAAATAGAAAATGATTTAGATTTTACTGTAACAAGAGATATTTATAAAAATTTTGAGTTTTTAAGTATCAAAACCATTCGTTGGGCGCCAATTTTACTTTATTTTAAACCTTTAAAAAGCAACAATTATATTTTGAAATTGCAAACAGAACTAGCGAGACAAAAAAACGACATTAAAGAATTTTATAAAATTTTAGACCATATAATTTAATGCTACACCTCAACAAAGTACACCATATTGCTCTAATTTGCAGCAACTACGAAATATCTAAACATTTTTATACTCAAATTTTGGGTTTGCAAATCATTCAAGAAGTTTATCGTTCCGATCGTGAATCATTTAAATTAGATTTAGCGATAAACGATACTTATTGCATCGAATTGTTTTCTTTTCCTAATCCACCAAAAAGACCATCAAGACCTGAAGCAACTGGTTTAAGACACTTAGCATTTGAAGTAAATGACATTCAAAAAACAAGAGATTATATCGTTTCAAATAATCTTTTTGCAGAAGAAATTCGAATCGATGAATATACCGACAAGCGTTTTTTCTTCATCAATGATCCAGATGATTTGCCTATAGAATTTTATGAACGCTAAAACTTAAGCAACAAGGTTTTCGTATTTGATTGTATGAAAACTACTAAGACGATATTAATTTTATTGCTATTTCCGATTTTACTTTTTGCTCAAAAAATAGAAAATACGGCTTCATTTCGGGATATTAAAACAGATAATTACTTTCGCTTTAATTACGACAATGACTATTTCACGGGAGTTGACCAAAACTATACACAAGGCTACAACTTTGAATTGGTAGCACCGATTTTCGAAAAAAACCCGATTAACAAGTTGTTTTTTAAACCCAAAAATAGCGAGTTCAATTATGGATTATCCTTAGAACACATTGGTTTTACGCCCAATAATATTAAAAGCACCCAAATCCAATATGATGATAGACCATTTGCGGCAGCAATAATGCTTAAAAGTTTTGTAATTGCAACAGATACAATTCAAAAATCAAGATTTGTTTCCTCTCTTAATTTAGGGATAATTGGTCCCGGAGCTTTTGGAAAAGAAATGCAAGTTGCGATTCACGAAGCAACCGGAAACACTATTCCTGGAGGATGGCAAAATCAAATAAAAAATGATGTTGTGCTGAATTATGAACTAAATTATGAAAAACAAATACTTCGCTATTCCAATATATTTTCTTTAAACGCAAGCAGCAATGTTAGAATTGGAACCTTATATACCAATGCATCGATTGGCTTAAATACTACTATAGGTTTAATTAACAATCCGTTTTCGAGTTCAAAAGCAAAACGAAAATTTGAATTGTATTTTTTCTCACAAGTTTTGGCCTCAGCAATAGGATATGATGCCACGCTTCAAGGTGGTTTATTCAATACCAAAAGTCCGTATACAATTAATTCTATCGAACGATTTACAGCTCAAAATCATTACGGAATAATAATGCAAACCAAACGATTGTATTTTGAATACTTTCAAACACTACAAACAAGAGAGTATGAAATTGGTAAATCGTATAAATGGGGTGGAATAAAAATTGGTTTCCGATTGTAAACTCAATCTCACTACTTTAAAATCTTATCAACAATTCGCATTTCGTAATCTGTTTTTCTAATTTATATTTTACCTTTGAACCCTCAAATAAAATTAGAATTATGGTTTATAAATTTAGAGTAATTCTCGACGCTGAAGAAGATATTTTTAGAGATATTGCTATTCTTCAAGACGATACTTTAGAAGATTTACACAACGCAATCGTAAACGCATTTGGCTTTGACGGTTTAGAAGTAGCTTCGTTTTACACTTGTGATGACACTTGGAATCAAGAAGAAGAAATTCCAATGTTTGACTCGGGTGATATTCCTGGTGAAAACAAAATAATGAGCGATTATCAATTATCTGATATTTTAGATACTGAAAATACTAAAATTATTTATGTCTATGATTTCATCAATATGTGGACATTTTTAGTAGAATTAGCTGCAGTAGAAGAAACACAAGAAATAGGAATTGTGTATCCGAACTTGTTGTTTTCTCACGGTGAAATGCCTGCCGAAGCGATGGAAAAACATTTTCAAGCCGATTTTGAAGAGGAAGAAAGCTACAACGAATTTGACGATGATTTAGACGAAGACGACTTAGATGCTTTTGGTAGCGATGATAGCTTTGAAGATTACGGATTCGAGGAGAATTGGAATTAGGCTTGAAGAAAATAGAGAAAAGAAAATAGAAAATAGACTTCCTAAAATTACATAAAATAAATGATCAATCTTTTTAATACCCATATAGAATCTTTATCCATCCATAGAGTTGGAAATAAAAGCCGTAACGAAGCCATTTTTTTATCTGAAAACCAATATGGTTTAAATGACGAAATCGTGCCTTTATTGAAAGAATATTTCTTTAAGTCTTTTCGTGAAAAAGAAGAAAACTACTTTCAATTTGCACACGAAGTTGATTTGGAATACAATGATATGTTCAATCTAGCAACAGAGATTTTTACAAATCCAAGTTCAGTGCACGAGGTTTCTAAAAAAATTACAAAGCACCTTTTTGAACAATCTAATCATCCGCATATTAAAAACGGTGAAGTTTATGTAACTTATCTAACCAATGTTTCTATCGACAACAATGTAGTTGATGCCATTGGTGTTTTTAAAAGCGAATTACGTACTGATTTCCTTCAATTTGAAGAAAAAGACAGCAATTTAGAGATGATTCTGCAAGAAGGAATTAACCTTAATAAACTAGATAAAGGTTGCCTAATTTTTAATCACAAAAAAGAAGAAGGATATAAAATTTTAACCATTGACAGCAACCGATATGATGCGCGTTATTGGTTAGAACATTTCTTAGCAGTAGATGCTTTTCAAGACGAAAACTTTATGACTAAAAAATATTTAAAATTTTGTCAAGAGTTTGCTAAAGAAGTGGTTTTCCCGGCTGAAGATAAAAAGCAAGAAGTAATGTTTATGAACCGTGCTGTAAATCACTTTGCCAAAAACGATAATTTTGAAGAAACAGCTTTCTTGAATGAAGTGATGGACAATCCTGATTTGATTCCTGAATTTAAAAACTACAAAGCCGATCGAGGCGAAAAATATAGTATTGAAGATGTAACCTCGTTTCCTATTGCGAACGCTGCCGTATCGGACGCACGAAAATCAATTAAAAACGTAATCAATCTTGATACTAATATTCAAATCAAATTAGACTTTATAAATCCAGAAAGTGCAGAAAAGTTTGTTGAAAAAGGTTGGGATGAAGAAAAACAAATGTATTATTACTTAGTTTATTTCAATAAAGAACAAAAGAGCTAGTGATTAGTGTTCAGTGTTCAGTGTTCAGTGTTCAGTGAAAAATAAATTATTCCTCAATTGATTAAACAATTGGGGATTTTTTTATACTAAATTGTTAAAGATTTAGTTTGTTATTTAAATTTCGGTATCTTTCGTTAATTACCCATTATATGCGCTACTTTTTTTATTTAGTATTATTATTTTTTAGTTGTCAAATTATGACGGCTCAAAAAACAGTGCCTACTAAATCGGATAGTGTTTATAAAAAAATTGATGACTTTTCTAAGGATAAAAAGTTCTTCAAATTAATGCATAAATTAATGTTTAGGTCTAAAAAAACCGGTAGCTACTAAAATCCAAAAACAAAAAAGTGCTTCTCCAATTCAAAAGTCATTTGAAAAATACAATTGCCGAATTATTCGAAATATTTCTATTGAAACTTTAGATCCTTTTGGTTATTCTGCTGAAAACGATAAAGAACTTCCGGATAAAAAACTGGAACGATTTGGAAATTCGTTGCACATTAAAACAAAAAAATGGACCATCCTAAACCTGTTGCTTTTTAAAAAAAATCAAGAACTAGATTCCTTATTGATAAAAGAATCCGAACGTTTAATTCGAAGCCAACGCTATGTTAGAAGTGTTGTAATTAAACCTGTACCGATAGAAAACAATAAAGATTCAGTTGATATTTCTATCAGAGTTCTTGATACTTGGAGTTTAATTCCAACTGGTGCTTTTTCGAGTTCGAAAGCCAATTTAGAATTAACAGAACGAAATTTTTTCGGCCTCGGACACGAAGTTAACTTTGATTACATTAGAAGTTTTGCCAATAATACCTTTGCTTATGACTCAAGATATTTTATTAGAAATATTAAAAATTCATTTGTCAACGCAACGGTTTCATCACGAACTGACCTTGAAAATAATACTTTCAAAACAGCTCGTTTGGACCGACCATTTTATTCAACTTTAACGCATTGGGCAGGTGGTTTTTATTATGATTATAGAAATTTCAATGAAATCTTGTCCGATATCAACAATCAAACCTCTACACAAAATTTTAAAATAAAAACTTATGAATTTTGGACCGGTCATTCTACCAAAATTTTTGCTGGAAATTCCGATTTTTCGCGTGCTACCAATCTTATCACATCTATCGGATATACGAATACCACTTTTTTAAAGCAACCCGAACTGCAATATGATCCTATTCGGTTTTCAAATTCTTCAAAATTAGTTTTGGCTACAATTGGTATTTCCAGCCAGCAGTTTTATCAAGACAAGTATCTTTTTAGATTTGGTGTGATTGAAGATATTCCTTACGGAAAAGTATTTTCGTTTACTGGCGGTTTTGAAAACAAAAAAAACGTAAACAGAGCCTATTTTGGTGGAAGATTTTCTTATGGTGACTACTTAGATTTTGGCTATATAAGTGCTAATATAGAATATGGTTCCTTCTTTAATAACGGCAAAACAGAGCAAACCACAATCAAAATTGAAACCAATTACTTTACCAACTTATTTTCAATTGGAAATTGGAAATTTAGACAATTTGTAAAACCAGTTTTAGTCCTCGGAAACAATCGTTTGAATACAACCAAAGACCGTTTGAACTTAATCGACGTCAACGGAATTCCTGGTTTTAACAGTTCACCACTTGTTGGAACGCGAAAATTTCTAACTACATTTCAAACACAATCCTACAACCCAAAAAATTGGTATGGCTTTAATTTGAGTCCGTTTATGAATTTTACTTTAGGTTTTCTTGACAACGGAAATAATAAATTCTTCAATAACAAAATGTATTCTCAAATAGGTTTGGGCGTACTAATCAACAATAACTATTTGGTTTTCAATAGTTTTCAATTCTCATTTTCTTATTATCCGTCGCTTCCAATTGATGGTAGTAACATCATTAAAACCAATACGTTTCAAAACTCCGATATTAACCTCAATAATTTTCAAATCGGACAACCTTATGTTGTTCCGTATCAATAAACACATTAATTTCTTGTTAAATGGAATTGATTTAAGGAACATTATTCATAATTTCACAAGGTTAAATGTTTGTCAATGCATCTAAAAACGTACCTATTTACATTTTTATCGCTTCTAATTTTTTATAATTCAAATGGTCAAATTAGAATAGCCTCTTTTGAATTTGATAAAGAAAAAAAAGGACCTACAATTGTCTACTATAATTTTTATAATGACATTCAAATGATTGAAATCGAATATAATAATTATGAAAAAGCACGAGTTGACCACGAAGATGCCATCAAACCAATAAGCAGTATCAGACCAAGAAATTACGGACATAATGCTATTATTTTTAGAACTAAAAATGGTGAACTTTTACACCAATACAATTTAAAAGGAAACGCATTTAAACCAACCGACTTTCTTCCTGCTGAAAAATGCATTACAGTAACACATTCCTCAAGATTGAATTCAAAATATGTTGCCAAAACCAATTATCCTTCTTACGGAAAATATAATTTTTTTGTAACAGAAAACAACAAAGCCGGCTTGATTGACACTTTAGGAACTCCAATTTTAGAGGTAGTTTATGATGGCCTTCTTAGTTATAATCACAATTTTAATCTTAATTCTTTTGTGATGTTTGATACTAGAAACGATCAAGAACAAGAAAAATGTTTTTATACGATGAAAAGTAACGGAAAATGGGGATTTAAAAGTGATAAAATTACCATCGAACCAAAATATGATGATTTGATTCCGATAAAACAGAATGTTTTAAAGATTAAAAAAAATAATAAATATGGTTTGATTAACGAAAAAGAAGAAAGCTTAATCGAACCAATTTACACCGATTTAATTTATAAGAATGATTTTTATCTTTATACCACAGAAGGCATCGAAAATATTGATAAATACGCAACACTTTACGGAATTATTGATTTCAATTTCAAAATAAAAACACAACCTATTTATAATAATATTGACGATATTATTGAAAATTATTATCCGTCAGGAAAGTATTGGGCTTGCAAAACTGATGGTTGTGGCGCCATAGACAAAAACGGAAATGAAATTTCGAAGTTTAAATATGGTTCGATGCCTCAAAATCCGTACAATACCTTTTATCGAACAACAGGATATCGAGACAGCAACAAATACTACATTTTGAATTTAGATTTTGAAGAAATCGGTAAAAATTATGATGCAATTTATGATTGGAAAAATCAACTGTTTACTGTCAAAAAAGGATCAAAATTAGGATTAATTGACCTTAATAATAAAGTAGTTTTACCTTGTGAATATGATTCATTCTGGCAAGAATCCAGAAGCGAATTGGGTACACTAATAAAAAACAAAAAATATGGCGTCATTACTAGTAAAGGAGTTGTAGTAATTCCTTGTAAATATGATGATTTATACTTTACAGTTGATAATACCATTGTAGCAACACTCATTGATGCAAATGACAAAACTAACCGAAACAGAAAAGTAGGTTTGTTAAGCGCCAATGGCAACCAAATGACTTCTTTTGTATATGATGAAATTGAAACGATTGATTACGGATTTTATCGTGTTAGAATCGACACAAAATATGGTGTTCTCAACAAAGATGGTAAAGAAATCACGCCGGTAAAATATGATGAAATTTACCGCTACCGAAATGGTTTTTGCATTGCCAAACTTGACTTTGGATACGGCTTTATAGATACTTCTGGAAAAGAAATAACCCATTTCTATTATGAAAAACCAAGCGATTTCAACTACAACGCTGCCAAAAAACTAAGAGCCAAAGCTTATTTAAGAGGAAAAGAAGTTATTATTGATGAGAATGGTAAGGTTATATACTAAAAGATAAAATATATGAAAAACACGTAAAACTACGTATAAATATGAATATTTATACAGCTATTTTTGTTTAATAATTTAAAGATTTATTTTAATAAAACACATTTGACTTCCAACCAAATGTCATTTTTCACACTCTATTAACTTAAAACCATTACTTTTATGAAACAACGATTAAAACAGATTACAAAATTTATAGCGATATGTGCTCTTGTAGTACTCAGTAGCTGCGAAAAAGACCTTTATGAAGAAGGCATTAAACAAAATAGCAATCTTAAAATTGAACAAAAATCATTTCAAGAGTTATTATTAAACAAGAAATTTAGTTCTGCTTATCAAAAAGTAGAAAAAAGTAGAATCTCAAAAAGAGAAGGATTACAAGGTAGGACTGCACTCGAAGATGAGTACAATTTTACAATAGTAGAAAAGTCACCAGTAAAAATTTTAACAAATGATAGTGATGGCTCAACAACTTATGTAATGCTTATTGAAAGACCAATTTCTGAAAATTTAAAATTTGAAAACTTAATTTTAAATGACAAAAATGGTATTTTAGATGGACGTATTATTAAATATACATTATCAAAAGAGCCTCAAAAAAGATGAGAATCATGGTGGTGAAATTTTAGACATTACAAATACTGAAATGACTACTTTAGAAATTGATGGTAGATATGGTATTCCGTGCGTAATGACCTATACAATTATGTGTGGTACTTTAGGAACAACACCGTATAATACTTATACAGGTATTCATATCGCTAATTGGGAATGTTATACTCTTAGTGACAACCTTTATATGGTTACATCTTTAGAATGTTCAGGCGGCGGTAACATTGAAGGAACTGGAACTATTGGTACTGGTACTGGTACAGGTGGTAACTCTAATACTGGTCCAAATGGCGGTAGCGGTGCAGGAACAACTCCATCAATACCAACATCACCAATATCGCCTTTTGGAAGTCATGAAATAATACAAAAAACACCTTGCGAATCTCTAAATAAAATATTACAAACACCATCATCATTACCTGCTGGTACTATATCTATTAAAGATGCGCTCACACAACTAAGCGATAATGCGGATGATGGTCTAGACCATGAAGAAGGTTTTAATTTTGCTTTTAACCCTACAACTGGTCAGGTGTATGCAATACCGGCTTCAACACCGATAAATGATAATAATAAAATAGTGTATAGTAAAAATCAGTTAGTTTTTGGTGGAGCTCATTTTCACCAATTTGGATTAGAGCCGCAATTCTCGCACGATGATTTATATGTACTAAATACGTTTAATACACAATTTAGTAACCCGAACATCGTAAATAATTTACAAGCTCCACTCCCTATGCACCTATTGGTCACTACTGATGGAGACGTATATGCAATTATGGCTGAAGATATGCTGGAGTTTTCTACATTAATTAATGACATATATAATAACGAAGATAAAAGAACAAAATTTAGAGATAAACTTGAATCAAGATATGCAAAGTTCTTTAGAGCTCTAACAAATTCTTATACAGGTGATGCCGAAGATTATCAAGAAACCTTACTAAAATTTATAAATAATGTAAATCCTGCAGCCGGAAATGAAAATGGAAACTTAAGTTTAAAGTTGTATAAGGCTTCAAAAGTTAATGATGTATTGACTGGCGAGTGGAAAGAACTGAAACTACATCAAACAAATGAATTAAATTTTAATAATTTTACCGTAGAAAAAATAAACTGTAACTAGATATGAAAAAAATACTTATCACCTTGACGATACTAATTGCTTTTTCTTGTAAATCGCAGATTATCCCACAGAACAATGCTTATGTAGATATACCTAATAATGCTTACATTAAAGATACTGAAAATTTTCTAGACAATTTTGTTGGTACATGGCACTACCAAAATGGAAATGAACAATTCACTATTACATTAGTAAAAGTGTTGCATCATGATTTTGGTAGTTTTTATAAGGACATCATTATTGGTGAATATAAATATATTGACAATAATGGTAATACTTTGGTAAATACACTTGCTGATATAAATAATCCAAGTTTTCCTGGTCCTTTATACCATAAAATAGCAGGAGCTAGGTCTTTAATTAGATTAGAATATCCTAAATGCCTAGAGTGTAATCTGGACGAATACCGCATAAAGTCTTATTTTACAGATCCCGACAGAAAATATCAAAATCTTGCTATTGTTTTTCGTTCAATAAGTGCAACTCAAATAAAGATAAAACTTTACAGAGAAGGGATGTCTACTACAACCGATCCTAACGCACCTGACGAAATGAGAATTCCTGCTGGAGAGTACTTAATGAATAAAATTTAGATAATGCCAAAAGCCTCAGATTTTCTGAGGCTTTTTATTACTTTTCCTTCCCAAAAAAGAATTCCCTACCTTTGCAAAAAATACTACGCAATGAATACTTTTGAGCAATTTAATCTTCCTAAATCTTTACAAAAAGCAATTGACGAAATGGGGTTGACTACTCCTACTCCAATTCAGGAAAAATCGTTTTCTGTTATTATGTCGGGACGCGATGTAATGGGAATTGCACAAACAGGTACAGGAAAAACCTTAGCCTATTTATTACCGCTTTTAAAACAGTGGAAATTTGTTAATACCGACTCAGCTCGTGTGGTGATTTTAGTTCCTACTCGTGAATTGGTGGTTCAAATTGTAGAAGTTATTGAAAACTTGACCAAATATATGTCGGTGCGAACGCTCGGTATTTATGGTGGTGTAAACATCAACACACAGAAAAAAGCCGTTTACGAAGGAATAGATATTCTAGTAGGAACTCCAGGAAGAACTATGGATTTGGCACTTGATAACGTAATTCGTTTTGATTCACTTCAAAAATTAGTTATCGATGAGTTTGATGAAATCTTGAATTTAGGGTTTCGCTTTCAAGTGACTTCGTTGTTAACGATGATGAAAAACAAACGTCAAAACATTTTATTTTCGGCTACAATGACCGATGAAGTAGATGCAATGCTTGACGAATATTTTGAATTGCCCGAAGAAGTTTCTCTTGCCGCTTCTGGAACGCCACTCGAAAAAATTGAACAATTAGGCTATTACGCTCCAAATTTTTTGACCAAGCTAAATTTATTAAATCATCTTTTAGATACTGACGAAAGTACTTCAAGAGTATTAATTTTTGCTAACAATAAAAAAACAGTTGACTTAATCGCAAACAGTATTGAAGAAAATTATCCAGAGCAATTTGGAGTAATTCACTCCAATAAATCACAGAATTATCGTTTGAACACCATGGCTTCGTTTCAAGCTGGTGAACTTCGCGGAATCATTACTACTGATGTAATGGCTCGTGGTTTGGATATTTCTGATGTTACGCACGTTATTAACTTTGAATTTACCGATATTCCTGAACAATACATTCACAGAATTGGTAGAACAGGTCGTGCTGATAAATCGGGAATCGCCATAAGTTTCATAAGTCCGATTGAGGAAGAAATTCAAATTCAAGCGGAAATTTTGATGGAAAAAGAAATCACATTTTTAGATTTTCCAGAATCAGTGGTTGTTGCAGAACGATTATTAGAATTTGAAAAAGATCGAAAAAAGGTAAAACAACTTTTAAAAAGACCTAAAATTGAAGGTGGCGATGCTTTTCACGAAAAATCTAAGAAAAATCAAAAAGTAAATCTTGGTGGACCAGCAAAAACAAAACCGAGAAAAACCGAACCGAGAAATCGTGGCGTTGAACGTAAAAGAGCTGCAAAGAAGAAGAAATAGTTATAAGTAATCAGTCAAGGTTGACAGCTTTGTGAAATTTTTAAACTTTTATACTTTTAAAGCTTTAAACTTTTTGTTACTTTTGACAACCAAGTTTTAATGAACTCCGCAATATAAAAACGTTGTGAAGTAAACTATAATTAAAAATGCAATTCAAACATCCAGAAATTCTTTATTTCCTTTTTTTATTGGTAATTCCGATCCTGGTGCATCTTTTTCAATTGCGTAAATTCAAAACGGAGTATTTTACGAACGTAAAATTCCTAAAAGAACTTTCGGTTCAAACAAGAAAAAGTTCAAAAATTAAAAAATACTTACTGTTAGCTTCAAGATTGTTGCTGTTAACCTTCTTGATTATCGCTTTTGCACAACCTTTTTTTAAAGCCAAAGACAGTAAAAATGCTACAAATGAATTGTATATTGTTTTAGACAATTCGTTCAGTATGCAAGCTAAAGGTCAAAAAGGAGAATTGCTAAAACGTGCCGTTCAAGATTTACTTGAAAACACTCCGGAAAACGCCAACTTTTCACTGATTACGTGCTCTGATAATTTTTGGAATACCGACATAAAATCGATTCAAAAAGAAGTTCAAAATCTAAAATATAGCGCAACTCCATTTCAACTTGATAATTTGTTAGCCAAAATAAAATCACACAAATCAGCTTTTAATAAAGACATTGTGGTTATTACTGATGGTGTCGGTTTGCAGCCCAATCAAGTAAAAAACATCAAAGACGACGAAAATCTTTACTTCATACTTCCAGAAGCTGAAAAAACCGATAACATAGCTATCGATAGCGTTTACATCAACCAAACGGTGAATAACTTTTATGAAATTGGCGTGAAATTAACTGCGTTTGGCGATGATTTTAAAGATATATCCATTGCGTTGTACAACAAAAATAAATTGACGGCCAAAACTTTAGTCAATTTTGAGTCCAAAATCAAAACCATCAATTTTACTATTCCAAAAGAAGACTTTCACGGTTATGTGACAATAGCTGACAATAGTTTGGAATATGATAACACTTATTTTTTCAGCATTTCAAAACCTGAAAAAAGCAATGTTATCAGTATAGGTGAACCTGAAAAAAGTAACTTTCTTTCAAGAATTTATACTTCAAATGAGTTCAATTATTCGAACTATCCGATTCAATCGTTGGATTATAATTTATTAGACAAACAAGATGCAATTATCTTGAATGAATTAAAAGATATTCCACAAGCGTTGCAAACTACATTAAAATCATTTGTAGAAAAAGGCGGTAATTTAGTTGTGATTCCAAGTGCCGAAAGTTCTATTAGTAATCTGAATACCTTTTTAAATCTTTTTGGCGGAATGCAATTCAAATCACTTGGATCAACCGAAAAAATGGTTACTAAAATTAACTTTAGTCATCCGTTGTTTAGCAGTGTTTTTGAGAAAAAAGTAGATAACTTTCAGTATCCAAATACTAAAACTTCGTTTGAAATTACTAATTCCGCACCAATGGTTTTAGGTTACAGTGACCAATCTTCGTTTTTGAGCGCTATTCAAAATAGTGTGAGTTCGGTTTATGTTTTTGCGGCACCAATTAATAAAGTTAATAGTAATTTTCAAAATTCTCCAATCATTGTTCCTACATTTTATAATATGGGACAAAATGCACAAAAAGCAGGAATAACCGCTTTAATTATTGGAGAAAACAAACCATTTATAGCACAAACAACATTGACCAAAGACGAAATTGTGACTATAAAAAACACGACTGAAAGTTTTATTCCTGTGCAACAAATTCTAAACAATAAAGTAAAGTTGACTTTCAATGAAAATCCGAAAGAAGCTGGGAATTTTTACATATACAATACCAACCAATCTATTGAGAACATAAGTTTTAATTACAATCGAACAGAAAGTAATTTAGAAAACGTCAATACAAGTAGCATCAGTGATTTTAAAGAAATCAGTAATGTTGATGCCCTATTTGATACTTTACAATCCAATCGTGCTGACAATCAACTCTGGAAATGGTTTGTTGTTCTTGCCTTACTATTTATTGCTATAGAAGTTTTAATTCAAAAATTTGTAAAATGAGTTTAAACCATCTGCAGCTAAAGAACAATTAGAATAGTGTTTAAACTTTATTTTTAAAAAGGTTCAAAAAAACAATTTATTATGAAAATCATAATCAAAGAAGCTAAAATTATCGACCCAAAAAGTCCTTTTAACAAGCAAATTGTTGATGTAAAAATCAACGATGGAATCATTGAAAAAATCGGTACTAATTTAACTTCCGATGCTGATTATGAAGAAATAAAACATTCTAATCTTCATTTGTCTCAAGGTTGGTTTGACAGTAGCGTTTCGTTGGGTGAACCAGGATTTGAAGACCGTGAAACAATTGCAAACGGATTAAATGTTGCTGCAAAAAGTGGTTTTACAGCAATAGCATTGCAACCCAATTCTTATCCGGTAATCGATAACCAATCACAAATACAATTTGTAAAACAAAAAGCTGCTACAACTGCAACCGATTTATTTCCGATTGGTGCTTTGACAAAGAATAGCGACGGAACCGATTTGGCAGAATTGTTGGATATGAAAAACTCAGGCGCCATTGCTTTTGGAGATTATAATAAGAATTTATCAAATGCCAATTTACTTAAAATTGCTTTGCAATATGTTCAAGATTTTGACGGATTAGTGATTACTTATTGTCAAGACGAGAAAATAAAAGGAAGTGGTGTCGTAAATGAAGGTATCATCTCAACGCAATTAGGATTAAAGGGAATTCCAAATCTTGCCGAAGAATTAATAGTTGCCAGAAACTTATTTTTATTAGAATATACTGGAGGTAAACTACACATACCGACAATTTCGACAGCAAAATCGGTAGAACTTATTCGCGACGCAAAAACAAGAGGTTTACAGGTTACTTGTAGTGTTGCTGTTCACAATTTAGTTTTAACAGATGCCACTTTAACCGGATTTGATACACGTTTTAAAGTAACGCCGCCATTGCGAACCGATAACGATAGAATTGCTTTAATATCAGGTATTTTAGACAATACAATTGATGTGATTACATCGGACCACAATCCGATTGATATTGAACATAAAAAAATGGAATTTGATTTAGCAAAAAATGGAACTACAGGACTTGAAAGTGCGTTTAGTGCATTATTAACAGTACTTCCGCTAGAAAAAATTGTAGAAAAATTGACAGCATCTAGAAGTCTATTTCAAGTAAATACAGCTGAAATTAATGAACGTTCAAAAGCCAATATAACTTTGTTTACGACCGATTCTGAATGGGTTTTTGCTAAAGAACATAGTTTATCGAAATCTAAAAATACGGCTTTTTTAGGATGCAAAATGAAAGGAAAAGTCTTAGGAATTTACAACAACTCTAAATTAGTTTTAGCATAATGGACAAAAAAACAATCGACGAAGGAAAATCGGCTGCAATTACCAGCTATATTTTAATTGTTGGAGTTTTGATTGCAATATCTATGAACTCTGAAAATAAAAATCCGTTCGCATCATTTCACATTCGACAAGGATTAGGATTAACATTAACTTTTATTACGCTAGGAGTTTCCATAAGTTATTTTGAAAGTATTATGGTAGCCGCACCAATGTGGATTTTCATTTCAGTGCTAACCATTTACGGAATATTTACTGCTGCTAAAGGCGAAACAATAAAATTACCCTTACTTGGTGGTTTGTTTCAAAAATGGTTTAAAAACATTTAATTAAATACAATGACATTACAACACTTAGTTCGTGAACCCAAAGTAAAAAAAGATAAAAATCCTTTATTATTATTGCTTCACGGATACGGTAGCAACGAAGAAGACTTGTTTTCTTTTGCTTCTGAATTGCCTGAAGAATATTACGTAATTTCTGCACGCGCACCTTATGATATGATGTACGGAAGTTATGCTTGGTATGCCATAAACTTTGATGCCGATGAAAATAAATTTTCAGATATCGAACAAGCGCAACAATCTCGAGATGTTATTGCAAATTTTATTGGTGAATTAGTAGAAAACTATGCTATCGATGCTGAAGATGTTACCTTAATCGGTTTTAGCCAAGGTTGTATTTTGAGTTACGCAATTGCAGTTTCTTATCCTAGCAAAGTGCAACGCGTTGTGGCAATGAGTGGTTATTTTAACGAAGAAATTGCAACAGCTAATTTCAAACAAAACAACTTATCTAAATTAAAAATATTTGCTTCTCACGGCAGTGTTGACCAAGTAGTTCCAGTAGATTGGGCAAGAAATTCTATTCCTAAGCTTAAAGATTTGGGAATTGACATCACTTATAAAGAATATCCTGTTGGTCACGGTGTGGCACCACAAAATTTCTATGATTTCAAAAATTGGTTGGAAAACAAATAAAAAAATGGCTCATTAAAAGTAATGAGCCATTTTTATATACTATTTATTCACCTTCTTCTGGATTATCGCTTCCGGTTACTTTATTTCCTATTTCGCCATCGCCGGAATAAATTACTACACCAGCTTTTTTAAGTACGTAGCCTTTCCAAGGAACTAATTGATAGTCTTCAAAAATCCACGGTTTACCTTCGGCACTTCTTGTTAAAATGAACGATTTTTCATCGGGCATAAAAACTTCGGCTTTGTCTCCATTTTCATTAAACAAGACATAAGCACATAATGTTACATCTTCGGTAGCAATATTATCCGATGGATTTAATTGAATTCCTGTGAAAGCTCGCACACATTCTTTATTCAATTTCGACCAAGTATATCCAGCAGAAGCCAAACATCCGTTTTCATCTTGATCTGCTCCTAAAATTGTTGAATCCTTTGCTTCGGGTTTTATTTCTTCTTCTTCCTTAACATCTTGTTGTTTACAAGAAACTAAAGCGGTCATTATAAAGAAAACTATAGCTATTTTTTTAATCATAATCAAATGGTATTAATATTCCTCTTTAGGATAAATAAATGTATCCATTAATTGAAACGAAATTTTTCCTTTGTCATCAATAAAATATTTCAATAAAACATCACCCCAATAAGTTCCGTCACTATAATTTGCAACAATCCAGCGGTGGTTCAGTATTTTTATTTTATTGATAATAAATTTTTGAGTACCCAACTTTTCTTGACCTGTATAACTATTTCCTTCTGGACTATCATTATAGGCTAGCAAAGCTTCTTTTATTTGTGGTACTAATTTAGTAACGTCTTTTCCTTCAAAATAGTTTTGAGCATACTCATTTTTTTCTAAAGAAAAACTATCGGCATCACTTAATTGATTTACTAGCAATGCAATAGTATCTTTTGCGCTTTTTTCATTTGACAAACTAATACTTTTTTCGTGTGCCATTTTCCTGTTATAATACATATAAGTAAAAGAACCAATCAAGGAAGAACAAATAAATAAGTACAAATACAATTGTCTTTTCATCTCTTTAAAATTTTAATTTTTAACGGTCAAATCCAAGCCGTTTTCTTATAACTAATGCTAATTGAATCTATTTCTACAGATTTGATTTCGATTATTAAATAGAAATTTCTAAATTATCGTAGGCCAAAAAAACATTTTCTGGCAACTTTTGTTGAACCTCTTCGTGAAAACCCAATAAATGACTTATGTGCGTTAAATAGGTTTTTTCAGGCTGTACCAAAGTTACAAAATCTAAAGCATCTTGCAAACTAAAATGTGAATGATGTGCTTCTTCACGCAAGGCATTAATAACCAATACCTTTACGCCTTTTATCTTTTCAATTTCTGCAGATTCTATTGTTTTTACATCGGTTAAATAGGCAAAATCATTAATTCTATAGCCAAAAACTTGAAGGTTTCCGTGCATTGCATCAATAGGAATAATATTAAAACTACCAATTTCAAAATTAGTATTGTTAAACACCTCGATTGGTTGAACCGATGGCGCACCTGGATATTTATTCTCGGTTTCAAAAACATAATCAAATCGCTTTTTCAAATTTTGAATAACGCGTTGGTGTGCATAAATTGGAATTTCGCCTTGACGAAAATTAAAAGGTCTGATATCATCTATTCCTGCAGTGTGATCAGAATGTTCGTGGGTGAAAAGAAGTGCATCTATTTGCGAACATTTGGCGGTTAACATTTGCTGTCTAAAATCGGGACCACAATCAATAACAATAGAATTTTCTTCATTGTGAATCCATACAGAAACTCGTAAACGCTTGTCTTTTAAATCATCACTTAAACAAACCGGATGATTGCTGCCAATAACCGGAATACCTTGAGAAGTGCCTGTACCTAAAAAATAAATTTTCATTTAGCACGATTTTTGTTATACCAATTCTAAAAAAATAGTAGATGTTAATTTTGTACAAAAATAGCACTATTTATCTTTTAATACCGCAATCGTTTTAGTAACTTTGCAATGTATATTAATGATTATGGGAAATAACGGACTAGATATTAAGTTAAAAGGAGACAAAGTAATTGAGCAAATTCCGTCTTTAAAAGACAAGGCGCTTCGAATTAATTTGAACGAAAATATTTATGGAACTTTTGCAGAAATTGGTGCCGGACAAGAAACTGTGCGTCACTTTTTTAGATCTGGAGGTTCTTCTGGAACAATAGCTAAGGCAATGTCTGCTTATGACAAAGATTTTAGCGACGCCATTTATGGTATTGAAAGCGACGGACGTTATGTTACAGAAAGTCGTCTTAAAAAAATGCTTACGCACGAGGTTGATTTGATAGAAAAACGTTTGGACCGAGAAAAACATCCCAACAAAATGTTTTTTAGTTATGCCAATACTGTAGCAACTATTGATTTTGCTAAGCAATTTAAAGGTCACGGTTGGGTCGGAATTAAATACCAAATCGAACCAGACGAAGACTACAACGAAATTATACTTCACATTCGTTTTAAAGAAACTGATGCTCGTTTGCAACAAGAAACTTTGGGAATTCTTGGAGTAAATTTAATTTATGGTGCCTATTATAAATACAATGATCCGAAAAAGTTGTTGCGCTATTTATATGACCATTTAGATAAAGATCAATTAGAAATTGATACCATCAACTTTTCAGGACCACGTTTTGCAAATGTGGACAACCGATTGATGAGTTTGCAGTTAGTTAAAAATGGAATGACTGATGCCGTAATGTTTGGTCCTGATGGAAAAAACATACTTCCAGCGGCTGTACTTTACAAAAAAAATATCTTAGCATTAAGAGGAAGTTTCCGTCCGGTTACGAAAGTAAATATGGATATGTATCAGAAATCACTCGAAATGTTTGTTCAAGAAAATAAGGTTGATAGAGAAAATACGTTTGTTATCTTTGAAATTACACTTTCGAACTTACGTTCTGAAGGAGAAATTGATGAACGTGATTTTATGGACAGAGCTGAGTTATTGTGCTCACTCGGACAAACAGTGATGATTTCTAATTTCCAAGAATATTATAAAGTGGTTGAGTATTTTTCAAGTTATACCAAAGCTCGTATGGGATTAGTTATGGGTGTAAATAACTTAATTGATATTTTTGACGAAAAATACTACCGTCACTTAAGCGGTGGAATACTTGAAGCATTTGGAAAATTATTCTATCGAGATTTAAAGGTTTACTTATATCCGATGGAAGATGATGATCAAATCATTACATCACAAAACTTGAAAGTACACCCACGAATGAAAGAGTTGTATAAATTCTTCGCCTACAATGGAAAAGTAGTTGATGTACCAGTAAATGATAAAGAAAATTTAAAAATATTCTCAAGAGAAGTTTTAAAAATGATCAATAGCGGCACACCAGGATGGGAAAAAATGTTGCCTTACGGAACAGCCGATTTAATTAAACACCATCAATTGTTTGGTTATGATCCAAACAAAGTACTTGAAGAAGCTTAATAAATGAAATCCTTGGTTTAGTTACTAAGGATTTTTTTTATATTTTTGATAATAAGTTTTTATTAACAATTTCGCTGGAATATTATGAAAATTCTGCTAAACTTTATAACTCTATTTTTTTATATTTTTTCATATGGACAACTAACTTATCAGAGGAATTTAATTTCAAATAGAACCAATAAAGTAGTAAATAAAATTGTCCAGATTAATGAATTAATGGATTCAGCTGTTTATTCAAGCGGTACAAGACCAAAACAATGGGATAATTTTGAAGAACTAATAAATATTGCAACAAAAAGTGAATTGTTAGAGTTAACTAATCACCCTAACGGAGTAGTAAGATGCTACGCATTTTGGGCATTAAGTAACAGAACTGACGTAGATTTATTTGCAATATTAAAAAATCACTTAAATGATTATGAATTAGTTAATACACAATTTGGTTGCATTGGAAATCAAGAAATGGTTGGAGATTTTTACATTCAAATGTCTGAGCCAAACGAATATGAACCAGAAGCAAGAAAAATAACATATAAGGAATTGTCTAAGTTAGACAGTCTACTTATTTACAAACCAAATAAACTTAATTCTAGATATAGTGCTATAGCTCGTTCTGAACCAACTGAAAAACTTTATCTAAAAATAAAAGAACTAGTCGTTAATGAGAAGAATGCAAGCGCATTAGTTACATTAGCAAAATATAAAAATGTCCAAGACATTGAAATTATCAAAAATTTTAAAGAAGCAACAAAAGATGAAGAAGATGGCTACTTTTATACATACATTGCAATCAGTGAGTTTCCAAGATTAGAATTTATACCTTTATTAGAACATAACTTAAGAAAAACTTTAGATAAAACGCATTTTAGTGGAGAATGGAGTGAGCTTTACAAAGCAATAGCAAGCTACAAAAATGAAAAAGCTATAGAATTACTTGAAATTCCATTTACAAAAGTTCAACATCAGGACATAAAAAAATATCATATAGATTTTGTTTTTGATGCAATTTTAGAATTTCAAGACCCATTATATGATAAATTATTATGGAAAATTTGGGAAGAGGAAAATCAAAGAACATTGCAATCTTATAAATATCTTTTCTCTTTAAATCCTGCAAAAGCATATGAATTGACAAAAAGAGAGTTAATTGAAAACTATCAAATTCAAAAATCTGATTTCATTCCAAATATAAGCAACATTGAAGATTCAGAAAATTTTGATGAATATATGCTAAATATTATTATCGCTAATGATAAACAATTGTCAGATAAAATTATTTATTATCAAATTGAAACCGCTAATGTGCATAATTTACCAATATATACTTCAAAAGTTAATAAGCAAAATATATTTGTAAAAGCTTTATTCAATAGGTTAGAAAATGCTGATAATCCACATATTTATCTAAATCTTGTAAAAACATTAATTGATTTTAAAAGCTCAGACATCAATAATAATATTTTGGAAGTAAGAAAGCATAATAAAAGTATGAATGAAAATTGGGGTGGTGAAGCATTAGATGAGCTGTTGAAAAAAAATGAAATTCATTAGAACTACATATTCTATAGAGTTTTGCAAAAACCGGTTTTGTTAAATTATATTTATAAACTAAAAACACTTCGAATCAATAAAAATAAAACGTTAAAAAATAAATATTTATTGTTTTTCAATAAATAGTTCTATATTTGTACCATAATTAATAAAATCAAACAATTATGGAAATCAAAATTACTACCAAGCAAATACTAAATGTTTTATACATTTTATCGTGGCTTATCTTTGTTGGCATTTGTATCGATACTGGAGGCATTTTATCTAATGCGATTTATGCCTTCTTTTTTAACCCAGTTATTGCAAAAAATTTTTGGAGTGGGTTAGATTTGTCATCACTTTATGAATTTGATAAAGGTTACTTTTTGGTACAAACTTCTTTAATGTCTATTGTTGGTATAATGAAAGCAATTATGTTTTATCTAATTATAAAATTAATACACGATAAAAAATTAAATCTTTTACAACCTTTTAGTAATGAAGTTAGAAAATTCATCTTCACTTTGACTTTTTTGACTTTTGGTATTGGATTATTCTCAAGTTGGGCAATGAACTATTCGGAATGGTTTAAAAGTAAAGGTGTAATAATGCCTGAGATTCATCTGCAAAAAATTGATGGCGCTGGCGTGTGGTTGTTTATGAGTGTTGTCTTATTAATAATAGCGCAAATATTTAAAAGAGGAATAGAAATTCAAGAAGAAAACGAACTAACTGTATAAGCTATGCCCATAATTGTAAACCTCGACGTAATGATGGCTAAAAGAAAAATGTCATTGAATGAACTTTCTGAAAAAGTTGATTTGACTTTAGCCAATCTTTCTATACTCAAAACAGGAAAGGCGAAGGCAGTTCGTTTTAGCACGCTAGAAGCGATTTGTAAAGCATTAGAATGTCAACCAGCCGATTTATTAGAATATAAAGAATAAAAAAAAGCCTCGAAATTATCGAGGCTTTTTTGCTATTTTAATATTTGTGACGCGTGCACTTTGGTTTTTACATCGGAAATAACATCTGCAATGATACCATTTTCATCAATTACGAAAGTTGTTCTGTGAATACCGTCATATTCTTTTCCCATAAACTTTTTTGGGCCCCAAACACCAAAAGCTTGAATGACTGATTTGTCTTCATCTGCCAAAAGTGGAAATGGAAAATCAAATTTTTCTTTGAATTTGAATTGGGCTTTTTCGCTGTCTGCGCTAACACCAAGAAGTGCATAATTATTGGCTTGAAAACGCTCGAAATTATCTCTTAAATCACACGCTTCGGCGGTACATCCTGGTGTGTTCGCCTTTGGATAAAAGAAAACTACAAGTTTTTTACCTTGATAATCTGCTAATGAATGAAGATTTCCGTCTTGATCTTTTCCTGAAAAGTTGGGAGCTTTATCGCCTATTTTTAAATTTGTCATTTTTTATCGGTATTGAATTTTGCAATTGAAATTGAAATTGATTTACTTTACATTTCAAATTTAGTTAAAAATGACCAAAAAAGAGCGTGTAACGTTTGTTATAAATACGTTAAAAGAACTATATCCTTCTATTCCAATTCCGCTAGACCACAAAGATCCTTATACTTTATTGATTGCAGTATTGCTTTCTGCACAGTGCACTGACGTTCGTGTAAATCAAATTACGCCGCTGTTATTTGCGAAAGCTGATAATCCGTTTGATATGATAAAAATGAGTGTTGATGAGATTAAAGAAATCATTCGTCCGTGTGGTTTATCGCCAATGAAATCAAAAGGAATTCACGGATTATCGCATATTTTAATTGATAAATATAACGGTGAAGTTCCGCAAAGTTTTGAAGCTCTTGAAGCGCTTCCAGCTGTTGGTCACAAAACTGCTAGCGTTGTAATGAGCCAAGCTTTTGGTGTTCCAGCATTTCCTGTTGATACGCACATCCATAGATTAATGTACCGATGGAATTTAACTTCGGGTAAAAATGTGGTTCAAACCGAAAAAGATGCAAAAGCAATCTTTCCTAAAGAAGTTTGGAATGATTTACACTTACAAATCATTTGGTACGGACGAGAATATTCACCAGCAAGAGGTTGGGATTTAGAAAAAGACATCATCACCAAAACTGTTGGAAGAAAAGATATTCTAAAAGAATTTGATAAAAAAATATCGCGCCAAGTTAAATAAAACTTGACGCGATATGTTAATTAGCAAGGAGTTCGAAGTTCATATTACCTGCTTTAACTATTTTTAAAGCTTTAGAATAATTAAGTATGAAATTAATTGTTTCTTTTTTAGGTAACATTTTAGTATTTGCTAATGGTTTTTTAGAGTAAAGTTTTGCCATAGAGTAATTTAAATTATACTACTATAACGTTATAACTTTATCTTTATTGTTTAATTAGTCAAAATAATTTGATTTTTTTCAATTAATTTTCTCAAATTCATTAGTGCGTAGCGCATTCTACCCAGTGCTGTGTTAATGCTTACGCCTGTTAACTCGGCAATTTCATTAAAACTCAAATCTTGATAGATTCTCATAGTCAACACTTCTTTTTGATCTTCAGGAAGTTGTTTTATAATTTTCTGCAAATCTTTTTCGATACTTTCTGTAATGATTCTACCTTCAACGTTCATTGAATTATCGGTTAGAATTGAAAAAATTGAAAAATCTTCGGTTTCGCGAAGCATTGGCATTTTTTTATTTTTTCTATAGTGATCTACAACTAAATTATGTGAAATACGCATAACCCACGGTAGAAATTTACCTTCTTCGTTATAAGAATTAGATTTTAAGGTTTTTATTACCTTAATAAAGGTATCTTGAAAAATGTCGTCAGCTACATCGCGATCTGCCATTTTGGAATAAATAAATCCATAAATTTTAGACTGATGTCTGTTGATTAATACAGCCAATGCGCTTTCGTCGCCGGCTATATAATTCTTTACCAATAAAGCGTCTGGAATTTGAATAGTAGCCATAAAATTACCTTTTAGTTTTGGGTTAAAAAATCGTAATGTTTTTTCTAAAAGTAATTTTTTGCGATAGGCGACTGTTAAGATTTAATTAATTTATAGCCAAATGTAACATAAACTTTTCTTAATATGCAAATAAAATTTGAAAATTTAACATAAAAAATACAATAAATTCTGAAAAGCACCGTAAAAACGGCAAAAAGCCTCACAAGAAAAATGTTCATATGAGGCTTTAGAAAAACTAAAAATGACTTTTATCTTACAATCAATTTTCTAGTACTTTTTTTGTTTCCAGAATAAACTTCTAACAAATAGATTCCTTGTGAAAGTGTTTTTACATCAACTTTATTTGTATCATTATTGGTATCAATAATTAAATTACCAAGCAAATTGTACACTTTTACTTGATCAATTGGTGTTGAAGCTGTAATTTCTATAAAATCATCAACTGGATTTAGAATCGAAAAATCTTCAATTTCAGAGGCATCTAATTGTAATGCACAATTATTTCCTACTACATAAGAATAATAAGATGTCACCGATAAACCACCTGAACAAGCAAATTTTACTGCGTAATTAATTGTAGAACCCAGAGTTTGACCTGTTATAGTCTTAGTAAAAATATTTCCGGAAACATTTGTCATTTGAGTTTCAGAAAACGGCGACTGCTTCCAAAGAAAAGCAACCACGCCTACTCTATTAGTGTCTAACAGTTCAAAAGTTATTTTTACATCGGTTCCTAATGTTTCAAAAGCATAATTATATCCAGCAGAAAATGAACCGGATTGTGCCACTGTACTAGAACCCGAACATCCAATCACGCCTGTAGTTGTTGCGTTAAGATTTATAGGATTTGATACAAAGTTATTTCCAGCCACATCACTTGCTGACACTGAAAAATTGTAAGTAGTATTAGAATTCAAATTTGGAACAACAACCGATTTTTGAATACCAGATTGATTTGCAACGGTTATAGTTCCGCCCGAATAATTTATTGTATAAGTTACATTACCTGAATTGTCATCAGCATTTAACAATAATTCAATCGAAGAACTAGTTACTGCGCCAACCGATGCTGTAAAGTTAGATGGCGCTTGTGTATCAACTAAAGTATTTTGATATACTCTCACATAGTCAATTTCCATACTTGTTTGAGTAAAATTACTAGGAATAGTTCCTGCAATTCCTCCCATAGCAATATTTAACAATAGATACTGTTCTGCATTGAATGGCCAATTATTTGGTGTTTTTACTGCAGGATTATAAGTGTAAAAAGCTACACCATCTAATAAAAAAGTAATTTGATAAGGTGACCAATTCATAGAATACACGTGAAAATCTGAACCTAAATTATTAGCAATTGTTCCACCAATATTCATCGTGTTACCAAAGGAAGAAGGCGTGTGAAGAGCACTTTGAACGTAATTTGTTGGTTGCGATGGTGTAATTCCGTGTTCCATAATATCAATTTCACCACACGCTGGCCAACTTACAGTGCCATTTGTTGCATCAAAAAAGCCTCCGTCTTCATTTACGTTTTTACCCAACATCCACAAAGCCGGCCAAGTACCTTGGTTTGTTGGAACTTTAGCTCTAATATCCACTCTTCCATAAAGAAAAGCAAATTTAGAATTCAATCTAGCCGATGTATATTGCTTTGTGACTCCTTGATTGGTATAAGGTTCTTTTTTAGCTGTGATACTTAAAAATCCGTTGTTTACAGAAGAATTGGTTAGTTGATCGGTATAATGTTGAACTTCGCCATTAAACCAACTTCCGCCAGCTGGCAACTGCGTTTGATGGTGCCACTTTGTTGGATTAACAACACCGTTGGTATCAAATTCATCGGACCACACTAAATTGTTGTAAACTACATCTACTTGAGATAAAGCAACTTGTGTCGTCAGAAAAAAGACTAGTATTTTTAATAAATTTGAGACTTTTCTCATTTTATTTTATTTAATATTTTAATTTTTCGTTTTTATCCCAAATACCCCAATGCGCCCCAACTTCACCTTCTGGTCCAGTTTTCCAAGATTCATCAAAAGAAGAAAAGTAGAAAATATCTATATTATTATGTTTGGACCAATGTTGCGTATTGAGAAAATACTTTAATGCATTAGTTCTCGACGGATGAGATTCTTTAAGACTTTCACCGTGACTAGGCCAACCTGTTTCCGTAATAATTACTTTTTTGCCTTGCGCGGCATGTAATGCTTGATGATACATTTGTTTCATATGATCTAACGAATAATCGCTAGGACAGCCTTCCCAAAAAGGATAACAATTTGATAAAATAACATCGCAAGCCTCAGTAATTCTTGGTTTTATTGTGAACTCATAGTAAGCATCAACATACCCTACAGGAATATGTTTCGGAATGGCAACTTTTACTTTTTCGATAAAAACAAGTAATTCTTCTTCTGATAAATCTTTTCGGTACATCACTTCATTTCCAACGGCAGCGATGTCTACATAACCTTGATTGGCTAATTCAATTAGACCTTCGATTTCTTTTTGATTTACTTCATCATCATTACCTAACCAAGCACCAACAAGAGTTTTAATTCCTAATTCACGTGCAATTTTTGGTATGAACTCGTTTCCCTCTGTACACGAAAAAGAGCGAACCCATTTGGTGTAAGGAGCAATAATTTGCATTCTACGTCTAACTTGCTCTTCTGAAATAATATCACCCGGTTTTTGTCCGTCTTCGTATAAACTAAAACACAAGCCGTGCATACCTTCCTTTAAAGTATCTGAAAATAGAGTAACCAAATTAGATTCTGATTGTGATGAAAAATCCAATCCTTTAAAATCATCTTTTGCTGCAAGTCCATCTTCATTTTTAAAATCAGAAAGATGAAAACTATATTCTGTTCTATTTGACATTGTTTCCTAACTATTTTAGATTTTCATTTTTATCCCATAATCCCCAAGAAGTTCCTACTTCACCTTCTTGAGTCGATTTCCAAGATTCGTCAAATGATGAAAAATGGAATAAATCAATAGTATTATTTTTTGCCCATTTTTGAGAAGATATAAAATATTTCTTCGCATTGATTTCAGAAGGAATTGCTCTTTCAACTTTCTCACCTTTACTAGGCCAACCTGTTTCAGAAATTATTATTTTCTTTCCTTGGGCTACATTTTGAGTTACTTCCATCATATTTTGCAAATAAGATGTTGTATAGTCAATAGATGCACCTTCCCAAAACGGATAAAAATTAACTAGGAGTAAATCACAATTTGAAATTAAATTAGGTCGGTCTAAAAATTGATAATAGGCATCAACATAACCAACTTGTATATTTGGTAATGCTTCTTTGACTCTTTTTATGTAGATAATAAGTTCTTGTTCTGAAATTTCGTTACGATGTAATACCTCATTTCCAACAACCGCAATATCCACTGAACCTGCATTAGCTAATTGAATTAAATTTTCAATTTCTTTATCATTTCTTGCTTTATCATCACTAATCCAAGCACCAACTATAGTTTTCAATCCATTTTGTTTTGCAAGATTTGGAATTAGTTCATTACCTTCTGTACATGAAAATGTTCGAATCCATTTGGTGTAAGGCGCGATAATATCTAATCTTCTTTTTATTTGATCGGAAGAAATACTATCGCCAGCTTTTTGAATTTCAGTATATGGACTAAAACAAAGTCCGTGTATACCAGCATTTAAAACTTCGGAATGCAGAGTATTTATTTCGCTTGCACTTTGGGTGTTTAATTCATTATCAATAGCCGTATTTAAAGAACCATTTTTTAATAAGGAAACTAACTTTCCTGGAAGATAGGCAGAAGATTGTGCACTTGTTTTTCCTTTTCGTTTGTCTAAAAGATCTCGAACTGCTCTGGCTTTGGCTTCGTCAATATCATAATTTCTCATTACCCAAATTGCACTCAATGTACCAAGAATTGGAACTCCTACAAAGAATATTCGTAGCCAAAACATAGTTTCATCGGTTTGTGTAGCAGCATTGGACTGAAATGCAACTAAAGAAAGAATTAATCCACTTAACAAACCTGCAACAGCAGTTCCAAATTTCACCATCCACCAATAAATAGCGCCTAAACTTCCTTCTCTTCTTTTTCCCGTGTTGAGTTCATCAATATCTATTACATCGGAAGTCATCGACATCATTAAGGTAAACAAGCTTCCAATTCCGAAGGAGAAAAATGGCAATGCAAATAAAAACAGATATGGTTTTCCTGGAACAAATAAGACAAAAAGCAATATATAACCGATTACAGAAATACCTTGAGATAATAAGAAAGCTTTCTTTTTTCCCATCGTTTTTGACATTCTTGCAACGATAGGAATAACCACAACGGTAGTAATAATTGCTCCTACACATCCAAATAAAGTTGGCCATAATCCGAAACCATCTTCGTTTCCTTTAAACAAATAATATTTGATGATAAAATACGAAAATGCTGCTGTAGTTTGAAAAGCATTAAAAATTAAGAAAGTAGCAATACAAATTTTCCTAAATGGTTTAATTTCGATGGAAGCTTTCAATCCTTCTTTAATTTCGCCAAAACTTCCGAGGATTCCTTTTAAATCAATTGGACTATAATCTTCGTTGAGTGTAGATTTACTTGGAATAAAAAATGCTGGAATTGCTGCTAAAATGGCGCAACCTATTGCCACATATACAGCTAAGGTTCTTACAGCCACATCACCAGATGGAAACAATGATTTATCTGCCATTATAACCCAAAACCATGGTGCAACAACCCAAGCCAACTGACCTATAAGTTGCGAAGTAGCCATAATATTGGTTCGTTCGTGAAAATCATCACTCATTTCGTAACCCATTGCAACATAAGGAATACTGAATATGGTCAAACCTGAATAAAAAATCAATGAAATCACCAAAAAGTACCAAAAATTGTATGTTACACCGTTTTCAGCATATAATTGCCACATTAATGCAAATGAAATTCCTAGAATAATTGCTCCAGCTAGTACATATTGTCTTCTTCTTCCCCATTTTGACTTGGTATTATCACTCACATAACCCATTATCAAATCAAACAAAGCATCATAAAACTTTGGAATAAAATAAGTTAAACCTAACAATAATCCACTAAACCCCAATTGTTCGACTAATACAACTGTAAAAATTCCTAAAGCAGCAGGAAACATTTGGTTGGCAAGCATACCTAATCCAAAGGCAATTTTTTGACCCATTGGAACTTTTCCAGAAGAACTTGAAGTAGTGTTTGACATAAAAATTATAGTTTAGTTTGGTTTGATTATTATAGTTTGTAATGCATTTTTTTGAATTGAAACAAGTTTTGATTGCTTGTTCAAATTTATTTCGATGGTATATTGATTATCCGATGGATTAAAAACTACTAAAGCTATGCTTCCATCAGGGTTTTTTACAGCTGTGGCTACAACATCTTTTGTATCTATTTTACAACCAATTTTAACAGCACCAGGACGCATAAACTTGCTAAAATGAGCCATTGTATAATATAAAGGTGTAAAATAAATTTCATCTTTTTCAGGATCAACTATCACTGGAGCGACGCACCAATTCTTGAACCAATTTGGTCCGCCTTGTTTATCTAGAACCATATTCCAATCAATCCAACCGTCGACCCAATTATTAAGACATCCGATAATGTCGTTAGCATATCGATGAACAGGTGCATATTTTGGATGTAAATATTTTTCTTTTTCACTTGCCCAATCCCAACCCCAATCCGTGGCTTCTTTTTTCCAATACCAAGCATCGTCGCGCCAATGTGGAATTTCAGAATCGACACAACCTTCGGTTTCAATTAGGAATTTATTAGGTGCTTTTTTGTGAGCATATTGTAAATCGTCTGGGAAAACTTCATAGGTACTTTCATACCAATGGATAGCCATTCCGTCAAAATATTTAGAGGTGCTTTCATCTTTATACATTTCGTTTGCCCATTCTTTGATTCCTGCTCGATTTTGGTCATATCCAAGTATCTTGACATTTCCCCAACCGTCTTTTTCTAATTTTGGTCCCATTTGCTTCATTACAAAATCAGTCATTTCTTTTGGAGAGAAAAGAGTACTTTCCCAATTATTTCCATTTCCGTGCGGTTCGTTTATAACGGTTACACCCCAAATATCAATACCTTCTTTTTTGTACGCATCTAAATATTTAGAAAAATACAAAGCAAAAACATCATTGTATCTTGGTAACAATTTCCCACCGATATAACTGTTGTTATCTTTCATCCAAGGCGGACAAGACCAAGGTGACGCAACGATTTTAAAACCATCTTTAGAAATAGCTTTTGCCTCAAGAATCATCGGAATCAAATCAGCTTTATCATCTTCTATTGTAAAATGCTCTAAAGTCATATCATCAACAACCTTGGCATACGTATAATTATTCAATGAAAAATCGCAAGACGCAATGTGTGTACGTGTTAACGAATAATTTGCTCCACTTTCACTAAAATATGCATCTAATATTTTCTTACGGTTTTCTTTACCTAATTTGTTTAATAAATAAGCCGATGCTTCTGTAAAAGAACCACCAATACCGGTAATAGTTTGAAACTTTTCCTCCTCATTTAATTGTACGGTAACTTTCTTTTCATTTGTAGAAAATTCATCAATTTTGGTTAAAGAATTACCAGACTCAGAAGTTTCATAAACCTTAATATCTAAGGCAGTTTGACCACTTTTACAATTGTACATTGTGCCAATTATTAGAATGAAAAATAGGTATTTAAATAGTTTCATAGGTTAATGACTTGGTGGAATTTGAACCGTTTTCATCAACAGTTCTTCACTTCCGTTAAAAGTTTTTACAATACTATTTCCATTACGTTTTAATGATTTCAAAGAAAAACTGTTTTCCCACAAAGCGAATTTTACTTTGCCATCTACTGTAATAAGTCCGAAATGATTTTCAGAACCCTTTGGATTGCCGCTATCTTTCCAAGGTTCGTCAAAGGCTTCAAAGAAAAAACAAGAAATTCCTTCTTTATCGGTCCAATTTCGCATTGCCTTATAATATGAAGCTTGTTTATATTCATCAGATGCTTTAGATCCTTCATTGCCATAAAAACCATCGGAGTTTGAAGCCCATCCTGTTTCTCCAATGTGAATTGGTTTACTTGGATTGATGCTTCGAACATAATTTTTTACCGTATTATATTGATTTTTAGCAAACTCTACAGAACGATTCATTGCGGCGTTCACCTTTTCAATTTCAGAAAATGAAGCTTCGTTTGCCGGTACTTTCCAAAAATTTGGATTATAATGTGAATTGTGATAAGGATAGGTATGCATTGAAACATAATCAACAGCATTAACTAAGGCTTCTAAATCTTTGGTTTTATAGCTTTCGTCAAGTCCACCCCAAGAAGCAAAATCATCTGATGAAGTAATCCACAAATTTTGATCTAACTTATTTTCTTTTTTGAGATTTTGAAGGTGATTTACCCATTTCAAAATAACATTGGCTTGCACAAAGTAGCTGGTTGCCCATTTTACCATTGCTTCATTTCCAACAGCAAGAATTTTTATAATATCAGGATATTGATTGGCTAAACGAACCGCTTCCTTTATCTCAACTTCATTTCGTTCACTTTCTTCAAAATGATTTGGTTCTTGATTGGTCCAAGCATTTTTGCAATCAATCCAAGCTCCTAACATTACATACATTTCAAAATTAGCATCCTCTTTTTTTAATTCTTGAATTGCTTTTAAAACTGTTGAAGCTTCCGCTAAATGAACATTATACGTTCGAATAACTTTAATATTTAAGGCCGATAATATTCGTAAATCTTCTTTGACTTCTTCAGTTGTTGGTTGAATATCTCTAGAGTTTTGTCGATAACCACCATAACAAATGGCTGAGTACTTTGGATTTCCTAAAATATCTTTTGCAGTCACTTCTTTATATTTTGTTTTTACTTCTCTTGAATGGGCTGATTTACACGAAAATTGAGCACATAACACAACTCCTAAAACTATACTTTTTAGAATTTTGGATAATGATATGTGACTTGAAATTCTCATATTACTTTAAATCTTTTTCTAAAATATGAACCTCAATGTGATGAATTGTTCCTAATCTTCCGAATAAGTGTTGGCTTGTGGCTTCGTCTAGATGTAATGAATTTACTTTGTTAGATGTACCATCATTAAAAAACAATTCTAAATGTGATTCATTAGCAATCTTATAAATTATTGGCACTTGACAATAAGTAAATGCCAAAGAATTTATTTGCAGCGGAAGCACTTGATGATTAAAATGAATATCAACAAAATTGAAATCGGTTGGTTCATTTAAAAATTCTTCTTTTCGCAATAAACACGGGTTAAAATACAAACAGCCATTTTTTACAAAAACACCTAATTCTCCAAAACGAGATAAGATATCTTCTTTTACCTGTCCTGTCATTCCTGGTTGTTGCGCACCTTTACCTGCTGGCGTGTGTGAATAAGCATCGGTAGGAAAAGCACCATATAATTGCGGCGATTTGTGAACGCCGATACCTTCATTTATTTCATAATAATGTTCTAAAAGTCGGCCAATAACCTCATCTGATTGATTTTCTTCAACGGCTTTTAAACAACATTCTTGAACGGCTAATTGCAATTTAGAAACCATATGCCAATAAATTGAACCTAAACCTTCATAACCATAAAAAGTTCCTGAACGACCTGTAAAAGCTTTGTGATTAAAAACATTTTCGAAAATTTCCTCAACTAAACTCGCTTCTTGTTGCACTAAATTTGTGTATTCTTCTCTAGATTTTAGATTACTTAAAGCGGCTTTTAGATTACTTGCATTATTGAAGTTTCCGTTGAAGTGAAAATCTCCGTTACTATCTTTTTCTAAAATTTGTTTGTTGTTATCTTCCACCAACGCTGTTAGCAACCTAGAATTTTTAACGGCTTCTTTTGGTATTGTATTTTTGTCTAAAAATTTTGGTAATTGCTTGTTTGGATATAAAAGATAGCTGTATTGATCTTCTCTAAAAAGAGCCGAATTTTTCAATCCGTCAAGAACTTCGAGTGCTTCTATGGACGTTAAAAAACCAGAACTTAATACTGAAACCTGACCTTCTAGCATTTCACTCAAATAGGAAATTGAAACTTTATTGTTATCAACTGACATTAAATTATAAGCGTGGTATAATTTATCAATGCGTTGGTTAGCTTTTATAGAATGATCAATAAATGCTAGTGAAACTCTTGTAAAATTTTTCAAACCTTGCATCGAATGTGTGCGTTTTTTACCCCAAAATCCGCTATTATATACTTGATAACGATAATCGGACGCTGCTTTTCCTAAACGATTTAGAATATTTTTTCGAGAAACATCGTCAATAGTTCCTGATAGCAAAGCTTCATTTTCTAGCAAACATTCTCTAATTTCGTGATAAAATTCTACCATTTCGTTAGAAATCTTGATATTTTCTAGAGCTGAATTATCTATTAAATTTTGGAAGAATTTCAAGAAGCGTCTCAAGTAATATAACGTAACCATTGAAACGCCGTTACCAACTAAAGCATTGTTTGCATCGTTCCATTCAGGTCGTTGTGTGTTTAACCAAATTCCAGCTTCTGGAATAAAATTAGACATCTTAGATAAAACTGTTGCCAGTATTTTTTCAATAAAATTTACGTGATAAATTTCTTTATCGTTACTTTTTAGCAAAGCACCATCAGCGCCAATTGATTTTTTTCTTTCGTTGATGATAACTTCCCAATTGTGGTTGTAACCAATAGTGTCTTTTGGGTTTTTAAGAATTTCTTCATAAGGTTTTATCGTATAAGGAACAGCAGCATAGACAAAACATTCTTTTTCAAAATAAGAATGCAATTTTCGAGGTTGGTGTTTTTCAATAAACTCTAAAAACTTTAATAAATAGATGATTTGATGGTCGCCCCAATATCCTATATAAGACCAAGGATTATCAGGTTCGATGGTTTCCCAATCAAATCCATCTTTGGTGACACGATAAGGATTGTAACCATCGAATGTTGAAGCGTTCAAAAATTTATGAATCATACTATCGATAAAATTCGGAAAAGAGTGTGCTAAAGCTTCCCAATTTTGAAAAATATCGCGCCAGTTTCCTTCATAATCTAATATTTTGGAGCCATCAATCTCACTTTGCGTATTAATTGAAAATTTATTCCACGGACGACTTGGATCACCGTGTCTTCTGCTAAATTTTAAAGGTAAATATTCAATACACAATCGCTCGAAATCCACATCATTTTGTTGTGATGCTAACTCATTTAGTTGTGCGAGTAAGAAAGTTTCTGATAAATTATTTAAAACATTCTTAAGCTTTTCGTAAACGATTTTATTTGCTTTCGCCACATAATTTATAAAATCAGATTTTTCTATTTGATAATTAAAATCAAATATTCCGCCGCGCATTATATTGAAAAGCGTATTTGAAAAATGACGTGTGTCTCTTAAATTATCAGCTGTAGCTTGAAGTGCATCTGAAGTCGCGTTGAGTTCAATAAGTTTTTTCGTGCCCAACTCTACATCACTACTAATTTTATCTTCTAAGTTTTTATCGGATTGAATAGCATCAATAGTACTAATAATATCCGAATGATTTTGATTGACATTAGCAACAATCATCCAATTTTTAGAAGCTTTTGAATTTAAATTAATTTCTGAATTTAAAAAATAAGCCCCTTTTTCTCCTTTAATATCGTCTTCTTGATTAATAACATTTCCATTTCTGAAATTATTAACTTGTAGCGAAGAAACTAAATACTTCGGATTGTCTAATCCTAAAGACCAAACGATATTAGCTTTAAGAGCTTCACTTGGTTCGGCTTTATCGACAATAATAGCACTTAGAGCAAAAATTCCTAAGCCAGTTTTGCTATGTAGCTCACTGCGTTTATAAGCATCAACGAGATTACTGGTTGAACTTTGCAAATCACTGCTAACGCCATAAGGCATAATGTTTTGAACTCCGTCTAAAACTACTATCTTGTAATCAGTATCAGAATTATTAAAAAGTTCTGATTTTCTGACAAAGCCAAATTTATTACTTGAATTCCATTGGTATTGAAATGATAAGCCTAAGTCGTGATTGATTTCTTCAAAAAGAATTTTGTTACCGTAATAGTTTTTATAAAGGTTTCGTGTAATATTAAATCGGTTTGTGAAGCGTTGCGAAAATGGTTCCCAAATAAAGCGTTCGGTATCGGAATCAATTTGAAAAATAGTTTTGCTTCCGGTAATATCAGCTGACTCCGTAATTTTATCGTCTGTGTAATATGGGAACAGCGCGAATTCGGCATTCTTTCTTCCTGCTGTTAGTCCGCCATTACTTGAAATGAACATCCAATGATTAGAGTCACTTACTATACTCATAAAAAATGGCCTCATTCTATCGGAGTTTTCTATCTTATAAAATTTTTCGCCTCCTATTTCAATTAATTGCATAAATCAGTTTGAATGTTTGTGGGTTATTCCTACTAACAACCGACTCAATGAAAATTTAAAAAAATTCAACTAAGTGCATTGTTGTTAGTAAGAATACCTATTTATTTAATAAATGGTTAAGTTTTTTTTATTACGGAAGTTCGACAAGTGTTACGTTATCAATATTAACAGTTCCGGTAGCTGCACCCATATCAAAAAGAACTCTTGAATTTGCACTTGTAAAATTGGCTACTAAATCAATACTGAAATTTTGAACAGCGGTTGTTAAGTTTCGTGTTACAGTTGCATTGGTAAATGGCGCTCCACTCAAACCGATTCCAACGATCATACTTCTGTTAACGTTAGACCAAGCATCGAAAGTTAATCGATAAGTTTTTCCTTGTGTCATATTTTTCCCCACTTGAGATAAATTTACATCAAATGGATTTCCTGCCGCAGCAACATTGATAGAAAAATAGGTATTTCCTGCTTGTGAAACTAGAAGCGTAGCCGGAATAGGATTAGTTACACCAAGCGTCCAAGGCGAAGTTCCTGATTCAAAATTTCCGTTAGAAACTAAACCACCAGCAAATACAAATACAGAAACTTGACTAGTATAAACACTAGTCGCTCCAGTTGCATTATTTCTTGCAGTTAATTTTACTTGATATTGTCCTGTTTGGGTAAACGTTTTAATTGGATTTTGAGCAGTTGACGTTGTAGTATCGCCAAAATCCCAAAGATAACTATCTGCATTTTCAGAAGTATTTATAAAGGGTATGGTTGCTGATGTTCCTTCTTGAACGAAAGTATATTTCGCCATTACTACATTCTCATTTGCATCATTATCATCAGAATTATCGCAAGCTACAAGGTTCAATAAAATAAATAATAAACTAACTAATTTGATTGTTTTTTTCATGATATATTATTTTTCTTATTATTTATTTATTGATAAACTCTTACATAATCTACAAGCATGCGCTGCGGATAAGTTGTTTCAGCGTTTGGACTACCAGGTAAGTTACCACCAACAGCAAGGTTTAAAAGCATATAGAACGAGTTATCAAAAACCCATTCTCCGCCTTTTTCTTCAACATCTTGTCTTGTAATTTGATTGTATAAAACATCGTCAACATACCAATTAATATGATTTTCAGTCCATTCTATACCAAAAACATGAAAACCTGTATCAAATCGGTTATTGGCAAGATTATATTTTTTAGAAATACTATTTCCTCCGGAATAACCTGGTCCATGAATCGTTCCAAAAACTTCGGTTGGTTTATTTCCTAAATACTCCATAATATCTATTTCTCCACATTGAGGCCAAAGTACGTTATCAGCTTCATAACTAGGTAAAGAGCTATCGCAGCTAACATTGTTACCAACAATCGATTGTGCTTCACAGAAATTTTGTCCTAACAACCAGAAAGCAGGAAACATTCCTTTACCTTGTGGCATTTTGATACGAGCCTCAAAGCGACCGTATTTTTGTTCAAATTTATTACGACTTTTAATTCTTGAAGAAGTATAACTTACTCCGCCAAAAGTTTCAGCTTTTGCAGAAATAATAAGATATCCGTTTTGGACAACAGTATTCTCGGCTTTATAGAATTGTAATTCATTATTTCCCCAACCGTCATTTAATGGTCCGCGTCCGATATCAAAAGTCCATTTTGTTGGATCTGGTGCACCGTTTACATCAAATTCATCTTGAAAAACCAAATTGAATTTAGTGGTAACTGTTTGCTTTTCGTCATTTGAACATCCTGCTAGTAGTGATACCAAAACCAAACCTAGAGTGCTTTTTACTATATTTATTTTCATTTTGTTTTTTTATTAAATGTTTTTATCTGCTAATTAGTTATTATAAAAATAAATGTTATCAACATAAATAACAGAATTATCGCCGCCTTCAAGAATAATTTGTGCTAGATTAGATCTACTCAATAAACCAGGCATTGCCGAAAAAGGAATGTCAATCGATCTCCAACTTTGAGACACCAAGAAAGGTGCTGTAAACGTTGTTGAATGTCTTGTATCATCACCTCCACCAAAAACGCCATTTGCACCGAAATCAACAACAATAACTCGAAGTTGTCTTCCAGGAGCAATAGGACCAGGAATAAAAGCATCTAAATGGATGTGTGTTTTAGAAGTTGCATTTACAGTTGGACTACTAAACTCAATACCAACAAAATTAAAGTTTGTATAATTTAAGATATTATCTCCTAACACATTAAAGTCGTTAGAAACTGTTGTTTGAAAAGGTTGCCAATACCCATTGTAATAATTTACAGGAACATTAGCATAAGCATCTGAAAATATCGAAATTACGTTAGAAGGACTTCTTGTTGGAGTTGGCGCATTTACAAAAGTTCCAACGCAGTTTATTGTTAAGCTACCATTAGCAGGCACACCACCAAAAGTTGCCGTGATAACCGTTGTTCCTGCACTTAGCGAAGTAACTACACCATTTGAATCTACACTAGCAACACTAGGATTAGAAGAGTTAAATTCTAAATAAGCAGGACTTATTGTAACTGTTTGATTGCTTCCGTTTGGCATATTAAATGTAGTCGCAACATTCGCCACTGGAGTATTAATACCAACAAATGTTGTAGTTGTTTGGTTAATTCCATTTTGAATTGAAGCTTGTCCAGGAGCAATAGTTCCTAATTTTTCATACTTAACATTATCAATCCAGAATGTATATCCTAAACCTCCTTCTGGACCTTCAGCATACCAAAACATACCTTTTTCTTGAACCAATTTAGACGCATTAGGAATTGGAATAATTACTTTTTGCCAATTAGTTGTAATACTAACATTTCTTAATGTCACGTTATATTTATTCAAACCAAAGTCATTACCATAACCTACTTCATTTAAGTAAGCACCTTTTGATCCTTTAACCCAAAAGGTAAGCGCATCATAATCGGTTAAATTTCTTCCAGCACCATCAATGAAAACTCCACCAGCATAACCGCCATCGGCATCACCTTCATTAGGAACATCAAATCGCATCGAAGAAGTACCTTGATATTTTGTATCCGTGTCAACAGAAAAAGCTGTTAATTTTGAACCACCAAAAGCACCATAACCTAAACCAGCACTGAAACCATCAATGAAAACGTCTGGATTTTTGGAGAATGTTGATAAAGATGCATCGTCGGATAAATCTCTTTCACAACTTATGTTTGTTAACATTAACAAAGCTAATAAGAAGGAAAACTTTAAATAATTAATTTTTAAATTTTTCATTTTTTGAATTTTTTTTAAATTATTTTCCAATGTTAATATGAATGTAAGTTCTAATTTCCCATTCAGAACCATTTGGGAAACCAACAGGGCTTATTGTAGGTTCGGTATCAAAAACCTCCGTTGTTTGGTTTGGAGAAAATCTTGGTGAATAACGGTCAAGTGATCTCCAAGTTCCCATAATACCAATTTTAGTGTTTGGTAATATAAACCAATCTGGTTTACCCACAGTTGTTGAAATATCTAACATTAATTGAAGTGGATAAGTCAAGTTGAAATCTCTATGATAATCAAATGGACCCCAATCGTTTACTTTAACAGAATGCGTAACTTTTACTTTTTTGTAAATTAATCTAACGTCACCACCTAATCTTTCGATTAATCTTGGATCGCTACCATTAGATTGAGCGTTACCGAAATAAAGATTTGCAATAAATCCAAAATCTGGTGTTAATTTAGATACAATTCTAGTATTAGATTCCCATAAATCTTTTGCTGGAGCCGATTTATCAAATGCAAAAGAAGTACGGTTACTTAAAAATCCGATCGCAGCATCTTGAGTTGTTGGCAAATGACGGTAAACAAAACCAGTACTAACTGCAAATTTTGCGTCCTCCGACATGTCATTATCCCATTCGTACATCCAAGTTGCAGGTGTTGGATCATAAGTTAACAACAATTCTCCTCCAACTGTTTCTCTGTTAGCTCTAACTACAAAAGGATCGGCTTGAATATTTCTTAGTCTTCCTGGAGCATTTACATCATTTGGCATTGCCTCAACCAATGGCTTTTGCCATAAAAAGTTAGGTGCAATTTGGAAGTTTGAATTAACATTAAAGGTGAAACCTGTTAAGAAATTCATTTGGTTACCGCTTCCGCTATCTTTTAATCTCCATCCAGTAAAGGTTTGAGTAGCATCAGCACCACCATTGGCAACTAATCCCATAATGGCACCTTGCGTATAAACATTGAATTTTCCTTTTGAGAAGGTAATTTTTGCTTTTCCACCCCAATTATCTGATGATTTTACTTTATCGTCGTATATTGTATAGTTACCAGGCGTTCCTTCAGCGAATTGGAACGTTCGTCCGTTCAGTGGTTGTCCACCCCAAATTCCTCCAACTTCTAATCCTAAATTTTCAAATTTTCTTTTGAAATGAATTGTAACTCTTCTAGTTTTTGGCAATGGAATCGCTATAGAAGTATTTGCAACTGCAGCATCATCAATATCTTCGTGATATACTGCTGTAGCATCAATTTTACCTAATTTTGTGCCGTATTTCAGCAAAACAGCTGGATTTGCACCCCACCAAAGTTGCGGTCCGAAAGCAGCTTTAAATCCGTTTAATTCTTTTTTACCATCAAATTCAAAACCCGAAACCTCTCCGTTATAGATATCTAAGTTTGGACCGTAATTAGCTTCTGGATATAATCCGAAAAAATCTCCTTCGTAACCCCAATGGTAGTGACCTGTTCTGTAAAATCCTCTTAAATCAAAATACTTTTCATTCCAACTGTAAGAAGCATTATAGATTTGAACTCTATTTGGATCAGCAACATTTATTGGTCCATCTGGTGTTTCAACTTTTATTGCTCTACCTCTATTTTCGTAGAAAATTTCATTAATTGGATTCAAAGCCACATTACCCAGAATGTTAAAGTTAACATTAGCTTTCATATTAGCTGTTGGATTTCCTTCAATGCCAACATAATAAGACTGCATATGATCAAAGCCTAGTTGATTTGGATATTGAGTAGCGTTAGGATCTGGGCTATCAGGTGTAGTTAAAAGAGTTCCACCAGTATTGAAAGTTGTAAATTCAGCTCTCAAATTACTAATTTTTAATTTATCTGAACTTGAACCACCATTAGCAGCTTTGTCACCTCTTGCTCTCAAAACAGCATCCATTATTTGAATGTTTTTGAAATGATTTGAAATTCCTTCTAAAGTAGTTCCGTTTTCATAAGGATTAATTTTGTGTGCTTCTTTTAATGTATAATATGCTGCTCTTGGATATAAATCATATAAACCTCGTGGGTTAACTGGTCCTTTGGCGCAAACTCCAAACCATTCTTCGTTCATATTATTTTGACCTTGAATAAAATCATTGGTATAACCACCGTTTGACCAAGAAGCATTGCTATCGTGAACATCTAAGTTTTTAGTTTGTCCGAATTTCCACCAACCATCACTAAATTGAAAAGTAAATCCACCTAGAGAGTTACCCGACTTACCTAAATTAGCCGCATTGTCATAAATTTCTTTCCAGTTATTCACCATAAAATAAGCTTGTGATTTTTGATCTTCAGCATTATCAATAGCGTTAAAAGCATCAGCACCAAATTCGGTAAACATAATTGGCTTATTAAGTTTACTTTTTACTTCTTGAAAAGCATTTCCAAAAGAAACACCACGATACATATTAGTACCAAAAATGTCAATGTCTTTACATTCTTTAGCAATAATATCAAGGAAAAGTAAATCACCATTACAAATTGCTATCGGATGCGATGTATCAATTTTCTTCATTTCAACAACGGCTTCATTAAAGATAGTGTACATATCTTTAGCTCTTTTCGTTGATTTTCTATCTTCTAACGGAATGTTTTCTGTTTCAGCACCATCCCAAAACAAACCGTAGTTATTTTCGTTACCTAAAAGGAACATTAATAATCCCGGAGTATTTTTATACTCTTGAATCATTGCTTGAGTTTCTTTTAATAATAATTGTCTGGTTGCAGGATTTGAATATTCTGTATTTGGAACCCAACTTCCGTTGATTGTTAAACCATATCTACCAAATGAATGGTTCAACATAGTGTAAATACCATATTTTTCATAAATATAAGTAATCCATTTTGGTTGCACTCCTGTATACTGTCTGATGGCGTTTACACCCATATTTTTAAGCAAACCCATTTCGGTATCCAATGCTGCTTTGATAACATCATCGGATTGTTTCCATAAACTATAGTTGTAATTGGTACCAATTGGATCATAGTTCCAATTCATTCCATTGATGAAAAATGGTTTGTTGTTTACCAGTAATTTAAAATCATCTTTATCTTTCAAGACAGTCACTTTATCGGATTGTGCTCGTAAGTGATTTGAAAAACAACAAACAAAAAGAATTAGAATTAGTTTTTTCATGTGATGTACTTAATTTAAAATTTGAATTATACTTTGGTTTAGATTGATAGTTGTAATTTAATTTATTTATAAACTGAATTTAAATTTGTTCGAAAAAATTATAATGCTAGCCTATTGCCAATCATCCAATTTTGCATCATAATTATTTCATAAAAATAAAAGTTAAAATTATAAACAACGTAAAAAGAACCACAACAAAAAACATACACGATAAATATTGTAGGCTTTTATTATCATATCAACAATAAAAATGTTACTATTTGCAATAAATAGGAATGAAATAAAAGTACAAAAAAATAGAACTGTAGTGCTGTAATAAAACTCCTTGTTGAGTTAATGTATAGGTAAAATGATGGTTTTTGTAAAGGTTATATGTTTAAAATATACTCAACAAGACCTTGTTCGTGCTGCAAATCCATTTTTTTACGCAAACGATATCGCTTTATCTCCACACTTCGCACAGAAATGTTTAAAAGTGGTGCAATTTCTTTGGAAGATAAATTCAATCTCAAATAAGCACAGATTCTTAAATCGTTTGGTGTTAGTGACGGATGCAGTTGTTTTATCTTTTTAAGGAAGTCTTTATCGGCACTATCAAATGCATCTTTAAATTTGTTCCAAGTGTCTTCTTCTTTTACACTTTTATTGATGGTTGAAATAATAGATTTAATACTTCTGTTAGAATCACTATCATCAGAATTTTTTAAATCTTCTTTAATGATATTTAGTAATTCTGTTTTTTCAATTAGGTTAATTGTTGATGCAGCAAGTTCTTTGTTCTTTCTATCTACATCAATGCTCAATTGTTCGTTTTTAATATTCATAATCTCTTTTTGAATTTCTAATTCTTTCAATTCAAGAAGTAAATTATTTTCAGCAATAATCTTTTGATGGCGTTTATCGTGATATTGTGTGTACCACTTATTGATTTGATATATTAAAACGCCAAATAAGATCAAGTATATGAATAATGCTAAATTGGTGGCGTACCACGGTTTCTTAATTACAAAAGAATAACTTGCGATATTTTCTGTTAGCGAATTTGCAACTTTCGCTCGAATTCTAAAAACGTAACTACCAGATGGTAAATTTTCAAAACTAACCTTTGATGAAGAGGTCCAGTCGCTCCAATCATCGTGAAGACCTTCGAGAATGTACTGATATTCGCTATTTAGATAAATATCATAATCAGGAATTGTATAACTGAATGTGATGTTATTGTCATCGTGATCAAACGAACCTTCTTCAATTAATGATGAGTTAATCAATTTCTTATTTAAAATATTACTCGAAACTCCTGTTATGGAAACTTTATATTTATTGGCTTTTAAAAAACTGTTTTTTAGCAAATAATATCCATCTGTGGTACCAATCAAATAGGTGTTTCCGCTAATTTGAGCTATGTTTTCATATCCTGGCATTGAATTGGTCAATGATGCAGGAATTGGTAGACTATTTCGTTTAAGATCCTTTGAAAGTTTACCTTTCGAATAATAATGAATATAGTCTTTCGTGAAAAACCATAAATTATTTGATGCATCAACAATCATTTTTCCGGTTACATATTCTTCATTTTCAAAAATTTGACTTAAATAATTGTCTTTAAAAAATTGATTGCTTTTTTGATTTAGCTTAAAAACGCCCTCTTTAGAAGCATAATACAATTCATTATTATATTTAACTAAAGAAGCATTTTTACCTTTTTTAGGGTTTTCATATTTAAATTTACCCGTTATTGCAGTGTAATCCGAGTTAACAGTTAATCTAAAAATTCCGTTGTATTCGTGACTAACATATATTTGATTGGCCTTAATAATTTCAAAGTGTTTAGAGGAATAATCGAAATTCTTTAGCTTGTTTTTAAAACTCCATTTTCCGTTTTGCTTTTCTAAAACAGATATTCCATAGTAATTTCCTTGAAAAATTCGATTACCGTTAGCTTGAAACTTCCAAGTTCCTGATTGATTGAAAATTAAATTGGCGTTTTGCTCATTAACAATAAAAGTCCCTGAATCGTGTCCGCAAAATAATGTATTATCATAAACATATAAAGACCATACCTGACCTTTAGTGCCTTGTATAAAAGTAAAATCAGCATTCGAACCAACGTTTTTGTAAAACAAACCTTGATTTGATCCAATGTATATCCTATCTTTAAAAACAAGAGAAGCATAAATAGTTCCTAAAACACCCGATTCATCAACATAACTTCTAATTGATGATTGAAGATTTATACAATTTATTCCATTATCGAGTCCTAACCACAAATTTTTATCCAAATCCTCAAAAAGAGATAAAATGGTATTGTTTCCTAATTTATTTCTTTGATTAAGATGAAATTTTTGTTTTCCAAAAGCATCTAAAATAAATATTCCGTCAGAAATTGAACCTAAAGCAATACTGCCATCTTGAAGCTTTTGGGCACTGTAAATTCCGCTTTGTTGAATTTGACCATCAACAGCTGTGGAAAACTTAGATATAGTATTATTTTGATAAAAAAAGACACCTTGATTTTGCGTAATTAACAACAAACCATCACCCGATTCTATAATATTTACAATTCGATTATTTTTTACGATATCAATATCTAGAAACACTTTGCTTGTGCCACCTTCAATTTCAAACAAACCTTGACTTGTTTGATAAAAAATCCCTTTAGAGGTTTTAAACGACTTTAATATAGCTTGTTTCGGTTGAATTACCGAAAAGGAATTTGTTTTTAAATTATAAGCATAAATCCTTTGAAGTGACTGAAATAAAATCCAATTATCAAAAGGTAATATATTCCAAAATTGCTCATCAAACAATAATTTTACTTTCAGTTTTTTACATAAAGAATTATAAACTAATTGTCCATCTTTTTTTCGATTCCAATATCCAAAATCCATATAAGAACCCGTATAAATTTTATCATTTATACACTTAACAGACCTTATAATCGTTTCATTTGGTGACGGATACAACGTCCAAGCCGAACCATTAAATTCTAATAAACCTTCATTATTAGCGAAGAAAAGAAATTGATTAGAATCTTGTGAAATCATCCAATTTTGATTTCCTGCAGCATATTCATTAGGATGATACTTTACTATTGGTGGCAACTCTTGTGAAAAGAGAGATATTGAACATAGAAGAAAACTTAAAAAAAAACAAGTAGATGGTTTCATTTGCTTTATAATTGTATGCTAATATAAATAAAAAAGCACGACATAAATATCGTGCTTTAAAAAATTAAATATAAGAATTATTCCTTAATCACTTTTGAAGTAGAAACAGTTCCATCGATAGTTGTTTTTACTAAATAAACTCCATTTTGGAATCTAGTTAAATCAATTGATGTTGAAAGTTCATTAGGAGTAACTGAAAGCACTTCTTGTCCTAACATATTCACAACGGAAACATTTTGAATGCTATTTTTAGCTTCAATAGTAAATGTATTTTTTGTTGGATTAGGGAAAAGCTTCACTTTAGCAACTTCAAAACTAGCATTGTTTAAAGTTCCTTTGTAGAAATAAAAATTGTCTACAAACAAGATAGAAGGAGCCGTTGGGTCAATCAAAAGTTGTGTAATCGATGTTTTGTTAGCCAATGCTGAAAATGCAGTCATATCAACATCAATACTTTGCCAAGAACCTGAAACAACTGGTCCAAGTGGCGCAACTGCTTCAGCTCCAACAACAGTATTAACAATTTTAACACTGATCGGATTACTGTTTGGTGTCCAATAGTCAATATGCATTTTTTCCATTTGAGATAAATCTACACCTGTTGCATAGTTTGTAACCATTCCTAAGAATTCACATCCTGTCATTTTCCAAGTATCATTACCTTGAATTTGCACTGGCGTAAAAGAACCTAGCTGAGACCAAGTTGTTGGTAATTCGCTTAACGTAACGTTTGCATAAGCATTACTATATATCGATACAACATCAACAGCATTTCTAGCTGGAGGAGTTGGAGCTGCAACCAATGGTTCTTGACCAGCACAAGGTGCACAAGTACCACCACAATCAACACCTGTTTCACTACCATTTTGAATTCCATCAGAACAAGTAGCTGGATCAGTTAATTTATTTGCATTCCAAGTTACATTATCTATTAAGATTGTACCTCCAGTAGTTCTGTCTGGTCCGCCACATGTAAAGTCAAGAAAAATTACAAATTGATCATTGCTACTTGGTGCAGATTGCTCAGCAACATTCAACGAAGAAATATTCCAAGACAAAGTAACCCATTCATTAACTGTATTTACTAAACCTTCGTTAGTTGTTACCTCGATTACAGTTCCGTTAGTTGGTGTTACAAATTTAACACCTAATTTACCAACAAAACTCTTGTTTACTTGCATACTTACTGTAACATTACTTGGTACAGATGTATCAAATCTCCAAGTTCCTAACGCACCGTGAGCATTAATAAATCCTGCGTAACATGCAGAGTTTTGTGCTAAATCAACTTTCATTACCTTAGTTGTAGCAGATGTATTAACACCATTTGGCATTGGATTATCAACAATTGATAACACTGGATTTGGATTTTCAAAAGGAATCCAATTCGATAGCGTTCCTGAAGGCGTTGATGGCTCAAAACCTAAGTTGTATTGTTGTTGCTGTGCGAATCCGAAAGTGGACAAAACAAACAAGGATAATAGAGTAATTTTTTTCATAATAATTAATTTAAGTTTTATCAAATCTACACTTTTTTGTCGTTGTCTAATTTTTGTTTAACTATATAAAAACTATACAAAAAAAAATACTACGAAAACGTTTGAAATATCATATATAATGCGATTTATAACGTTTATTAATCTATTTTATAAAAAGTTGAATAATATCAAATGTTGTGGTAATGTTGAGTTAAAATCAGCTTAAAATTGATTTATTAAAATTTGAAATCTATGACTTATTTAATATTTTAATCATAAAAGTTACTATTTGATAAAAAAATAACAAAATAATTTAGTAAAATACAATTGTGTTTTTCATAAAAAGATTATGAGTTCAATATCTTATTTGATTCTTATGCGATTCAATAAATGACTATATTTGTGTTTCTAAAAATTTGCTATGATTACTAAAGACATTTCAACTCTTGAACCCAAAAAAAACATTTTAATTAAAGGTGCTGAAATTCATAATTTAAAATCCTTAGATGTTGCTATTCCAAGAAATAAATTAGTCGTTATCACAGGACTTTCAGGTTCTGGAAAATCATCTTTAGCTTTTGACACACTCTATGCCGAAGGTCAAAGAAGATATGTTGAAAGTTTATCTTCTTACGCACGTCAATTTTTGGGACGATTAGACAAACCAAAAGTTGAATATATAAAAGGAATTGCGCCAGCAATAGCGATTGAGCAAAAGGTAAATACCACAAATGCGCGATCAACTGTAGGAACATCTACTGAAATTTATGATTACTTAAAACTACTTTACGCTAGAATTGGTAAAACATTCTCACCAATTTCTGGAGCAGAAGTTAAAAAAGATACTGTTTCTGATGTAATCAATAAGGTCAAAACTTTTGAGTTAGAAAGTAGATGGTTACTACTTGCACCGATTCATCTAGAAAAAGGCAGAAAATTAGAAGACAAACTGAAAGTTCTTCTACAACAAGGTTTTGCTAGAGTTTTGGTTGATGGAGAAATGGTTCGATTAGATGAATTAGATTCAATTGAATTAAAACTTACCACTAAAAATACTTTATTAATAATTGATAGAATTATTGTTAAAGAGGAAGAAGAATTTTTTAATCGTTTGTCTGATGCTATACAAACTGCTTTTTTTGAAGGAAAAGGCATTTGTTATCTTGAAGATTTATCAACTAAAAATCGTTTAGAGTTTAGTTCAAATTTTGAATTAGACGGAATGACATTTCTAGAACCTAATGTACATTTATTTAGTTTCAATAATCCATATGGTGCTTGTCCAACGTGCGAAGGTTACGGAAATATTATCGGGATTGATGAAGATTTAGTTATACCAAATACAGCTCTTTCTGTGTTTGAAAATGCAATTTATCCGTGGCGTGGCGAAAGTATGGGATGGTACCGAGATGAATTGATAAACAAAGCTTACAAATTTGACTTCCCAATACACAAACCTTATTTTGAACTTTCTCAAGAACAAAAAGACTTGGTATGGAAAGGAAATCAATATTTTCAAGGATTAAACGACTTTTTTAAGGAATTAGAAGAAAAAAACTATAAAATTCAGAATCGTGTAATGCTTTCACGTTATCGTGGTAAAACAAAATGTAATGTTTGCAAAGGAAAGCGCCTAAGAATTGAAACGAATTACATCAAAATAAATGATAAAACCATATCTGATTTAGTCGATTTGCCAATCAAAAGACTGATTCCGTTTTTTGAAAGTTTACAATTATCTGACTATGATAGTACAGTTGCAAAACGACTTTTGATAGAAATAAAAAGTCGATTGGCCTTCTTAAGTAACGTTGGATTGGAATATTTAACTTTAAATAGAAATTCAGCGACACTTTCGGGCGGAGAATCTCAGCGTATTAACTTGGCTACATCTTTAGGAAGTAGTCTTGTGGGTTCAATGTATATTTTAGACGAACCAAGCATCGGTTTACATCCAAAAGACACCGAATTACTGATTGGAGTTCTTAAAAATCTTCGCGATTTAGGAAATACGGTTATCGTTGTAGAACACGACGAAGACATTATGAAACAAGCCGATATGATTATTGATATTGGTCCTGAAGCTGGAACTCACGGTGGAAATTTAGTAGCACAAGGAACATTCGATGAAATCTTAAAATCAGAATCTTTAACAGCAAAGTATTTAAATGGCGAAATGGAAATAAAAGTTCCAAGAATTCGTCGAAAATGGAACGCTTATATTGATATTTTGGGTGCTAGAGAAAACAATTTACAAAATCTTGATGTTCGTTTTCCATTAGAATGTTTGACCGTTGTAACAGGAGTTTCTGGTAGCGGAAAAAGTACTTTAGTAAAAAAGATATTATTTCCGGCGATTCAAAAAAGATTGGAAGGAGTTGGTGAAAAAGCAGGTCAATTTTCTGATATGCAAGGCCATTATCACAAAATTCATCATATTGAATATGTAGATCAAAATCCAATAGGAAGAAGTTCGCGTTCTAATCCGGTAACTTATATAAAGGCCTATGACGACATTCGCGACTTATTTTCAAAGACTAAATTAGCTAAGATTCGTGGTTATCAACCCAAACATTTTTCGTTTAATGTTGATGGCGGACGCTGTGAAACGTGCAAAGGTGATGGCTCTATTAACGTAGAAATGGTATTTATGGCCGATGTAGAATTGCCATGCGAAACTTGCAACGGAAAACGATTTAAAAAAGAAATTCTAGAAGTAACTTTTGAAGGTAAAAACATCGATGACATCTTAACGATGACTATTGATGACGCTATTTCATTTTTTAGCGAACATAAACAAGCCAAAATTATGCAAAAGTTACAACCGCTACAAGATGTTGGATTGGGTTATGTGCAATTAGGACAATCTTCTTCTACTCTTTCTGGTGGTGAAGCTCAACGTATAAAATTGGCATCATTTCTTGTAAAAGGAACAACCAAAGATAAAGCTTTGTTTGTCTTTGATGAACCTACAACAGGATTGCATTTTCACGATATCCAAAAATTATTGACCTCTTTTGAAGCCTTGATTGACAAAGGACATTCGATTATAGTAGTCGAACACAACCTTGACTTGATTAAATGTGCTGATTGGATCATTGATTTAGGTCCAGAAGGTGGCGAAAATGGCGGATTGCTTTTGGCTGCAGGAACGCCTGAAGAAGTTGTTAAAAATAAGAAATCTATTACAGGTAAGTATTTAAAAGAAAAATTATAATTTTACAAAAAAAACAAAATATGAAAAAAACACTACCCATTATCTTCTTATTTTTGAGTTTATCTGTTACTGCTCAAAATTATGTTTTCAGCAATCTTACAGGAACTTACGCCGATTTAACTGGCTCAACATCAATTAACAATGGTGAAATTTGGGATGATCCTGAATATGACTTCGTGTTACCTTTTCCATTTACCATAAACGGGAATACAAATTCAAATTTTAAAGTATATGATAGTTACATTGTTCAACAAACTACTGGTTCAATTTTCCAAGTTGCGGCCTCATTTGCAACTGATTTAATTGATCGTGGCGATGGTGGAACTACTTCATTATCAAATATTAGTTACAAAATTGATGGTGCTGTGGGAAGTAGAATTGCAAAAATTGAATACAAAAATTGTGGTGCATTCAATGATTTTACACTAGATATGTTTGTGAATTTTCAAATTTGGCTTTATGAAGGTTCGAATATTATTGAATATCGTTATGGACCAAGTTCTGTGACAGATAGCGTTAGTTTTTACGGTGGTGATTCTGGGGCAATTATCGGAATTAGTGGCGTAGATATCAATGATACTTTATCTAATTCACTGTTTTTAACTGGACCAGTTTCTAATCCAACTGTCTCAAATATCGATGATACCATTACAGGAACGCCTGCGACAAATACAATTTACAGATTTACACCACCAAATTTAAATACTGCTGAAATCACATCATCGTCAGTGACATTATATCCAAATCCGTTTAGTGATTTTATTGTTATTGATGGTTTGAAATCCACTTTTAGCTACGCTATTTATAACATTGCAGGAAAAGTGATTCAAAGCAACAATGACTTAACTTCAGGAGTTCAAATCGACACAAAATCATTTGAATCAGGAATTTATCTACTGAAAATTGTTTCTGAAAAGGAAACTATTACCAAGAAAATTATTAAAATGTAGTTTATTTGTTTTATCAAATAAAAAATGGCTTCAATTATCGAAGCCATTTTTTTTTACTCAATTACTATTTTCTTAGTTATTCTTTTATCTCCAACATTCAAAACACCTAAATAAATTCCTTTTGATAAATTAGGTATCGGAATTGATTCAATAAGTTTGGCATTTTCAATTACTTTTTCAAGAACCACTTTACCATTTAAATCTATTAATGAAAAACTATAATTAGTTTCAGACATCGAACCCAAATTAATATTTAAAGAATCTTTAGTAGGATTTGGAAAGAAACTTACGTTAAAATCAGAAGTTGAAGTTTCTAATGCTAATGTTGATGTGCTTGCTTTTGCAAAATGCATCGTAGCTCCGATTGTGGCTTTTGCAACATTAAAATTATAAACTGGATCCATATTGACTAATAAATCGGTGGCAGTATGCTTGTGAGTAGTTTCGTTTTTCTCAAAAAAACCAGTTATAATATCGCTATTACTTTGAAACGACATATAATCTGAAGCATAAGCTGAGGCTAAAAAGGTGTTTAGCGGCGAATACAATCCAACACAAGTTATTAATTGATTGGTGAAAGCACTAGAAGCTGCGTTGTTTACTGTAGGCGATGAAGTATCTCGTTCGCAGGTGATTGTATTATTTACCATTCCGGCAACGCCACCAACTTCATCTAAATTAAAAACCAATCGAATATCCATTTTTGGTGTAGTAGAATTTACTACTGCTGACACATAATTTTGGCTTCCTTTTAATCCATCTTCTTCACCGCTGAAATTGATGAATTTTATAGAATATTCGGTTGGTATGTTTTGCAACAATCGTGCTGTTTCAAGAATAGAAACTACACCACTTCCGTTATCGTTGGTACCTGTTCCAACAATGGAATCATAATGACCACAAACAATAAGAAAAGTATTTGGGTAAACCGTTCCAATTTTTGTTACTACTAAATTTTTACAAACTGCGGCTGAACCGGCATAAGTATAAGAATATTCTTGAAGTTGACTGGCAGTGTAACCGTAGCTTAAATATTTGTTCTTTAACCAATCTAAAGTATTTTGTAAAGCTGGAGTTCCTCTTCGTTTTACGCCTAAAGCTTCATATTGTGTTAAATTAGTTGTGATATTACTTTGAGAACATTGATTTACGACATTAGCATAAGCTTGCTCAAAGGTTTGACCAAACATATTGACGCTAAATAGTATTACAAAAGAAAAGAAAAGTAAGTTACTTTTTGTGAAATTCATAACAAAAAATGATAGTTATTTAGTTAATGGCATCAAAAGTAATAAAATTTTAGAAACTTATTAAATTAATTTTTGGAGCCAAATCATCAAATAACAATTTATTTTCCAACTAGTTAAAAATCATTAACAAATCGTTGACAAATCATTATACTAGCTTTGGCACACATCTTGAAATATACCAAATATCAGAAAAACAATCTGATCGAAGAAGCTGAAAATCGAACGAGTAAGCAAAAGCTTTAAAACGATTTATTATGAGAACAATTACTTTATTAGTAGCAAGCATTATGTTAACTGCAAGTGTAGCAAATGCACAAGAAAAAAGAAGTTACAATCACACTACAACAGCAAGTTGTAATTTTGATGAACCAATTTCATTTACAGAACGAGGCATAGAGTTTTTCGTATTTGCTAATGGTGACTTTGATTTTAATACACGTCCAAATGATTCTCAAGGAGATTATCATTACCGATTAGCTGGAAAGAGAACTGCTGACGTAAATAGAAGAAATCCTGTTAATTATGGAGTTTTAGTAGAACACGATAGTTTTGGTAGAGTACGCAGAGTTGGAAACACTTTTATCAACTATGATAGTCAAGACAGAGTGAATAGAATTGGAACCGTATATATGAGATACAACCGATTTGCCTTAACACAAGTAGGTGGTTTAAGAATAGTTTACAACCGTCGTGGTGAAATAATCGACATGATTGGTCAAGTAAAAAGAAACAGTGGTTTTATTTATAACAATAACGCAACTGCAACCACTTATGGAAACGGAAATAGCGGAAACGGAAACGGTTACTACTATTACAGAACAGACGGAACAAAAGCATTAGTTGAAAACGATGCTAAAGAAGATAAAGAATAAAAGATTGATTGGTTGGTTAGGTTTGTTTAAATCCTGCGGATTCTGGAAAGATGAAGCAGGATTATTCATTCATTCTAAACTCTTGAACTGAATTTATTTCAGTTTGATTCAGAATCTAACTTATTAAAAACGCACTTTTTTCAAAACAGAGTCAACAACTTGGTTTACTTCCGCAGAAATTGCTAATTTATAATTAATAAACCAATAGAAAATAGAAATCAAAATAGATTTTAAACCAATATTAATTATCGGATGAAAAGGAAATTCCCAAAAGAAAAATAGTAAAAAACAAGCTATTAATATACAAAATGAATACAGAGTTTTTATTGTAAACGGATATAAATTCATTTTTTTCACTACGTATATTAATTTGATAGTATTGTAAATGGCAATTGTAATTAATGTGGCAAAAGCGGAACCTTCAATATCATACAGCGGAATAAAAATGGCATTTAAAACGATCATAATAATAACAGTCACAACTCCAAAAAGTAGAACTGTTCTATAATACTTTGTATTTACAATTATCGAATTATTATTTCCTAACAAAACATCATAGAATTTGCATAAGCCAATCATATAAACCACCCAAATTCCACCACTATATTCATCAGGTATAATCTTATACAACTCTTTTATATTCAAAAAAATAAGCATCATTATAAAACCACCAATTACTTGAAGATTTATGGCACTTTTTTTATATAAATCATTCAACTCATCAAGCTTATGCTCTGCCATTAATCTCGCAGTTATGGGCGCCACTATTTGATTCATTGCTCTGTAAGGAACAATAATAACGGTTGAAATAAAAATAGCTACTGCATACAAAGCATTTTGACTAATATCTTTATAAAACGGAATCATTACTTTATCAAAATCAACCAACATCACGGCAACACCGCCAGATACAATTATAAATAATGAATATTGAATAATTTCTTTACTATTAGCAGGAATTACAAATCTTAAAACTGGTGCTTTAACAGAAATTGCATAAAGTTTCATAACAATTAATTGCACAAAGTAAGCAGATGCAATTCCATAAACGCAAGTTGATTTATCAATTAAATTGAAATGAACTGCAAAAAGTAAAAACATTACGATTACACGAATTAGTACTTCGCTAATCAAATTTCCAATAACCGATTGCATATGCACTTTAACCCAAGCATAATACACCTCAAAATAGGCCATAAGTAAACCAACAATTGGAATAAGCCAAAAATAAGGTTCTAAAGTAGGATTTTCGATAAGCCAACCACTTGAAATTGGGTCATAAAAAATATAAAAAATTGCCGTTATTGGCACTATGAATGCTAATGGTAAGCACAGCATAAACGTTAAAAACTCTTCTCTTTCTTTTTCAGTTTTATACTGAGAAAAAAAACGAATTAAAGTATTTTGTGCACCAAATGCCATTAAAGGCATCATAATATTTGCACCTGATAAAATTGTGGAAACAATACCGTAATGCATTTTTCCTAAAAAGTTCGTATACAAAAACAAGGCATTAATAGCTCCAATCCCAAACCCGAAAAAAGTGATTATGGTATTTTTAATAGATTGATTTTGAACTATTCCCATTTAAAGTTACGAATTACTAGTTATGAGTTTTGCGAGATTTTCGGTCAAACTTTTACGAGAATACTGCTGTAAACCAACTGGATACACTTTTAAATTGTGATTTAGGTACAATTCAAAGTGGGATAAAATTGTCTTTTTCAAACGCTCTTTTTCATTGTAAGTAAAAAATACACCAGTGTTGGTAGCTGTAATGATTTCTGCAAAATCAGAATCTTTTGGTCCAATAGCTATTATTGGCCTTTCTGAAACCATATATTCAAATAATTTTCCTGGTATGATGCTTTTAGTATCTTCAGAATCAATTTCGATCAACAACAAAACCTGTGATGTTCTTTGATGTTTTACTGCTTCAGAATGGGAAACATATCCTAAATTATTAAGATGCGAATCTAATTTAAATTCTGAAATAGAATCTAAAACTTCTTGACTTACTTTACCCATAAGTTTTAATTGAAAATGGGATTTAAAAACTTCATTTTCCAAGATTAATTCGTGTAAAGATTCCCACAAAATCTTCGGATTTCTATCCGATAAAAATGAACCAATATGAGCCATTGTAAATTTCTCATCCAAAGACTGTTTTGAAACTTTTTCGATATCATAACCATTAGTAATTACTTCAATTGGCTTATTAGTAATAGCTTGGAATTCTGTTTTTGTGGTTTTACTTGTAACAATAATAACATCGGCAGTATTCAAAACCTGATGTTCTAATGCTTTGTGCTTTTTATCTGCAAATGAAGATAACTTTAAGGCCTTATGATATCCAATAGTAGTCCAAGGATCACGAAAATCGGCAAACCACTTCACTCCTAGTTCGTGTTTTAATTTCAAACCAATTAAATGCAAAGAATGTGGTGGTCCAGAAGTTACAATAGTATCAATATTATTTTCTTGAATGTATTTTTTCAAATAAGTTACAGATGGATTTACCCAAAATTTACGCGCATCAGGAATGAATAAATTGCCTCGAACCCAAAGCATCATTTTTTCAACAAAACTTTGTTTTTTAGCTGCTGGAATAATTCCTGAACTTATTTTTTTGGTTTCCTTTTTAGATAAAAATCCGGCTAATTGATAAGGTTCAAATATTTTATTTTTAAGAATAATTGCTTTATCAGAAACTTCACTCATCAACCCTTCATCAACTATAGGATACGTCGGATTTTCGGGAATATAAACTATGGGTTGAACATTAAAATCGGGCAAATATTTTACAAATTTCAACCAACGTTGCACGCCTGGTCCGCCAGCTGGAGGCCAATAGTACGTGATGACTAAAAGTTTTTTTTGATTCGTTTCCAAAATTATAAATTTGAGTTTTTATTAATCTTTTCTAACTCTTCAATATCTAAAATATCTTTTGGACGATTGGTAGCTTTTTTAGCTTTAATAAGGTTTTCGTAATCTAAAAAGTAGACAGGAATTCCACTAATTTCAGTAACATAAGCTTTATCAAGTAATTCTTGAAAATCTTGATTTTCTAAACCTTTAACAGAAGTCATGATATCTAATCGCAGATTAAAATTTAAGGAAATATCGGTCCAACCAGGAATAAATTGCATAGTCTTTATATTTTCAAAATCTCCAATTCCTGATTGTTTCAAAGCTTCTCGCAGATTCTCGCGATTTTCAATTGAATCTTCAATAAAGATATCAATATCACCTGTATTTCTTCCGTAACCATAAATATTTACGGCAAAACCACCAATGGTCAAATATTTGACTTTGTTCAAAGAAAAATACTTCCAAATTTCAATTATTTGACTATTCATTTACTTACTTTGATATTTTTTTGGAAGTTTTTAAAAGATAAGATAGCTCAATAATAGCCATCAATTTTTCAAAACGTTGCTGAGGCGTCATTTTTCTAATCTCATCTAGATAACGTTCTTCCATTTTAGAAGGATGAGCGTGATTTAGTTTTTTTGCTTCCATTTTTATTAAACTTGTAATCAAATTTACAAAAAACTAGCCTTACAGTTGTTTTTTCTTCTTTCTATCTAAATATATTCCACCAACCAAAAGCAATATCATTCCGATAAAACTAACTAAAGCAATCATACTTCCAGTTTTAACCACTTGAGGTTCAAATTTGAATTCAATTTTATGATTTCCTGCCGGAATGTTTAATCCTCTTAAAGCATAATTTACTTTTAAAATTGGTTCTTCTTTTCCGTCAATAGTTGCAATCCAACCATTCTTGTAATACATCTCAGAAAATACAGCAAAACCACTGTTCTTATTATTTGAAATATATTTTAAATGATTTGGTTTGTAGGATGTAAGTTTGATTTTCGCTAAAGAATCTACAGAAAAAGACTTAACGAAATTACTTCCTTTAATTTTTGATCCTTCATTGAATACGTCTATGAGTGCTATATTTTTAGTATCCAATTTATCTAGCGCCTTCATTTCTGCATCAGCATTATCAACCATTTTTATTTCAGATACAAACCAAGCATTTCCGTTAGCATCTTGATTTAATGTTGGGAATTCTTCTCCCTTATCATTAGTCTGAATGATATATTTAACGTTTAACATATCAATTACCTCTTTGTTGTTTTTGGCAATTTGATAGTCAAATAATTCTTGCATTGCTCTTGGTTTTACAGCACTATAACCACCAATTGATTTGTGGAAAAAAGATGCACGAGCACTTGATAAATTTCCTTCAACTTCTAAAACTCTATAATGTGTTGTGTCTTGAAGAATTTGCATATCAGAAGTTGTTGCTTCAAATGGGACATCAACTTCCCTAGCTCCAACAAAATCGTCACTACTAACATACTTTTTGTCGACGAAAAACAAATCGGAAACCATTAGAATTCCAACAAGGATTATTGCTGTCGATTGCGCCAATTTATTTTTGGTGTACATCCAAAGTACTAAAGCAGCCAATACTATAAAGAATCCTGAACGCAATAAATCAGCTGAATACATTGTTTTTCTGTCAGCTTTCAAGGCATCAATAAAACCAATTCCGAATGATTTGTCTTGACTTTGACTCAACATTTGACGCAACTGACCGTCCATACTTCCAACAAAATCAAATTTCTCTTTAAAAACTAATAACACTAATAACAAACCTAAAGCCGTTGCCGCAGCTTTCCATAAACTATTCCATTGTTTTTCTTTATTAGTAGTAAAAAACGAATGGAGTCCCATAATAGCCAAAATTGGAATACATAATTCTAAAATAACCTGAATAGAAGAAACAGCTCTAAACTTGTCATACATTGGCATATAATCGATAAATAAATCGGTTATAATAGAGAAGTTTTTTCCCCACGAAAGCATTAACGAAATCAAAGCACCAGCAAGAAAAGCATATTTCAACTTTCGTTTATCGTGGTACATTGCTACTACAAACAAGAAGAAAATTACAGCACCTATATAAGCTGGCGCAGCAACAATAGGTTGGTCACCCCAATAAGTCGGTGCATAGTTTTCTGTAAATTGTTTTGCTTCTTGCTCAGAAGCACCACATTTCAACATATAATCATAAACCGCAGAGTTTTCGCCCAACTTCTCGGAGTTTCCTCCACCAAAAAGTCTTGGTGCAATTAGGTTAAAACTTTCTGCAATTCCGTAACTGTATTCATTGATGTATTCTTTGTCAAGCGTTGAATTACTCGATTTTTTAGTACCATCAGGGTTAAGTTGTAACTGACTTTTTCCTCTTGTACTGAAATCTGCATATTCTTTGGTTGCCAATAAACTTGTTGCATTTGAACCTAATGCAAATAACAAAGCAACAGCAAAAGTACCTGCTACTGTCGCTAATGGCTTGAACTCTTTATTTTTTATAAATTTTATCGTGTAATAAACTCCTAAAGCAATTAAAACTATTAAAAGATAATAAGTCATTTGAAAGTGATTGGCATTGATTTCTAATGCTACGGCAAACATTGTTAACATTCCGCCATAGAAGAATCGTTTTTGAAACACCATTATAACACCTGCTACGACCAATGGCATATAAGCTATGGCGTGTGCTTTAGCGTTATGACCAACACCAAGAATAATTATCAAATAAGTAGATAATCCGAAGGCTAAAGCTCCGAAAAAAGCTTTTAAAGGATCAATTTTTAAAACCAATATCAAGGCATAAAATCCTAGGAAATAAAGAAATAAATAATCAGCCGGACGAGGTAAAAAACGCAGTGCATCATCTAAATGTCCGATAAAATCATTTGGATATTTTGCACCCAATTGATAGGTTGGCATTCCTCCAAATGCGGAATTGGTCCAATAAGGTTCGGCGTTTTCTGCTGCTCTAAAGTCATTTTGCTCTTTAGCCATTGCGGTATATTGCACAATATCTGATTGGTATATTTTTTTTCCTTGTAAAACTGGATAGAAATAAATTAAGGCAATTAAAATAAAACCACCGATGGCCAATAAATGAGGATATAACTTTTGAAGCTGCTTCATTTTTATATATTAGATTTTAGATATTAGATATTAGATATTAGATATTAGATATTAGATTTTAGATTTTAGATGTAAGATTTTAGATGTTTTTAGTTTTGATTTAAAAACATATAAAAAAACCTAGTCGATCTCTTCGTAATCAATGTATTCACCTACTTTTTTAGTCTCGCGAGGTTTATCGCTTTTAGCTGATGAATTGTAATTATCTTGAGCATTCTGTTGCTGTTGCTGTGCTTGTTCTTGAAATTGTTGTGTTGCTTTTTCAACCACTTTTTTTGCAATAACTGGTAAAAACAAACGAGCTAAAAATTTTACAATGTAGTAAATAGCTATAATATATAATAACGTTTTAAATACACCACGTAAATCTGCTTCTTGCATAAATAAAAATTTTGTCAAAAATACTAAATTCCTACATTCAAAATTAGCAATAGCTCTTAAATAAATAATAAATTAATAGTACATTTGAATTTCTAAATCAAAACAGCAAACCCTACTAAAATGAAAATAAATCTTTTTGTTCTTTTTATTGCTCTTTCGTCGGTTTTAAAACTTAATGCACAACATACCGATGTCATTAATTCTAATAGACCAAGCGAATCAATGTCGGCATTTGCTGTTGGAAAAACAGTTATTCAGGTTGAAACTGGTTTGAGTTACATAAATGAAAAGCACAGCGTTTTGGATTACAGTGCCTCTGGTATGGGATTAGATTTTAATGTTAGATACGGTTTTTTCAAAGAACAACTCGAAACGATTTTAGAACTAAATTATCAAAATGATAAATATACTACTGATGATTTTACACAATTTACTCGAAAAGGTTTAAAATCTTCAACTCTTGGATTAAAGTATCTAGTATTTGATCCGTTTAAAAATTATGAAGAAAAAATTAATATTTACAGTTGGAAAGCTAATCACAGATTTAAATGGCGTCAATTAATTCCGGCAGTTTCGGTATATGCTGGAGCAAATCTTAACTTTAGTTCGAATCCGTTTTTATTTGGAGGTGAAGAAATTAGTAGAATAAGTCCTAAAGGAATGCTAGTTACGCAACATATCTTTCCTGGTGCGTGGGTATTTATAACTAATGTGTATATTGATAAAGTTGGAACAAATAATCAAACCCTTGGTTACGTTGCTACAATTACTAAAGGTTTTAACGAAAAATGGTCTGCCTATCTTGAAAACAAAGGTCTTAAAGGCGATTATTATGCCGATGGATTCTTTTCGACTGGTGCAGCCTATTTGGTAAATGATAATCTTCAAGTAGATGCTTATGTAAGCAAAAATTTTAAAACAACACCCGATTTTTTATTTGTGGGTTGCGGACTTTCTTGGCGTTCGACTACAAATTATAAAGATGTTATGATTCGAGCTCCAAAAAAGGACAAGAAGAAAGACAAGAGTAAAAAAGATAAAGAAAAAGAAAAAACCAAAAAACGATTAGACGAAGTTCAAGTTGAAAAGCCTTAAAACAAAATGATTACAATTATAGAAGCCACTACTAAATCGTTACTTAAAGACTATGTTAAGTTTCCGTTTTCGTTATATAAAAACCATCCTTATTGGGTGCCACCATTGATTCAAGATGATTTAGAAACCTTTAATAAAGACAAAAATCCTGCTTTTAAAAGTGCTGAAGCTTATTTTTATTTAGCATACAAAAACAATCAAATAGTAGGACGAATTGCAGCCATAATCAATTGGGATGAAGTTAATGATCAGCAAAAAAAGAAAGTAAGATTTGGTTGGTGGGATGTTATTGACGACATTGAAGTGACTAAAGCATTACTTGAAAAAGTTTATGATTTAGGAAGAAAAAACAATCTTGAATATGTTGAAGGTCCGATGGGTTTCTCCAATTTAGACAAAGTTGGTGTCCTAACCGAAGGATTTGACGAAATTGGTTCGATGATAACTTGGTATAATTATCCTTATTATAAAGAGCATCTAGAACAGTTGGGTTATGTAAAAGAAAAAGAATATTTAGAGAATAAATTCCCATTTGAAAATGTAAAACCCGAATTTTTCTTTAAAGTTCAAGAGTTAATAAAAAAACGTTACCAATTAAAACCAGTAAACTTTACTAAGACAAAAGACATTATGCCTTATGTGGATGAAATGTTTGATGTATTTAATGAATCGTATGCCAGTTTATCTTCTTTTGTGGCCATCACAGAAGTTCAGAAAGAGTATTTTAAAAAGAAATACATAAGTTTCATCAATCCAGAATACATCAAATTTGTTTTAGATAAAGACGATAAAATGATTGCTTTTAGTATTGTAATGCCAAGTTTTTCAGAAGCTTTACAAAAAGCTAAGGGTAAGTTATTTCCTTTTGGATTCTATCATTTATTAAAAGCTAAAAAAGAAAGCAAAGATGTTTTGTTTTATTTAATTGGTGTATTACCAGAATATCAAAACAAAGGTGTAACTGCGATTATATTTAACGAATGTTACAACACTTTCACAGAAAAAGGAATTAAAAATTGTATTAGAACACCTGAACTTGAAGAAAATACCGCTATTCATCAGATATGGAAACATTTTGATCCAGTTATTTTTAGAAGACGAAGAACTTATAAAATTGATTTATAAAACAAAAAAATCCATCGCTTTTGATGGATTTTTTGATTATTTACAAGGAACAGAACTCAAGATAAATCCTGAATTTAAAACCAGCTTACTTTTATCTTTAAAAACAATTTTGCCTTCCTTCTCTTCAACTTCACCATAAAATTCTGATAATTTTCCGTCCTGTTTAATAAATGCTACTTGACGAAACGACTCTACTCCTTCTGACATAAATTTATAATCCGCAAATAAAGTATCACCAATCATAGTACCTTGTATTATGCCAACATTTTTATCTTTCTCAAATAATTTGTACGTCAAATTTCCGGTTACGTTTTGATTTTCAATATTTATATTTAATTGAATAGTATCCTTACCCTTTACTGATTCGAAACATTCTCTAATAACAGCCTCGTTACTTTTTGGAATTATTTCTACTTCTTCTTTTTTATCTTCCTTTTTGCAAGAACACAAAAATGAGACAACCAGCGCTACAACTAAAATGCTATTTTTCATACTTTTCGTATTTAGATCTTTAAAAATACAAAAAAATCCATTCAAATTAATGAATGGATTTAAATATTATAAATTTAGAATAGTAATCTAGTCTACATTTTGAACACTCGCTTCAGCAATTTTAGCATAAGTTCCGTTTACTAATTTTTCACGAATAGCTTCGAAAGCTGCTAAAGTTTCATCAATATCAGCTAAAGTATGAGATGCAGTAGGAATCATTCTTAATAAAATTATTCCTTTTGGAATTACTGGATACACTACAATCGACAAGAAGATACCATAATTTTCTCTTAAATCATTCACCATAATCATCGCTTCTGGAATTGAACCTTCAAGATAAACTGGTGTAACGCACGTATTTGTGTCTCCAATATTAAATCCTTTAGCTTTCAAACCGCCTTGTAAGGCATTTACATTTTCCCAAAGTTTATCTTTCAACTCTGATGATTTACGTAATAACTCTAAACGTTTCAAAGCACCAACCGTTTGAATCATTGGCAATGCTTTTGCAAACATTTGTGAACGTAAATTATATTTTAAATAATCAATAATATCTTTATCAGCTGCTAAAAATGCACCAATACTTGCCATTGATTTAGCAAAAGTTGAAAAGTAAACATCAATTCCGTCTTGGCAACCTTGCTCTTCTCCTGCTCCAGCACCTGTTTTTCCTAAAGTACCAAAACCATGTGCATCATCAACCAATAATCGGAAATTGTATTTTTTCTTCATTTCTACAATTTCTTTCAATTTACCTTGTTGCCCACGCATTCCGAAAACTCCTTCAGTAATGAACAAGATTCCTCCACCTGTTTCGGTAGCCATTTTTGTAGCACGTTGCAGGTTTTTCTCCATACTTTCAAGATCATTGTGCTTGTATGTAAAACGTTTTCCCATATGAAGACGAACGCCATCAATAATACATGCGTGTGCATCTACATCATATACAATAATATCATTTTTAGTCACTAAAGCATCAATACAAGACATTATACCTTGGTAACCAAAGTTTAACAAATAAGCAGCTTCTTTCTGCACAAACGCAGCCAATTCATTTTCTAATTGCTCGTGAGCATTAGTGTGACCACTCATCATTCTCGCTCCCATTGGATAGGCTGCACCATACTGAATTGCAGCATCAGTATCGGCTTGACGCACTTCTGGATGATTTGCAAGACCTAAATAATCATTCAAACTCCAATTTAAAATATCTTTTCCTTGAAATTGCATTCTTGGACCAAGTTCACCTTCTAACTTAGGAAAAACAAAATATCCTTCTGCTTGTGAAGCCCATTTTCCTAACGGACCTTTATTGTTTTGTATTCTTTCAAATAAATCTTTTACCATGATAAATATGTTGTTAAAAAACGATGCAAAAGTAATGATAATTTTTTATTGATTTAGAAATATTTAAGTCAAATTAAATTGATATTGAAATATTAAAGTAAAATCAAAAAAGCAGCCTATAAAGGCTGCTCTTTCTCACATTTTTCTAATAATTCCTTGTTACCGCTGTATATAAAAGACCCCAAATCAATTTATACCTTAGAAAAAATCTAACGAAGTAAATGGTAAAAGGAATTATTACTTTTTTGTTATCACTTTTTGAATGAAGGATCGCTAAACAATAACAAAATTAAACCTAACTACTTAAAGCAAATTTATATGGAAATATTGAAATACAACCACGTAGTTTTACGTGATTTTCAGAAAATATTTTTAGGCATATTTTTGAATAGTATCATAAAGAACATCTTTATTTACAGGCTTTGACAAGTAATAATTCATTCCGATTTCTTTCACTTTATCCTTAGTTGACTCCATAACATCGGCTGTAACCGCTATTATTGGGATATTTTTATCATTCAAACCAGAGTTTCCTTTTCTAATTTCATTTGTAGCTTCATAACCATCCATTATTGGCATCTGTAAATCCATCAAGATGACATCATACTTTGATTTTTGTAAAAACTCAAGGCCTTCTTCTCCGTTAAATGCAAAGTCAACTTCGGTATTTAGCCATTTTTTGGTAATTAACTTTAAAACCATTTGATTCATAGTATTATCTTCTACCACCAAAATTCGTTTTCCTTTTAAATTATATTCTTTTGATTCTGTGGTTTTTATTTCTTCTTTTTTAATTACTTCTTGCAACACTAATTTCACAGTACAAGCCGTCCCTTGATTAACAATACTCTGAATATCAATAGTACCTTTATAAAGCTCTACAAAAGCTTTTACAATATATAATCCCAAACCTAATCCACCATATTTTCTTTTGTTATCTATAGACTGCTGTGAAAATGAATCAAAAATGCTATCAATTTTTTCTTTGGCAATTCCTTCTCCTGTGTCTGAAATAATAAACGTTAAATCAACTTTTCCGTCAATAATTAATGTTTCGACCTTCAGTTTAATTATTCCCTCATTAGTGAATTTTATGGCATTACTCAATAAATTCATAACAATCTGGCGAATTCTATTACTATCGCCTTTCAAATTTTTTGGCAATCCATTTGGAATAAATAATTGAAAATCTAAATTTTTATTTTTTGCTCTAAGACTAACATCACTTCTTATGTCTTCTAATAATTGATGTAAGTTAAATTCAGTTTCTTCTAATTTTATTTCACCTTTTTCAATCTTAGAAAAATCTAAAATATCATTGACTGAACTCAATAAACTAGTTGATGAACTTCTGATAACGTCACATTTTTCTTGAATTGATTTGCTATCGGTTTCAGCATCAATAGATTCAATAAAATTCATTATAGTATTCAATGGAGTTCTTAATTCGTGACTTATATTAGACAGAAAATAAGACTTCATTTCGTTCATTTCTTCCGACTTTTGAAGTGCCACTGTTTGAAGTTTCTCTTTATCTTCTTTGAGTTTTCTAATCAAATTAGCCATCGATAGCGACAAGAATACGACTTCTAATCCTGTACCTAATTTAGAACTGTTTTCAGTAATGAAATTGTAAGGCAATAAACTAAAATTCTTTAAAATGAAGATGACGAATCCGGTTACTAATGATAAAATTCCTAAGGTAAAAAAGTGATATTTCTCGCCAGTAGCTTTGTTTAAAACTAGTAATGATGTTATAATTAGTATCAACAATAACAAACCAAGTACATTCATTATTGGATATCCATATTCAAACAATGACGGCACAAAAACTATCATAGTTAACAATCCACCAAACAATATATAAAGTAAATTATAGCAAAAGTTTAATCTAGAACTTATTTTCTTAACTTTCAAAAAGGTTTGAGCATATTTCCCTAAAAATACTCCAGAAATTATCGCAAATAACAAAACTGATTTGTGACACAACCATCCAGAATCTGGTGCAATGAATTGATAAAAATAGCCATCCAACGAAAATTGAAGTAAACCGATAAATACAACATACAAACTGTAATATAAGAAAACTCGTTCTTTCATCGCGTAAAAAAAGAAGAAGTATAAAATGGATGCAATGATTAAAATTCCATAAAAAAAGCCAAAAACAATTTGCTCAAATGAGGTTACTTCAACAAGTTTCATTGGCGTTCTCAAAATGACTGGCGCGTTAATAACTTCGCCATCACTTTTTAAATTAACATAATATTCAGCGGTTTCATTTGGCAATAAATAAACCGTAAAAAGTGTTTTTCTGTGTTTAAAACTTCGTTCTTTAAAAGGAATATTATCACCGCTTTTTTGATAATCAACAACTTTTCCATTTACAATTTTATAAAAATTGGCGTAATCAATTATTGGTCTTGAAGATTCTAAATAATATTTTAAATCACTACTAGTAGCATTCTTGATAGAAAAATGCAACCAATAACTATCTTTTGAAAATCCTAAATCGGTATTTTTATTTTTTAATACTTTAAACTGATTTTTATCAATTTTCATTACCTCATTGATAGTTAAATTCTTCTGTTTAACATCTATCAATGTAGTGTAATTGTGTAATGAAATTTCCTCTAATTGTTTAGAATTTTTACTATTAAATACGAACTGTGCAAAGCTTTGACTTGAATTAAGGAATAAAAAGGTTACTAAAAAAACCAATTTGGTGTAAATTTGCTTCATATGAAATAAGATTTGGATGGCACAACCTTTATATACGGATAAAAATCTGTATTAGATTTACTACAAACAAAAAAAGACAAAATTCATTAAATTTGCAATAAAAATATGAAACTAATTTTTGCCTCAAACAATAAAAATAAAATTAAGGAAATCCAACTTTTAGTTCCGAGTTCAATTCAAATACTTAGTTTAGAAGATATTGGATGTACCGAAGAAATCCCAGAAACTGCTGATACCATTGAAGGCAATGCCATTTTAAAAGCCAATTATGTTACTCAAAAATATGGTTTTAATTGCTTTGCTGATGATACAGGACTTGAAGTTAATGCTTTAAATGGTGCACCTGGTGTTTATTCTGCTAGATATGCTGGTGAACCAAAAAATGATGACAACAATGTAAATAAACTGTTGTCAGACATCAAAAATGAATCCGATAGAAGTGCCAACTTCAAAACCGTTATCTGTTTAAATCTAAACGGAGAACAACACCTCTTTACCGGAATTATTAACGGAAAAATAATCGATACTAAAATTGGTACAAATGGTTTTGGATATGACCCAATTTTCGTTGCTGATGGCTATTCTAAAACTTTCGCAGAACTTTCTATTGAAGAAAAGGCAACCATAAGCCATCGCGGACTAGCTGTTAAAAAACTGATAGATTTTTTAAAATAGGTGACAATTTTTGATTCAATTTTCAAGTCACAACTATTTTTGAAATTGTTACGTTAAAGTTAAATTTGCTAACTTATTAATTTTCAATAAATAACAAATTAGTTTATATGGTATTTAAAGACTACCTTTGCACCCAATTTTAAAATACAATATGAATAAATTTGAACAATTAGGTCTGAATGAGTCGTTACTGCTGGCGATCAAAGATCTAGGATTTGAGAATCCGTCAGAAGTGCAAGAAAAAGCCATTCCAGTCTTATTGGAAAAAA